>JAUNJZ010000074.1 GCA_030533085.1 Synergistaceae bacterium
TCTACGCTACCTCCAGCCCCGCCGGCATCATAAATTCACAGTTCGCTTTAATAATCGCGGCCGCAATCGGAGGGCATACGCTGTTGCCGACCAGCTTCACCTGTGCGGACTTACTCAAAGGCTTGCCCTTGATATCAAGGTTGATCACATAATCTCCTTGGAAGCCCTGAGCTGCAAAAAGCTCCTTCGGCTGCAACATTCGCATGCCGATATCAGAGATAACAAAAGATTCGCCATCGATAAAAATTTCAACGACACTCATGCGATCTTTGCTAGTTACAGTATGAACCGGATCGAAGAGGTTACAGCCGACACGCTCATTACCGTAATACTTATCAAGAAATGCGGCAACAAGTCCCGTTTTGCCGTACCCGTCGGGCATCACGGTACCTATAGGCTGTTTGATATCCGCCGCGTTGGATGTGCCAAACTGCCGCATTAAGGTGCAAGCGACAAGGCTGTGGTGGTCAACTGATGTGACGGTTCCGGTCGGAGCATCCATAGGCTGCCCTACGACGCCGCTGTAATTCTTTATGAGATTAGCGGCACAGAGCGAATATCGCGGAGAGCTATCCACCACCATCAGAGGTTTAAGCAACGACTGCCCGCGCATACCCTTTTCCGACGTTTCACCGTGGTATTGAGCCAAGAATGCTGTACAGAGCGCAAATTTATTATGCTGCGTTGTTATTGTATGCAGCGGCTCCGTTACATCCTGGCATGGCTTGTCGCAAAAATTCTGCTTCACAAGCGCCGGCACTACCAGGCCGAGCGCGTGAGGGCTTCCGGCCGGGCGCTTAGACTCTCCTCCCGCCGTAATCGTCGGCATAGGAGACATAATATCCGCCCCCACCGCACCGGTACGAAATTTGATGATGAACGGGCTCGGATTGTTTACCACGTATTTGATGATGCCCTTCGCGATGCGGCGCAGCGTGTTGGGTTTCAACGGAATCGTGCGCTCAAAAATTGACGGGCATGGGATATTCCAGTCTATACACTCGGCGGCGGTTTTATATGGACGTCCAGTACCCGGGCCGTTTGTTTTTGGGGGCCAGACGATCTGCATGCCGTCACGGCGGGCGATTAAGAAAAATCGCTTGCGTATAGTCGGAGCGCCGTAATCACAGGCATGTAGAACACGATAATCCACTTTGTATCCCAACTTATGTAAGGCATTAACAAAATTGATAAACGTCGTACCGGCAAGAGCTTTGATTGGAATCCCACTGCGGTCTAGCGGCCCCCAATCGCGAAATTCTTCCACATTCTCCATCGCGATCACTCGCGGACTTGTCCATGCCGCCCAGCGAATAATAGACCAGGCGAGCGAACGAATTTTTCTATCCTTCGGCTTGCTGCCTTTGGCTTTGCTGAAATGCTTGCAGTCCGGCGAAGCCCAGAGAAAATCGACTTCTTTCCCGTCGACTGCTTTTCGCGGGTCGACCTTCCAGATATTCTCGCAATAATGCCGTGTCTCCGGGTGGTTGGCCGCGTGCATCGCGATCGCTTCTGGGTCGTGATTTATGGCAATATCGGGACCTCGTCCCAAAGCCTCTTTTATTCCAGTGGACGCTCCTCCGCCGCCTGCGAAAAGATCAACTATCAGCCCCATCTTTACCGCCTCCTTTCTTCTTCATAATTGCTGTGTGGTTGTTCCTGTTTCTCTGGATAAGGGAGCCTCCTCCGGCAGATCCAGCGGCCGCCACTTGATATCTGAGTAGCAAGGCTCGCCATCTTCGTCGTAAAAATCTTCCATCGGAGCCAACGCGATCTGATACCCATCTACGTCAAGATACTGGATAAGCACCATTGTATCTTCCGGCGCTGGCTCCTCGCTCTGCTTACGCCAGCGGCACTTCTCGCGGATGGAGGTAAGCTCGCAAGTACGCTCCTCCTGCATCTCGATATCCTCCACAAGGAATTTCAGCTCACGGTGAAGTTCGGAGATTGCGCAGGCAAAAATGTCGCAAAGCGCCTCTATCGGTTTGCCGCCCTCCGCCTCTATCTGCTCGTTTTCCTTTTCGGCCGCTGTGTGCGGCAACTCATAAAGTTCTTCGACTACCTTCTTCAATCCGTCCAGCTGCTTTTCAGTTATTATGTAGTGCTTCACTTCTATCCCGCCTTCTGTCATAAAAATCGAAATATCCGCAATCTTCCGCATCGTCGCCTTTCCAGCGCATTTCACCGGTCACGGCACAACGGCGCAAGTTTGAAAGCAGGAATGTATTCCCGCCTTCGGGCCGGTCAAAGTGCCGGCAGTCGGCGCACCTGGCGCTGGATGCCGGCGTTGCTGATGCCGGCGACCATGCGCGCGGTTTTTCGCGTCTAAAACATCCCTTGATTACGTCAATCAGGCTCATAGTTCATCGCTTGCAGGTCAGCCAGGGAAAGATACCTCGTGATGATTCCCAGCCGTCTGGCAAGCCTGATTTCGTCCAGACAGCCCTGAGAGGTTTTATCTCCGGGGCATACCCACATCTCATCGCAGGTACTGAGCAGCAGGAAGCAGTATTGCATCGCGTCGTCGTATGGGACAGTCAATGGATCCAGAAAGCTGAAAGCATGCAGCGGGGAAAAGAGCGCAACCTCGCCTTTTTGAGCGATAGCCCTGCATATCGCCGTGGCTTTTGTTATATTTTTTTCTGTTTTTTCCCGCGTGTGCGGCTGCGCGCCGCGCAGCGGGTGACAGAGATATACTGTTTTTTTCAGATTTTCCATCTTCAAGCCCCCTGTGTTATAATTTCAACAGTTAGATTTCTTGTCCATTGGCTCTTTCAGTTGGCGCTGGAAGGGCCTTTCTTCTTTCCCTTATCTTTGTCGTCCACCTCCTTTAATCCGTGCCGCTCCGCGAAAGCGTCAAGGTCGCACTGCGCCTCTTCGCGGCTCTGCCGGATGAAAAGCTCGTCGTTGAGCAAGAGCAGCCGCAGGAAGCCCTTGGAGTCGGTGAAGTGCGCGCCATAGACTGTATAATTCACGGCTTCCCGTGCCTCGACGCGGAGCACCTTGCCACGATAGAGGTATTTCTTTGCTTCTGTCTCCATCCTCTCATGCCTCCTTCAGCTTCTTTGACTCTGCCCACTTGTTGAGATCCCGCTGCGCGGACGCTTTCGTTTTACGGTCCGGAAGCGCGGAGATTTCTACGCGGTGCAGCTGCCCGTCTATTGATCGCCACAGCGAACAATAATAATTACCGCCCTCGATGCGGATATTCGGCGATACTCCTATGAAAACTTCATGTCCCCGATAAAAATAGCGACTACTCATTTGACACCTCGCGCATACCTTTTCGCTCGGCGTATAGATTGAGATCTTTCTGCGCCGCATCAAACGAATCCCGCCATGGCAACATACGAACACAATGCCCGGTGGTCTTTCCCGGTTTAATGAATCGTGCTTTAAACACCTGACCGCCGATTCCAGCTTCAACTCGGTAGCGAAAACCACGATCATCCTCGTAGATTTTCTTCATGGCAACCATCCTCCCTTTCCTCCGCCGCCGGCGCAATCCGCACCGACTGCGCGACAACGCCGACCAATCCGAAAATCCCAAGAAAAAACACAAACTTGACCAGCGTCAAATTCGGCGCGACGTGCAAATAAAAGAACTCGCTCTGCGCTAGTTGTTCCATTACTCCGCCTCCTGATTCCAGCATCTGAAGCAGGGGCCGGGCGACTCACATTCACCGGCGGCATTCGGCTGAGGAGCGCCGTCGAAAAGGGCACCGGGGCAAACGTTGTAAATCCCACAGTCGATTACGCGCGCAAGACTCTCCTGCTGCTTCTCTGTCAGCGCCCCCCAATCAATATTCATCAAGCTCATCAGCTTTCCGTAATACGTCATTACTCCGCCTCCGTGTTCCAGCACTCGCAGCAGGGGCGGGGGCAGGTGGACGCGCATGCACCGGAGGCATACGGCATAGGAGCGCCGCTAAGAAGCTCCCCTGGACAGAATGTCCCGAAAATCATCTCCGGTAATTCAAAACGAAATTTTTCCTGTTGCTCTTCCGTCATGGACAGACTTTTATCAAACTTAATTGCGCCCATCAATTGTTCAAGATACGTCATCATTCTTGCCTCCTCTTCTG
>JAUNJZ010000040.1 GCA_030533085.1 Synergistaceae bacterium
GCCTGAGAATCACACAACAGCGTGCGCAGCATAGAAACCATCTCAGCCCGAGTCACGCTGTTCACCTCCCGAACTGGCCGCCTCCGCGCTCTGCCCTGTGAAATAAAGCGCCGTCTGAACGGCGGCCGCGTCGCCTCCGGACAGCATAGCCGCCGCCATCTTCGCAACGGCCGGAAGCGTTTTTTCAGAGAGGCGCAAATCGTCGTCTGGGGCGCGCACCTCGGCGGGCAGCCCGTAATAACAGAGCGTCACCTTATCACAGCCGGAATGTAAAACGCCCTCTCGGATTGCATACTCGCCATCGCCCGGCTCATCGCTGTGAACCCTTAACAGCTCGTTGCCGTCCACGCCGTCAAAGGCGCGGATCTCCCTCAGAAAGCCCTCCGGTAAAAGCGCGTATCCCGCCGTCGCCGTATCCAAATCACAGCTGCGGCGGAAATCCGCGCCGGAGAAAACGCGCAGCTCCTCTTCCGCCAGCAGGCGCACCGCGTCGTTTATCGCCGCAAAAACCTCAAAATCCGAAAAACGCTCCCCCTGCATATCGCGCGCATAAAGCCGCGTCCGCGTCATCACATCCCCGGCCTTCATCATCTCAAGTCACCTCACCACGGACCGCGGCAGACCACACAATCCGCGCCGCGCGGCCTGAAATAGCGGCTGAGGGCGTTGCCGTACCGCACCCGGCTCATCAGCTCGTCGGAGTTGCCGCCGCCCATCATCTCCACCACCATGGAAATCACGCTGTTGTCCAATTCCGACGGAAATGGCAGCTCTGCCGACCGTTCTTTCAGACGACAAAAAGCCGGTAAATAGACGATATCGACAGAGACCGGCAGCGCAAGCGGATATATATCCACGCGGTCAGGATACGCAACGTAACACCTTTGCCCGCTTTCAGCGCCGACCGCCTCCGCGCTGGCAAGCGATACGTTCGGCACAAACATCCCGCTGTCGCGCTCGCGCACGCTCTGTACCTTCATAGCGCCGCCGGGAATCAACACCGTACCGCTTTGCGAGACAAACGCTTCACGCTTCATGAGCGCCGGAGAGTTTAGACGAGCGCCGTAATTCCAGATACCCTCAAGCGCCCTGTTAAGAAAAGCAAAGACGTCCGTTTCGTCCGGCTCAGAGTTATTCACCTTACCCAACTGCCGCTTAATCTCCAACAGTAAATCCCTCACGGTGCTCACAGCGCGCTCCTAACTCTGGGCTTCCGCCGCGAGAATCCCGGTGATAATCTCGGACTTAGAGTTCTTCTCCGAATAACTTAGCCCGTGCCCCTGAGCGATATCAATCAGCGCCCCTTTTCGCATATCCGCCAGCTCCGTTTGCCTATCCGCGCCCGCCTCGGCTTCCGGCTCCGGCTCTACCCCTTCGCGCGGGTCAAAAGGCGCGGCTCCGTCATCGGAGGGCGCGGTTACGCCGCCTAAAAATCCTGTTGCCGAAGACACACCCGGAGTAATAAGAGTTGCATCCGCGGCAGGAGTTGCCGTCAGCCCTACCGGCGTCACGGAAAAACGCGGACGCAGCTTCATACCAACAACCTTTGGAAACCCGCGCTCCATCTTGATAACCTCATGCGGCACCGTCGCGTCAAGCAACACATTAATCAACTCGCCAGGCATCTCCACATCCTCATTCGTCGGATACCTGCCCGCAAGATCGTTCAGCGAGACGGAAAACGTCTCGGCATCAGGAGAATGCAGGTCTGTAACGCGCACCATATAACCTTTGCCTGTCTCAAAAAATCCGCTCATATCTTTATCCTCTCCTATACAAAAAACTGGCGGAAGGTATCCCCTCCGCCGCCGCCGCCTAACCGCGCCTAAGCGTTGCTGATCTGTTTTCCTGAGATTTTCCCGTCCTCGGCCACCGCTGTAACGAGATAAACCGTAGTCGCTGATGAGACCGTCGAAATGATAATCGTACCCACATGACAGTCTTCAAAGCCAGCGTCAGATGTCTTAGTCGTGCCGCTTGTAAACGCAACGGAAACAATCGCCACATTCGCGGCGGATGCCTTGTAATCCTCCCACTCCTGTTCAAATGGCCAGGTCATTCTTCACACCTCACTTATTTCTTAATTGCCGACCGCGTGCTCATAGCGCACGAGCCAGTCATCATTCAGAATCTTCGCCGTGTAATAATCCTTCCACCCCGCAGTTCCGCGCTGATTCAGCGGGTCTGAGGTATCGCTCGTATCGTCATCCTTGTGCGTCTTGATAATGACGCTGTGCGTCCCCTTGCCGCCGACCATCGTCTCGCCGTAGGCCTCCTTGCCGAAGATGAGATCCACATAGACGTCGGTCTTCGTACCGGAAGTGGACTTACAACCCGAAGCGACATCGCCCCCAGCGTCCTCATAAACCATTGCGTGCGTAGATTCAATGAAGCGTATTTCCTTATACGCTCCGACTTCTCCTTCAAGAGCCATCCCGCTGGCATACTTCTCGCGCGGCACATAACCGGACGATCCAAGCTGAGCCTCCAGATCGGTAACAGTGTACGGGCTGACAATCGCGATATAGGCGGCTCGTATCGGCTGCGTGGCGATCTTCACCGTCGGCAGAATGATTTCCGTGTGGCGCTTCGCCATCTTCATCTTCAGCTTGCGAATAATCCTGTCGTAATCCGCAGCGCTCACCTTAGCCACCACGGCGCTCCTGGCCGCCACGCCGCCGGCGTAATTTACATTCGTACCAGACATCATCTGATTACGTGAGAGAATCGCCAACGTCTCCCCCTGCTGCTCGCCAAGAGCCTGTACCACAGTAGTAAGCACAGGGTCAATAGCCAGATCCTGCACCTGATCCGTCAGAGGGATCCAGTCACCATACTGAGCAACAGTAGCAGTAATCGTCTCATGCGACAGGCTGCTGCCGACCGGGGTAATACCCTCGGAAAGCGGAGTCGTCGCCGGAGCCAACAGCCCCCAGCGGCGGAACTCAATTACCTTGCCCCTGTTCTTAGGCAGCGGCCGCTTCTGACCCCACTTGCGGAACGGCAGGAAAGGGATAGCCTGAGCCAGCGCCACCCTGTCGTAATAATTCTTAATTTCCGTGGGGAAATTGCTCGTGTTCACATCAAAGAAACACAGATTTACAAGCTTAATCTTAATATCCATATTCGTCCTCCTTTACAGCCCCTGCATCTTGATACGCTCCATATATAAAGCGAACTCCTTATCCGTCATGTTCAAAAAATCCGGCCCGGCGTCACCGCCTCCCCTCTTAACACCCCCAGTTTCCGTAAACGGCGCAGGCGGACTCTTTACCTGAGTCCGTGCGTCCGGAGCCGCTCTCCTTCCGGCAACGGCGGCGGCCGGCGCGCTGGCTGCGCGCCCCTGAGCCGCGGACACTCCGCCGCGCCTGGAGGCTAAAACATCTGCAAAATAATTCCCCTTGCCGATAATCTGCCTCATGCCGTCATAGACGTACATAAACACGTCGGGATCCTCATTCATCAACTGGGCAAGCCTCGGCGGCGCGGGATTGCTTTTAAAAAATTCCCCAACCGCAGGAGCCTCCGCATCTGCGCGTAACAGCGAATTGACCTCCTGCGCCCTGCGCGCCGCCTGCTCGCGCAGAAATGCCGCCTGACGTTCAGAAAACGCCCTATTGACCTCTTCGCGCACCTTTTTATCCTGCTGACGCTTCTCCCACTCGGCATGGCGCTTCTCGAAATCCTCAAGCAGCTCATCATCGCCGCAAACAGGCTCCTTATCCTCCTCCGGCGGCGACTGCCGTTCCGGTTGCGGAGCGGCAGCGGGGATATTGCCGCTTCGGCGGGCGGCGATCGCGTCCGCCATTGCCGCCCTGAACTGAGGGTCGTTCTCCAGCGCGCCGATAATCGGAGCGTACTTTTCTACCAGCGGCTGTGGAATACCAGCCGGAGATTCTGGCTGAGACTCTCCTTCATCACTGGACGGCTGTCCTTCCGGCGAAGGGGCGGGTTTACCCTCAACAGGCTGCGCATCTTCAGCGGCAGGGGCGTCCTCCGTGACATCATTATCCGAGTCGCTCGCCGGAGGGGCGTCCTCTACAGAAGCGTCGTCGTTAAAACCGGCGAAGCGGATCTCGTCCATCGCCTTCTGAAAATCCTCGTCCCCCATATCCACATACCCCTGCCCGTCAAAAAAGCTGAGATTGATTCTCCGTGTCATCTACTTTTCCTCCTCAATTTCTTCAATAGAAACATTCCGCGGATAAGTCGCGGCAATATTCCTCAGCGTAACCGCCACGACAGCGGCGATGAATCGCGCGAAATCTGCGCTCTCGGTCGCTTCCCAGCGAATGGACTTATACCCGCGCAGGCGAGACTCCGTAATGCTCACATCAACGTCTGGGATCACCTGACGCAGCCCTGTTTCCAGCATCTCCATGCATAAAGAAACAGAGGCGCAGACAATATCCGCGCCCCCGTCCCCCCTGACTCCGCAGGAATGCCCGTCGCACTCTATTCCTACGATATTCCCGCAGTCACGTGCCATTGCCTGGAGCGGCGCGTGAAAAATCTTTACCTTAGTCATTCCGTGCCGCGCTCCTCTCCGGCGACAAGCGCATCCGCCCGTGAGCGCATAAATCCCAGCCTCTGGATAAAATCGCGCGCTCCTTTAATCTTCGCCACCTCGCCGACAAGCTCGTCGCGATCTTCCAGCGCTATACTAAACAGTCTGTTGTGCGCTTCCTGCTGGTAATACGCCTCCAGCTTCCGCAGCGCGTCCATATCGAGACGCGATAACAGCGGGTGCAAACTGACCAGCGCGTCCCTCTGCGTCGCTTCGATCCTGCGTTGGCGCTCCGTCTTCTCCTGTGCCATCCGTAGCCACTCCTCCTTCGGGGACAGCCCCCGCTATTTTTGCAAGCGCCCCGTAGGCCGCCTGTAATACCTGCGTGACAACCTGTACCGGCGGAATCCGCCCTGTACCCTGCACGAACTGAGCCAGCCGGGCAATTGCCGCCATCGCCTGCCGCGCGACCTCGGTATCATGCGGGTTTGCAAGATATACCTCTGTATTCTTATATCCCCAGATATCGAGAACCTTCTTGCAGGCGGCAAAAACATTATCCGGCCGCATAATGCCAAGCTGCATAAGAAACGGCGACTTCTCTATCATCAGAAGCAGCTGCTGCACCTGTGAATCGTCGTCCGTCACAGAACTGCCGATATCCACAGAAACGTCGAAATTCCCCGCCAGATCGTCCGGGCTGATCTCCAACGGCTCATTGAAAAGCCTGATTACGATATTCTGGTCGATAAACTGCTGGTTAAGCTGCAACATCTTCATAAAAAGTTTCCGCAGCCCAGTTTCGGCAATCGTGCGCGCGATAAGCTCCTTGCGCTTCGACGAAGCGTCCATTATTGCCGATATACCGGTCGCAGTTTTATTGAGACTCTTGGCGTCAAGTCCCTGATTATAGCGAGTTACCCCCGTCAACTGCTCAAGCTGCCCCTGCGCGAACTCGATAAGGTTGTAAGATGAGGCGTCAAGCTGTGCCGGAGTAATAGGCTTGAAACCGCCCAGCCGGTTCGTAAAAATAACCTTTCCAGGGAACGGGCTGGCCAGCGCCTCCACATCCACACCGGCATTCTCGTCTACCTCCCACATCTGATTATTCGTGAAAGATGCGTTATCCAAAAGCTGCCGGATAACCGCCGTCTTGACCTCCTGGTGAGACCCAGCCAGTTCCGCGTAGCCAATACCCTCGTAGCTGAAAATATCTGGAATCGGCAGCAGATCGACAAAAGGCGACTTGCCGTGCGCATAGGGATTCTTCTCCATACGGATAATCGTATCCTTACACATCACCACCAGATACGACTCCGTGCGTCCGTCCCCGCTGGCGTCAAGCTCGCCCCACCACTCAAAGACGTCCACCCTGCGCCGCCCTACCTGATGCGCCTCGTTATCCATATCGCCGCCGCTCATAGCCGAATAAGAAGCCGAGTCATGCAGTCTCGATATCGCCTCCGTCTCGTCATAATCCGTGCCGTCGTCGCCCGCCGATAGCTTCACAACCTGGTCGATATTGGAATAAACGCCGTCCCGCTCCTTCTCTCGCAAATAAGAAACAGTGCGCACAACGCGATGAACCACATAACGGGCGCTATCCACATCCTTTGCTTCCGGGTCTATAAGAAAATCTTCTGGAGCTATCACCTCCAGCTTCGGCCCTGAATAGCTCTTGATCTTCCGTTCGCCCCGCACATCCGTGTAGACGCGCATCGTCTCGATACGCTCCGGAGAATAGCCGAAAGAAAGCGCGTTGGGCATTCCCGCTGCCTGAGTTGGCACAGGCATATCGTAGACATCCAGATACGACAGCGATTCAATAGAATCATCCTCTACCATACGCAGAAAATCAGGCTCGATAACCTCCGGCTGCGCAAAGCCCTCACGCGCGTACTGTTCGTCCCAGCCCGTCTTGATATGACTGATACCGTACACCAGCCCCGCCTTAATCCACGCCTGCAAAGTCAGAAAACCCTGACACTGATGCATAAACTGCCAGTTCAGCAGCTTTTCTATCTTCTCCGCCTTCTTCACGTCCTCCGCTCCGCGCGGAACGACCGCGATAACCTTGCGATTGCCGGCAAAGGCTTTCATCATATCCGGCATAATCCACTCAATACAATTCATTACGTCGGAACTCGTGAAAGCGCTGCGCCTGTCTCGCTCACTCCTGCCCTCATCTCCGCGCGCGCGGTAAAGACTGTAAAATCGCGACCGCTTCGCCTTCTCAGCATCGCTGGCGTTCTTCGCGGTGGAAATATCGCTCTTCACAACCCTCAGCGCAATCTGCTTTATATCAGCGCGCCCCGCCACTTCGCCGCACTCCGACCGCTCAGAGGGCAAACGCGGACTCTCTCCGCCAAAATCATCTATCGCCAAAACATCACATCCTTCCTACGGACTTCCTACGGAACATCACGCGGCGGATATTTTATAGCCCTGCCGCCGCGCAGAGGCATAGAGACCATATCTCGCCACCTGGGGCCGCACGAAAGCAGCAACATAAGCGCCTGAATACTCTTCCTGTCAGGCTGCGCCTGCTCGCCCGCCACAGCGTGATACAGCTCCCAGATAAGTCGCTTACAGCGCGGAAAAATCCGCAGCTTCGGCAAAGCGCCGCTGTATGGGACAGAAAACAATTGATTCAGCCCCGTAAGCTGCGCCCCCCAGTCATCCGGCCCTGTACAGAGAGAAAAACCCGCCGCCGTATAACTCGAAGCCCACACCTCGCCGGAAATCGGATTCGCTTTGAACATCACAGCCGGAGCCGCGGTCATAATCGGACGCCGCGACCCCATCACAGCGCGATACCTGCGAAAAAGCGCCTCCGGCGTCCCCTTGAAAAAAATCTGCTCCGTAACATACAGCTTACCCTCCGGCGAACAGGTCAAAAACAGCATAGACGTCTCTCCCGTCGGATCTGCCACGAGAGAACACCACTGCGGCCAGTTCTTCGCTACGACAAACTCCCCGCATATGCATAAATGCTGGTCGAAGTTTGGAACAAGCAAATCCGCCCTTACATCATCCAACATCGCTATAGTGTCTATCATGTCGTCATGCGCCCCATATGGGAACTCCCTCGTCTGCGAAAGCAGCGATGGCACCCACGGCGCTCCCTTCGGCAGCCGAATGGCTCCCACAGCCAGCTTGGGTTGAAGCCGCATACGAATCTTCTGCTCCTTCGACGCGGCAGCTCTGCCCCTCATGCCGCGAATCCTCACCACATTGAAAAAAATACCGCGCCTTACCTGCTGTCGCTCAATTTCCTGCGCCAGCATCTCCTGATATGCCACAGTCTCAATTCCAACCATAGCCGGATTCCAGCGAGCCACAACACGAAACAGCGCGTCCACAATCTCATAGGGATTGCGCCGCCCTTTGTCTATCTCAAGAATATCCGTGTGCCCGTCATCGCTAATCGCGGCCGCCGCGATAACGGACTCATCCGCATCCTTCTTCTCGCTGATAGCCGGGTCAAGCGCCACCTTGACGACGCACCCTTTCATATCATAGGTAAACGGGTCGTAATACTGATACAGTTCAGGCTTCAGAGGCCGTGATTCGTCTGCCATCACGCGGCACATCTTCTCCCGCATCCACCAGTCAATCTTACCCATAGCCCGGAAACTTTCGCGTTCCGCGATAAGCTGCTCCGCGGAAACCTTCGCCGGCCACGTACTCTTCTCGTCGTCATCCAGCGCCGGATACCGCCGGCAATCAAAACCCAGTTCGCGCGCATTGGCAAAAATACGTTCGATAATACAAAGCGCCCCAAGGTTATTGCCGATAACAAAGAGCCGCGTCGAATTGCCCATAAAAATAACGTCGCTTAAAAACCAGTCCCAGTCCTTTTCCAACGTCGCCGGACTATACATATCGTCCGGATCCTGCGGGTCGTTGAGAATAATAATATCCGGCCTCTTCGCCCCCCAGACAAGCCCGCGGATAGACGACCCCTTGCCATAAGCTTCGATACGCACCTGCATACCGTCCTTATAGAGCACCTGAAAAGCATTCCCTGAGTCCTCGATAACACGCTCCACGTGGAGCCGCATACCATTGCACTCCGCAGACTGAAAGCGCCGCGTAATAGCCCTCAGCTTGTTGGCCGCAATAGTAGCCGTTGCGCATACAAAGACGATATAAGAGCGTTCATAAGCAGGATACTTGAGGCAAAACATCGAAAAGCCCTGAAAGACATACTGGTCTTTTGCCGACTCGCGATACCCCTCGATTGCCTCATGCATACGGCCAAATAAAAGGAGGCGGCTCCACTCCTCATGAAATGGTGCCGCCTCCACATCGTCCGGCGCTGCTAAATTATATCTCCGAAATTCCACCAGCGAGGACGCCTGCCGCGCCTCAGCATCAGCCATCCGCCGCACATCCTCAATATCGTCAGCCAAAGCGCATCACCGCGGCGTATTCGACGTACAGAAATCCCTGCTGGTATCAAACGGAGGACTATTTGTATATCCCCCTGACCGCTGACGACGAAGCACACCCACGCCATAAGGATATGCCCCGACCTCGCGCCGCCCATCCTCCAGCCCCCGCTTATAAGCCTCGATAATCTGATCCACACTGTTCATCTTACAGCCCCTCAATCCTTGCTCTTTTCTCAAGCACCGCCAGATAGTTCTTCATATACACAAGCTGCTCATACAGCAGGTCATAAGAACAGTTCGGCTTAAAACCCAAAATACCTGCACGGTACTTCTCAAGCATTGCCTCAAGTTTTTCGACACGCTCTGAAAGTTCCTTGTACTCCAGCTCTAAACGAACCTTCCAGTCGCATTTACCTGTGGGGATATACGTCTCTTCAAAAATATCCGGCTTGCAAGGATAAAACTCGCCCCGAACACCCTTGATAATATAGTCGCCAAGCTGCGCCGTCATCTCACCCTCAAGCGTATCAATGCGAAGAACGGGCGGTTCAACGTCACGCCCGATCCGCGCCGGGTCGAGCCCCAGCGCTTGCAGCTTATCAAAACATTCCACGCTGTCCTCAAACCTTACAGCCTCGATCTCCACCGGCCTCTTTGTGTACTTCATCTCTATACCTCCGTTTTATCGCCCTCATGGGCGTGATCACCACCAAAGACGGCTCCCTGACGCACCGCCTTCGCCGTATCGCGCACAGTATCCAGCACGGCCTTATAAATCAACGAGTTCTGGTCAGCTAAAATCAGGTTATTTGCACCCTGCTGCACCGGTTCCTTATTGAGACCCAGCAGCTTGGCGATGTTTTCAATAGCCTTATTTGCCCCCTGCGAGTCAAAGCGCCAGAGATTATTGCCGCCCTCATCGACCACTTGCTTGCCGAAAGCGTTCACCACCGGCGATCGCTGCATACAGCGCTCCAATATCTCCGCGGCGTTCAAAAGCAGATAATCCTGGTCAATCTTGATCCGCTCCATACGCTCCATACGGGCCAAGTTGATTGCCTCAAAAATCCGACCTTTTCCGACTCTGTAACTGCTAACCCGATTCACCCACAGAGGAGCCTTCGCCTTGGCTGTGCTCTCTGCATATCCTGCCCTGACGGCCGCGGCCGTGGCGTTGTAGTCCTTCAGGTACTCCGCCACAAACAGCTCCTCCTGATGTGAAAGCTCTCCGGGTTCCTTCTTCCTACGCGCCACTGCCGTCACCTCCCAGACACCCCAAAAACACGGACTATAAGCGGAATAAACCCCTTTTTGGGATCAGGTAAATTTTCAAATATATTCGATGCATAGTAAAAAACATGCACGAGAGGTAAAGAAATGAAAAAAATTCTCATCGATCTAACAGTTGATATAGTCTTATCTTATTTATCCAGCAAGCCTACAACAATACCAGGCAAAATTCTTGCGAAGATACTTTCTATTGTGATTTCTCTTATCATCGGGATACTTCTTGAGGAATATTAAAAATACCCCGCCTCCGTTTGAGTTGCCTTTCGGTCTCTCACGGTGCGGGGTTTGTCTGTCTTCTGCCTGAGGGCGCGTCCTGTCGGCCTGAAAACGTCACGATAACAAAGTATCATATTTTCCTTGCTCTGTCTCTGACATATTTTATGACATAAAATGCGACATGATTTGTGACATGATTTGCGACATCGGATTATGACAGCGAAGCCCGCCTGTAAACCTCCCAGGCGATCTGCCTTATCGCGTACTCCTTGCAGCGGTAAAACTGCCGCGTGCTCATGTGATACTTGTATGCAAACTCATCCGCCGACGGATACTTGAAACTGCGCCCAATGAAAGACATCTCCATTAACATACGCGCCTTATCCGGCTTCTCCGCCTGATAAAGAGAAAAAACCTTCTGTATGGCAAAAAAACCGCCAACAACTTCGATCACATCTTCCACCTCGCGCGCCTGCTCCACAACGACCTGTTGCCTCGGCACGTCCATGCCTCCGCTCACGCGTCCTGCGTCTTCTGTCGGACAGTATTTCGCGGCAAGCATGAGAGCCAGCTCCTCCGTATCAGGCAACGGAGCTGAACCAAAAAAGCAAGCCAGCCCCGTAGGGCAAAAATCCGCAAACAGCAACAGCACATCTTCTATTTTCGCAACCATCTTTGGGACATAGCTCACTCTCCTGGACATTAAATCGCTCCTTACTTTTCAGATTTACGTATCCACAACCCGTCCCAGCATTCCGGCAAGCTGATACCTGCTCTGCTGAGAGCCCTTCCAATCGAACAGCTGCCACAACCACTTTTCTCGCAAGTTTCGCAGCACTCAATCAGTGCATCGGCCATATCCGGAGCGGCTGCGATAAGGCGCGCGTTCGCCTGGCCTTCCGGAAGCCTCCAGCCGTATACATCCGCAATCTGAGCGAAGTGCCCGCCATTCTCACGAGGCCGTACTATTGCAGTATACTCGCTACAAAAGTACGATTGTGCTTCCTTTTCATGCAATTTCCACGGTCCAGGCGTATGCTGTGTCATTGTTTTATCCTCCTTTGAATTTATCAGTTGTGGTGCAGTTTTCCTAACTCCTGCTTGGTTAAATTTCCGGTTAAATGCGCGGTTTAATGCGCGTGAACAGTTATGGGATAACCGGCAAATTCCTGCCGAAACCGCTCTTCTAGCTCAAATAAAGAAAAATCTTTCTTAAATGGTCGGCTGGTACGGGCCTGTAGTTCTTTTAATTTTTTCCAATACTGCGGCAGATATCTGTAATAATTGCGCAGCTCCTTCAGGTTTTTATTTGCACAGCACCAACAAGAAACACGGTCAAGCATCGCATACAGATAGACACCACTTTCAAACCACCAGTGTCCTTGCTGGTAACAATAAATAAGGGCTTCACCCTCAGAAATGCCCCATTCGGCAAGAGGAAATCTTTTGTTGTCAGCACGTTCTTTTTTTAGACGCTCGCACTCATCATGAGCAAGTCCCACATACACAATTCCCTTGCAGTGTGCATCCAACGCTCGCAGTTTTTCTGTAGTGCCCCAACGGCAACGGCCACCGCACCACGAATAGCCATTATGTGTGCCGCCGCCTCGCTCCGTTACCGGGCGCTCAAACATATTCCAAAGAAAAGGCTTCTCAGGGTACAACTCGGTATAAGCAACTCCGGCCTCATTCAGCATGGGGAGGACTTTATCCCTGGTGTCGTATATAGCCTGAAATTCCATCCCTGTATCAAAAAAAACAACTTCATCAAGAGGCTCTCCTTTCGCTAGTAAGATCAGGAGCATACACAAGCTATCCTTTCCCCAGCTTACACTTGCAAAGTGTTTATGCATTTTTGTTCCTCCTTCATGCTTTCGGCCTCCACTATTGCTTGGAAGATTGGGAACGATTGCGCTGGCACGACTGCGTTCCCAAGCGCTCTAAGTCTGTCCACCCGGCGGGGAACCCCATAAGCCACTCGACCCACGTCGGGTTCAAGGAGCCACCAGCTATCGCACCCGGCGGAGCCGAATTGCGGCTCGGATAAAGCTTCGCCTGAGTCGTCAGGTGCGTTGATTTCTCCAGCGGTCTTCCCGACGTCTTCGCGGTCATCCCCGTGATAGAGTCTCCCGCTTTCGGCGTTGGCCACATCTTCACGAACGTCGCTAGCCCGTCTCCCGATTTCGCAGATGCCCCCTTGCGATTGTTGTTCCCGCAGACCGTAGCGGTCGGGAACATCCTGGGCGTGCCCCACAAAAAAGACCCTCGACCGGCGGTGCGGCGCTCCGACACACGCAGCCTCATAATTCCAAATCCCGACGGCGTAACCTTGACGCTCCAAGTCCTCACAAACAGCTCCGGCGACGTCGTGCTTATAAATTCCAGGTACGTTCTCAGCAACGACCCAAAGAGGCTTAATTTCTCCGACCAGCCGCGAAAACTCCGGCCACAAATAACGCTCGTCATCTCGTCCTCTCTGCCTTCCCGCCAAAGAAAACGGCTGGCATGGGAACCCTCCGTGAATAACATCGACTGTTCCAACATCTTCACCCCTCAACGCGAACACATCCTCGAAAATCGGAACCCCAGGCCAGTGCTTTGCGAGCACTTCGCGGCAGAACGGATCTATTTCACAGAACGCGACAGTCTTTATTCCCGCGGCCTCCGCCGCAAGGTCAAGCCCTCCGATGCCGGAGAACAGGGACAGGGCTTTCATCGTGCTATTCCTCCTCCTCTGTAATCACCGTGCCGCACTGCTTGCATCGAAATTTGTACTCGTAATATGGCATCACATCGTCAAGTCCACGCTCTAGGTAACACAGGAAAAGCTCCGCGTTACTACACGCAACAATTCTGTTATTGATTACCTTCACCGCATCTTCGTCCTCCATTCTTTCTATGTCTGCCGTTACGCTGTCCCCGGTGGTGTATCCTGGCTGTCCCCGGGAGCGTCCCCGGAAGAATCGGCCTTTTACCCTCTGAAAAGTCAGTGATACCAACAAAATGTGTATAACTGTACCCGGTGTACCCGGAAAAATCGACATACCATGCCATATATTTTTATTACCCCTTTTATGTCTATATATACACACAACGCGATATATAAAATAAAAAGATATATATATTTCTCGGGTACTACCGGGTACACCTTTAATATATATAGTCACAGACCGGGTTTACCCCGTCCCCGGTGGTGTCCCCGGAGCGTCCCCGGAAGGTGTTTACCGGGGACAGATTAGACATTAAGTTCAGTTTTATCTATTTTTATAAATCTTGTTTTTATGCCGTCGACACGTTTTTGTATTTTATATCGTCGTTCGCCGCAGCATAACTCCGTCTCAATACGTCCCATATTCGCCCACTCCCTGAAATTTTTCTGAGGCGCAAAGCCTGCCTCCTCCATAGCCTTTGAGAGAATCGTCGGATAGAGAAAAATATATCCGTCATCCTCGACTCCATACTTCGGAGTCATCCGCGCATCACGGTAGCCGCCGCCGAAATGGTCAATCCTCTCCGCATTGCTGAGAATCCAGCCCTTCACGAATTCCCAGCTGCGCTCAGTATCCGAAATTTGAGCGCGATTCGGCAGCTGCCCCATGATATATGACGCCAGAGAGCGAGCCTCCTCACGCGCCTTATCCGGCACGACACAAAAGAGCCATTGGCTCGTAAGAAAATCCGCCAGGCAAACAAGCGCAACGGCGTCGATATGCACACTGAAATATTCAGGCCACGCTGCGGCGAGCTCCTCCTGAATAGCCGTATACGTATCGTATATGACGTCAGGATTAACCTTCAGCTCAGCTATCAGGCGGTCTGTGAAATACTTCCCGGCGTGGCCGCAGTGCCGCGCTGACTCAGCATAAAGTGATTTTGCCAGCTCGTTGGGGACGACTGGAAAACTGTTAAACTCAAGCAACCGCGTCTTCACTCCCTGAATAGACGCTTCTGTAGAAAGAGGCTCTTCCCCGCAGGCCAGCCCTATAGTGCGCCATGACAGAGTCTTCCTGATACCGGAAGTCGTCGCGCGCGCCTTGCCGCGCCCGCCCTCAACCATATAGACGATACGCTCAAGCCACTCCTGTTTATCGCGTCCACCTCCGGCCGCCTGTCTTTCGTTGATTCCGGCCGGCAAATCATTCGTCAAAGCGAGCCGTCCTTCAAGGCCGGACATACTCATATTAAAATTCACCATCAGCTGCGAAGCCAGCCCCCAGACAGATAGCGCCCACGTCATCGCCGCCGTCTTGCCGCCGCCCGATGTTCCCCAGAAATAAATCATGAAATTTCGGTGTTGAAAAATCTTGAGCAGCGGCGTAGCAAAGGAAGCCGCGAGAATGAAACGCGCGGCCGGATACCCGCGCACATCGCGCGACCTTGCAAGCCACGCCGAAAAATCACCGCGTATAACGAAAGCGCCAGTAATCTCGCCGGAATCATCCATATCGAAATGGTAGCGCGAATCTGTAGGAGTAAGAAAAACCTGCTCACCGTTCTCAAGCCTCCAGCCCAGATATGAGACCGCCGGCTCCATAGGAATAATCTCCTGATTGCAGTTTTCAAGCTCAGACAAATAGCGCACCAGATACTTAGCCGTCTCCGAAGTCACATTCACGCCGTAATTCGCGAGACAGGTAACATTTCTCGCCACATACACGGCGTTCCTGGGCTGGACGACGCGTCGCCACGCATTGAAATACCTGAAAGCGACCTCCACCTTCTCCGTTGACGTGTCGAGATTGTAAATCCGCCGCGAAATCAGAATCGGCGTTCCGCAGGCGCGAATATACTTGGGTACGCCCTCGCGCGTCGTAGTCTGGTAATAGACCCCCTTCATTCCAAAGCTGAAATTCTCCGGCACATTGAGGTCGAGCGGCGAATCCTTAATAGCGCGCCGCGTAGTCATATCGCCCAGAGCGTCGCCCGGCTCCAGCGCTGCCGAAGCCTCTGCGAGCGGAGACTCAGCAGCCAAGACTGTGTTGTCTGGCGCGACAGGCTTGCCAAGCGCCTGCTTAACCGCCGCGCCTAGATTGGCGATATTGATTATGCCCTTACAGCTCTCAACAAAACGCCCGTACTCAAGCTTGTCATGCACCTTTAGCTCCGCCAGCGCGCCGATAACGTCGGGGTCAAAGACCGCCTCTGCGGTAATATTGTTAATCCCGCGCACAATAGCGCGCGCCTGCGGTGTGCGCCCAAGACTCCAGCCACAGGGCGCTTTCACGCCGCAGCCCCCGGCCGGACAGCCCTTAAAACCCAGCGTGTTACGAATGTAGGCACAGCCCTGCGGATTCATCTTACCAACTGCCTCTGTAATCTTCCTGTCAGTATCCGCATGGTCATAACGCGCTACGTCCAGCCGTGAAAAGCTATGAGCCGCCTCAATCCCGTCACAACCCCGCACAATATTCGTCAGAGCCGTCATCCATTCGTTATACGTGATAGAAGCTGCATTTGTCTGGCAGTATTGCAGAAAAGCGCAGTTTTGCAGCATAAACTCAGCCTCGGCGTCCGTATGGCGTCGCTGAAAACGCTCCGTTCGCCCCTCTGTGGACGGAGCCTCCACCGGAGGCAGAATATCAAAATCCGACGGATTATAACGTACGCTCGATGCCGATAACACAACACATCTTTTGGGACGCGCCGGATCCTTATAATTCATCGTATCCGGGCAGCGCAGCACACGCGGCAGATCTGCCGTAGGATCAACTATCCAACCGCGTTCCCGCGCCTGCGCGCGGATATAACCCTGAACGCTGCGCAGAAGAGCCTCAGCATAAGCTCGGTCATCGTCATTAAACTGCCACAGCTCGTTAAAAATCCAGTACACATGCAGCCCATTGCCTGAATGTACGATAATCGACGGCGGCAGGGCAGGCGGCAGCAGCGACTGCGCGGAGGCCGCATCCGGCGGGAGATCGCTCGCAGCGTGTCCGCCTCCAGCGATATCAATATCACACCAAAGCGCCGGGATTGCCTGCACAGCATCAGCCTTAGGGCGCTCATACTCTCCAAGCCTCGGCACACAGCTTCCAACGCCGAAATATACATTCTGACCGGCCGCAGATAACCCCAACGCGGCGTTTGCCATCTCCTGTATCCGTGACGTGCTGAATACGCGCGTGCGCTTATCCGGCATTGTCCAAAGATAGACGTTTGCATCAGCGTCGCCATATAATGCATGAAAAAACTCAAGCAGATTCATGGCTCAAGCCTCAATATCTCCAACGCCTCTTCAGGAGAGCGCGCGATACCGGAAAAACAGCCGCAGCGGCTCAGTTCTTCAAGCACCCTCCGCTGAGAATCGCGGAGCGCCCCCCGCGGCCCCTTGACCTCGATCGCCGCGAACACCGGCAGAGTAAGTCCCGCCATATCATGCGTCACTGTAAGCAGCCGGAATCCGAATAAATCCGGCCAGCCCTCCGGAAGCCCCGTATTCAAAGGCCGCGGCCGCGTAATACGGACATCGCCGCCGGGCAGTTTTATAACTGCCTCGCCGCTCCAGCCCTGCCCGACATTGGCGCGAAAAATCCTCACCTCGGGGAACTGTCCGAGACGCAGCCGTATTAGATTCTGTATTTCATGCTCGTTCATATCGTATCCCCTTTACCTGCGCCATATGCCGCACCCAGCCAAAAGCGTAACCGCGCTTAATGGCAATGCGCTCAAGATCCTGAATCGTGCGCGCGCGGCCTACCTCCATGCGCTTACTTTTCTTCGCGAGAATCTCCAACTCTTCGACCTTGGACAGCTCGCCTTCAACCTGCCTGGGAATCGCCTCCTCAGCAACAGCCCGCGGGTACTCGTAGCCGCAAAAAGGACACTTCGGCCCGGGCTCGTGTACCCTGAGACACTTCGGGCAGGTGCGCAGCTGTACGCCTATAACGCGCTTTCCACGCTTCCTGGACTCGAGAGTCCACTCGCGATCCTCATCCGGCATTCCATGTCTGAAAACATTTCCCGTATGGTCGATTATGATCGCCCGTTTACCGGGGTTATCCTTATCAGGGCGCATTGGACGCATAGACTGCTGAACATACAGCCCCAGCGACTGAGTAGGCCGCGCCAGAATCACCGTTTCCATAGACGGCACATCGAAGCCTTCACTGATAAGATCCACATTACACAGCACCTTGACGCGCCGTGCGCGGAAATCGGCTATAATCTGCGCTCGCAGGCGCTTATCAGTATCTCCGTCAATATGCGTCGCGCTGATGCCGGCGTCGCGGAACATCCGCGCAACGTGGTCGCTGTGCGCGCGACTGACACAGTAACAGACCGCGTTCGTCCCGTCGGCAAGCCGCCTGTAATTTTCAACCAGACCGCCGATAATATCCGACTTATTTACAGCCGCCGCCAGATCATCCCGGACATAATCGCCGAACCTAACGCGGATATCCGAAGTATCTACCTTCGAGGGCGGTGCGTAGAGATCGTACGGAGCGAGATTGCCAAGGCGGATAAGCTCCTTGACACTCGGGCCGATAACCAGCCGCTGAAAAATATCCCCCAACCCCTGCCCTCCAAGCCTCTCCGGAGTTGCCGTCACACCAAGACAAAAAGCGTTTCTATAAGAATCGGTAATCTTGCGATAAGTCGCAGCCACGGAATGGTGACATTCATCGGTAATAATATAATCCGGCGCTGGCATCTCATGAAGCCGGCGAACCACCGTCTGAACGCTTCCAATTTGCACGGGGCGCTCGTAACGGCGCGGCTGGCCGGATGAGATAATACCATGATTAATGCCAAGCGCCGTAAAAGTCTCGCTCGCCTGATCTATAAGCTCTTGTCTGTGCACCAGAAAAAGCACCCTGCGCCCTTGTGCCGCGCTCATAGCTGATGACCAGCCAACCATTACAGTTTTTCCACAGCCACACGGCCCCACCAGACATATAGAGCGGTTGCCGGCGGCGAACTCGGCGGCAACCTCCCGCAACATCGCAACCTGATAATCACGCAGCGTTATCATGAGAACATAACAGGAGGCGCTGCCGCGCCCCTGACGCTATCGCACGTTCGCCCCGAAAGGGAAATCGGTGGAGCCGCCCGGAGGAGTCCAGCCGCCGGTCGTAGGGGCGCCCTGAATCGGCGGCGCAGCAGCAGGCGCGCTATATTGAGCTGGCGGCGTGGGAACAGCCGCTCCGGCATTGGGATAGGCGGGATAGTTCTGATAACCGCCAGCCGGCGCTGAAGCCGGGGCGGGAGCTGGATAACCGGGAGGATATCCATACCCTCCGCTCTGTGCGCCCTGAGGAGCCTGTACGCTCTGCTGATCCGGCCAGTCAACTATGTCTATTCTGCTTATCGCCCCTTCGAGCGATGCCCCCGGAGTGCCGTTCTGCGAGGTATACCTGCGAAGCCGCAAATCAGACACCGCGACGCAGACGCGAAGCCCCTTATGACAATATTTCTGTATAGTCTCAATCGTTTTGCCAAACGCAGTGCAATTCACAAACGTCGCTAAATCCTGTCCCTGAGCGTCCTTACCGTGATTGACGGCTATTGAAATCTCGCATAGCTGCGTACCGCCAGGCGTAACGCGCACCTCTGGCTCCTTCGTGAGTCTTCCGAAAATAGTTGCCGATATCATTTCATACATCCTCCTCTTCTAAATTATCTGTATCAAGTTCTGCCATAATAGATCCGGCCTTATCCCAACCATACGCGGCGCTCATATTTGAATCCCCTTCGCCCTCAGCTGCGCCAGCAGCTCAGAACAGACCAGATTTATTTCGCTGGGAAGAATATCTCTCGCCGACTGATGAGGAAAACGCCGCAGCATATACTCCTGAAGCTCCGCCATAGGGAAACCCGATTTATACCACAGATCCGTCAGAGTACTCCATGGCTGCGCCGCCGCGCCGAATTGCTGCTCGTCAGTTTTCGGATCCGCCTCCGGGTCGTCGCCCGTCTCAAGGCAAAGCAGCTTCCACCATGCGTATTTATGTGCCTGCGTCTGCGCTTTGGCGACCGCTTTATCGCCTGAATCCGTGCCTTGTCCAAGCGCCGTAACGTCTACATGCTCGCCGCTGTCTATATCGTAGATAGACAAAATACACCTCACAGTCGCAAGCTTCCATATCGCGCCGTTAGCCGTAGACTTATCCTCGTTGGAAAGCAGCTCGAAGACGGGGATGCCGATAAGGCGCGCTTCATGCAGCGCAGGCTTAACCTTGGACAGAACCTTCCCCTCTGACACATAGTTATACTTCTGAGAGACATTCTTGCCGTCCTTTTGAATATAATCGCCGACAAGCTCGCTCAGCTCCGCAAGCTTATGCCAGATACTCAACTCCAGCTTACGCGGCTGATTATCACCCTTAATCACAGAATTATATGTCGGCGGAGCCATAGGAACCCCATCGTGTTCAGCAGTCATCTGTCTCACCCCTTAAAAGATCGTATTTGAGCCAAAGATCCAGCTGATAATGCCGGCATTTGTGCTTTTCCGGCAAACGCCTTTCGCCGCGGCGCGGATTCAAACACACCGCTCCGTCATTCCCCTGATCGAATTCCACAAATTCACAGTTCTGACAGCAGCGTTTATATTCGCCTGTCCAGTCAAAATACTTAAGAAGAAAAATCTTCAACCTTCTCCGCCACATCAGCGTATCCTCAAGTGATAGCCCTGATAAAGCTCGCAGCCAGGCACCGCCTCTCCGCCCAACAGCGCGTCTTTAATACAGACCTTATCCAACAGCTTCGTTGCCGGAACCTCCACCCAATACTTCTCAGGGATAAGTTTCTCATCCTCAGGATGGACAATAAGTGATACCGGAGACCTCTGCGCCGCTATTGTGAAAATATCAGTGCGGATCTTCTCACGGCCGGAAGCCCTCATCTCGGAAAGCATGTAACTCTTCAGCCCCTTTGACTTGTTCTCAAGCGCTTTAGCCCGAGCAGCGAGACGCTCCGCCTCTTCCTTGGCCCCCTTTGCCTCAGATTCCATAGAGCGGACAATCTTCGCGCAGCTCTCCATCTTCGAGTCAAACTCTCCCTCAATCTCAAGCAGCGCCTTTTCCGCCTCATCCCAATCAGCCTCCGGGTCATTCAGCGCATCCCACAGCGCGTTATATTCGTCGGTCAGTTCATACAACTTCATCCATATCACTCCTTAAATCGTTGATCATCTCCACCAGCTCAGCCGCCTTTTCCTCTACTTCCGCATAATCAGCGCTTCTGACGCAGCCCCTTTCGCCAACCTCAAAGCCGCAAGGGCAGAGCATTTCGTCGGCTTCCACCTGTACGCCGCCTTCGCGGCGCCCCGGGGACGCTATTCTTGCCGCGCAATCCGCGCACCAGAGAGCTAACCCGTCATTGCCGCAAACCAGAAACTCCATTAAACTTTCTATAGTCATTCTCATTCCTCCGCACTGCAAGGCAGACCGTCTTTAAGACACATAGACGTTCTTTTGGGAATAACTTTGCTATTGTCACTGACCTTGAGTCCATACCTGGAACACTTATACCCTCCCCAAAGGCCCAGAATAAGACAGCTGCAAAAGAGCGGACATCCGGCGTCAGCGGACTGCCGGTCTTCAGGCTTCCCCGGCATCACTCACAACCTCCCATCGGATAGCTACACAGCGGCTCTTAACGCCGCCGGCATTGCGCTGATACGTGAACCTCGGCCCATCGGCGGCGGAAAGCCGGAGCAGCCCCATGCCGGCCATAGCGCGCAGAACCCGAAGCCGTGAAACATGCAGCGCCTCAGTAAGCCGCGTAAAACGATCCGAAGCGACATACAAATAACCGCCGGCATACTCGCCTATACCCTCCGTATTGCGAATAGCCGTAAGCACCGCGCTGACATCCTCCAACCCGACAGCTCCTCCCTGCTCATAACTCAGCGCCGAGCGCAGCACATTAAGAGCCTTGCCGTAATCCTTCCCCGTCGCCTCCTGCGCCTCTTCAACTGCGAGAATCCGCAGCTTGAGCTTCAGATGCTGCGGCAAACCGCGGCCAAGCGCACCATAAAGCGCCAACTTGCGCATCAGGACCGAATCCTCTCCGCAGCCAGACATCATTTGCCCTCGCCATCATCAGGAGCTACAAACGCAGCAGCCTCTATATCTTCGACAAGCCATTTCAAATCTGTTGGTCCCCAATCCATGGTACGCATCGTGAGGTTGATAAGATTCCGTATAGCTTCCTGAGTAAGCTTGTCTGTCCCGGTTCCTTTCTCCGGCAGACGGTATTGTCCTGCAATCGCCTTTGCGGCTTTCTCCGACAACAAACTCAACTCATCGATTACCCTTTTCATCTCGTCCAGCTGCTTTTCCGTTACCAAATACCTTTTCATTTTTTAGCCTCCCTGTGTTAGAATAGAGGCGGTAGTTCCAGCTACCGCCGTAAAATCGGTACCCCAGCCTCCCGCGAAAGGGAGGCTCTCTTTCTTGCAGCCGCCTGCACCCTCTCATGCCTCCTTCAGCTTCTTCAGCGCGGCCCACTTATCAAGATCCCGCTGCGCGGTCGCCTTAGTCTTACGGTCCGGAAGCGCGGAGAGATTCAGCTTATGCAGCTGCCCGTCTCCCGACCGCCACAATGTGCAGTAATAATTGCCGCCCTCGATGCGGATATTCGGCGACACTCCTATAAAGAGCTCGTGCCCCCGATAAAAATAGCGGCTACTCATTTCTCTTCCGCCGCCAGCGCAATCCGCACCGACTGCGCGACAACGCCGACCAATCCGAAAATCCCGAGAAAAAACACCGCTTTTACCAGCGTCAAATTCGGCGCGATGTATAAATAAAAGAACTCGCTCTGCGCTAGCTGTTCCATTACTCCGCCTCCCGCCTCCAGCACCCGTGGCATGTGGCAGGTGACTCACATTCACCGTCGGCATTCTGAACAGGAGCGCCGTCGAAAAGTTCACCTGGGCAAACGTTGTAAAGTCCATAACGGATTACGCGCTCGAAAGTCTCCTTCTGCTTCTCTGTCAGCTCCTCCAAATCAATCTGTATTGCGCGCATCAGTTTTTCGATGTACGTCATTGCTCCGCCTCCTGTTTCCAGCACTTGCGGCAGGAACGGTGTTGCTCACATGCACCGTCGACTGCTTGCTCCGCGCCGTCGAAAAATTCACCAGGACAGAAGTTCTCGATAATCATCTTCGACAAGCTAGGACAAAGTTTCTTTTTCTGTTCTTTCGTCAGCCTCTCTGGGTTCCTCTTTATCTCGCTCATCAGATGTTCAAGATACGTCATCATTCTTGCCTCCTCTTCTGGCCTCGTCGTCGTTCTCGTCATCCCAGTCGTGAACAGCGATAATCACCTCGCCGGCGATGCCTATGATGAGAAGCGCCAAGACGACAAACTTCATCCAACTCTCCGGTATCATTGCGGTCTCCACACCTTCCGTCGTTCCTCGCGCGCAGCGCATTCAAACACAGCGAGAGCCATCCTCTTCCGTTGCCGCCGACGCTCCCGCATACGCGCCGCGAACGACCATGCCAGCAAAACGACCAGCGCCGCAAAAAACTCTCCCATACCTACGCCCCCCTTGGCAGGATAATTCCTCCGCTAGACCTTGCCTTCTCGCGCTCGGCCCCGCGAACAACCCTCAGTGCGTAATCGCTTATATCCGCCACAGAAATACCCGCCGGGCGTCCTGAGACCGTCACAGCGTACTCAACAATCAGATTCACAATCAGGCGAACCAGCGCCTCCCTGTCTCCCAACATACCGCCGTTAAGCCGATCCCGCTCACCGTCGCGTTCAAATGCCGCATTGAATACCACTGCCTTCAAATCCTTGTTCTGCGGATTACAAAAGCAATCCTGCACCTCGTTAAAAAACCGCGCCGCTTCACCATCAAACTCCATCGGTATCGGCTCTCCGTCCTTGTCGAAAAAGACAACCCTGCAATTCAAAAATACAACCTCCTTCTTAAACTCAAACAATAGCCTCTGCCTTACAGCCTCTTGTCCTTGCATACGCGCGAATATCCTCGGCCCTCCAACGAGGCATCTTACTGCCCTGATAAACCGGCTTCGGAATCTCTCCCAAAGCGGCCAGCCTATGCACCGCATTCTCCGGGCGCTTATGCGTTTCCTTTGTAAAACCGAGATATGGCGCAATCTGCGCCGCCGACACCAGCCCCGTCATCGGAAAAGATTCAGCCGTTGGAGTTCCCCCTTCTGCCTTCGTTAGACCTGAAAACTCGTTCCTCGCCCGTGACTCTTGCAACGTGGGACAAACTCCCAGCTCCGGCCCGGAGCAACCGCAAAACCGTTCATAAAACGCTAGAACCTCCGGCAAAACAGACACCTCCGCGCTGTCCTTCTGGCGTCCAGTGCCAACCCGTTCAATAAACTCCACCGTAGCGCGCTTCACACGCACAATATCGTCAAGTCCGCCGGCGCCCCTCCTTCCCATACAGCAACACCTCCTGAAATAAAATAAATTCCTGTTTCCACCATCCCGCACCTATGTGCTATCCTTACCACCAAAGAGGTGATAAAAATGCTCTACCAGATAACACACGACCTACCGCCCAACCATCCTGTATTAGACCTGCTTGCCGAGCAAATTATTTCTATTGATGGAATCGGCGACAAATGGGTTCATATACTTCCCTGCTCGTGGCTCGTAGACACGCCGATAAAAACAGCTCAGGAAATATATGAATACCTCTGTCCGGCATTACCGCCAAACACCTTCATCCTCGTGACGCTGTTTGATCCGAATCATTCAGCTGGCGCGCTTCCGGACGAGACGAAAAACTGGATACTCCGGCGAAGGACTTGCTAGTTCTGTTTAGCGTTGCGGAATCCAGATGGCCCGTTTCCACAGCGCGGAGCGGGCCATCTTCAGCAAAGCCGCCGCCCATAATCTCGATCACCGGCCCCGCGCATCTGGCGCAGAGCTCCAACCTTTTTTCGCCGACCCAGCAGGTTTTTCCACTGCTGGAAATGCCATATTTCCCCACAACAAAAGAAAAAACATATTCCCCAGCATTGATTGCCCTTCCACACCTATCGCAGTGATAAACAATTTCCTGTGCCATAAATTACCTCCTGTCCTTTGTACGATTGTCAAGGTGCGTTTGTTCTGCTATCCGAGTGCCTTCAAGACCAGTTCTTGCCTTTTGACGTGATTCCATAAAATATTTACAATCAGACTGTTCTTTGAAACTCCTCGCCTTTGACTCTCAACGGTCAGCCTTGTATCCAATTCAGGAACGAGCCTGAGCGTGAATCTAACATCCGGCTTCTTTTGCACCTTTAATCACCACCTTGGTGCTCATTATAACCAATCACCTTTTTAGTGTCAAATGGTGCTATTTGCTTTTTTTCTTGTTTTGATGTTAAATAGCATCATAAAGCACCAAAGATACATCAAGGATGTGATATCATGCCAAGTGAAGATAAAGTGCGGTTCACGTTGCGAATGCCTCCCGACCTTTACGAAAAGGTCAAGGAGAGCGCGGACAGAAATAAGCGTTCGGTTGCTAGAGAGATTGAATACCTGGTTGAAAAGATGATGGCTCTTGATGAGCCTCCCACAAACAACAAACAATAACGCTTCTCAGCCCAAGACCTTTACGCTCCGCTTCCTGCAAAAGCGCATCGTAGAGGTCTTTTGGCAACCTCAGAGTAAACTCTTTTTTCTCCACATCCTCACCTCCACGCCCCGCAAGGGGCTTTACTTTTTATGCCCTCTATTCGATTGTCATGGTGCATTTGTTCTGCTATCCGAGTGCCTTCAAGACCAGTTCGACCACCATCTTATTGATGCTCTTACGCTCCTGATAGGCTCGCTCCTTCACCCGCTTGTAGACCTCCGCAGGCCATCTTATCTGGCTTATTATCAGTTCCATGTGATTCACCTCCTGTGGTTGCATTACAACCATTACGTCTGTAATTATATCTTGTGGCTGTTATACTGTCAATGGTTGTAATAATTGCATTTAGAGGAGGATAAACCATGCCGTCACTGACAATTCGCTATGATGATGAAACGCATCGAAAAATGAAAGTCATCGCTGCTTATCAAGGAATTTCTTTAAACACCTTGATTATGAGATCCTTTGAAAACGTTATTGCTGCATGGGAAGCTGAACATGGGACTCTCGTACTTCCCGATCAAGAACAGAAATAATCAACCTATTTAACGATAACTCCCTGTCCACTGCCAGAAATTTCAACTGTTTGTGCAGAGAGGCGGGGTATCTTATCGTCAATGAAATTTCTTCTTTTTTCTCCACATCCTCACCTCCACGCCCCGCAAGGGGCTTTACTTTTTATG
>JAUNJZ010000041.1 GCA_030533085.1 Synergistaceae bacterium
CGGTGGTGTGAGAGGTCGGCTGCTCAACTAATGGGTAGCCTCCTACTCGATTTTTTCGCGCGGCCGCCGCCGTCGCGCAAAGAAATATAATGACTCTTTATTGTTTACATAGCTGTTAAAAAACGTCCTCTGGGCTGTAAAGCTTCGCAGGCTTTTCTATTCTCTTGTCCCTGCCGCCCCTTTCAACGCGCCGCAGTATCCCTTTTGATTTACTCATCTCGGAATTTATTTAAATGATTGGCTTAAATAAGTTAAAAAAACAAAGAAGTCTGAATTTGGCTGTATGCATACATTTAGACAATGTTTGTTGAAAAACATCATTAAAAGTAGCTACAGCCCGCATGGGAACAGTATTTGTTAAATAATAGGACTAAAGACCCTATTTTGTTCACGACTTTAGATTTGATTGCATTGCGTAAAAGCCCGTGAAAGTATAAGGTGTTACATAGTGGGAGAAAGTGGATGAAAGTGGGTGATATATCGATGTTAGTGGGAAGCTTTAATCATAAGCTTGACGGCAAAGGCCGAACCGTCCTTCCTGCAAAGTTTCGCGGAGAGCTGGGTTCTTCCGTTGTGGCTACCATCGGCATTGACCGCTGCATCGCTATTTATCCCCTCCAGCGCTGGGAAGAGCTGCTGTTGAAACTCAAGGATTTATCCTCATTTAAGAAAAAGACGCGAGATTTCAGGCGCGTGCTCCTCTCCATGGCGACGGAGCAGGAGATAGACGGAGCCGGCAGAATCTTGCTGCCGCAGCTTCTCCGCGATTACGCCGGAACGAACGCTGATATTACCCTCATCGGCGCTGAGGATCACATGGAAATCTGGGATACGGCGAAATGGGAAGAGCACCGCGCCGAGGTTCTGTCAGATTTCAGCGATATGGCTGAGGAGATGGAAGAGATATGAAAGAGCATCTCTCAGTTATGATGAATGAAGTGCTGTCCGCCGCCGAACCATCCGATTCAATCCGCTGCGTCGTGGACGCTACGCTCGGTCTCGCCGGACACAGCGTTGAAATACTGAAAAAATGCCCTGACGCTTTTCTCTACGGCTACGACCAGGACGCGGAGGCGCGCGAAATAGCCGCGGAGCGTCTTGCCGCCTTCAAAGGGCGCTATGAGATTATAGCCGACAATTTCAGGAATATAGCCGAGCTTGCGGAATGCGGCGGTTTTCCCGGCGCGGATATCGTCCTTTTCGACCTTGGCGTGTCGAATCTTCAAATAACAGAGCCGGAACGGGGCTTTTCATTTCAGAATGACGGCCCGCTCGACATGAGGATGGACGCGGGAAATATATCCGGCGGCTGCCAGAATGCGGCTGAGCTGCTGCGCGGCGCGGATATCAGGGAGCTGACGCGGATCTTTCGCGATTACGGCGAAGAACGTTACGCATATCAGATAGCCCGCGGCATAGTGCGTCACAGGGAAGAGGGCGGGGAGCTGCGCACTACGGCGGAGCTGGTGGAGCTTATTCGGAAAATACTGCCAGCGCCCGTACAGCGCAAGATGGGCGGACATCCGGCGCGGAGGGTCTTTCAGGCGCTGCGAATCGCCGTCAACGACGAGATAAACGCCCTTGACGAGGCTCTTGACGGCGCGATAAGGATCCTAAAGGCCGGCGGAAAGATTATCGTTATTTCCTACCACTCGCTGGAGGATCGCATGGTGAAACAGCGTTTCCACAAATGGAAGGAGGAGGGGGCCGGGCTGATGAATCCGCGCAAGGCTCTGCTTCCCACCGAAGAAGAAATCGAAGCGAATTATAAATCACGAAGCGCGAAATTAAGAATTTTTGAAAAATATGAAGCGGAGGAGGAATGACGATGAGGCACAGGGAATTTAAACATGAAAGCGAGTCCAGGCATTCTTCGCTCTTCGTCCTGAGCTTTCTGTGCGTCTTCTTATGCGCGGCGGCGCTGGGTACGCTGCGTCTTTATGGCCTTTATCTTGAACACCGCATATCTGAGACTTCGGCAAGAATAGAGCGCTGCAAAGAGGAAAGCCTTGTCCTTACGCGCCGTTATTCACAGCTCCTGTCTCCCGCCAGAATCTACAGCTACGCCCGCGGCAATCTGGGAATGAGCAACGCGGAGAACATAAAGGTCGTCAGAATAGAAAGAAAGTCCGTGATGCTCGCCGAGGCGAGGCTGAGGGAAGATACCGTGGAAAAGGGCGGCTTCATTGAAAATCTGAATCCATTTGTGAACCGTGCCCATGCCAAGGATTAGAAGGGCGGAGTCAGAGGATTCGCATCATTCAAAGTCAGTCTGGTTCGCGGCCTGCGTAACGCTCGTCGTCCTTGCGGCCGGAACGGCAAGAGTACAGCTTTGGCCGGATCGCCGCATAGTCTCGCAGGCTCAGAAGCAATACTGGGCGAATGTGGCTGTCAGCGCCTCACGCGGCAGAATAGAGGACAGGCGCGGCATTCCTCTTGCGATTTCCATTCCAACTACAAGTTTTTTCATAGATCCTAAGTTCTGGCAGCCGGCCTCAGCCGATATATTGAAAGGAACCTTCGGGGCGAAGACGGCGAAAAAATTCGCGCGCGAACTGCCAGGACGTTTTCACTGGGTGGAGCGAGGCGTAGCGAGGGAAAAGGCGGCGCCGCTTGCCGCGATTAAAGCGCCGGGACTCTATACGCTGACAGAAAAAAGGCGTATTTATCCGCATGAATCCCTGGCCTTTCATGTCCTGGGCTTCTGCGACATAGACGAATACGGGCAGGCGGGGGTAGAGCTGGAGTGGAATCATATTCTCTATTCTCCCCCCCGGACGCGCTTTCTGACGCGTGACTCAAAGGGCAACGCCCTTGACGTTATGGGGAGCAAGTCAGGAGTTGTGAAAGACACAGCCGGTTCCATACGGCTGACGATAGATTCAAGGATACAGCAGATATTGGAGCTTAGGCTAAGCGAGGGGGCGAAGGCGGTCGAGGCCGGATGGGCCGCAGGCGTCTGCGTAGACCCCGACAGCGGAGAGGTTATCGCGCTGGCAAGCTATCCCACGCTCAACCCCAACGACAGAAAAAATCTCGCGAACAGCGCGGCTGTGCGCAACAACGCTGTAGGGCGGGTATTTGAACCTGGCTCGATATTCAAGCCAATAACGATGTCCATAGCGATGGAGACGGGGGCGGCGTCACGAAAGAGCAGCTACCGCTGTTCCGGCACGATGCGCCTCTTCGACAAAACTATGAGCTGCGTCAACCGCAGGGCGCACGGCACGCAGGATTTGACGCATGTGCTGATGAATTCCTGCAATATAGGAATGACGCAGATGTCGATGGGAGTGCCGAAGTATCAGGCATACGGAATGCTGAGGCAGTTCGGCTTCGGCGAAAAGAGCGAGATCGAAATAGCCGGCGAGGAAGCCGGCCTTATCAGACAGCCGGAAGAATGGCTCGGCACAGTACCGGCCAACATATTCATAGGTCAGGGTATAGCCGTCACGCCGCTGCAGGAGGTCATGGCAATAGCCTGTATCGCGAACGGCGGACGGCTGCTGAAGCCCTATATTGTGGACGAGGTGCGCGACAGTCAGGGCAGCGTCATTCATAAGGGAACGCGCCGCGTTCGCTATCAGGTCATTTCGCGGCAGACCTCCGACTTCGTCAGGGGAGCGATGCAGAAAGTCGTGGCCGAGGGCGGCGGCGCCCTTGCGAAAAGCGCGATGGTGGCGATAGCGGGAAAGACGGGAACCGCGCAGATAGCGCAGTCCGGGCAATATACGAAGGGACAGTACGTGGCGTCCTTCACCGGCTTCTGGCCGGCGGAGAAGCCGTGCTATGTGATGCTTATAACCATCGGCGAGCCAAAGGGCAAAAAATATTACGGGGGGCAGATAGCCGCCCCCGTATTTAAATCGGTAGTGGAGGATATCGTTCAGATATCCCCCGAAAAAATATGAAATGGGGTGCAGCTGTGAATCTGAAAAAACTGATCGGCCTTCTGGAAAAATCTCCAATAGAGATAAGATACCACATTCCCGAGGGCTGCGACCCGGAAAAAATAGAGCTTGAATCTCTGGTCTGCGACAGCCGCAAGGCAGGGCCGGGAATTATCTTCGCCGCCACGAAGGGCGAGCACCACGACGCGCATGATTTCATTCCCTCAGCTGTGGCAGCCGGTTCTCCGGCCATCCTCTGCGAACGCGAGGTTGAGAGCGAAGCGCCGCGGATAATCACGCCGGACGTTCGTTCCGCCATGGGTTGCGTCTGCGCCCTGCTGCACGGAGAACCTGCGAAAAAGATGACAATGATAGCGCTGACAGGCACTAACGGCAAAACGACCTCCGCCTTCATGACGCAGGCGATACTTCAGCGCGCCGGCATAAAATGCGGCCTTATCGGGACTGTGCTCTACGACGACGGAGCGAAGACGGAAGAGGCGGAGCACACCACGCCGGAGGGGGCCGACCTGCAAAACCTGCTCGCTCGCATGGTGGAAAACGGCTGCAAGGCCTGCGTGATGGAGACCTCCTCGCATTCGCTCGTACAGGGGCGCGTCAGCGGCATAGCCTACGACAGAGCCGGTTTCACAAACCTTACGCCGGAACATCTTGATTTCCACAAGACGATGGAAAACTATTTTCTTGCTAAAAAGAGGCTCTTTGACGGCTGCATGAGGAACAACTGGCAGGCCTCGGTGAACATTGACGACCAATATGGCCGCAGACTTCGCGGCGAGTTGGGAAAGAGAGCGATCACATACAGCATGATAGACGAAGGGGCGGATTTCTTCGCCTCGATAGCCAATATAACGCTGGAAGGATTGGATATAGAGATAAAGCTGCCGGGCAGCGCGAAAAAACAGCAAATAAAACTGCCCGTATTGGGGGCATATAATGTTTCAAACGCATTGCAAGCGCTGTCGCTCGCGTGGTCTATCGGAATATCGGCTCAAAGCGCCCTTGAGGCGCTGCAAAATATGCCGCAGGTGCCGGGACGCCTTGAGCGCTATAAGATAGATGGAAGCGGCTCCTGCGTGATAGACTTCGCCCACAGCCCTGACGGTCTGGAAAAAGTTCTGAGCGCGCTGCGCCCGATATGCGCGAAGAGGCTTTGCGTCGTCTTCGGAGCCGGGGGAGACCGCGACAGGAGCAAACGTCCGGTGATGGGCGAGATAGCCTCGCGTCTCGCGGACTATGTCGTCATAACCTCCGACAACCCGAGAAGCGAAGAGCCTGCCTCGATCACGGCTGAGATAGAGAGAGGGGTAAGGGAGCACGACACCCCCTTTGCCGTGCGCGTGGACCGCAGAGAGGCGATATATTACGGCCTTGACATGATAGAAGATGGCGACATGCTGGTAATAGCCGGACGCGGGCCGGAGACGCAGCAGATATTGAAGGACGGCCCCATCCCGCTCGTCGATAAAGAGATAATGGAAGACTGGTGCGCGCTGAGAGGAAAGAAGGTGCTCTAAATGGCGCTTTTCACCGCCTCGGAAGCGGCGGCGCTCTGCGGCGGCGTTTGCTTCGGCCCTGACGCGAAAATATCTCGCGGCTGGAAAAGCGACAGCCGTGAGGTCGGCCCCGGCGACGGCTTCGTCGCGATAAAGGGGGCCGCGACAGACGGACATCTCTATATAGATCAGGCCATAGCGCGCGGCGCGAAGCTGCTGCTGCTGAACGCCGAAGAGTTCAGACGCCGCTCCCTCGACAGGCCGGAATTTGCCGGCGTGACATTTATAGCGGCGGAGGATACGCAGAGGGCGCTTGCGCTGATAGCGGAGGAATATCTGCGCCGCGTCGCGCCGCGTGTCATAGCCGTAACCGGCAGCGTTGGCAAGACCACCGTCCGCGAGCTTACCGCCGCCGCGCTGAAGAAAAAGTATGCCGTTCACAGCGCAGTCAGAAGCTTCAACACCATACTCGGATGCAGCCTGACTGTGCTGGCGATGCCGGAAGCTGCGGAGCTGCTGGTGCTTGAGCTTGGGACTAACCATTTCGGTGAGATAAAGGAGATGGTAAATCATTTCCCGCCGCATACGGCTATCATTACCGAAGTCGCCCCCGCGCATCTGGAAGGCTTCGGCAGCGTTGAAGGGGTGCTGCGCGCCAAGATGGAGATATGCGGAAGCCGTGCGCTTGAAACGGTAATCTATAATGGAGATAATCGGCTGCTTGCAGAGGCTATGTCTTATAATTTTGATAACATTAAAAAAATCAGCGTTGGAAAGGGGGGCGGCTGCGACGTCAGGATAATGGATGCAGCAGTCCGCTTTGACGACGCAGGTCCCATCACAAGCGCGCGGCTCGCCTGCGGGGAAGGGGAGCTGACGCTTTCCTGCCGGCTCTTCGGCGTCCAGCACGCCTATAACATGGGCTACGCCTTCGCCGCCGCGAAAAATTTCGGCGCTGATGCCTGCGAGACGGCTGAGGCGCTGGCTGTGATGAAGCCGCTGGGGGGGCGCGGCCTCTGCAAAAGATCCGCCGCTAACGGCTGGGTGATCGACGAGGCCTATAACGCGAATCCCGCCTCGATGAAGGCCGCTCTGATGAACACGCGCGCGGCGGCGGAGAGCATGGGGATAAAGAAATGGGCTATCCTGGGCGGCATGCGCGAGCTGGGAGAGAGCGCGCCGGAATGGCACAGGGCTGTTATAGCGCAGCTCGCCGATTACGACAGGGCGCTGCTGCTCGGCGGCGAATGGGCCGACTGCGGCGCGGAGCCGGCTCCGAATATAAGTCTCTTCGGAAGCCTTGAAGAGCTGATATCCTCAATAGACTATTCCGACCTTGACGGCAAGCTGATCCTTGTCAAAGGCTCAAATTCCTACGGCCTGAAAAAGGCCGTAGCGGCGCTGACGGAGTGCTGATATGTTTATTGCCTTCGTGACGGTGCTGCTCTTCGCCTTTATCTTTGAGCTTCTTATCCAGAGACGCTGGATAGGCGTGATGCACAAAATGAAAATAGAGCAGGTGACTAAGCTCTACGGCCCGAGCTGGCATGAAAAGACGAAGATGGGCACTCCCACGATGGGGGGAATAGTATTTATCCCCGTCGCGCTGCTCTGCCTGCCGCTGATAATGACGCTGAGCGGCGATTTCTCATGGGAATACGCGCTGCGCCTTCTTTCCTATCCGATAGCGGCGGCGGCGGTCGGCCTGATCGACGACTGGATGAAGTACAGCCGCCACTCGAGCGACGGGCTGAAAAGCCTCCAAAAGCTGGCGCTGCAAACGGCGGTCACTATTCCGTGGGCACTCTGGGTCTCGTCTCCCCCCTATATGATATTGCCCGGTATCGAACTTTCGCGCGCTCTTTTTGTGCTGCTTGTCGCCTTTATCGGAGTCGGACTGCAAAACGCGGTCAATGTCACGGACGGGCTTGACGGCCTTGCCGCCGGCTGTTCGCTGATATCCTTCACAGCCGCCCTCACATTCATAGACGGAGGGGCTGCTCTGACGCTCTTCATAGCGGCCGCGTGCGGCATCTGCCTCGGCTTCCTCTGGCACAACGCCAACCCGGCGGAGGTATTCATGGGCGACGTCGGCGCTCACTTTCTCGCCGGCTTTCTGCTTTCGATATGCCTCAACGCGGGGGTGCTGATATTTGTCGTTCCTTTGGGCTTTTTCTTCGGCGTGGAGATACTCTCCGTCGCCATACAGATAATAGCTATAAGATGCTTTCACAGAAAGGTATTCCGAATGAGTCCCATCCACCACCACTTTGAGATGGCGGGCTGGCAGGAGACTCGGATCGTAACCCGCTTCTGGATAGCGCACATACTTGGGATAGTGTTGTTGATGGCGGCAGTACTTTATTTGGCGGTAAGAGGTTTGTGAGTTATATAATATTAGGTCGGTTTTTAAAAATATAAGAAATCGTTGGTGATATAAGATGACGGAAAAGCTGGAACTTGCGGGGAAAAAGATAACGGTCATAGGCGCGGGAGTGAGCGGACGCGCTCTGGCGGAGCTGGCGCTTTCTATGGGAGCGCGGGTATTCGTATCAGAAGCGAAGAAGCTTGCCGAAGAGAACGCGAAAGCCTTTACCGCGGCCGGTATTGACTGGGAGGATGGCGGCAACACTGATCGCGCCCTCGACGCCGACGAAATAGTAGTCAGCTCGGGGATATCGCCCAAAGCGCCGATCCTAGTGCAGGCGGCGGAGCGCGGGATAAAAATCACCGGAGAGCTTGATTTTGTATATCCGTACCTGTCAGGCGTCGTGATAGCCGTTACCGGAAGCAACGGCAAGACGACGACCACATCGATGACGGGATATTTCCTTGAGCGCCTGGGCTATTCCGTTATGACAGGCGGCAACATCGGCAACGCCGTGGCTTACGCCGCGAACAAAGAATATGACTTTATCGTGCTGGAGCTTTCGAGCTTCCAGCTTTACTGGGCGAAGGAATTTATCTGCGACATCGCCATCATTACGAACCTTGCTCCGGATCACATCGACTGGCACGGCTCGTACGAAAATTACGTCGCGGCGAAGGCCAATCTCGTCAACTGCCTCGCCCCAGGCGGTTCCGTCATCTATCAGGCGCGGGATGAAGAGGCTCTTAATATAAACACAAAAGAGGACGCCTTGAAATTCCCGCTGCTCTGGCATGAAGACGACCCTCACAGACGTGGCATCTACCTTGACAAAAAGGTCGGGGCGGCATGGATAAACGGCGGCGGCTGCCGCATGAAGCACAGGCTCTTTTTCTTTGACGACCTGAAGCTGCTCGGCAGCCATAATATCGAAAACGCGGCAATGGCGGCAGGAACGCTGGCTCTCTTCAACGCGGGAGAAGTCTCGCCTGAGCTGATATCCTCATACGTGCCACCCAAGCACCGCTGCGCGATGGCCGGCAAGGCGCGCGGCGTTACATTCGTTGACGACTCCAAGGGCACCAACGTCGCCGCGACTGTAACCGCGATGACCTCGCTTCCCGGCACGAAGGTAATGATCCTCGGCGGTCAGGGGAAGGGGGAGGACTACGCGCCGCTTGCGGAAGCGGTGCGGGAAAATGCGCGCGCGGCGGTGATACTCGGCTCGGAGAAGGAAAAAATAGCCGCCGCCCTCAGCGCGGCCGGCGTCGAGAGCTATACGCTCGCCGCCGATATGGAAGAGGCAGTCAGAAAGGCGTGGAAGCTGGCGGAAGAGGGAGACACAATACTGCTCTCGCCGGCCTGCACAAGCTGGGACATGTATCCAAGCTACAATGTCCGCGGAGAGCATTTCTGCAAAATAGTGAATGAGATAATCGCGGCGGAGGGATAAGAAGAAAATGGAAACGAGGCCGGAGTTTTCACAGGAGACCGGATACAAGGCAAACCCCTTTATCTGGGTGATACCGCTGATACTGAGCGGTATCGGCATCCTGATGATAACCTCCACCACCAGCCCCGTCTCTTTTATATACACGGGAACGCCCTTCCAGACAGGGATCAGGCAGCTTCAATGGCTGGCTGTGGCGGTGATAGGGATGTTCTTTGTCTACTCTGTGCCGGTGAGGATATGGTATCGCTTTTCCGCCCTGCTTCTCATATTCATGTGGCTGTTCTCCTGGCTGCCGCTGCTGCCTGGCATAGGGGATTCCGTAGGCGGCGCAAGCCGCTGGATACGAATACCGGGGCTTGGCGTATCGCTGCAGCCCGGAGAGCTTCTCGCTCTGGCCGTCGCGCTGCACACGGCGAAGCTGCTCGCGCGCGACGGAGACAGGGATCCGTTCCGAAGCTTCCTGAACATCCTGCTTCTGGTGACTATTTCCGTCATGCCGCTTCTCGCGCAGCCCGACCTCGGCACGACGATACTTGTATTTGTCGTCGCCATGGGAATGTATGTGGAGCGCATAGGCTGGCGCTATCCGGTCGTAGCGGGAGGCATCCTAGCTGGGGTCATCTTTCCGCTGCTTATCTTCATTGAGCCGTACCGTATGCGCAGAATCGCAGCCTTCCTTGATCCGTGGCAGGATCCGCTTAACAAGGGCTTTCAGGCGATACAGGGCTTGATAGCCTTCTCCAACGGCGGCCTCTGGGGGTCGGGGCTTGGCCACGGCTTCCAGAAGCTGAATTATCTGCCGGCGGCCTACACCGACTTCATCTACGCAGCCATCGGAGAGGAGCTGGGACTTGTCGGCACACTCTGCATACTGGCCCTATTCGGCTTCTGGCTCATGCAGGCTCGCGCCAGCTATTTCAGAACTGCCGACCCGTTCAAAGCCTCGCTTATATGGGGGATAGCTCTGACAGTCATATTGCCGCTCATCATAAATGTCGCGGGAGTTACGAAAATGATACCCCTTACGGGAATGCCGCTGCCCTTTATCAGCTACGGAGGGACGTCGCTGGTCACAATGTGGTCGCGCGTCGGCCTGATACTGCGGCTGGAAAAGGATAGCTGGCTGGAGGACGAAGATGAACTCTGATACGCAGGCCGCTGAAAAAAAGAAAATCATACTCGCCGCCGGAGGTACCGGCGGACATATCTGGCCCGCCATCTCCTTTGGCTCATGGATAAAAAAACGTCATCCTGAATGCGAACTTCGCTACATCTGCGGTTCGCGCCCGCTTGAGCGTGAAATATACGGCGCGGCCTCTCTTAATCCTGAAATACTGCCTATGGACGGCTCGCCTCTCTCCGGCAGAAACGCCCTTCAGCGGCTTGGCCGCCTTCGCGCCCTCTTCTCCTCATATTCTATGGCGCGCGGGCTGATAGCGCGCTTCCGTCCGGACGCGGCGCTGCTCTTCGGCGGATACCTATCCTTCCCGATGCTACTGGCCTGCAAAAGGGCTGGAGTCAGATGCGCGCTGCATGAACAAAACGCGCGGGCCGGCAGGGCGACGCGCGCGGCCGCGAAATTGGGAACGGAAATATACAGCGGCTGGCAGGAATGTCTGCCGCTCAAAGAGGACAGCTATCTGCGCATCGGGGTTCCGGTGCGCGCCTTTGAGCTGCCCTCCAAAGAAGAGGCGCTGAGGCGGTTGAAAATAGAGGACAAAATGCAGCCCGGCCCAGTCGTCGTTGTATTTTCCGGCTCGCTCGGCAGCTCCTCGGTAAAGGATGAGATTTGCTCGCTGGCCGGCAGCGCTCCATTCAACGACTGGAACTTTTTGCTTCCGGCCCAGGCGGAGCGGATGGAAAAGGTTGGTGAAAACCTCTGGCTGCTGCCTAAAATCTGGGAGGCGGGGCTGCTTTACGCGGCGGCGGACATGCTGGCGCTGCGCGCCGGCGGCTCCACTCTGACAGAGGCAGCCGTGCTTGGCATACCGTCGCTGGTGATTCCCTGGAAAGGGGCGACCGATAATCATCAGTACCATAACGCCCTCGCCTTCGTGAGCGAAAACGCGGGGCTGATATGGAACGAGGGGGAGGGGCGCGACGCTCTGGCCTCTTCTCTGATAAAGCTGAAAAAAATGTCAGAGAAATATAAAAAGACTGCCGGACGCTTCTACGGCAGGGGAGATCTTATCTGCGAAAATCTGTGGAGCGCGCTGTTTCCGACATTATGAAGGGAGAACGAGGCAGAAATGGACAAGAGAGACATCAATCTGAGAAATAAGAGCATCCACCTCATGGGAATAGGGGGAGCCGGAATGAGCGGCCTCGCGATACTGCTGGATCAGATAGGCGCGAAGGTCTCCGGCTGCGACGCCGTCCGAACCTCCTACATGGAGCATCTTAACGAGCGTAACATTCCCATTATTATAGGACACGAAGCAAAGCATGTAGACGACTTTATGCCCAACATTCTGGTCTATTCCAGCGCTATCCCGAACGACCACCCCGAGATACTGAAAGCCTGGCAGCAGGGGATAGCCGTCTCGCGCCGCGCGGAGGTGCTGAGCCAGATATTCAACGTCAGACGCGGCGTCGGCGTCGCAGGAACGCACGGCAAGACGACGACTTCTTCAATGATATCGCTGATAGCCGAAATGGCTGGCATAGACCCGACAATCGCAATCGGCGGCGAGTTGGAGCCTATAAATACGAACGCCAAACTTGGAGAGAGCGATTATATGGTGGCGGAGCTTGACGAAAGCGACCGCTCCTTTGTCTACTTTCACCCCGAGATAGCGGTGGTCACAAATATAGATTGGGATCATCGCGACCATTACATGACCTTCAAGGCGGTAACGGACGCCTTCTCCGAGTTCTTTTCCCATTCCAAAAAAGAGGGAAAGATCATCATGTGCATGGAAGATGAAGGCATACGCAAGCTGCGCGCGGAATATGAGATAAGCGGAGATATAGTCAGCTACGGCTGGGGGCGCTCATGGAACTGGGGCGCTTCGGAGCTGTGCCATTTCCAGGGCGGCGGACTCAGCTACAGGCTCTGCCATAACGGGGAAGATATGGGGCAGATAGAGCTTGGCGTCTCCGGCGAGCATAACGTGCTCAATTCTCTGGCGGCCTATGCCGCCGCCTATGAAATGGGCATTAGCCACGAAGATATAGTCAAAGGGCTGAAAGCCTTCAGCGGGGCGAAGCGCAGGCTTCAGAAGACCGGAGAGGTCGGAGACATTCTTGTTTATGACGACTACGGCCACCATCCGAATGAAATAGTCGCTACGCTGAGTACCGTCAGGCTGATGTTCCCTGAACGCCGCCTCGTCGCGATATTCCAGCCGCATCGTTTCAGCCGTACCGCAGCACTCTATAAAGAGTTTGCCGGCGCCCTTTCTCTTGCAGACAGAGCATTTATACTGCCCATATATGGCTCGGATGAAAGGCCGATGGAGGGGGTTTCGTCGCAGCTCATATTTGACGCCGCCTCCGACGATATGCGCTCGCATTACGAGCTTTCAGGAAATTTTGACGACCTCATCAGCTCCGTCTGTCAGGCGGCGGCCTCCGGCGACATTATCCTTACCCTTGGAGCCGGTTCGGTTGGAACGCTCGGCAAAAAAATCGTTGAAAGACTTGGGGAGCTTGCGGCTAAATGAAATACCGCGCGCTTATCAGAGACTGCCCGCTTGGGGAGCTCAACACATGGGGAAGCGGGGGGCGCTGTCTCTGGCTCGCCGCTCCATCCTCAGTAGCGGAAGCCCTTTCTCTGATAGCCGAAGCGCGCGAAGAGGGAACGCGCCTCTACCTTCTCGGCGGCGGCTCCAACGTGCTGGTGCAGGACGGACTGCTCAGCGCCGGAGTCATCTCCACCTCCGCGCTCACGTCAATAAAGCTTACGGAGGCCGGCGGCGCTATGGCAGCGGAGGTCGAGGCCGGCCTTCCCGTCAGGAGGCTGCTGGCGCTTTCCATGGAAAAAAATCTTGGCGGACTTGCCTTCCTGACTGGCATACCGGGAACTGTCGGCGGCGCGCTTCACGGCAACGCCGGAGCGGACGGAGAGAGCTTCGCGCCGCTTGTTGACGGCATAGAGACCATATCGCGCGACGGCGCGCTCAGGGTATGGAGCAGGGAAGAGCTTCGCTGGAGCTACAGAGCATCTCCGTGGAGCGAGGATCCGCTTATGATCACAAAGGCCTGGCTGCGGCTTCCCTTTGACGATAAAGATAATATTATCAAGAATATAAGATATTTTGCGGAGCTGAAAAAAGGACAGCCGATAGGGGCGAAGACAGCCGGCTGCGTATTCAAAAATCCGCCCGGAGCCAGCGCGGGACGGCTGCTTGACAATTGCGGCTGCAAGGAGCTTGCAGTCGGCGGCGCGGTAATATCTCCGCGTCACGCGAACTTTATAGAAAACAGGGGCGGAGCGTCGTCGCGCAACATATATGATCTAGCTGAAATCTGCCGGAAGCGGGTCTTTGAAAGATACGGGATCACGCTTGAATACGAGGTCAAATTCTTTGGGACGTTTTAGGCGCAGAAAGAGACTGAAAAGACTGGCTTTTATCCTCGTCGCTCTGCTGATAGGCTTCGCAGTGGCGGCGGAATCGCGTTTTGCCCTCTCGCGCGTCGCCGACATTGTTCAGGAGCCGGCCGGCATACTGCCGCACCGCGCCGTCTGGGGTACGATTACGCCGGAGCAGGAACGCTTCTGGCCCGCCTTCTGGCTCGCCAGAGCTGAATATATCTCGCGTATAGAGGACTATTATCCAGTTACGGCGCGCCTGTCGGTCAGAGGCTGGGGAAAATTTCATCTTGCCGTAAGGCCGCTTGCTCCGCTCTACAAGGTTCACTGGGGAGGCAAATTCTGGTATCTCTCCGAGGAGGGGCGGCTCTGGTCCTCGACGCTGCCGGAAAACAGCCTGCTGCGTGAGCACGCGGCGGAAAAGAAGCCCGTCCTTTCGTGGAGCGCGGACAGGACTACGCCGATAAATCTTGCGGGAGCGGAGGGCAACGTATTTGAGTCGAGCCTGCCGCTGCCGCTGATAAAAAAATGGTATACCCGCGTCGAAACTTACGGCTGGAGCGCCAACGCGAAGTTCATACAGGCCGGAGTGAGAGAGGGAACGCCGATAATCAGGCTCATTCTCCGTTCGGCTGACGGCGGCAACGGCGGAGAGGTGCTTCTGCCCGACGACCCGGAGCAGTGGACGGAGGCGCTGCTCGCGGTGAAAAAACTCTATGGGGAAATAGCCAACATTCCGCCGGATATCTTTATCGACTGTACCTATAAAGGAAAAATACTCATCAGGAATCTCAGCGACAATAAAAAGGAGGAGGCGGCTAAAAGGGAGGCGGTGAAGAAAAAAAGCGGGAGATAAAAGCGGTTTCGTGAAACGGCGCTATTTATGGAAAAAGAATTATAATGTAAAATATACATGAGAAAATTCCCTTGAAGGCGGGGTCGTCATTTTGTTTAAAAAATCATCCAGCTACCAGCAGAGCAGAGAGCCTGAACTTCTTGTCGGACTGGACCTCGGCACCAGTAAAGTCGCGGTGGTCGTGGCCGAACGCGAAGCCGGCGGCGACGAGGCTCAGGTCATAGGAGTGGGGCAGGCCCCCTCAAACGGCATACGCAAAGGGCTTATAGTAAATCTCGATCAGGCTGTTAAATCCGTCCGTCAGGCGGTGAGCGACGCCCAGAACATGGTCGGGCAGGAAATAAGCGAAGTTACCGTCGCATTCGGCGGCGGAGAGGTTACAAGCATACGTTCAAAGGGAATGGTCTCGCTTGGGCGCACCCCGCGCTCAGTCATGCGCCTCGACATCGAGCGCGTCATCGACGCGGCTCAGGCGGACGTCGTCGTGCCGACAAATCAGAGCATACTCCACACGATACCGGTAGAATATTCTCTCGACGGCAACGTTGGGATAGACGATCCTATGGGAATGAACGCGATGCGCCTTGATATAGAGGTGCAGTCCATAATCGTGCCGACGGCGACGATACAGAACGTGATGAACTGCGTCAGCCGCGCCGGCCTCAGCGTATCCAGTCTTGTCATAAAGCCGCTTGCGGCGGCGCTCGGCGTACTCACGCCGGAAGACGCGCTCGCCGGCGCGGCGGTCGTCGATATAGGCGGCGGCACTACTGGCGTCGCGGTATTCTCCGACGGAAGGCCGAAGCATCTCGGGCTGCTCCCGGTTGGAGGAGACCATATCACAAACGATCTTGGAAGCGTGCTCAGGCTGCCGCTCAACAAAGCGGAAGAGCTGAAACGCTCCGTATCGCTGAGGGCCGATTTCGACCCGGAAGAGACGCTGGATTTCAGCCACAGCTCGCGCGAATACAGCATATCGAAGCAGGATCTCTACGAAATAGTCCGCTGCCGTCTTGACGAACTGACGGAGATGCTTGTCCGACCGCAGATAAAGGCCTCCGGCATAACAATGCTCCCCGGCGGCATACTGCTGACCGGCGGCGTCTCAAAGACGGAGGGGATAGACGATTTCATACTTGAAACGCTGGACATGCCGGCGCGCGTCGCGCTGCCGCTGGACTCCAACCGTATGCCCCCCGGGCGCAACTCTCAGGAATATGCCTCGGCTTCCGGCATCATCAAATACATACTCGCCAGAGAGCGAGATCCATTCCGCTATCTTGACAACCCGCTGATAGGCAAGGCGGAGCCGCCCAGACAGCAGAACTACATCCCGCCCAGCGGCGGCGTTCCGATAAGCGGAAAAGAGAACGGCAATGAGGGCGGCGGATTCGATCCGATAGGCTCGCTGAAAAATATTTTTAAAGACCTCTTCTAAGGGGCGGAGAGTACGGAGGTAAACAATTATGGATTCGGTATCTGAAATATTTCAGCTTGATAAATCAAACTTCCCCGCAAGAGAGGTAATCAAGGTCGTCGGCGTTGGCGGAGCGGGAAACAACGCGCTGAACCACATCATACGCGGCGGAGTCGCAGGAGTGGAATTTATCGCGGCGAACACCGACATCGCACATCTTGAGCTTTCGGAGGCCAGCTGCCGCCTTATACTCGGCAAAGAGCTGACAAAGGGGCTTGGAGCCGGCTCCGACCCGGAGATAGGCTGCAAATCGGCGATGGAATCGCGCGAGGATCTCCGCGCGGTCGTTGACGGCGCGGATATGGTATTCATCGCCGCCGGAATGGGCGGAGGCACAGGCACAGGCGCGGCTCCCGTCATAGCGGCGATAGCGAAAGAAGCCGGAGCGCTCGTCGTCGCGGTCGTCACGCTTCCCTTTAACTTTGAGGGACGCCGCAGGATAAAACAGGCCGCGTCCGGCATAGAACAGCTCAGAGACAAGGTTGACGCGCTGATAATAATCCCCAATGACAGGCTGCTCAGCGTATCCGATAAAAAGACCTCTGTAAACGACGCCTTCCGCATGGCTGACGGCGTGCTGCATCAGGCTGTACAGGGCGTTACTGACCTCATCAAGCGCCCAGGCCTCGTCAACGTGGACTTCGCCGACGTAAAGACCATAATGTCCAACGCGGGAACCGCGATAATGGGCATAGGCGAGGGCTACGGCGAAAAACGCGCGGCGACGGCCGCGTTCAACGCGATCAACAGCCCGCTCATGGACTGCAAAATGAGCGGAGCGAAGGGAATACTCTTCAACATCACCGGCGGCGCGAGCGTCGGCATACATGAGATAAACGAAGCTATCGGCATTATCACGGAAGCGGCCGACGAAGACGCCTTCATTATCTGGGGACATGTATTCGATCCCGAAATGGAAGACGCTATCCAGATAACGGTCATAGCCACGGGCTTTGACGACAACGCAAAAGGGGAGCCGCAGCCCGCGGCGGCAGCCGCCGCGCCGCGCCAAGGACAGACCGCGCCGCGCAGTAAAGCCGTCTCAAACGGAGTTACGACCCAGGGGCTCGACATAGCCGCCGTAAAAAATCTGAACAGCTACACGGCCGCCAAAGCCGCACCCCGGCAGGCGGAAGCGGAGAAGGAAGAGGCTCACGCCGTCAAAAAGATCGAAACTGTGACAAAGGTCGCTCCGATAACGCCGCCGCAGGGGACGGAGGAGGATCTCTTCAAGCAGAGCGGAGCGCCGGTCGATCAATATGACGTCCCGGCCTTCCTCAGACGGAGGCGTCCCTCCTGAGCGCAGCCCGCAGCGCCTCTCGGCCTCCTGCGAAGATAACCGCGTGGCGCAGCTGGGAGGAATACAGAAGAGACGAAGAGTGGATCACGGAGCTGCCCAGGGGAGGAGATATACCTTGGGCGCTCTTTTATCCAGCCGATTACTCTATCGGAGCGGCCAGCCTCGGCTATCATTACGTGCTGCAAAGACTGCGCTCTCTTGGAGTCGCGGCGGAGCGTTTCTTCGCGTCGCCGCTTCCATGGCGTTCCGTGGAGGCCGACACAATGCTTGAGCGCTTCTCCGTCATAACCGCAAGCGTCGCGTATGAGGGCGGCGTCCCCGTATTCTACAGATGGCTCAACGACGCGGGAATACCGCTCCTTGCCGAAGAGCGCGAAAGCGGCTCCTTCCCTGTCGTTGGCATGGGCGGCGCTCTCAGCTATATAAATCCGCTCGTCGCCTCCGGGGTATGCGACTTTGTAATACTCGGGGACGGAATGGATATAATGGCTTCTCTCGTCGATACACTGCGCCGTTACGGAAACGCCCCCAGAAAAAAACTCTGGCGCGCACTCGCCGATATACCCTCCCTGCTGGTGCCGCCGCTGCACATGCAAAGCGGCGAAAATCTGACCATAGCGCGCGACCTCTCTCTCGACGGCCCTTATCCGATGCACAGCGCGTGGATGACGCCGCGCGGAACATTCGGGAAAACGCTGCTGCTTGAGCTTCAGCGCGGCTGCGCCCGCTCCTGCTCCTACTGCACGCTGCCGCGATGCTTCGGCAAAATGCGCTTTCGCGGAGTGGATGCGCTGGAAGAGGCAATCGACCGTGTAACGGGGCGCTTCGATGTTCCTCAGGCCGGCCTCGTAACGCCGGAGGCGGGGGACTATCCGTTCCTGCCGAAGCTGATAGACATACTGCGCGCGAAAGACATGGGAATATCCTTCGCCTCGCTGCGCCTTGACCGCCTCAACGAAAAAATGATAGAGGCGATGACGGCAAAAGGACGCAGAAGCGTCACAGTAGCGCCGGAAACAGGCAGCGAGAGGCTGCGCTTCTCATGCGGGAAAAAGTTCACGGACGGGCTGATAATAGAAAAGCTGGCGCTGGCCCGCGAAATGGGAATAGACAAGGTAAAGCTCTACTTCATGACAGGGCTGCCGGGCGAAAGCGACGACGACATAACGGCGATAACGGAGCTGTGCCGCCGAATAATCAGCGAGACGGGGCAGAGCCTCACGCTCTCCGTCAACCCCTTCATTCCCAAGCCGCGCACAGCGTGGAGCGGCGAAAATTTTGCGGGAGGGCGCACAATAAGGCAAAAATATGAGAAAATAAAAAAAGATATGAGAAGCATATCAAAAAAAAGGCCGCAGCTCAGATTGACCGGCGTCAAAGAGGCGGAAGAGGAATACAATCTCGCCTGGTACGGTTACGACGAAAGCCGCGAGCTTGCGCGCGCGATAAAAAACGGCGCGGCCGCTCCCGTGAGCGACAGGGAAAAAAGCGCGGCGCTGCTTGAACGCTTTATATAAGGAAAACTAAAGGGGGAAAGGAAAAATGATATCACGAAAAACACGCAGCTACAAAGAGAAAAAAAAGATCAGCCTCTTCGGGCAGATACTGCTGCCCATAGCCCTGTTGATGGCTCTCGCCCTGCTTTATTTCAGCATAAAGCTCTTCTTCTTCACCCATAAAGAGCCGCTTGAAATATCCGAATACAAAGAGCCGGCCGGAGCGGCGCACCAGACCGTCAAAAACCCCGATTACAGCCTTGAAGAAGAAATAGACGATATGGAAGATATTGAAACGATAACCCCGCGGGATGAGCCGGAAAAAAGCGACGCTGAAAAACCGGCCGCCGAACCGAAGCCCAAAGCTCCGGTGAAGCCGGTGCAGCCTGCAAGAGAGGTAAAGCCAGCCGCGCCGGTAAAGCCTGCTTCAGGCCCCAGATGGGATGTACAGATAGGCGGCTTTGCGGCCAGAAGCGGGGCGGAGGTCACGGTGAAAGAGGCCAGAGCCGCCGGCTATGCGGCATACGTAGAGGATTCAGTGCTGAACGGAAAGCCATTCTACAAGGTCCGCGTCAGAGGAACGGCGAGCAAAACCGAGACGGCGGAGCTGTCGAAAAAGCTTGAAAAGGCCGGCTTTCCGGTCTATATCGTAGAGATAAAGCGCTGAAGGCGGGGAATTCGCCCCGCGGTCATCCGGCCGCGTGCTGAAAATTCGCGGCGGAGGCGGGTATGCTTTGCCTGCCGCTGTGATATGATAAAGATGTTAAATCTGCGTTTTGCGTAATGGAAGGTGCTGATACAGTGGCAGGTTTTGTAAAAGAGGTTACATCAAGAGAGGCAGCGCTTGAAGAAATCTCGCGGCGGCTCTCTTTCCCGTGGCCCTGCCCCTCCGTGGAGCTTCCGCTGGACAAGGCTCTTGGCAGGCGCTGCGCGGAGGCCGTTATAAGCGGCGAGCCGTACCCGCCCTTTGACAGAAGCCTGCGCGACGGATACGCCGTCAGCCACAGCGCCGCCGCCGGAGCCACACCCGGAACGCCCCTCTTCCTCACCAGAAAAGGCGAAGTGCGGATGGGGGAGAAGCCGGCCTTTGCGATATCACAGTCAGAATGCTGCCCGATACCAACAGGCGGTATAATGCCGCGCGGCGCCGACGCAGTGGTGATGCTGGAAGACAGCTCGGAGGCCGGAGGCTGGGTCGAAATAAGACGCGGCGTGCAGGCGTGGGAAAACGTCATAAAAAAGGGCGAAGAAATAGCGGAAGGAGAACGGCTCCTTGAGGCCGGAAGCCTGATAGACTTCAAAAGCGTCGGAATATCAGCCACGCTCGGTATTGCGACGCTGCCCGTAATAGATTTAAAAATTTCCATACTATCCACCGGAGACGAAATCGCGCCGGTAGATGCACCTGAACTGCCCCCCGGCTCGATACGAGATGTCAACGGCTGGAATATAAAGGCTCTGCTTTCGCGCTTCGGCTTCCCCTCAGACTATCGCGGCGTCGTATCGGACGACGGAGAGGAATTCGAGCGCCGCTTCCGCGCGGAGCTTGAAGGCTGCGACCTGCTCATACTGAGCGGCGGTTCCTCGGTCGGAACGCGCGACCACTGCTCGCGCCTCCTTGAGAGGATGTCGCCGCCGGGGCTGCTCGTGCGCGGGCTGAACATCGTTCCGGGCAAACCGACGCTCATAGCGGCTGACGCGGCTGCGAAAAAAATTGCCGTCAGCCTTCCGGGGCATCCGCTCTCATGCCTCACGGCCGCCTTTACCGTGCTGCTGCCGCTGCTTCTGCGGCGTATCGGCGCTGAAAGCGGCTCATATATGAGAAAAAGCCTCATGCCAATAGCGAGCGACCTCGCGGCGCGCACAGGGCCGGAAGAATTTGTCCCCTGCGCTCTGCTGGAAGACGGAAAAGTCATGCCGCTCGCCGCGAAATCGGGATACATATCGGCGCTCACCCGCGCGGACGGATTCATCCGTCTGCCGGAAGAAAGAGAGACAGTGAGGGCGAACGAAGAAACGGAGGTCTGGCTGTGGTAACGAAATACCCCCAGCACATAACGCTTGAAGAGGCATGGCGGCTGCTGGAATCCGCCTTTGCCGGATACGCGCGGAAATTCAAAACGGAAACCGACATAACAGAAGCCGCCGGACATATACTGACGCGCGACATAAAAGCGGAACGCAACGTTCCGCACTACGCCGCATCTGCGGTGGACGGCTACGCGCTGCGCGCGGCCGACACGGCGGAAGCGTCCGCCGCCACCCCCGCCAGAGTGAAAAAGGGAAAATACCAGTGGATGAACACCGGAGCGGCGCTGCCGGACTGGGCCGACGCAGTGCTGATGGTGGAAGACTCCTCGCTCGAAGGGGACGAACTGCTCATATACAGGCCGCTCACGCCATCCGCGAATGTGCGCCCGCTCGGCGAAGATGTAATGGCGGGGCAGATAATAGCCAGGGAAGGCGAAGAAGTCACCCCCGCTCTGATATCGCTCTTCCTCTGCGCAGGACTGGAAAAAGTTCCCGTCTACAGAAAAGCGAAATCGCTCTTCATCCCTACGGGAGACGAAATAATAGCGCGCGGCGAATGGCTCGCGCGGGAAAGCCAGCGCTCCGGCACAGTAGCGGAAAGCAACTCGCTTTTCATCGCCTCCTCCTTCAAAAAATGGGGCTGCGAAGTTGACGTTACCCCGATACTTCCCGACGACCCGGAGCTGCTCAAAGAATATATTCAAAAAGGCGCGGCGGAATACGACGTCGTAATGGTCGGAGCAGGCTCCGCGAAAGGACGCCGCGACCATACGACAGAGGTATTTGAAGAGCTTGGGGAAGTGCTCTTTCGCGGGGTGCGCATGAAACCCGGCCGTCCCGCGATGGCTGCCTGTGTCGGCGGAAAACCCGTCATTTGCCTCCCCGGCTTCCCCATGTCAACGGCGGTCACACTCTGGTCGCTCGTCCTACCGCTGCTGAAAATGCTCTCCGGCCACAAGCTGGGAAGCGAAAAAGAGATAATAAAAGAGGCGATAGGGACAAAATACAGCCTCGCCGCGAAGCTGCTCGTTCAACATTCATCGCCTCAGGGAATAGAAGAATGGCTGCGTGTAAAAACTGCCCTCGTAGGTAAAAACCTCTACGGCTGGGCGCTCACCTCAGGTGCAAGCGTCCTCTGGGCGCTCGCCGAAGCGGATGGGATAGCGATGCTACCCGCTTCAGCTCTGGAATGTGAAAAGGGAACGGAAATAGAAATCTGGATGACCCGCCGCGTGGAGCTTCAGCGGCGGGCGCTCTTCCAGGGTTCCGACGACCCGGCGATACAGCTGCTCGTTACGCCGGTACGCCGCCGCGGCGCGGATCTCGCTCTGCGCGCCGTCGGCAGCATGGGGGGACTCGCCGCGCTGTCGCGCGGAGAATGTCACGTGGCTGCCGCGCACCTGCTGGATGAAGAAAGCGGAGGCTACAACGACATATTCATCGAACGCTTTTCAAACGGCCGCAGATGGAAGCGCATACTCGTCTTCTACCGCACGCAGGGGATAATAGTCCCGCGCGGCAACCCGAAAGGAATAAAAAGCTTCCGCGACCTCTGCTCAGGCGAGCTGGTATTCTCCAACAGACAGCCAGGCGCGGGGACCCGCGTGCTCTTTGACCACCTGCTGAAAAGCGAGGGAACAGCGCCGGAAAAGATAAAAGGCTACTCCCAGATATGTACCACCCACATGGAGGCCGCCAACCGCGTATACACCGGACTTGCCGACGCGACGCTCGGAATACGCTCCGCCGCCGACGCGCTCGGCCTGGACTTCATACCGCTGGCCGAAGAGCCATACGAGCTTGTCATACCGGAAGAACATCTGCGGCACCCCGGCATAGAGGCGCTGATCGAAAGCCTCAGCGACGCCGAATGGAGAAAACAGGTGGAAGAAATGGGCGGATACAGATGGCCGAACTGATAGACCAATACGGGCGCAGACTGAACTACCTCCGCATATCGGTGACGGACAGATGCAACTTCCGCTGCACATACTGTATGCCAGCCGAAGGCGTCCCATGCCTCAGTCATGAAGAGATACTGCGCTACGAGGATATAAAATTCCTCTGCCGCGTCTTTACGGAGCTTGGCGTCGTAAAATTTCGCTTCACAGGCGGCGAGCCGCTTGTGCGCAAGGGGCTTGTCCCATTCCTCAAAGAGCTGCGCGAAGAGCTGCCGGGAATAAAAATAGCCCTCACAACGAACGCCTCACTCCTCGGAGAATATGCCGGGGCGCTTGCGCAGGCGAAAATAGATTCGCTCAACATCAGCCTCGACACACTCGACCCTGAAAAATTCGCGAGCGTCACCAGAACAGGCAAAATAGAAGCAGTGCTGGCCGGCATCAGGGCGGCCGGAAAAGCCGGAATAAAAAATATCAAACTCAACACAGTACTCGTCCGCGGCTTCAACGACCATGAAATATGCGAACTGCTCAAATTCGCGCGGGAAAACGGGTTGCTGCTGCGGCTGATAGAATTTATGCCGATTGAAGACGGGATATGGGACAAAAGCGCCTACATCAGCGGAGAAGAGATACTGTCAATGCTCCCAGGCGGCGGTAAATGGGAGAAAACCTTCACGGAACACAAAGACGCGGACGGCCCCGCCGAATATTACCGTAACGAAAAAAGCGGCGACAGAATAGGAATAATAACCGCAGTGTCAAACCACTTTTGCAAAAACTGCAACAGACTGCGCATCTCTGCGGAAGGCAGTCTGAGAAGCTGCCTCTTCAACCCGCGTGAAACGGCGCTGAAAGAAATCATCAGAATGCGCGACCCTGCCGCGCTGCGAGAGGCCATCCTGCGCGCCGTCAGCGAAAAGCCGCGCTGCTGGAACGACGTAAAGACAGGCAGCCTGCACATGTCTGGAATTGGAGGATAAAAAATGGGAGAATACACGCACTTCGACGCCGAAGGCAGACCGACCCTTGTGGACGTAAGCGGCAAAACAGCGACAAAACGCACGGCCTGGGCCGAAGGCTGGCTCTGCCTGCCGGATGCGATATATGAAAAAGTATCGCAAGGGGCGGTTAAAAAAGGAGATCCCTTCTCAATAGCGGAGCTGGGCGGCATCATGGGAGCCAAGAAAACGCCGGAGCTTATACCGCTCTGCCACACAATAAGGCTTGACAACGTAAAAGTAAGCTGCATCCTCGACCATGAGAAAAAAGCGCTGAAAATAAGCTGCGAAGCCTCCGCCTCTGAAGTTACAGGAGTCGAAATGGAGGCGCTCACCGGAGTATCCGTCGCGGCCCTCACCTTCTACGACATGTGCAAAGCCATAGACAAAGGCATGGTAATAAAAGATATCCGCCTGCTCAGAAAGACCGGCGGCAAAAGCGGAGAATGGAACGCAAAGGGAGGATATGAAAGATGAGAATACTAAGGCTTTGGGCGCCGTCGCTCGCCGGCGACCACACGCTCTGCTACCTTCATACCAACAGCGTGGGAAAAAGCTGCGTAAACGACGTTGAGACAGCCGTCAGATACGAGCGCGCGGGGGAGCGCCCTGACACTGCGCGGCAGGCCAAGGCGCTGACAATCGTCCTCCCGCCAGAGGCGGAAATAAGCGGCGGCCAGTTCCTGGCGGTGGGGGAGAAGGGCGGAACGCTGCTGAACTGGCAGGAAAAAAGCGGCTCCTTTACAGTCTGCCAGCCCGGCTTCATAGGAGTATCCGAAAAAGCCGAGATATGGAATCCTATAAGGGGCGCAGTACTCACCGTCAGCGACAAGGGCAGCCGCGGCGAACGCGAGGACACTGCGGGGCCGGAGCTTGAAAGACTTGCCGCCGCGCAGGGCTGCGTTGTTGAAGAAAGAAGAATAGTCCCGGATGACAAAGAAAAGGTATGCGCCGCCGTTGAAGAGTGGTCGGACAAGGGGATAAACCTCATACTCACCACAGGAGGCACCGGCCTGTCGCCGCGCGACAACACGCCGGAAGCGCTTCTTTCAATAGCGGAAAAGACAGTTCCCGGCTTCGGAGAAATGATGCGCATTGAAACGCTGAAATACACCCCGCGCTCCTTCCTTACACGCTCCGTCGCGATAATCAGGAAAAAGACGCTCGTCATAGCTTTTCCCGGCAGCAGACGCGGAGCGGGGCAGTGCTTCGAGGCAATCACAGGCGGCCTGCGCCACGCGGTAGAAACGCTCACCGGCAACGCCTCTGAATGCGGAAAGCATGGAAAATAACGGCGCTTTCGGGATAAAATAAAAAACGCGCTAAATCGAGTAGGAGGCTCCCCATTAGTTGAGTAGCCGTCCTCTCACACCACCGTGCGTACCGTTCGGTACACGGCGGTTCAATCGCATAAGTG
>JAUNJZ010000042.1 GCA_030533085.1 Synergistaceae bacterium
GCTGGCTCGCGGCCTTCCTGAAAAACAACCTCCCCGGCATGGTGCGCGACGCCGCAGCGCGTATGCGAAAGCCGCGGCTTCGCGGCGAAGAGACAATGCCGGAAGAAATAGAAGAGACAGCCGGAGCGGAAGAGCCGGGCTACAGCGAAGCGGAACTGCGCGCGACGCTCCTGCGCTCCCTCACCGCCGAAGAACTCGACCTGGTGCAGGCGCTGTTAGAAGGCTTCAACCAGCGCGAAATAGCCGAAACAACAGGCGTCAGCAAACAGGCCATAGCGGCGCGGCTGCGAAAAATAAGAGAAAAACTGAAAAAAATCATCGATGCGTTCTAACCGCACAATAACAACAAAATCATGACCACCGGTTTAACCGGTGGTCATGATTGCCGCGCCGTAAAAATTGTCTGTACAGCGCCTTCCCTTCTGCTATAATTACCGAAAAGCTGAATATTGTCTCTTCTGCGGGGAGGAGGCCGCGATTCTTTCAGAAGCGGCGCTTCGCCGCCGCCGCGGCTCGGATGAAGGCGTATATTTGCCGTTGGATTTTTCCGGGTCTTTTTTTATAAGGCTCTGAATTTTTTCCGGATTGGCGTGGTTGGAAGGATGGAATTTTTTCTCTTAAAATCGTTTGTTATGGCTCTGTCCGCGCTGGCGCTGGCGGTATTGGGCGCTTCCGCCGCCTCGGCTTCAGAATGGGGGGAGGGCAGGAGGGCTGTTCTCGTCGTCTCTTTCGGAACTTTTGCGCCGGAGGCGGAGAGGGCTGTCTGTAATCTCGCGGATGCGGTGCGGAGGGCTTTTCCCGATGTGGAGCTTCGCCTTGCCTATACGTCGAATGTTATCCGCCGCAGGCTGGCGAAGGAGCGGAATGTCGATATTCCGACGCCGGCTTCGGCTCTGGCGCGGATGAATGACGAGGGCTTCACGCATGTTTATGTGATGCCGACGCATATTGTTCACGGCGAGGAGTACGAGGATATTAAATGTCTTGTGGAGGCTTTCGCCTCCGTTAAGGGCAAGTACGGCTTTAAGGAGCTGAAGCTGGGGGCGCCCTGTCTGTCTTCCGCCGCAGATTGCGGCGCGCTGGCCGGAGTTCTGGCGAGGCGTTTCGCGAAGGAGCTGGAGCGCGGGGATACGGCTGTTGTGCTGATGGGGCACGGCACGCCGCGCCGCGGCTCGAACGCGATGTACGCCCTGTTGCAGCTCGCCCTTGACAGGGAGGCTCCCGGCCGCTTTTTTATCGGCACGCTCAAAGCGGCTCCGCTGCTTGACGACCTTTTGCCGCGTCTTGCCGCCGAAGGGTGGATAAGGAGGCTCGTTCTTTCGCCGCTGATGATCGTCGCGGGGAGTCACGCAAGCAGGGAGCTGGCGGACAGCGAGAGGGCGGAATCATGGTATTGCCGTCTGCGGGCGGCCGGTTACGGCGATATAAGCCTTTTTCTCTCCGGTCTCGGCGAGGATGCGGGGATGGCGGCTCTTTATGTCTCCAGGATTCGGGATATGATGAGGCAGGGCGGCCAATAATTTTTTTTTTGCGGGGTGTGGAGCTTTTGAGCTTTAAGGTCGGCACTTTTCCGATGTTCACTGAGGCGGCGGAGATAGATGAATTGGCGCGGGCTGCTGGCCGGTGAGCTGCGGCTTACCTTTGATATTCTGCTGGGGCTTTGTATCGGCTTCGCTGTCTTGAAGAGCGGCCTTGCTGAGAGGCTTATGCGGCGGCTGGCCCCCCGTCTGCGGCAGGCCGGGGTCGGCGCGGAGCTTGGAGTGGCGCTGACTCTTTCCCTCTGTTCGGCGAAGGCGGGGGCGGCTTTTATAGCTTCGGCGCTTGCGGAGGGGAGGATTTCAGAGCGTTCCGCCAGATGGGGGACGCTGCTGCTTTCTTTTCCCGCTTATCTGCGCCGCTGGCCGACGACGATGCTGATGGCGGCTTCCATGGCGGGGGCGGCGGGGGCGATTTTCGGCGCGGTTCTGCTGCTGCGCAGCGCGGCGCGTTTTTTATTGATTCTCTTTATTTTAAGGCGCGGCGGCGAGGCGGAGGGGGAGGCGGCGGCTACGGAGGGCGATGTTGAGACCGGCGTCTCCGCGCGGGATTTGCGTTTTAACAGAAAGCTGCTGAGAACGCTGCCGCTTGCGTGGCTTTTCTTTGCGGTCGCTTATCTGCTGGTGCCGTGGGCGGAGTGTGCGATGAAGGAATGGCTGCTGGCGGGCACGCTTCTGCCGCTGGCGGCGCTCACTGTGGCGGCAGCCTCTATCGCTCACGTTTCCGCCGCGCTGGCACTTGCCGGAGGCTGTCTGGCGGCAGGCGAGCTGTCTGTGGCTCAGGCGGTTTTCGCGCTGCTGCTCGGCAATGGCTTTGGTATTGTTACGAGGCTGTTCCGCACGAACGCGGGCTATTATTTCGGCCTTTTCAGCGGGGATATGGCGCGGAGGCTTTTGTTCTGGAATTTCGCGACGACGGCGGCTTTCGCCGCGCTTTCTATAGCGCTGGCGGCGCTGCCGCTGCTGCTGAGGATGTAAAATCTTGTATTTGGGGTATGGAAGTATGGGAGCGGAGAAGAAGGAGATAGAGGGGACGGAGGCTGCGCGCGGCTGCGGCGCACGCGGCGTTGTGACGGAGCGGCCGCGTGAGGAAGAGGTTCAGAGCCGCGAGGCGCTGCTGCTGGCGCGCCGCGCGCTCGGTCTTTCCAGGCCGCCGCTTTTCCCGCTGCTGACGGATATGGAGGGGCGTTCCGCGCTGATCGCTGGCGGCGGCAGAGTCGCGGCACGGCGCGCGGCGACTCTGATAAAATGCGGCGCGGCGGTGACTGTCGTCAGCCCGAGGTTTTGCGCTGAGTTTGACGGAATGAACTGTCTGCGCGTCGAAAGGGAATGGAGGCCGGAGGATATGGAGGGGGCGGCGCTCGCTGTGGCGGCTACGAATGACAGGAAGGCCAACGCCGCCGTCGCCGCGGAGGCGAATCGCCGCGCCATTCCCGTGAATGTGGCAGATAACGCGGCGGACTGCGGCTTCTATTTCCCGTCGCTCGTGACAAGCGGCGAGGTGTCCGCCTCCGTATCGGCGGGGGCTCTTTCGCCCGCCCTGACGCACAGGCTCGCGGAGAGGCTTCGTTCGGTCTGGGAGGATTGGGTGAGGGAGGAGCGCGCCGCGCTGGAGGACGAGAGGAATCATGAGTAAAAAAATTATACGTTTCGGAAGCAGAAGAAGTCTTCTCGCGCTCGCGCAGACGAAAATCGTGATGGAGGCGACGGCGCGCGCTCATCCTGAGCTTTCCGTAGAGCTGGTCGCGATGGAGACTTCCGGCGACAGGAATATGAAGCCTTTTTCCGAAGCGTCGGATAAATTCGGCATTAAGGGGCTCTTCACGCAGGAGCTTGAAGAGGCGCTGCTTTCGGGTGAGATAGACGTCGCCGTCCACAGCCTGAAGGATATGCCGGTGAATGTAAATCCGGCGCTGCCTGTTGTCGCCTGTTCAAAGCGCGAGGATCCGCGCGACGTTCTTGTTCTGCCTGAGGGAAAGAGGAGCGTATCGTCGGGGGTCGTAGGCTGTTCCTCCGCGCGGCGGCGCGTACAGCTCGCGGCGCTCTGTCCCGGCCTGTCGGTCGCTCCGCTGCGCGGCAATGTCTGCACGAGGCTGCGAAAGCTCGACGAGGGGGAGTTTTCCGCGCTCGTGCTGGCTGCGGCTGGGCTGAAAAGGCTCGGTCTGGAGGGGCGTATCGCAAGATATTTTGATACCGGCGAAATTATTCCCGCGCCGGGGCAGGGCGTTCTGGCCTGTCAGGGGCGCGCGGATGAGGATTATTATTATCTTGACGCGGTGCGTGACAAGGAGGCGGAAATCTGCGCGGCGGCGGAGCGGGTCTTTTCCGCCGAGCTGGGCGGCGGCTGTACCGCGCCGGTGGGGGCTTTCGCCTCGCTGGACGGAGGGGAGATAACTATCGCCGGATTATACGCAGACGAAAGCGGCCGCGATATCCGCCGCGGCAGGGCGCGCGGCCCCATAGAAGAGGGAGTCGCCGTCGCTGTGAGGCTCGCTCAGGAACTTTCAAGGGGGGAAGATCTATGACGGACAAAAAGGGGCGCGTAGCGCTTATCGGCGCAGGGCCGGGAGATTCTGGGCTTTTCACGCTGCGCGGCCGAGAGCTGCTTGAAGCGGCCGACTGCGTGGTTTACGACAGACTTGTCGGCGACGGCGTACTTGCGATGATGCCGCCCTCCGCCGAAAAGATCAGCGTCGGAAAGTGCGGCGGCGTCCATTCTGTCCCGCAGCGCGAAATTGAAAATATTCTCGTGCGCGAGGCCCAGAAGGGACGTTTCGTCGTGCGGCTCAAGGGCGGCGACCCATTTCTTTTCGGGCGAGGCGGCGAAGAGATAGAGGCGCTTATTCGCGGGGGGATAGCCTTCGAGGTCGTCCCCGGCGTCACCTCCGCGCTTGCCGGGCCTGCCTGTGCCGGGATCCCCGTCACGCACCGCGGCGTCGCGCGCTCCGTCCACATCATAACGGCGCACACAAAAGAGGGCGGGATAGCCAGGGTCGATTATGAAGCTCTCGCCCGGCTCGGCGGCACGCTGGTTTTTCTGATGGGGGCGATGGCTGTGGCCGAAATCTGCGAGGCGCTCCTGCGCGCGGGTATGGCGGAAGATACGCGCGCGGCCGCCGTGGAAAATGCAAGCATGGCGGCGCAGCGGCTTATTCCCGGCACTCTCGCCGCGCTCCCATCCGCCTGCGCGGAGCAGGGGCTGAAATCTCCCGCGCTGATCGTCGTCGGTGAGGCGGCGGCCTTCGCGGAAAGCTTCGCCTGGAAACGCTTTCTGCCGCTTGCCGGACGCAAGATAATCGTCACGCGGCCGCGCGAACGGAGCGGTCGGCTGTCCGCGATGCTGCGCGCGCGCGGCGCCGAGGTGGTGGAGCTGCCTTGCATCAGCACGCGCCGCATTCGCGCCGGACTGCCCGACTTTTCAGAATATGGCTGGCTGGGCTTCACAAGCGTGACGGGCGTTGAGGCATTCTTTGAGCTGCTTGCGGAAAACGGGCGGGACATCCGCTCTGTCGGCGCGGCGAAGATAGCGGCGATAGGCCCTGCGACCGCCGGCGCGCTCCGGGAGCGCGGCCTGCTCACAGATTACATGCCGGAGCTTTACGACGGGCTGCATCTCGCGCGCGGCATTGCCGAGCTTGCGCGGGGGGAGGCGGCGCTTTTGCTCCGCGCGAAAAACGGCTCGCCCGAGCTGACGGTGGAGCTGAAGGCTCTGGGAGTCCGCTTCACCGAGCTGCCGCTGTATGAGACGATATACGAGAAGGCTGAAATAATTCCGCGGGAGGCCGACACCGCGATATTCACCAGCGCCTCGACGGTGCGCGGCTTCAAGGCGGCCATGCCGGAGCTTGAAATAAAGCTCGCCTGCTGCATCGGCGAACAGACTGCGGCGGAGGCGCGCCGCGCGGGCTTTGAAAGGATAATAACGGCTCCAACGGCAACGCTCGAGAGCCTTGTAAATACTTTGGAGGAAAATGCGATATGATTATACGTCCGAGAAGACTGAGAAAAAACAAAGTGATCCGCGACCTGGCGGCCGAGACGAGGCTCTCCGCTTCCATGCTCGTCTATCCGGTATTTATCCGCGAGGGCGCCGGAATCATCGAAGATATTCCCGCAATGCCGGGACAAAAGCGTTACAGCCCGGACACCTTCCCGCGGCTTCTTGAAGATGTGCGGCGCGCCGGGGTGAACTCCGTGCTTCTTTTCGGCATACCGGAGCGCAAGGACAAACGCGGCAGCGAGGCTTACAACGAAAACGGCGTAGTCCAGCAGGCGCTGCGCGAGGGAAAGAAAAATTTCCCGGATATGTGCTTCATCGGAGACGTCTGCCTCTGCGAATATACCTCGCACGGCCACTGCGGCCTGCTCAAAGGCGATACTGTGGACAACGACCCGACGCTGGAGCTGCTGGCGAAGACGGCTCTCTCGCAGGCGCAGGCCGGAGCGGACATCGTAGCCCCCTCTGACATGATGGACGGCCATGTGGCGGCAATACGCGAAAAGCTTGACAGAGCCGGCATGGACGACACGCTCATCTTCTCCTACGCCGTGAAATACGCCTCGGCCTTTTACGGCCCCTTCCGCGAGGCGGCAGGCTCCGCCCCGTCATTCGGCGACCGTAAAAGCTACCAGATGGACCCGCGCAACCTGCGGGAGGGGCTGCGGGAGGCGCTGCTCGACATCGAGGAAGGGGCGGACATGATAATGGTGAAGCCCGGGCTGCCTTATCTTGACGTGCTGCGCGCCGTGAAAGAGCTGTCCGAAGTCCCAGTAGGCGCGTACTGCGTCAGCGGCGAATACTCGATGATAAAAGCCGCCGCCGAACGCGGCTGGCTAGACGAAAGGCGCGTCATAGCGGAATCGGCCCTCTGCCTCGCACGCGGCGGCGCTGATATCATCGTAAGCTACTTCGCGCCGGAGCTGGCGGAGATGATAAAGACAGGCGAACTGTAATAAAACGAAAGCGCGGCAGAGGTAAAACAGTATGAAAAACTGCACCGGAATCATGATACAGGGAACGTCAAGCGACGCGGGCAAAAGCTTCATCACAACGGCGCTGTGCCGCATATTTTCCGACATGGGCTACGCCGTCTGTCCCTTCAAATCACAGAACATGTCAAATAACTCCTGCGTCACCGCCGACGGCCTGGAAATGGGACGCGCGCAGGGAGTGCAGGCGGAGGCGGCGCGCGTCGAAGCGCAGACTTACATGAACCCGATACTGCTCAAACCGCGCAAAGACACCTCCTCGGAAATAGTGCTCATGGGCAAGGTATTCGACGCGCCCTGCGATAAAAACTATTACCGCACATTCACGATGGGAAAAGGGCTTGAAACTCTGCGCGAGGCGCTCTCCCTCATCGACGAAAAATATGAGGTAATGGTCTGCGAAGGGGCGGGAAGCCCGGCTGAGGTGAACCTAAACGCGGCGGAAATCGTAAACATGCGCGTCGCGAACGAGGTTGACATTCCCGTGCTGCTCGTAGCCGACGTCGATCGCGGCGGCGCAATCGCCTCCGTCGTCGGCACGCTCGAACTGCTCGGCAAAGACAGGAAGCGCGTTAAGGGAATCATCTTCAATAAATTTCGCGGCGACATCTCGCTCTTTGAAGACGCGGTGACATTCACCGAAGAAAAAACCGGAGTAAAAGTTGTCGGCGTAATGCCCTGGCTCACAGACATAGTCATAGAGGGCGAGGACATCATGAGCATCAACTGGCACAAAGGGGATAGCGGCGAAAATTTTGAAAAGCTCCGCATAGGCGTCGTCAAATTTCCGCGCCTCTCCAACCACACCGACATCGAAGCCTTCCGCTTCGAGCCGGACGTGGAAATAATTGAACTTACCTCACCGGCACAAACTGCATCGCTTGACGCGGTCATACTCCCCGGCACAAAAAGCACAGTGCTCGACATGAAATATCTGCTGGACTCCGGCCTCGCAGATGCGATACGCCGCCTTTACCAAAATGGCGGAAGCGTCTACGGCCTCTGCGGCGGCTACCAGATGATGGGCGAAAAGATAGACGACAGCTTCCTCCGCGACAACGATAAAATCCCAGTAATTGAAGGGCTCGGCCTGATGCCGGCCATAACCACATTCGGAGAGGAAAAAACGACCATCCGCCGCCGCGGGCGCGCGGTACATCCCTGCTTCAAAGAAGAGACGCCCGTCGAGGGCTACGAGATACACTTCGGCGAAACACGCCCGCTGCGCGGCGAAGCGGGCTTCGCGCCGCTCTTCGAGCTGGACGGCAAAAGCGACGGCCTGGCCGACAGCGAACTTCGCGCCGCCGGCAGCTACCTTCACAACGCCTTCCATAACGATATCTTCCGCGCGCACTGGCTAAACCAGCTGCGCAAAAAGCGCGGCCTGCCGGAGCGCGAGGCGTTCTCTACAACGGCGGCCAAAGAGGCGGCCTACGACGCCCTCGCGGCGCAGGCGCGCAAAAACCTTGATATAGACTACATAGTCAAAGAAATCATGGGGCTGACGAAGCCACCGAAAGGGAGCGTGAAATGAACCGAGCTAAACGCCCCCGCCTGTTGATAGCCGCGACGCAGAGCGGCAGCGGCAAGACTACAATCGCGAGCAGCATCATCGCGACGCTTGCCGCGCGCAGTGAAAGAGCTAACTGAAGTCCCCGTCGGCGCGTATTGCGTCAGCGGCGAATACTCGATGATAAAAACCGCCGCCGAACGCAGCTGACTAGACGAAAGGCACGTTATATCGGAATCGGTCCTTTGCCTGGCATACGGCGGGGGTTCTCCGACAACGCCGCCATGCCCTCTTAAAAAATTGTTATTTTGTTAAACACCACTTATGCTTCCCCAGCCAAGGCCAAACAGCTCCATACACAGAGAAGCCGACAAATCTGCCAAAAATCTATCTCCATATGGGATTCACGTTTCGTATATCATTTCAGCATTTGACAGTTTCTACACCTGTGTCAGAACATAGAGGAAGCACGATAGGCGTTTTCAAGCTATACTCCTGCTATGCCGCATGGCTCTGATGAAATAGGCTACAAAGACACTTAAGCGCCATGAGAATAATGTGCTGGTTTATTTCATCAGGCACCTTGTCAATGACATGAATAAAAATAAAAGGAGTCCGTTCCATGATTCAAATTGTAAAACGCAAAGCCCGTGGTTCCAATACCTATTGGGCTTCGCGTCTATAATTTACCCACATTGTTGGCAAGTCGGGTCTTTTCGATCTCTTGCCCTGTTTTAATCCTCAACGACGATTTTAGGAGTAGAGCCTATTCTTTTGTGCGTTGTAACTTAACAGTTACTTTAACTTCCATATTATGCTAAATTATGTTTTTATAATTTAGTAAATATTGAATATAGCGGCATTGCCTTTACAAAAACCCATTGTACTCTTATACATGACCATAAAAATCTCTATGTACTGTTACTGAATAGGCATAGTCCATGAGCGTAGACCAACTGAAAATCGGGATACCTATCCTACGTTGCGCTTCTCTTGCAAAGGGAGGGAAACCAGTACACTCAAAAACCATTGCCCCCATGTTTGGAGTCGAATCATAAAACTCATAGACACGCGCAAGGAATTCTTTTTTTGCTATTTCAAAATTACATCTAGGCTTACCTACCCGTGTTCTCACATCCCAAAGGAGACCGAGTTCTGGGCAGTGCCCATCGTCTCTAGCACCAAAAAGTACGTAATTGCTGCTGGCATTTACACCAACATTTTCCAGCGCTTTAGGTTGCATGAACTTCTTGGATGCACAGATAATACCGACAACCTTATTTGGGCCGATAATTGACTGTGCCCAAGGAATCTGCAGAAGGCTAGTTAGAAACACGGGAACATCCACAGCCGCTGCCACCTGTTTTTGATAATAAGCAAAATAGCCACACTCTCCGAGTATAGCTTTGCAGCCTTTTTCTTGCAGACGCTTTGCGGCATCAATAACCGCAGAAAGATATGCGTCTTGATTTGTTTCTCTTACAAGAGCCTGTATTGTCAGATCCTTTGCAATATCATATTGGATATTATAAGGATACGCACTAGCGTTTCTGACATCACCAGGATATGCGGGATATTTTTCATCTACAAGTATCACTCCTAGCCCTGCGCCAGACAAGAAAACATCTCTACATTCAATATAGTTGATATCATGATCACGTAGCATTATTTGCCCTCCTCAGTTTTTATTCGCAAAGGCGAAAACTCTAATAGTCTCTCCCACCCATGTCTATCTAAAGTCCAGATTCATCTCGCCTCAAAAGATTATTTTGTTCTTTTTTACTTCATTGCCTCTTTCCAGGCTGCTATCGTTTCATCAAAAAACTTTGATCCCATTTCATCACTAAGTTTAGGCCAGCTATACTCCTGAATTTTTTTCTGGAACGATAGAAGTTCTTCATTACTAAAAGGCATAACTTCTATTCCTTTGTCAGCAAGACGCTTCTCCCACATTTCTTGTTCTGCTTCCGCCTTTTCAAACCGTGACTGTTCAAGTTTATGGCCTATTTCGCTCAGTAGTTTTTGGTCTTCCTGTGAGAGCAAATCAAACTTTTCCTGGTTTATTAGTAAGAAGAACATGTCTGCCTGCGAATTAAGGGGAACGTACACCTTTACAACATCGCGCAGTGTGGTGTAAACAGGTTCCGCAGCGGGACCGTAAACACCGTCAACAACACCAGTCTGAAGTGCTGTAAACACTTCTCCCCAAGGAAGAGGTGTCCCCATGTAACCAATAGCCTCGGCAACATAACGATATGCGTTGATTGATGGTACGCGAATCTTCTCATTATGTTTTGCGTTCGGGTCTTTGGGGTTTACCGGCATGTCTTTGAAACATATGCCAACAAAAGCTGTGCAATATGAACCGAGAACATGCATATCCGAGTCGTTGAATATTTTCTCAAGCACATTCATATAAGGAGAGCCTCGATGAAAAAGTTTCTTTAAATCTTTAAAATCTTTGGCTATGCCTGGTAATGAATAAATATCCAGTTTAGGATCTAATTCGCTATTAGGATAGCCTACCATCATATCAATAGCTCCCATCGATACACGTTCCATTGCTGATTCACTACCGCCGAGCTGCCCAGCAGGGAATACCTGAATCTTTACTCTATTACTCGTAGCTTTTGCAACATCTTGCGCGAACTGCTTCATGTCAATATCCAACTGGGAATCAACGGGCCTATGGTGACTTAGCTTAAACGTTACATCCTTCGCATAAGCACACGAAGAGAAACAAAACACCATCATGCAAAGTGCCACAATACTAAAAACTTTCTTCAACATTGAAAATACCTCCTAGTTATATTTTTAGCAAAAAGGATAGGCTTTTTTAATCGGCCAATCCTAACAGCCTTGGCAAAACAAGCGACAGCGCCGGTACGTAAGTTGTCAGGATGAGAACCGGCAAATAACCGCAAAGAAGCAGTATCATTAACGGCTTTATTGTATCCTCGAATGTACTTTTTCCTAGACGAATGCCCAGATAAAGGACGGAGGCATATGGGGGTGTTACAACTCCCATGGCTAGGTTAACACCAACAATAGCTCCAAAATGGATTGGATCGAGCCCAATGGCCTTGGTAAGAGGGAAAAGCAGGGGAACTACCATTAGTAGGCTTACCATATCCGACACCAGCATTCCCATGATGATAAATATGATGTTGATAAACAAAAGAATTATTATTTTGTTATCAGAAATACTCAAAATGCCTTCGGCTATGGCCTGAGGTAGTCCGATCATTACAAACGTCTGACCGAGAGATACGCAGATCATAATCATCAGCATAATTGATCCAACTGTGGTAGCGCCGTCATAAGCACAATTGAAAAAATTCTTTTTGTTAAGCCCTTTATAGATGCAGAAACCGACAAATATAGAATAAACGACAGCAACTGCAGAAGCTTCTGTTGCTGTGGTAATACCTCCATAAATCCCCCCCAATATGATAACCGGCATCATAAGAGCAGGGAAAGCACCTAAAAAGCTATTTTTAGCAACACTCATTTTCTCCGTAATAGAGGTTTTTTCCTCTGCAAGCTTCAAGTCAAGGTCTTTTACGTAATATATGTTTATTATCGAAAAAAGCGTTGCGACAAGCAGCCCTGGACCTAAGGTGGCAACGAAACATGCAAGTATGGAAGTTTCAGTCACCCATCCATATGTAATCATTGAAATGCTGGGAGGAATAAGTAGGCCTAGTACGCTGGAAAAGGTCACCAATGCGGTAGCAAAACCTCGAGGATACCCCTCTTCAACCATTCTGGGCACCATTATCGGTGTGATTGCGGCAACCCCTGTGAGCGAGCTACCCGAAATAGCTCCGATTATTGCGCATGTAATTACTGAGACGACCCCTAAGCCCCCCTTGATCTTCCCTACAAATATGTTAACAAAGTCCAATAGTTTATTGGCAATTCCGCTCTCCCCCATAAGCCCACCGGCAAAAACAAAGAGTGGTATAGATAGAAGAACGGGACTCATTATTGACTGCAACCCATACATGAGCATACCTTTCATACTTACATCGCCCAAGAAATGCATTATAGCCAGTGCCAAGCCAAAGCAAAACGGTAATGGGCCTCCTATGGAAAGATACAAAGTAAGGCATACCATAGCAATAATTACGGCATCCATAGCTTATAATTCAACTCCTCTCATGTCGTTTTTCTTAAAAATTGTGTAGTATTTATAAGCCTCAACACATGCGAATATTACCATCGGTACAAAACATACAAGCGCTGCACTTTCCAAATAGATTGTAGGGTATTTTAAGATCAAGCTCAGCTTGCCTTTTTTCAACGAATACCAGAAGAAATCGTATGCCCAATATGTCAGCCAGGAAGAGACAATAATAGAGATAATCGCAGCAAGTAGCCTTATACCCGAAATATATCTGATTTTCTTTGAGAATATCTCTAATATCCTGGCATTAATATGTTTTTCCTCGATAGAAGCATTTACTGACCCTAGAAGATACATCCACACGGCCAATAACGCCAGTATTTCGTCCAAAAAGTGAACAGGCATATGCAAGATATACCGCAAGATTACCTGTACTGTGACAAGAAGCGCCACGGACGTTATTAATGCTGCCAGCAGAAATCTTATGCCAAATATAATTTTGTTGTGACTTTTCATAATTATACAATCACCCCTTAACTGCTTAATATGCAAGAAACCAGCAAAAAAATATTTCCCTTAATTTGCCTACAGCAAACACAAATTGTTGTACAGGCTAGTTGTTCTTCGCCAACAAAGATATTCGTTCCTCCGTTCTTGCCTTGAATTTTATAGATTTACAAACCATTTTCTCTCATGCTCTTCAAGTATGGGGATTATGTTTTCGTTGACGCTGTCATTAATGTGTGTAGCTATGATAGATTTCGTTTTTTCTTTGATTTTATTCGCAAAATTATTTTGCGGAATCTCGCTGTTTAAACTTCTGTCAAAAACTTTTGAATACCAAATTTTTTTAAAGTTTCGCAAGGTTGTCTCTTCTTCGAGATAATGCCCTCTAGGACCAACTCTTTTTATAACATCGAAAATAAAGGACTCATCTGAAAGGTCAATCCCTTCCTGATAAACACGGAGCATATCAAGAATCTCGTTTGTATACACAAGTATTTCCGGAGACAGTGCCGATGCATGTTGCATAACACCTGTGTCATGGACAACATCTGCTCCTGTAAGAAGCGTGGACAATATTCCCATCGTTACCTCTGTAGATGCCTGCATATCCAGTTGTTGCGAATCAGTACAGCCAGCAGTACCAAAAAACGGTAGATTGTAATAATCGCACATTTCAGAGGAAGCTGCTATCCCAAAATGGAATTCCGGTGCACCATACGACCCCGTCGTTGTCTTCATATCAAGTATTGTCGGCATACTCCCCGCAATAAAGACCGCGCCAGGATTAAACAACTGATGGATTACCAATCCTGTCAGAATTTCTGCATAGTTTTGAGCAAGTGCTGCTGCCAAAAAAATACCGGCCGTACCGCCACGCATACAATACGGCATATATACAACCGGAATGCCACTGTCTCCACATATAATAAGCTTTTCAATTGCGTCGTTACTGTGATAGAGGGGCGGAACAGGCTCACAATAACCAAATATGAACGGCTTATCCTTAAGCTTCTGCGCGCCTCCCGAGATGTCTTGGGCCAGAGCTATAGCATCGATATAACTCGCCGCATAATCTGGGCAAATATACATTGGTTTTGTTGTGTATCGTAAGGTGTTGGTGAAGTTGATCCGTCCACCAATCCTAGGATCAACGTCAGAGAGCAGCCCACCATTGCCAACATAATCAATGTTGGGCAAAGCATCAGCCACCATAGCCATATAAGACGATGTCCTTTTTGTATGAGCGACCTTTCTCCCTTCCCAAGGGTCAATAAAACCAAGGCTACTTGTCGAAACACCAAAATACATATTCTCTTTGTTTATGTCCATTGCTTCCTTGCCATTGACGCTATAGAGCTTAAACGTCGAGGGAGCTGTTTCTAGAGATTTATCGATAAGATCATGGGAAATCGAAACTTTATTACCTCCCATATCCTTTGCCCCTGCATCAAAAAGGCGCTCCCTGGCTTTTTTATTATCGATAATCATCCCTATCTCATGCATAATTCGCAGCACGACTTTATCTACTCGGCTACAGCCCTCTTTCCCTAAAATAGAAAGTTTGTAACTCGGCGATTTAAATACCATCTATACAGAACCTCCTCTCAATTTCTTTATAAATAAATTCATAAATATCAAATAAAGAATTTGCTCCACTATAATAAATTAAGAATATATTTTTGTCAATATGTTTTTTTATATTGAGTGAAAATTTTTGAATGCTCGTCAAATCACTATAATTCTGGGAAAGTGTCTTTGGTGAATAATTAAAGATCATTTTGGACAATTGCCTCAACCATCAGTTTAACATATTACAAAAAAATGTATTGACAAAATATATTTTTTTTATAATAATAACGTTGTAAAATCATTTTTATAGATTATGATTTTAATACCTAGAAAATCTAAGGGGGGCATCATCATGAAGACAGTAGCAGTACTTGGGGCAGGCAACTCAGGAAAGGGATTAGCAGGAGACGCAGCGGTAGCAGGGCATAATGTTCGCCTTTGGGAAAATCCTGATTTCAAACAAAACACTGAAGGTCTGAAACGCATCAGGACATACGGCATTCAAAATAACGCAAAGAAATTCAAGCGCGAAGGTGTCGCCGAAATTGAGCTTGCTACAACCAATATGAAAGAAGCTGTTCATGGAGCTGACATCATAGCCATTTCCGTCGTCTCGCTTGGTTTTGACAAGATGCTTGATCAGTTAATACCGTGCCTTGAAGATGGTCAGGTCATATCTTTTTTCCCAGACAACTACGGATCGTTAATAATGAGAAAAAAGATGCGAGAAGCAGGCTGTCATAAAAAAGTTGTTATCGGAGGGTGGTCAAGCCTTCCATATGGAGCACGAGTAACAAAAAACGGAGAGACAAGTGAGGTTTTCTATGTATACAGGGCAATTAATCTCCGAGGCGATGCACTACCTAGCACTGACAGAGATGTATTCTTTAGGACAATGCGCGAATTTGCGTGTATGGATCCGATTGATTTTATAGCCGGCGACACGATGCTTGACGTAAACTTCTGTAACGTAAACCCGATTCTTCATGTTCCCGCAGTACTTCTTAATGCTGGGGCTATTGATAACTGGGGAATTATAGAACCAGTTGGCGACAAAAATGAATATTACAGTATTTACCGCCATGCTTTTTCGCCGAGCGTTTCTAAAGTTCAGTATGGTATATACCTTGAAGAAGTCGAAATTACCAAGGCGCTTGGTATCAGCATACAGCATTATGACAAAAATGTGTTCTTCTCGCGTCTTGGAATACTTGGGCCAGAATTTATGGGTGAAGGCTGGACTACTCCACTAGAAGAAAATATGCCAGACTGGTATCGTATGCAGTATTATCCTGGTGCAAGGTTTACCGTACAAAACCGTTATGTAAGCGAAGACGTTCCTGTTGGAACAAAGATGTTCTACGAACTCGGTAAGTTTGCTGGAGTTACTACTCCCTTGCTTGAAAGTATGATAACCCTTGCAAGCGCAATTAATGAAACAAACTACTTTGAATCAGATTGGGATCTTAACAAGATTGGCATAGCAGGTATGACTAAAGAAGATATCTTGACGTACCTTAGAGAAGGGAAAATATAAGTTCATAGATCTCCTTTCATCTAAATCTTGGCCATAATCTGTTTGTTTCCCGGTGAGGTTCATAGACATAACACTCATCGGGAAATCACTTGTCTTTGCATTGCACACTTCAGCAATAATTTTAATAATAATATTATTATAAATACATACATAATACTGGCTCTTTTTGTTATATAATGAACACAGTTGTTGTCATAAAGACGGAGACAATTTTGTGTTTAAGATATATCATCATTGAGGTTTGTAAATTTTGCCTACATATGGGCACAGCTGGTGGGATGACACTTATGATTGAGACACGTAGCATTCTTGATATAATGCAAGAAAAGTACACGGAAATGACAAAAAAGCAACGGATATTAGCGAATTATCTTGTAAATAGCTATCAAAGTGCTGCTTTTATGAATACAAAAGAAATAGCAAAAAAAGCCAACGTTAGCGAGTCTACCTTGCTAAGATTGGTAGATTTATTAGGATTTAATAAATTTTCAGATTTTCAGGATGCACTCCAGTCTTTAGTGCGCAATAAAATGTCTACTCTTGAGATGTACAAGAGCCAAAATGGGGCAGATCAGAAAAAGAAGCCTCTCGACTACATAGCTGATATGGAAATATTCATGATAAAAAATATGACTATGAACATTGATGAAACTTCTTTCAATATGGCGACAGAACTACTTGAAGCGTCACAATACGTATATATAGTAGGATTAGGGGCAGATGATATCTATTCCCGTTACCTATTCCGTTTCCTCAGTATCTTGCGCCGTAATGTCATAATGATAGCACACCCGACGGATCCAACAATTTACAATTTATTAGAAGAAGAACATTTTTTCTCTTCCACTGCTGTGATTTTCCACTTCCCAAGATATTATAAAGCAACGAGCGACATCTGTAGTTATTTTGCATCTCGCAAGGCCAGATTAGTTGTAGTGACAGACAATATTCTTGCCCCCCTTACGCCTAAAGCGGATGTTTTGATTCAAGTCCCGACTCAATACACGACAGTAATAGATCCAGTCGCAGCTGGTTTAGTACTAATTCACGCGTTACTTACTGCGGTGATCATGCGAAACCCCGATGTATACAGAAAACGTTTACAGAGATTTTATGATCTATCGGAAGACTTAAATAATGTTATTAAACGAAAGGTGGTGCTGCCATTTAATATTGAAGGTATCAGTTAACTTCAACAAAAACTAGTTGTAGTTACTATAAAACTATGTATTCACAAGGCTAAGAAAACTATTTTATCAAGCCTCCCGCCTTGCTTTTGTGTTTTTTCAGCAGCGACTCAAACTCAAAGTCCGATTTGATTTTGTCTATGATCGTTGTAACGATTTTGTATATCTCGCTGTCTTTGCCGTAGTCGGCGGGGCAGATGAAGTTGACGCGCTCTTCTCTGATGAGGTGCTTTGCCACCTCTTTCTTTTGCTTTTTGGGATTATAGACAGCTATCGAATGTCCGCCGTTTTGTTTGACCATTTTCATGCATGGGATGTCGGTATCTCCGTCGCCAAAGTAAATCATCCGCCTGAATGGAATGGGGCGTTCGTCTTCCGGCATGTATTTATTTACTTCTTTGTTGTCGCTGACGCTGGAGATTCCCTTGCTTATCTTGAAAAGAAACTGCGTCTTTGTAGTAAAATCCACCGCTACGGCAGGCCACACGGCTTTGCCGTCCGTATCGTAAATAAACGAGCAGGCGTAGATGTTTTCAAACTTCGAGGCGATTTTCGTCCCCTCTATCATTTCTTTAAGGCCGGAGGAGTTTATGTAATGTTTTATCGTCACGCCTCTTTTTTTCCCGTAATCGTTGATAAGGTCAAACCATTCTTCCACGCCGTTGAAGAGTTCTATTTCCCTGCCGAAATTCCTGAATGACTCCCGCTTCAATGAGATATGGCGGTATGCCGCTTCGTCGAGCATCAGCTTCATATAACAGAGGATTCCGTTCGCGTCGTTGTCCTCCGACATTCGGTTTGATTTTTCCCAGAAATCCTCTTTGGACATGCCAAGCGCGGCAATAAAGCTGAATTCCTGCATATTGCCGGGCGAAAGTGTGCCGTCGAAGTCATAGATCAGAGCCGCTGTCGGTTTCTTGTCTTTGGGCATACGATTTTCACCTCCGTTAGCAGATAATTTATTATATCAGACGCCAATCTTTTTTATGCGGCTTGCTGGCAGGTGAATGCAATTTCAACATTCTCGCCTTGTTATCCCCGCCGCTTATTGTTAAAATAAAAAGTGGTTCGGGCAATACCCGTCTCGGCGGTTTTTCCGCCGGGAGGGGCGCTTCAAATCACATTACTGTCCGCGGCGGCGCTTTCCGCGCGGAGAGAAAGGATGATCAGATATGTACAGCAGGACGGAGTTTCAGGATTCTTCATTCATCAACGACGCGGAGATATTCAGTTCACTTGAAGAGGCGAAAAAGCTCGCTAAGGACGCCGGCGCGGTGCGCGCAGTTCTTGGCAAGGCGCGCGAGTGCGCAGGGCTCACGCACCGCGAAGCGGCGGTGCTGCTGGAGATTGACGACCCGCAGCTGGAGCATGAACTTTACGCTCTCGCAAAGGAGATAAAGGAGCGCATTTACGGCAGGCGCATCGTGCTTTTCGCTCCGCTTTATGTCTCGAATCACTGCGTCAACGGATGCGTCTATTGCGGCTTTCACCAGGACAATAAGAATATGTTCCGCAAGAAGCTGACGATGGAGGAAATAGATCTGGAGACGGATGCGATCCTGGCTCTAGGCCACAAACGTATCGCTATGGAGGCCGGCGAGGATCCGGTGAATGTTCCCCTCGACTATATCATTGACTGCATGAAGCGCGTCTACGCTTATAAAAACAGCCGCGGCGACTCGATACGCCGCATTAACGTCAATATCGCGGCAACCACCGTTGAGGAGTACCGGCGGCTGAAAGCGGCTGATATAGGCACATTTATTCTTTTCCAGGAGACCTTCCACCGCCCCACATACGCAAAGATGCATCCTAAAGGGCCTAAGAGCAACTATGACTGGCATACGACGGCGCTGCACCGCGCGCAGGAGGGCGGTATCGACGACGTTGGTACCGGCGTGCTTTACGGGCTTTACGATTACAAGTATGAGACTGTCGCCCAGCTGCTTTTCGCGGAGTCGCTGGAGAAGATGTGCGGCGTAGGGCCGCATACGATTTCCGTGCCGCGCCTCCGCGAGGCCGAAGGGGTAGATATGAAGATGTTCCCCTATATTCCGACAGACGCGCAGTTTCTGCGCCTTGTCGCGACGATCAGGGTCGCCACTCCTTACACCGGAATGATAATCTCCACGCGCGAGACGCCGGAGACGCGCCGGATGGAGCTTGATCTTGGCATTTCGCAGGTAAGCGCCGGCTCCTGCACCGGCATCGGCGGCTATCATAAGGAGATAGGTCAGCCGGAGCAGCCGGATACGGCGCAGTTCAAGATTTCGGACGACAGGACGCCTGATGAGGTTCTGACATGGCTCTGCGAGGACGGCTATATTCCAAGTTATTGCACCGCCTGTTACCGTCAGGGACGTACCGGCGACCGCTTCATGTCTCTCGCGAAGTCGGGGCAGATACGCAACATCTGCCAGCCGAACGCCCTGCTGACTTTCAAGGAATATCTGCTGGGCTACGGCTCCGAGCATCTGAAGGAGCTTGGGGAAAAGGTGATAGCAGGCGAGCTGGAAAAGATACCGAGCGATAAGGTAAGGGAGCTGACAAGGGAGCGGCTGCGCAAGCTCGAAGAGGGGGCGCAGGATCTCTATTTCTAACTTTCGCGCGGCAGGAGAGAGGGGAGCGCTGTCCGAACGGCCTTCCCCTCTCTCGCTTTAACTGCCGGTTTTACTGCAAAAACGACCTTAAATAATCGTCCACCTGGTCAAAGTCGATCAGGAAAGCGTCGTGGCCGTTTTCGCTCTCTATCTCCTCGTAGCAGGCGGCGACTCCGTTTTTCGCGGCGGCGCGCACGGCCTCTTCGACCTGCCAGTTTGGGAAGAGCATGTCGCTCGAAATTCCCAGCCCCAGCAGCTTTCGCCCGGAAAAGCGCCGCCACGCCTCGTCAAGTCCGCCGCGTCCCGCGCCGATGTCGTGCAGGTCCATCATCTTTGTCAGGTACAGGTAGCAGTTCGCGTCAAAACGTTTGACTATCTCCTCCCCATGATGGTGAAGGTAGCTCTCGACCTGAAATTGTCCGTCCCAGTCCCGCGTGGAGCCTTGCGCCATCTCGCGCATGTAGCGGTTTGAGAAGGACTGTTCGCTTTTGTAGGTGATCATAGCGAGCATTCTCGCCGCCGCAAGGCCGTTCACCGGCCCAGCCCCCTCGTAGTCGCCGTTGTTCCAGAGCGGGTCGCTTTTAATGCTCTGACGCTGCACGGCGTTGAAGGCGATGGCCTGCGGGTAAAGTCTGTCCGGCGCGGCTATGAGCGCGCAGCGCGGCACGTCGTCAGGAAAGGATATCGCATGCTCCAGCCCTATCATTCCGCCGAGCGAGCCGCCGACTACGGCGTAAAGCCGCTTTATCCCCATCAGGCGCAGCGCCTCTTTCTGCGCGAATGCCGTGTCGCGCGGCGATAGGATGGGAAATCTCATCGCCCAGCGTTTGCCGTCCGCGGGATTTTTCGAGAGCGGAGAGCTGCTGCCGTAGGGGCTGGCAAGGTTGTTGAAGCAGACGACGCAATATTTGCGGGTATCCAGCGCCCTGCCGTCGCCGACGATCGCGCTCCACCACGGCTCCGGCTCTCCGGGGATTTTTTCGCCGGCGAGCCGGTGGCTGCCGGTCAGCGCGTGGCAGACGACGATGAGGTTATCCGCCGCTTCGTTCAACTCGCCGTAACGGCTGTAGACCTGTTCCAGCCGATCAAAGAACGCGCCGGAGGGCAGAGTTATGTTTCGCAGCGCGACGGAAGCCCTCTCCTCTTTCATAGTTATTTTCCCGCCGCCTCAAGAGCCTTCTCAAGATCCGCGATAATGTCTTCCAGATTTTCTATGCCGACCGAAAGACGCAGCAGCCCGTCTGAAAGTCCAGCCGCAGCGCGCTGCGCCGTCGTAAGCTGGCTGTGCGTCGTGCTGGCGGGATGGATTATCAGCGTGCGCGACTCGCCCAGATTCGCCATGTGTCCGATAAGTTCAAGGTTATCGACGAGCCTGCGCCCCGCCTCCACGCCGCCTTTGACGCCGAAGGCTATCATGCCGCCGCAGCCGTCTTTGAGATATACCTTTGCCATATCGTTCTGCGGGTGGCTTTCAAGCCCCGGATAACTGACCCATTCAACCATCGGGTGCGCCTCAAGGAAGCGCGCGACGGCGAGTCCGTTTGCGCTGTGGCGCTCCATGCGCAGGCCGAGGGTGGCCAGCGAGAGATGCAGCAGATAGGCGTCGAAGGCTGACGGACAGCCGCCGAGGTCGCGCAGAATGGCGGCGTGCAGCTTCGCGGCGAGCGCCGCTTTGCCGAAACGCTCCGTGAATACTATATCGTGATATGCCTTGTCCGGCTTCGCCAGCTCTGGGAATTTGTCCGGCCACGCGCCCCAGTCGAAGTTGCCTCCGTCGATCACTGCGCCGCCGATGAGATTGCCGTTGCCTGAAATATATTTCGTCGTTGAGTGGACGACGACATGCGCCCCCCATTCAATCGGGCGGCAGAGAGCCGGGGTCGCGAAGGTATTGTCGATGATAAGCGGCACCCCCTGACGGCGCGCGATGCGGGAAAGCGCCTCAAGCGGAGCGACATTCATCATCGGATTGCCTATTATCTCTGTGATGATGCCGCGCGTTTCGTCGTTGACAGCCTGCTCCACCTGACAGGGGTGGTCGCTGTCCACAAGTATCGTCTCCACGCCGAAGCGCGAGAAGATATTTTGCAGCAGCGTCAGCGTGCCTCCGTAGAGCTTGCGCGATACGACGAGATTCGTGCCGGAAGAACAGAGCGCCGTTATCAGGTGGACAAAGGCCGCCTGCCCAGATGATGTGGCGAGCGTCCCCACTCCGCCCTCAAGCGCGTTCAGCCCCGCTTCAAAGGCCTGTACCGTCGGATTCGCAAGCCTTGAATAGATGAAACCGCTCTCCTCAAGGTTGAAAAGCCCCGCCGCGTGCGCGCTGTCGCGGAACTGATATGCCGAAGAGGCATAAATAGGCAGCCCCGCCGCCCCCGTCGCCGGGTCGCAGCTCCAGCCGCTGTGAAGCGCCTTCGTCATAAGTCCCTGTTCTTTGCTCTTGTCCATAAAAATATCCCCCTTACAGTAATAAAAAAGGCTCTGCTTATAAAAAGCAGAGCCGACTGAACAGATTACGAATTTTTCGTCTACTGTCTCAGAAAGGCTCTGCCGTTGTCGCACATCATCATGTACATCTGCTTCAATAAAAATTTCTTCAACGCACAAGCCCCTCCTGAGATAAATTTTAAATTATTCTAACGGCGAGGCGCGCTGCTGTCAAGGGACGGATTTTTAAATGCCGGGGCTATTCTCTCTGTTAAACAGCTGTGTTCATCTGACACTTTGCAGCTTCAAAAAAGAACAGGCAGAAGGGCCGCCCTTGCGCTCCCGGATTTTACCCTCTGACGGACGCTGATTTGCCTTATAGTAAGGGGGTAATAAGGCGTTTTGCGAAAGGGGAGGAGAAAATGAACGAAAGGCCGCGGACGCGGGTGTGGGTCGTCGCGAGGATAGACGAAGGGCACATCACGCAGGCTGATGTATTCGACAACGGCGACGACGCGCAGAACTTCGCCGGTGAGCTGTCGGTGGACACGAACAATCTCTCGGGAAGATTTCAGGTGCTCGACAGCTATATTCACTGCAAGGAGCTTGATTACGACAAGGGAATAGACCCTGAAAATTTCGCTCAGTCGCAGATAGACGCTCTCTACAACGATCTGGGGCTTGATTCCACGCATGGCGCGGAGACGCAGAAGGCGGCGCAATATATCGTCGACCACAAGCCTGAGCTGCTGGAAGAGGCAAGCCGTCTCATCAAAAAACATATTCTTGACGTGCTCAAGAAAAAACATCTGCTGACAAAATAACGCTCCCAGCTCCCCGCTTTTCCTCCGATGGTTTATAATAGGCAACCGGATGAAAGCGGGGAATTATTTTGGAAATATTAACGTCAATACCACTTTTCGGAAGCATCGCCAACGCGCTGATGATAATCTGCGGCGCTCTCGCCGGACTGCTGCTGCGTAAAAGGATACCGGCAAAGATAATGGCCCTTCCCGTTCAGGGAATGGCGCTCTTCGTCGTAACGCTCGGCGTCGGCATGGCGATAAAGACGCGGCAGCCGCTCGTCGTCATAGCCAGCATTGCGGCCGGCTCGCTCATAGGCGAGCTGCTCGACCTCGAAGGCGCGCTGGAACGCGCCAGCAAGAAGCTGGAAAAATCTATCGGCGACAGCGCAAAGGGCTTTTCCGCCGGCTTCATCACCACAAGCCTCATATACTGCACCGGCTCCATGGCGGTGCTCGGCGCGTTTGAAGAGGGGCTGGGCGGCTATCCGTCGCTGCTCCTCGCCAAAGGACTTATAGACGGCCTCACCTCCGTCGCGATGGCCGCCTCGCTGGGCTTCGGCGTCCTCTTCTCCGCAGTCCCCGTGTTTCTCTATCAGGGGGCGCTCACGCTGGCGGCGGTCTGGATACAGCCGCTTATGTCCGAAGCGGCGATCATAGAGATGAGCGCGACAGGAGGGCTGATGCTGATGGCCATCGGAATAAATCTGCTTGGCCTGATGGAAATACGCGTGATGAATATGCTCCCAGGCCTCGTAGTCGCGGTAATTCTGGTAAAGTTAATTTTCTAGGGAAAATTACCCGCCGCCAGCATTTGTTCTTTTTTTCTCAAAGTTTAACGGGAAAATTATACGAATTTAATGCTATTTTCTGTATTTCACAAATATAACCTTATTGCAGACCCCTTTACGAGAGAAGTAATCAGGAATAAAATATATATGTACAATAAAATTAGTCTGTAGAGGACTTCAATTTTATGTTCTGTCCCACCAGGGACAAAAATATTAAGGGGGTTTTTTGTATGGCCGTACAGAAACGCACTTCCAGCAATGTTCTTCTTGACACAGCGCTGAAGAACTTCTACGCAGCAGCGGAAGAGATGGGGCTTGAAGAGGGTCTCGTCGAAGTAATGAGCCGTCCGGAGCGCGCGATCTGCGTCTCCATTCCCGTCCAGATGGACGACGGTTCTGTTAGAGTTTTCAACGGATATCGCGTACAGCACTCCACAGTCTGCGGACCCGCGAAGGGCGGACTTCGTTTCCACCAGGATGTCAACCTTGAAGAGTGCGAAGCTCTCGCCAGCCTTATGACTTGGAAATGCTCGCTCGCCGGTATTCCTTACGGCGGAGGCAAGGGCGGAATCTCCGTGGATCCATTCGAGCTTTCACCGCGTGAGCGCGAGATGATGACCCGCACATTCGCGGCGCGCATCGCTCCCTTCATCGGCGACTGGACAGACGTTCCCGCTCCCGACGTCAACACCGGCGGTCCCGAAATGGTCTGGATCATGGACACTGTTTCCAAGCTCCGCGGCCACCTCGAGCCGGGCGTTGTAACAGGCAAACCCATCGCCTACTGGGGTTCAAAGGGACGCACCGCTGCGACCGGACTCGGCGTCGCCACCTGCGTTCTTGAGCTGCTCAAGAGACAGAATATCGAAGCGAAAGACGCCACCGTCATCGTACAGGGCTTCGGCAACGTCGGAACCTACAACGCCCTCTTCCTCCAGGAAGCCGGAGCGAAAATCGTCGGAATCAGCGACATCACCGGCGGCTACTACAACCCGAACGGAATCGACGTCAAGGCCGCGAAGGCATACGTTGAGAAGCACCCGAAGCGCATCCTTGACGGCTACACAGAGCCGGGACTCGTCAAGATGAGCGGCGAAGAGATTCTTGAGCAGGAATGCCTCGTCCTTTCACCCTGCGCGCTTGAAGGCGCCATCAGCGACAAGAACGCCGGCAAACTCAAATGCAAATACATCGTCGAAGGCGCGAACGGCCCTGTCCGCCCCGAAGGCGACGCTATCCTTGACGAGCGCGGAATCATCGTCGTTCCGGACTTCCTCGCCAACAGCGGCGGAGTTATCGGTTCATACTTTGAGTGGGTACAGGACCTCGCCGGATTCTTCTGGACAGAGGAAGAGTACAACAACCGCCTCGTGCCGATCATGAAGGACAACTTCAAGAGAGTCTGGGACTACGCTCAGGAGCACAACGTGAAGATGCGCCGCGCGGCATTCCTCGTAGCCATCAAGCGCGTAGCCGACGGCCTCAAACTCAAGGGCTTCTTCCTCTAATAGAGGACTGCTCTTACAAATAAGCAATAAAAAGACGGGCGAAAGCCCGTCTTTTTTATTTTCGTGCGCCCGGCATGGTCAACAACTAGGTGGTGAAAGTCCACTACGCGCTC
>JAUNJZ010000043.1 GCA_030533085.1 Synergistaceae bacterium
CGCGCTTCCCGTTGACACAAAGAGAAAAAAGTATGATATAATCTCAAAAAGGTTAGCGCATGCTAACCTTTAACTTCTTTATGGAGGTGTTGCAGATGAGAACAGGATGCGAGAGGTGCCTGGTCTTCGCGGCCGGAGTGGTGCTCGGCGCCAGCGCTTACGCGATGATCAAAAGCGGAAAGGCGAAAAAAGCAGCCGTCAAAGTGCTTGCGAAGGGAATCGAGATTCAGGACAAGGTCGCCGAGATGGCGGAAAAGACGAAAGAATCCGTAAGCGACACCGTGGCCGAAGCCAGATGCGCCGCGGACGGAGAAAGCTGCTGATCCGCAGCTGAGGCAAAGGGCGCTGAAGGTGAGCGCCATCCGCGGGACGGCTCCGCCGCTGCTCGGACGACGCATACCTTCAGCATACCGCCGGATCTGTGTGGGAAAAATGTGAAAAGGGAAAAAGGAATAAAAGATGGAATATACAATAGCGCATGAGCTGCCGGGGCGCATACGGCTGCGCCTCCCCAAAAAAAGCTTTACCGCGGGCGAAGCCCCGGTTCTGGCGGCCTTATTTGAAACACAGCCGGGGGTTAAGGGGGCCAAAGCCTCCCACCGCACCGGAAGCGTACTCATCCTCTTTCAGCCGGAATACAGGGAGCGGCTGCTTGCCGCCGCCTCCGTCATAACAAAAGAAGACTACGAGGGCATAGAGCTCGAACAGCCCTCCGTTCCGATAGCCAGAACCATATTCACCACCGCCGCCGCTTTCACGCTGCGCCTCATGCTCCCGCCGCATATTCGCGGCGCGGTATGCCTCTGGCGCGCGCTCCCATTCGTCAGGCGCGGCCTCGCCGCCCTCGCCATATCAAAAAAGCTGAACATATCCGTCCTGGACGCGGCGGCCATATCAAGCGCGATAGTCAGGGGCGACTACCTCACAGCCAGCATCGTAATGACGCTCATGTCGCTTGCCGAGACGCTGGAAAGCTGGACGCAGTGCCGCTCAAAGGAAGATCTCGCGGAAAGCCTCGCGCTCAGGGTCGATAAAGTATGGGTGCGGAAAAACGGCGTGGAAAGCGAAATCCCATTCAGCGAGCTTCGCGCCGGAGACATGCTCGTCGTGCGCGCCGGCTCCGTAATACCGGCGGACGGCAGGGTAGCGGCGGGGGAGGCCGTCGTCAACCAGGCCTCCATGACAGGCGAACCGCTCGGCATAGTAAGGCGCGCCGGCGCCAGCGTCTACGCCGGAACGGCGGTCGAAGAGGGAGAAATAACCGTCGAAGTCACAGCCGCCGGCGGGGAAACCAGAATCAACAAAATAATAGAAGTGATAGAGGAATCGGAGAGCCGCAAGGCGAGGGTACAGGGGCAGGCGGAGCGCCTCGCCGACTCCATAGTCCCATTCAACTTCCTTCTCGCGGCGCTCATCTACATCGCCACAGGCAGCGCGGAACGCGCCGCCTCCGCGATAATGGTGGACTACTCCTGCGCGATAAAGATAGCCACCCCGCTCGCAATCCTCGCCGCGATGCGCGAAGGCGTGAAAAACAACGTCCTCATAAAAGGCGGCAAATTTATAGAGGCAATGGCTGAGGCCGACACCGTGGTATTCGACAAAACCGGCACGCTGACCGAAGCCGAGCCGCGCGTAGCCGAAGTCATTCCGCTGGGCGGCCGCAGCCGTGAAGAAGTGCTGCGCCTCGCCGCCTGCCTTGAAGAGCACTTCCCCCATCCGATAGCGCGCGCCGTCGTCCGCAAAGCCGAAGAAGAAAAGCTGCGCCACGAGGAAGAGCACGCCGAAGTAAAATACGCCATAGCCCACGGCATAGCCTCAAGCCTGCGCGGAGAAAAGGCCGTTATCGGCAGCCGCCACTTCGTATTTGAAGACGAAAAAACCCCGCTGACGGAAGAGGCCGCCGAAGCCGAAAAGAGAGAGGCCGAGCGCGGCTCGCTGCTATACCTCGCGGTAGGCGGGGAGGCGGCGGGAATAATCTGCATAGAAGACCCGCTAAGGAAAGAGGCTCCGGCTGTGATAGCAGAGCTGAAAAAAGAGGGCTTCGGCAGAATAATCATGCTCACCGGAGACGGCAGGAAAGCGGCGGAGAAGACAGCCGCCGCCGTCGGCATCAGCGAAACAGGAGCGGAGCTGCTGCCGCGCGACAAATCAGAATACCTCGACCGGCTGAAAGAAAAAGGGCTGCGCGCCGCGATGATAGGAGACGGCGTAAACGATTCCCCCGCACTCTCAGCCGCCTCAGTCGGCGTAACGATGAAAAACGGCGCCGACATAGCGCAGGAAGTGGCCAACATCGTCCTGCTGGACAACCGCCTTGAGGGAATAGTCACCGCGCGCCGCATCAGCAAAGGCACGATGAAAAAAATACGGCGCAGCTACGTCGGGATAGTCGGAGTGAACACACTTCTCATACTGCTGGGGCTGAGCGGAAGCGTGACCCCGCGCGTCTCCGCCGTCCTCCACAACCTGGCCACATTAGCCGCCTGCGGCTACGGGCTATCACCCGTGTTAAGACAAAAGCCGCGCTGAACGCTATCGGATAAAAAAGCAAAGGGGCGGGCCTTTCGGCCTGCCCCTCCGCTTTGACTTTATTTGAAGCTGTTACTTCAGTTCGACCTTTGCGCCGGCCTCTTCGAGCTTCTTCTTTATCTCTTCGGCCTCTTCCTTCGCGGCGGCTTCCTTCACTGTCTTGGGGGCTCCGTCGACCATCTCCTTGGCTTCCTTCAGGCCAAGGCCGGTGATCTCGCGGACGACCTTGATGACGCCGATCTTGTTCGCGCCGTGCTCGACGAGGACTACGTCAAACTCGGTCTTCTCTTCCTCCGCGGGGGCCGCGGCGGCGGCGGGCATACCGCCCATGGGCATCATCATCGCGGGGGCCGCGGCGGAGACGCCGAATTTGTCTTCCAGTTCCTTGACGAGCTCTGAAAGCTCGAGTACCGACATTTCACTGATAGCCTGAATAAGTTCTTCGCGTGTCATTTTAATTTCCTCCTGTGATTTTTCCTGTTTTTAATGTGTTTTAAGCGGCAAGGCCGCTCAGGCCGCTGAACGCGGCATAAAAGTTACGCTGCCGTCTCTTCCTTCTTTTCCTTGATGCGGGAAAGAACCGTGACGAAATTTCTCTGCGGTCCGGAAAGAACCGTAACCAGCCCGCGAAGCGGAGCCGCGATCGTTCCGACGACCTGCGCGATAAGCTGCTCCTTCGATGGAAGGTCAGCGAGAGCGTAGACCTGCTCCTTATTCAGAAGCTGCGTCCCTCCGAGGATGGCTCCCTTGACGACAAGAGCCTCGTTGCCCTTCTCCTTCGCGAAGTCGCGCACCGCCTTGGCGACGGCCGCTGCGTCTCCGTAGGAAAGGACGTATCCGTTGGGGCCGAAGTCATACTCCGGAGCCTGGATCATCCCGCACTCCTTGAGGGCTATGCGCATGAGGGTATTCTTGCAGACCTTCATCTCGCCGCCGGCCTCACGGATAAGCTTACGGGCCGCGCTGATCTTTTTGACCGTCAGTCCGCGGTACTCCACGATGAAAACCGCGTCGCTCCTTTTCAGAGCCTCTGAAAGCATGTCGATGTTTTCACGTTTTGCCTGTGTTGGCATTTTTGATTTCACCTCCCGATTACAGGTTTATTCGGAATGCCGTTTTAACTGGCAGGCATGGCTGCCGCCGATAAAAAAGGCTTCCGAACTCAAGCAAGTCCGGAAGCCATAAACGCGTCATATTGACAGAATTTACCCTTCGCGAGACCTCGGCAGGAAATTAAGCGCATGGCCCCTGCTGTCTTGAGTCATAGCTAGAAGATTATATCCCCACTTCCCCTCTTTGTCAAAAAAATTTTTCGCCGCCGCCCCCGAAAGGCGAAAATTCCCTCCGTCAGCCGCGCGAAAGGCCGCCCCTGTTTTCTCTTCGGGGCGGCCCTCTTTTACTCTTTATTTTTTGTATTCTCTGCCTTTTGCCTTACCTCTTGCGCCTCCTTAGCGCCGGCGGCAGCAGCGCGAGCAGAGCCGCCGCCCCTATGCCGGCGGCGCAGCCGCCGGAGGAGCCGCCTGACGGCGTCGGGGTCGGCGCGCCGCTTACCGTTACGGCGCAGCTCGCCGTGAAAGCGCCCTCCTCGGTCGTAACAGTTATCGTCGCCGTACCGGCGGCTATTGCCGTTACGAGGCCGTTCGCGTCCACCGCGGCGACGGCGCTGTTGTCGCTTGACCAGCTCACATTCCGGTTTGCCGCGTCAGCGGGCAGCACCGTCGCGGTGAGCTGCGCCGTGGCGCCTGTGCCAGCCAGAGTGAGCGTTGCGTGGTCGAGCGTTACGCCGGTAACCGCCACGGACGAAACGGTAACGGCGCAGTTAAGGCTGACTGCCGTGTCGCCGCTTACCGGTGCGGGGGAGGCGCTGTGAAGCGTTGAGAAGTCCGTCGCCTTTATCGCGGCGCTGGCTGTCAGCGTCGCTCTGCCTTCGGAGATTCCTTCCAGCGTACCTGGCCATGCGCTGTAGTTGAAAGTGGCGAAGCCAGTCGGGGATATGTCGGACGAGGTTACGGAGAAGTAACCGCTCATATCCGCCGCCGTGCCCGGGTAGGAGACGAAGGCATCCGCCGTGATTCCAACGGAAAGCGTGATATTGCGCCCTTTCGGGAGGACTGTCGTTACGACCTGATTCATCTGCGCCGCGTCGAGCGATACCACGTTGGTGGGGTTGCTGCCGCCGTTCTCGCCGACATCGGCGCTTGCGGTGTTATTGAGCCAGCCGCAGTTCGTTATCGTACCGTCGTTCGCCCCCGCGACGCCGCCCGCGATGTTCTGGACGCCACCGGAAGCTATGACAGCGCCGTTGTTCGCGCAGTTCGTTATCGTGCCTTGGCCGCCGTTATACCCCGCGACGCCGCCCGCGATGTTGTTGCTGGAGCCGGAGGCCGTGACATCGCCGACATTCAGGCAGTTCGTTATCCTGCCCCCGTTCGACCCCGCGACGCCGCCCGCGATGTTCTGGACGCCACCGGAAGCTATGACAGCGCCGTTGTTCGCGCAGTTCGTTATCGTGCCTTGGCCGCCGTTATACCCCGCGACGCCGCCCGCGATGTTGTTGCTGGAGCCGGAGGCCGTGACATCGCCGACATTCAGGCAGTTCGTTATCCTGCCCCCGTTCGACCCCGCGACGCCGCCCGCGTAGTCCCAGGAGCCACCGGAAGCTATGACAGCGCCGCTGTTCGCGCAGTTCGTTATACTGCCGTTGTTCCACCCCGCGACGCCGCCGGCATAGACGCTGCCGGTCACGGTCACATTTATATCGCCGCTGACTGTGAGGCCGCGCACGTCGCCGCTCGCGGCTATCTGGCCGAAGAGGCCGGCGTAGTAGTACCCCCATGTATTCGGAGTGAGGTCATTTGAGGTTATTGTGTAGCCGCTGACTGTGTGGCCGCCGCCGTCGAATTTGCCGGCGTACTGAAGGTCGCCGCCATTGGCGATGGGAATCCAGTTCGCGCCGCCGAGGTCGATATCGGCGGTGAGCTTCGCGTCAGATGAGATTGGGATATCGCCGCTGTTTATGCTATCGCGGAACCAGATGAGGTCGCCGCTTGCGGCTATCAGGTAAGCTCCGTTCGCATCCCGCTGCGGCGCTGTCGCCGCCCGCGCCGGCGCGGCGAAGGCAAATAGCGAAATTAGCAGTAAGAGCGATAATAAGGCGAAATAAACCTTATTACAGCTTATGGGGGGGGGGCGTACCGTTGTTCAGCGAATTGTCATAGCTCTCCGTTTTCTCTTCCAGCATTTTTATCCGGCTCCTTAAAGCTTTGAATTTGAGCGGTCTCGCGGCGCGGCGGACAGAAAAAAGACCCTCCGAGCGTATAGAGCCGTCCATGAATGTACGATATAAGCTTTTCGCGGTACTGTCAAGCGGCGGATTTGATTTGCGGGCGGGCGGGGATAAAGGAACGGGGAAAAGAGCCGCCGCGGCGCGCCCCTCTCTTCCCCGTTACGGTTTTATCGCTGTTATCAGCGCGTCTGAGGCTATTTCGGCGACGTCTTTCAGCTCTTCTTCGGTCAAGTCCATGACGCTGCTTTTCACGATCCCCATGTTTATTTCGTGCGGCTTCGTCAGCTTCACGCCGACGTTGGCGAAGCCCGCGGCTTTCAGTTTTTTTCTGTATTCTTCCGCCGGAAGAGCGCCGGCTACTCAGCCGGACCAGGCGGCGGGGCTGGCGCGCAGCTTTTCCGGTACGGGCTTCATGAGCAGCACGTCCGAAACGCAGAAGCGGCCGCCGCTTGTGAGGAGGCGGAAGGCTTCGCCGAATACTTTGTCTTTATCCGGCGAGAGGTTTATGACGCAGTTTGAGATCAGCACGTCTATGCTTCCGTCGTGGAGCGGTATGTCCTCGATGTAACCGCGCAGGAGGGTGATGTTGCGCAGTCCGAGGCGGTCTATGTTTTTTCTCGCTCTGTCGAGCATCGCCTTTGTCATGTCTATTCCGTAGACGTGGCCGGATGCTCCCACGCGCTTTGCGGCGAGTATGAGGTCTATCCCCGCGCCGCTTCCGAGGTCGAGCACTCTTTCTCCCTCTTTTAGCAGCGCCGCCTCTATGGGATTGCCGCAGCCGAAGCTTTGAAGCTCCGGCTCGCGCGCCGCGCCGCCGGTTGATTCGACGGCCTCTGTGTAGGCCTGTTTTATCGTTTCCCGCAGGTCAGCCATGGCCGCTCTTTTATCTGTTTTCGTCAAGCACTTTGAGAAGTTTGTCTCCGTCGATGTTTCCGCCGGATACGACGATACCGGTCTTGCGTCCCTTTATCGGAGCTTTGCCTGCGAGCAGCGCCGCTATGCCGACCGCTCCCGCCCCCTCTATTATCTGGCGCTGTTCGCGGTGCATGAAGGCGATTGCGGCGGCAAGCTCTTTTTCGGTTACTTCAAGGATTCCGGTCACGCGGCGTTTCGCGAGGGTCAGGAGGCTCTGCGGTATGCCGCCGGCGAGGCCGTCCGCCAGCGTTTCTCCGTATTCGACCTCTTTTACCTTTCCGTCCGCCCACGATACGACCCAGGGATTTGACGTATCTGTCTGCACTCCCCATATTTCCACGTTCGGGTTTAGGGCTTTGGCGGCTATGGAGACTCCGTTCATCAGTCCGCCGCCCCCCGCCGGTATGAGCAGCAGCTCGATGTCCGGCTCGTCGGTGAACATTTCAAAGCCGGCCGTTCCCTGTCCGGCTACTACGGTTGCGTCTTCAAAGGAGGATACGTAGGTGACGCCCTTCGCCTCCGCGTATTCGTGCGCCGCTTTTTCGGTGAAGTCGTAGTCTCCCTCTGTGACCGCGAGCTGTACGAAGTCTCCGCCAAGCCAGCGTATCGCCGCTTTTTTCGTTTCGGGGCAGAGCGCGGGGACGAAAATTTTTGTATTTATACGCAGCTCCTTCGCCGCCATGGCGACGCCCTGCCCGTGGTTGCCGCTGGAGCAGGTGACTACGCCCGCGGCTCTTTCTTCGGCGGTGAGGGAGTTCATTTTGTAGAGCGCGCCGCGCAGTTTGAAGGAGCCGCAGAGCTGGAGGTTTTCAAGTTTCAGGTAGACGGGCGCTCCCGCTTTCGCGGAGAGGGGACGGGAGTATTCCGTCGGCGTGCGGCGCACGCGGTTTTTGAGGAATTTATAGGCTTTTACGACGTCTGTGATGCTGGGGTCTATCGGCAGTTTTTCCATTGTTGTTGCCTCCCTGTATGATTTGGTATAATAATTCGCGACCAGTTTAATATTAACACATGGCGCGGCTTTTTTACGATGTTGTGAATTTTTTCAAGGATGTGTTTTTATGAGGGAGAGCTATCCGCTGCTGCGGGTGAGATGTGACAGGATCGTTTCCAACGGACGCGCGCTTATCAAGGAGTGCGGCGCGCGCGGCGTGGGGCTGTGGGCGGTGTCTAAGGGGATGTCCGGCCATCCGGAGATAGCGCGCGCTTTTGAGCGGGCGGGCTTTGAGACGATCGCTGACAGCCGTCTGGATAATATCCGCGCGATGCGCGGGGCGGGGGTGGCGCTGAAGTACGCGCTGATTCGGATTCCCATGCGCTCCGAGCTTGAGGAGCTGGCGGAGCTGTGCGATTATACGCTTATTTCCGATTTGGGCACTCTCGCGGAGCTGAAGGCGCTTTGCGAGCGCGCGGGGCGGTCTGTCGGCGCGGTGATTATGTTTGATGTGGGCGATTTGCGGGAGGGTTTCTGGTTTCGCGGCGCGCGTGAAGCGGCGCGCGAGGCGGCGCGCTGCGACGGTGATTTTCTGCGTATCGCCGGCGTGGGGGCCAATTTCGCCTGCGCCAGCGGGGTGCTGCCTTCGGCGGAGAATTTTGAGGCACTCCGCGGCTGCGGCGCGGCGCTTGAGGAGGAGCTGGGGCGGCCTCTTGAGATATGGTCGGGTGGCGGCACCTGTTCTCTTTCGCGGATGAGGGAGGGGCTTATGCCCGCGAGGATAAATAATCTCAGGATAGGCGAGGGGCTGCTGCTGGGGTATGATACCGCTTTCGACAGGGAGCTGGAGGGGCTTGCCCGGGATACGATGCGGCTTGAGGCCGAGCTTGTGGAGGCGCGCAGGAAGCCTACGCTGCCGGTTGGCGAGACGGGGCGCGACGCTTTTGGCAATTTGCCTGTTTTTGAGGACAGGGGGGAGCGCCGCCGCGGTATTCTGGCGCTGGGCAAGCAGGATGTGAATATTTCCGGCCTTACGCCGCTTGACGAGGGGGTTCGTATCATCACGGCGTCGAGCGACCATCTGCTTGTGGATATAGAGGAGCGCCCGGATTTGGATGTCGGCTGCGTTTTGAGCTTCCGCCCCGATTACACGGCGATGCTTTCCGCCTCTACTTCTCCTTATGTGACGAAGCTTTTTGAGGGCTGAGGCTTGGAGGCGCGGGGGTTGCGCTTTGGCAGTTTCTGATTTTGCCGGACTTTCCTTTAACGCGGATTTGGTGTAAAATTCAGTAATCGGTTTAGGCTCCAGGCTGTTTTTTATTCATCACTTATATCTCAAAAGGAGAGGTTTATTGTGTCGACAAACGGTAAGCGAGACGGTTTCAGCTCTACTCTGGCCGCGTTGATGGTCGCTCTTGGTTCGGCGGTCGGGCTGGGCAATATCTGGAAGTTCCCCTATATGACGGGGACGGGGGGCGGCGGCGCTTTTCTTGTAATTTATCTTTTCTTCGTCTTCTGCGTCGCTATTCCTATCATGATAAGCGAATTTGTTATCGGACGCCGTTCGCGGCTGAACGCTGTCGGCGCTTTCAGGAAGCTGACGGGGAATCCGCGCACGCCGTGGTCGGGGATTGGATTTCTCGGAGCGCTTTCGTCATATCTGATCATGTTTTTCTACAGCTGCGTCGCGGGCTGGGTCTACAGCTATACCTTCAAGGCCGCGACGGGGGCTTTTGCCAATATCACGAAGGAGAGCGCGGGGGCGCTTTTCGCGGAGACGATAGGCGTCGGCGGCGCGGAGGCCTCTTTCTTCTCTTCCACGGTGCTGGCTCCGATTTTCTGGCAGGTGCTTGTTCTCGTGGTGGTTGGGACGATAATTTCTTTTGGCGTGGCGCGCGGTATTGAGCGCGCGATAAAGGTCATGATGCCGGCGCTTTTCGCGCTGCTGGTGATTTGCGTGATTCGCGCCCTTACTCTGCCTGGGGCGGGGGACGGGCTGCGTTTCCTTTTCCATGTCGATTTCAAGCAGGTAACTCCGGCCGTCATTCTCGCCGCGATGGGGCTGGCCTTCTTCAAGCTTTCGCTCGGTATGGGGACGATGATCACTTACGGCTCCTATTTCACGGATGACGCTGACCTTTCCGTTTCGCCGCTGAAGATAGCGATTGCCGATATTTGTATTTCGATGCTGGCGGGGCTGGCTATCTTCCCGACGGTCTTTTCCTTCGGCGTGGAGCCGGGAGCCGGGCCGGGGCTTCTCTTTATCACTATCCCGCTGGTTTTCTCCCAGATGCCCTTCGGGCAGCTTCTGCTTTTCGCATTTTTCCTGCTGACGGCTTTTGCCGCGAATGGCGCTATGCTTTCGCTGGTCGAGGTTCCTACGAGCTGGATGTCTGAGGAGTTCAATATCCCGCGCAAGAGGGCGGCTCTTATAAACTGCGTGATTATCGGCGCGGTTGGGATTCTCGCGGCCGGGTCGGCAGACGGCTCCGGGTATTTCGGCGGGATAAGCGTATTCGGCAAGGGTTTCTTTGACCTTTTCGATTATCTCTCTTCAAATGTGGCGATGCCTATAGGCGGCTTCTGTATCGCGATTTTCGCCGGTTATCTGATGAAGCGCGGGGAGCTGTTCGACGAGCTGAGCAATCACGGCACGCTCCACAACGAGGGGCGCGCGGCTTTCATCCGTATTCTGATGCGCTACGTGACGCCTGTTCTTGTGGTGGTGATTCTTCTCAACGCGCTTGGGATAATAAAGCTGTAGCGGCCGCGCCGGCGGATTTTTTTTACGAGGCCCCGCTCCGGCGGGGTCTCTTTCTGTTTATGAGCGCAGCCCCGCCTTTCGCGGGGATTTGTTTTTCCGTTAGGCCTTTTTCTCTCCGCCCAGTATCGAGCGCGCCGCCCAAAGTCCGCTTGCTGAGGCCTGAATGACGCCGCGCGTCACTCCCGCGCCGTCTCCGGCCGCGTACAGCCCCTTTATCGAGCTTTGCAATCCTTTGTCGAGCGCCACTTTCAGGCTGTAGAATTTGACTTCCACGCCGTAGAGCAGCGTGTGGCTGCCGTTCACGCCGGGAATGATGTGGTCGAGCGCGGCAAGCATTTCCATTATGCCTACGAGATGGCGGTATGGCAGGACGCAGGCGAGGTCTCCCGGCTCCGCGCTCGCGAGGGTGGGGGTCACGAGGCCGCGCGCTATGCGCTCCCGCGTGGAGCGCCGCCCTTTGCGGAGGTCTCCGAGGCGCTGGACGATGACTCCGCCGCCGAGCATGTTCGCCAGACGCGCGATGTGGCTGCCGTAGCCTATGGGGTCGTTGAACGGCTTTGTGAAGTTTGTCGATACCAGTATCGCGAAGTTTGTGTTGCCTGTCTTTTTATTGTTTTCGCGGTTTGAATGGCCATTGACGGTGAGTATGTTGTGGTGGCTCTGAAATTCCGTCGTTACCTCTCCGTGCGGGCACATGCAGAAGGTGCGGACGCGGTCGTCGAAGGTCGGCGTGTCCAGCAGCGCTTTTATCTCGTAGAACTGGTCTGTGATCTCTTCGGCCCAGGCGGAGGGTATTTCCACGCGCACGCCGATATCGACCGGCAGGGATTCTATTTCAAGTCCCAGGGCGCGGACGGTCTTTTCCATCCATGCCGCCCCTTCGCGTCCGGGGGCGAGCAGCACGCTGTCCGCCGTTATTTCCCCGCCGTTTTCCAGCGCCACGCCTGCGGCTGAGCCGTCGCTTTTCAGCAGCACGCTGTCAACGGCAGTTCCGGTCATTACGTCGCAGCTTTCTTTCATTGTCTCGTACATCGCGCCGAGGATGAATTTTGAGCGGTCTGTCCCCATGTGGCGTATTGTCGCGGGGATGATGTCAAGCCCAGCGCGCAGAGCGCGGGCTATGACGTTTTTCGCAAGCTCTCCGCCCGGCTCAAAGAGGGTGCGGCTAGCGCCGTGTCTGAGATAGGCCGCGTCGGCCTCTGCGATGAGCGAGAGCAGCTTTTCCCGTCCGCAGTATTCCTCAAGGTTGCCGCCGAATTCCGGCGTCAGCGTCAGCTTTCCGTCGCTGAAGGCGCCCGCGCCGCCCCAGCCGCAGACCACGTTGCACGGGCGGCACTGCACGCATTCTTTCGCCCCCTGTTTCAGCGGACAGACGCGTTTTTCTATTGAACGTCCCTTATCGATTATCGCAACCTTTTTGCCGTTCGCGGCAAGCTCCATGGCCGCGAAAAGCCCCGCCGGCCCCGCGCCGACTATCACAACGTCGTATTTGTTCAAAGAAGGTTCCTCCAGAAACTGTATACTCTTTTCTGATACTTTTGCATTATACAGTAAAGTATAGCTTTGAGGAACGGAGAAAGGAGGAGTTTATAAAAAATCCGTTCAAAAGCAGCTATTTTAAGTAAAAAAATATGCGATAACGATGATTTAGTGATATGATTATAAATGATATGCAAAAAAGGAGTTCATTTTTGGGAGGAAAAATATAAATGACAATCAGGAGACAGGACGAAGGCTTTAACGCGGAGCTGCTGCCGGTGATCGGGATCATCGCGGACGAGGGCGCGCCGGAGACTATTTCGCTTGACCCGCTTCGCGGCGAGATGCGCGACTTTTGCCGCCGCGTGGTCGTAAATGAGAAGTTCCGCGGCGAGGCAGGTTCGCTGCTGACGATAGCGCTCGCGGATAAAAATGTGAAATACGCCGTTATCGCTGGCGTTGGCGCGGAGGATAAGGTCACGCCGGAGGCGCTGCGCGAGGCGGCCTTTGCCGTGACGCGCGCGGCCGCGTCGCGGGGGCAGAGAGCGCTTTCCATAACGATGAGCAGGGGCGGAGACGAGGCCCGTTCGCGGGCCGCGGCGGAGGGAGCCGTTCTCGCCGCTTACCGTTTTAATAAGTATCTCGCGGCGGATGAGAAGGATAAATTTGTAAAGCCCGAGGATATAGTTATCGTCGACGGAAATGAAAGGGCGCTGGCGGAGGGGGCGATAATGGCTGAAGCTCAGTGTTTCGCCCGCGATCTGGCCAATGAGCCGGCCAATGTGATAACGCCGGAGTCTCTGGCGCAGAAGGCGCGCGAGCTGGCTGAGGAGCTTGGCCTGAAATGCGATATATGGGATGAAAAACGCATCGCTGATGAAAAGATGGGGGCCTATCTTGCGGTGGCCTCCGGTTCGGACAATCCGCCGCGCTTCATTCATCTGAGCTATGAGCCGGAGGGGGCGGCTAAGGGGCATATCGCGCTGGTCGGCAAGGGGCTGACCTTTGACAGCGGCGGCCTCGATATCAAGCCCGCCGATTTCATGACCACGATGAAGGGCGACAAGAGCGGAGCCTGCGCGGTGCTCGGCGCTATTCGCGCCGCCGCGCTGATGAAGCTGCCGTGGAAGGTGTCCGCAATCGTCGCGGCGGCGGAGAATATGCCGAGCGGCGGCGCGTACCGCCCCGACGACATACTCCGCGCGCGCAGCGGCAAGACGATAGAGATAAACAATACCGACGCGGAGGGGCGGCTGACGCTCGCGGACGCGCTGGCTTACGCCTCGGAGCTGAAGCCTGATATGATCGTGGACGTCGCCACGCTGACCGGCGCCTGCGCGGTCGCCCTTGGCTCGACTACGGCGGGGCTTTTCACAAATAACGACGATTTCGGCGAAAAGCTGCTGAAGGCGTCGCGGGCGAGCGGCGAGCGCTTCTGGAAGCTGCCTATGGACGACCCGAATCTGCGGAAGCAGCTTAAATCGCCCTTCGCCGACCTTGTGAATTGCGGCGCGCGCTACGGCGGGGCAATTACCGCGGCGATGTTCCTCGAAGCCTTTGTTGACAAGGATATTCCGTGGGCGCATCTCGATATCGCCGCCGCCGATTTTGTAAAGAAGCCGTTCAGCTATTATGTGGACGGAGCCTCCGGCTTCGGTACGCGCACGCTGGCCGAGCTGATAAGGGAACTGTAGGAGAGGGCCGGGATAGGATTCAAAATGGAGGAAAGCATCAGAAAAGATTCCATAGCTTTGATAAACGGCGTCATTTATCCGATGGCCTATCCGGGACGCGCGCAGGCGCTCTTTGCCCGCGGCGGTGTTATAGAGGCTATCGGAGCCGATAAGGAGATTCTGGCGCTCTGCGATACCAAAAGCGTCGTGCTGGACATGAAGGGAAAGTTCGTGCTGCCGGGGCTGACGGATACGCACAATCACCTGATATCCGCCGGACGGAGCCTTGAGACGCTCGACCTGAGCACCGCGCGTTCTGTGGACGAGATGATAGGCAAGGGGCGTCACTTTCTCGCGGAGAACTCTATCGCCGCCGGAGGCTGGTTCTTCGCCCGCGGCTGGGATCAGAATCACATGGCCGGCAGGCGCTTTCCGAACAGATACGACCTCGACCTTATATCGACGGAGATACCGCTTTTCTTCGAGCGCTCATGCGGCCATATAGCCGCGCTCAACAGCAAGGCTCTGGAGGTATTGAAGATAGGCCCCGGCTTCAGAATATCGGGGGGCGTTATAGATACGGACGCCGTAGGCGAGCCAAACGGGATAATAAGCGAGGCCGCCGTAAACTGGGCGCGCATGAATATACCGGAGCATTCGGAGGAGACTCTCAAGCACTGGTATTCTCTGGCGGTCAGCCGCATGATAGAGTACGGCATAACCTCCGTGCAGAGCGACGATTTAGAGATAGTCGGGCGCGCGCAGGGGGTATTCGACCTCTATGAGGCGATGGAGGAAGAGGGAAAGATGCCGATGCGCATAGCGCAGCAGTGGCATCTGCGCGACGAAGAGGCGCTCGCCGCCTTTATCGAGAGCGGCAGTCACAGGCGCGGCGGCCGGTATTTCCGCTCCGGCCCGCTGAAAATCCACGTCGACGGAACGCTCGGCGCGCGCACGGCCGCGCTGCGCGAGGAATATTCCGACGACCCCGGCAATCGCGGCGTCTACGCCCACTCGCAGGGTGAGCTGAACCGTCTGCTTCTTCTCGCGCAGGAGGCCGGTATGCAGGTCGCCTTTTACGCGATCGGGGACGGCGCGATAGAGCGCTGCCTCAACGCGGTGGAGTCCGCAAGAAACAGCGCAAAGGGTGGCGTCGCGCACCGTATAGTGCACTGTCAGATAGGCGGCGCGGATCTCTATTCGCGCATGGCGCGCCTCGGCGTGCTGGCGGACATTCAGCCGGCATTCGCCACATCGGACTGGCCGATAGTGATTCCCCGTCTTGACACGGAGCGCGCGCGCTGGAGCTACGCCTGGAAGTCGCTCATCAATTCCGGCATACCCGTCGGAGCCGGCTCCGACGCGCCGACTGAATCAATGAATCCTTTCGTCGGCATACGCGCGGCGATACTGCGCCAGGATGCCAACAACGAGCCGGAACACGGCTGGATGCCGACGCAGCGTCTTGACCGCGTAGAAGCTTTTTCTCTCTATACCAGCGGCGGCGCGAATATATGCGGCGAGCTTTCATGGCGCGGCACTCTGGAGCCGGGAAAGGCGGCGGACTTCGCCGCTTTCTGCGAGGATCCTTTCCAGCTTCCGGAGAATGAGCTGCCGGATCTAAGAGCCGGCCTTACCGTCGTCGACGGCATGATAAGGCATATAAAATAGGAGTCCGGCTTGCCGCGCGCCGATAAGGACAAGGAAGAGACAATAAAATCGCCCGCTCTGGTCATTGATTTGGAGGGGCAGGTCGAGCGCATAACATACCACAACGCGGAGAACGGCTACACTGTTCTCCGCCTCAGCGTGCGCGGATACGCGAATCCGGTCACGGCCGTAGGCACGATGGCCGCTCCCGCGCAGGGAGAGCTTCTTTCCCTTGAAGGGCGCTGGGAGGAAAACAGCAAATACGGTATGCAGTTTCATATCAGTAAAAGCCGCTCTTCCGTTCCCACCACGCTCGGCGGTCTGGAAAGATTTCTCGCCTCCGGCCTCATCAGGGGCATAGGGCCGGCCACGGCAAAAAAAATCGTCGAGGCCTTCGGCGAGGAGACGATCTCCGTGCTTGACGAGGAGCCATCCCGGCTGGCCGGAATAAGCGGCATAAGCGAGAGCAAGGCGGAGGCGATAGCGGAGGCGTGGCGCGAACAGCGCGACATACGTGAAGTGATGGTGTTTCTTCAAGGCTACGGCGTCGGCGCGGGCTACGCGATGCGTATCTTCCGCAGCTACGGCGCGGCGGCGATAGAGCTGCTGAAAGAGAATCCGTACCGCCTCGCGATAGATATTCACGGCATAGGCTTCACAATAGCGGACGGTATCGCGCGGAAGCTCGGCTTTGCCCACGACTCGCCGCTGCGCGTCCGCGCCGGAGTGCAGCATGTGCTGAACCAGCTCACAGGCGAGGGGCATGTCTACGCGCCGCGCGGACTTTTGAGCGCGCAGGCCGCCGCCGCGCTCGGAGTTTCCGCGGAGATGGCGGACGAAGGGATAGAGCAAGCGCGTCTGGCCGGAGAAATAGTGGCGGAAGTTTTCACGGACGAAAACGGCGAGGAACAGGAGGCCGTATATCTGCCGGCCTTCCACTACTCCGAAGTACATTCGGCGAATAATCTGCGCCGCCTCATTGACGAGCCCTTCAACAGACAGTGCGTTGACTGCGGCAGAATGCTGCCGTGGCTTGAGAGCGAAATGGGAATAACTCTCGCGGAGGCGCAGCGCGAGGCGATAATCTGCGCCGTCAGCTCCAAGGTGATGGTGATAACGGGAGGGCCGGGCACCGGAAAGACGACCATTATCCGCGCCGTGCTGAGAATGCGCGAGGAAAACGGCTTTCGCGTCATGCTCGCCGCGCCGACCGGACGCGCTGCCAAGAGGATGAGCGAAGCCACGGGGCATGAGGCGAAGACCATACACCGCCTGCTGGAATACACCGGCAGCCCGGATTCGGCGGGGAGCTTCATGCGCAACGAGACAAACAGGCTGGAATGCGACCTTTTAATCGTGGACGAAGCATCTATGATAGACCAGATACTTTTCCATTACCTGCTGAAAGCCGTTCCGCAAGAGGCCTCGCTGATATTCGTCGGAGATGTGAACCAGCTCCCCTCCGTCGCCCCAGGCAATGTGCTGAAAGATCTGATAGCCTCCGCCGTCTGCCCTGTGGTCATGCTGAACGAGATATTCCGTCAGGGACGCGAAAGCCGGATAATCGTCAACGCTCACCGCGTCAACCGCGGCGAAATGCCGATACTGCCGGAAAAGCAGAATCTTGAGCTGTCGGACTTTTATTTTATAGAACCGACTGTCGCCGGCGACGGGCTGCCGGAGGATGAATATAAAAAAAGATTCGAGGAAAAGGTCCTCAATACGATAAAAAAGCTCGTCACAGAGAATATCCCCCGCCGTTTCAACTTCGACCCGGTGAACGACATTCAGGTGCTGGCGCCGATGCATAACGGCATAGCCGGCACGAAACGCCTCAACATAGAATTACAGCGCGCGCTTAACGACGGACGCGGCGCAAAGGTGCAGCGCCTTGAACGTATATATAAAGAGGGCGACAAGGTCATGCAGATAAGAAACAACTACGACAAGGACGTCTACAACGGCGACATCGGAACGATAGCGGAGATAGACGGAGAAAACGCACGCCTTTCGGTCAGAATGGACTGCGGCCTCGTCGATTACGAGTTTAACGAGCTTGACGACCTCGTCCATGCCTACGCCGTTTCGATACATAAATCGCAGGGGTCGGAATATCCCGCCGTCGTCATACCGCTGCTCACGCAGCATTATGTGATGCTCCAGCGCAATCTTCTCTATACGGCGATCACAAGGGGAAAAAAGCTCGTCGTCATCGTCGGAACGAAAAAGGCGCTGCGCATAGCCGTGGAAAACGACAGGACGCGCACCCGCTACACACGGCTGGCGCAGCGTCTGAAAGGAATAACGGCCGGCGCTCTTTCCCCCGCGGACATCGACGCCCCAGGCGAAGAAGAGCTGGAAAGAATGTTCGAGGAACATATGAAAGAGGCCGGAAAGGAATAAAGCCGCAAAAAAGGCTCGCGGCGCGGAAAGCGCGGCGAGCCTTCTGTTTTATTTTATTATCCTTTAGATATATCTTGTGCTGTTTCTGTAAATATTCTCGCTGTGACCCTGCCGTCCCTCCTTCTCCATAGCGGAGAGGCGCTTTTCCGTATAGCGCGCGAAACGGACGAACGGCAGCCCGAGCACAAGGTAGATCACGGCGACAAGTATGCCGGGGCCAAAGTAGTCATAGTACGTGGCCGACACCTGACCGTAGACCTTCGTCAAATCGACCATCGTTATTATCGAGACGAGTGACGAATCCTTCAGCAGCGAGATAAAGTCGTTCGTTATCGGCGGAATGACGACGCGGACAGCCTGCGGCAGAATGACCTCGCGCATCGCCTGCCAGCGCGTCATGCCGAGCGCCAGCGCCGATTCCCACTGCGTACGCGGAATGGCGAAGAGCCCCGTGCGGTATATCTCCGCCTCGTATGCGGCGTAGTTGAGGCCGAGGCCGATTGCCCCCGCCCAGAACGGCGAGAATTTTATACCGATGGAGGGCAGGCCGTAGAAGATGAAGAAGAGCTGTATCAGCACCGGCGTGCCGCGCACGATCTCCACATAGCCGGCCGCGAGCATCGCGAGCCATTTCGGCGCGAATACGCGCGTGACGGCCAGCGCCAGCCCCAGCGAAATGGCTATGACCATCGCCACGATGGAGACCTCCATCGTAACGAGAGCGCCGTGGGCAAAGAGCGGCATCGCGTCCCAGTATCTTTCAAGGCGCTTTTGCAGCGTCAGCTCGGGGCGGTGCGCCTCGGCCCATTCATTATAGTAGACCGGCTCGTATTTAGGCGGGTCATAGTCGTTGAAGGTCGTCGCCATCACCGGCGTCCAGAGATTCCATTTGTCGTATATCTCGCGCAGCTTGCCGCTGTCGCGCAGAGCGACTATCGCCTGATTGACCTCGCGCAGCAGCTCCTTGTCCCCCTTGCGCATGGCTATGGCGTATATTATCTCGCCGATGGGAGGGCCGACAAACTTTATTTCGGGGTTGAAGCCGGCAGAATAGAGAGCTATCGGCTGGTCGAAGAGCGCCGCTTCAAGGCGTCCGTTCGCCAGATCCTCGTAGGTGTTGGCCTCAACTATATAGGTGCGTATCTCAACGTCGCCGACCTCCTCCAGAACCATCTGCGCGTAGCTTTCTTTCAGAGTTCCGGCGATCTTGCCTTTGAGATCCTGCAATCCCTCGATAGAACTGTCGTCCTTGCGCACCGCGAGCTGCAAATACGTTTTGTAATAGGGTATCGAGAAATTTACCTCCGCCTCATGCTCCGGCGTCACCTCAAGGCCGTTGATGGCGATATCGTAAAGGTCGCGTTCAAGCCCGGGGATAAGATTGTCCCACGCATTGTTGACGTAGACGGGCTTGCGCCCCATCTCCTTCGCCAGCGCCTCCACAATATCGACCTCAAAGCCGATAAGCTTGTCAGGGTCGCTGGGGCTGGGGAACATATAGGGGAAGCCGCCCTCAGAGTCTCCTCCCCAGCGCAGCAGCTTCTCTTCGCCGGCCGGCTGAGCGGGAGCTTCGTCAGCCGCGTATGACGGGATGGGCGCAGCAAGCGCCAGAAGCAGCGCGATAAGCGCGAAAAACTTTTTCATCAGCAAGTCACCCCCGCATTTACAAAATGACGCAGGAAAGCGCGCGTCCTGTTATTTTTCGGATTGGCGAAGAGTATGTCTCCGTCCTCGTATTCGACGATTTCGCCCTTATCCATGAAAATGATGTAATCCGAGGCGTCCTTCGCGAACTTCATCTCGTGAGTGACGATGATCTGCGTCATGCCCTCCGCGTCGAGATCCTTCATGACCTGAAGAACTTCGCCGACCAGCTCCGGGTCAAGCGCGGAGGTAGGCTCATCGTAAAGCATCACGCGCGGATTCATCGCAAGCGCCCGCGCTATCGCCGCGCGCTGGCTCTGTCCGCCGGAGAGCGTCGAAGGGTACTTCTGCGCGAAGCCCGCGAGGCCGACCTTCTCCAGCATTTTCATGCCAAGCTCGTGAGCCTCTTCCTTTTTCATTCCTTTGACGACCATCGGCGCGAGCATGATATTTTGCAGCAGATTCTTGTTCGGGAAGAGGTTATAGCTTTGAAATACCATGCCGACCTCTGTGCGGAGCTCGTGAACCCTTTGAAGCATCGCCTCCGTCGGCGTCTCTCCCGGCCTGCGCGACACGGTGACGCCGGCCACGCTCACAGAGCCTGAGTCCATCAGCTCAAGACAGTTGATGCAGCGCAGAAAAGTCGATTTGCCGCAGCCCGACGGGCCGATTATCGAAGCGAGGTCCCCCTCGCGAATGGTAAAGCTTATATTCCTGAGAACGTCGCCGTCCTCAAAACTCTTGCAGAGATTCTCTATCACGATCAACGGTTTGTTGGTTGTGTTCATCTTTATGCCCCCTCTGAATTTTTATGCGGAACGTTCAGCGGCGGCTTTCATATACGCAGGTATTCGCCGTACAGCAGGAAAGCTGACAGATTTACTGTTTTGCCGGTAAGGTGAGTCCTTTCCGGGAAGGAATGGGATGAAAAGCGAACTTTCTGGAGCGCAGCTCCGTGTCTGTCACACCAGACACCAGTGTTTTTTTTCAATTCTCGTCTCACGTCCCTTCCGTGTAATGACGTAAATGTAAAAGCAACGTACAGTGTAAACTCTTTTTCGGAGTATTGCAAGGACTTATCCTCTATTTTCTGTTGTTACGTGAGAGTACCGCCGCTATACGGCAGATTCTTTGCCGCTTTGCAGTAAGATTTTTATTGACATATACCCCCAACAGGTATATAACATATATACCTGTCGGGGGTATTGTTTTGGGAGGTGGAGATGATGGAAAAGAGCTGCTGCTGCCACAAGACGACTGAGCGGACGGAGGATGAGCGGAAAAGGCTTATTCACCGTTTGAACCGTATTGAGGGGCAGATACGGGGCATTCGGGGCATGGTGGAGAAAAATATTTACTGCACGGATATTCTGACGCAGTCGGCCGCGGCGACGGCTGCGGTCAACGCCTTTAATAAGGAATTGCTGGCCAGTCATATCCGCCGCTGTGTGGTCAGGGACATTCGCGCCGGCAAGGACGAGGTCATCGACGAGCTGGTCGCTACGTTGCAGAAGCTGATGAAGTGACGCGCCGCGCCTTTCGCGGCTTTTTGGGGAGGAAGAGCAGATGAAACAGTTTACAGTGACGGGGATGAGCTGCGCCGCCTGCGTCTCGCGGGTAGAAAAGGCTGTCTCGGCGGTGGCGGGGGTAAGCTCCTGCTCCGTGAGCCTGCTGACAAACTCGATGGGCGTTGAGGGGACGGCCGCCGACAGCGACGTGATCGCCGCAGTGCAAAAGGCGGGCTACGGCGCGGCGCTTAAAGGAGCCGGCGCAGAAGCAGCTCAGGCCGACGCCGGCGACGCGCTGGCGGATCGCGAGACTCCGGCGCTGAAAAAGCGGCTCGCCGCTTCGCTGGGCTTTCTGGCTGCTCTCATGTATCTTTCTATGGGGCATTCTATGTGGGGCTGGCCGCTGCCCGCCTTTCTTGAAGGGAATCCTCTGGCGATAGGGCTGGCGCAGCTGCTGCTGGCCGGCGCTGTGATGGTCATCAACCAGAAATTTTTTATCAACGGCTTCAAAAGTCTGCTGCACGGAGCGCCCAATATGGATACGCTGGTGGCTCTCGGCTCGGCGGCGGCCTTCGCTTACAGCCTATTCGCCCTTTTCGCGATGACCGGAGCGCAGCTGCGCGGCGACATGGCAGGAGTCGCGGCCTATATGCATGAATTTTATTTTGAGTCCGCCGCGATGATTCTCGCGCTGATTACCGTCGGCAAGATGCTCGAGGCACGCTCCAAAGGGCGGACTACCAACGCGCTCAAAGGGCTGATGAAGCTGGCTCCAAGAACGGCGGTCATTGTAAAGGATGGCGTGGAGCTTACCGTTCCCATCGGGCAGCTGAAAAAGGGAGATATCTTTGTCGTGCGGCCGGGAGAGAATATTCCCGCAGACGGCGTTGTGGTCGAGGGAAGGAGCGCCGTCAACGAATCGGCGCTCACCGGCGAGAGCATTCCGGCGGATAAGGGGCCGGGCGACCCGGTATCAGCAGCGACGCTGAATCAGTCCGGCTTCATCCGCTGCGAGGCCGCCCGGGTAGGCGACGATACGACGCTGTCGCAGATAATCCAGATGGTCAGCGACGCCGCGGCGACAAAGGCCCCTATCGCCAGGGTCGCGGACAGGGTATCCGGTATTTTTGTCCCGTTTGTCATAACGGTATCCGCGGTGACGACCGCGGCGTGGCTGCTGGCGGGTGAATCGGCCGGCTTCGCCATCGCGCGCGGCATCTCCGTGCTGGTTATCAGCTGCCCCTGCGCTCTGGGGCTGGCAACGCCTGTGGCGATAATGGTCGGCAACGGCATGGGGGCGAAGAACGGCATTCTTTTTAAGAACGCGGCTTCGCTTGAAGAGGCCGGCAAGGCGCGCGTCGTGGTTCTCGACAAGACAGGCACGATCACGGCCGGGGAGCCGCGCGTGACGGATATCGTTCCGGCGGCGGAGGGCGGCGAGGAGGAGCTGCTGCGTCTGGCCTGCGCGCTGGAACAGAAGAGCGAGCATCCGCTGGCGCGGGCGATTATGCGGCGGGCGGAGGAGAGCGGACTTCACGCGGAGGAGCTTTCCGATTTTCAGGCGCTTCCCGGCAACGGGCTGAGCGGCAGCTGGCGCGGGAGGGCAGTCTATGGCGGCAGCTATAATTTCATCAGCGGCCTCGCGGCTGTCCCGGAGGATATGAAAGCCCGCTCGGAGGAGCTGGCCGAAGAGGGCAAGACGCCGCTCTTTTTCAGCGCGGAGGGGGCGCTTGCCGGCGTAATCGCGGTCGCCGACGTTATCAGAGATGAGAGCGCGAGGGCAGTCAGCGAACTGAAAAATATGGGGATACATGTTGTAATGCTCACCGGCGACAATGAGCGCACCGCGAGGGCTATCGGCAGAGAGGCCGGAGTGGACGAGGTGATAGCCGGCGTACTGCCGGAGGGCAAGGAGAGCGTCATACGCCGTCTGAAGGAAATGGGAAAGGTCGCGATGGTGGGCGACGGGATCAACGACGCGCCGGCGCTGACGCGGGCGGATATCGGCGTAGCCATAGGCGCGGGGACGGACGTCGCTATCGACGCGGCTGATATCGTTCTTATGAAAAGCCGCCTCACCGACGTTCCGGCGGCGATACGGCTGAGCCGCGCCACGCTGCGCAATATTCACGAGAATCTTTTCTGGGCCTTCTTCTATAATGTTATCGGCATTCCGCTCGCGGCGGGGCTGTTCATTTCGCTGCTCGGCTGGAAGCTGAACCCGATGTTCGGAGCGGCGGCGATGAGCCTTTCAAGCTTCTGCGTCGTCAGCAACGCGCTGCGGCTGAACCTTTTCAAAATGTACGACGCAAGCAGAGATAAAAAGATAAGAGCAAATCATAAAGAAAAAAAGGAGAGTATCACAATGGAAAAGAAGATGAAAATCGAAGGTATGATGTGCGGGCACTGCGAAGCGACGGTCAAAAAGGCGCTGGAGGCGCTGCCGCAGGTAGCGGCGGCGGAGGTAAGTCACAGCGCCGGAACGGCAGTGGTGACGCTGAAAGGCGAGGTCAGCGACGACGTTTTGAAAAAGGTAGTCGAAGAAAAGGATTTCACTGTAGTTTCGATCCAGTAACTGCGGAGGCGTATACAGAGCGCCCGTGACGCGAACGGCGTATATAAGCGCCGATCAAGGGGGAGAAGGGATGCTGAGGATAGGAACGGCGCAGATTGACATTAAGCTTGGGGAGCGGAGGGCGAATTTTCAGGCCGTCGCGGAGTGGATGGAAAGATACCACAGCCCCTCCGATACGGAGACGGTCGTGCTGCTGCCGGAGCTTTTCGACGTGGGCTACGTCATCGACAAGGCCGAAAGGTACGCCGACGAAGAGGCTGCGCAGGCGGCGGATTTTCTGGGCGGCCTCGCGCGGAAGGACGGCGTCTGGTTCGCCGGCGGCTCTGTGCTGGCGATGACGGCGGAGGGGGCCGTGAACCGCGCGCTCGTCGTGAATCCGCGCGGAGAGTATGTCGCGCACTATGACAAGGCGCATCTCGTGCCGATGATGGACGAGGAAAAGTATCTTCATGCCGGCTCCGCCGCCTGTCTTTTTGAGATCGGCGGCGTTCCGCTCTGCCTCGCTATCTGTTATGACCTGCGTTTCTGCGAGTGGCTGCGCATGGGGGCGCTCGCGGGGGCGCGGCTCTGTCTGATATCCGCCGAGTGGCCCGCGGCACGTATAGAGCATTGGCGCACGCTGCTTCGGGCGAGGGCAATCGAAAATATGATGTTCGTGGCCGCCTGCAACCGCGTCGGCGATACGCCATCGGAGAGCTTCGGCGGACATTCCGCCGTCATTGACCCGTGGGGGGAAACTCTTTACGAGGGGGGCGGCGGAGAGGAAGGGGCTTTTGTCGTTATTGATCCAAAGGAGGCGGAGCGGGCGAGAAGCTTTATCCGCGCTTTCGATATGCGGCGTCCAGAGCTTTATCGGCTATAATATAGCCGTTATCTTTAGTCTGGAGGTGTTCGCCGTGAAAAAAATAATGGCTCTTTTAGCGCCGCTTCTGTTGCTGATAATGGCTTCAGCCGCCGCCGCAAAGCCGGAGGTCGCGGAGTTCAGAAACAGGGATTTTGACATTTCAAAGATAAGGACCGTCCTGGTGCTGCCCGTCATTTACGAGGTTCCGATTCCGCAGTCGGAGCCGTTCCTTAAAGAGGCGGCGGAACAGCGCTGGCAGGAGCAGACGCTGAAAAAGCAGGAGCGCTATCCCTATCTCATGAAAAGCCCCAAAGATGTGGTCGAGCGCGCCGCTTTCATCAGCGGACAGCCGGCAGAAACGATGACGCCGCAGCAGACGGCGGAGAGGGCGCTTGTGCTCGCGGCTGGGCAGGTGGACGCCATCCTTACATGTACTGTAACAAAATGCGGCGTGGGGGTGATAGAGCATCCCGGAGAATATGTGACGAAGTACCGTTACGTCGACCAGCCGGTCTGGCGCAATAACCGGTGGGAACGCGAGCGCGTGCAGATTCCATATCAGGAATACAAGGAGCCGTGGAAGGAAAGCATCACGCAGGGGGCGGTGAGGGTCGAGCTTCGGGCTGCGGCGGACAACTCCCTCATCTACGGAGAGACTGTCGCCGCCAACACCGGGGCTGATCTTTTCACCGAGGCGCCGTCGCCGACAAAGCATATACAGAATGTCATTGAAAACGCCGCGAAGCGCATCCCCGTGAAATAGCGGAAAGACATTCCGGCGGAAATCGAGTAGGAGGCTACCCATTAGTTGAGCAGCCGACCTCTCACACCACC
>JAUNJZ010000044.1 GCA_030533085.1 Synergistaceae bacterium
AAGCGGTGACGATAACGGCCAACGACCAGACCGTCGCCTACGGCACGCCCATCAGTCAGGGAACGAACAATGTAACGGCAAGCGGCCTCAACAGCGAAGCGAGCGTCACAGCCATAACGCTGACCCAGGACAGAACAGATGCCGGAACAGGCTCAATAACGCCATCCGCCGCGGCGATAACGGCAAGCGGCGCGAACGTAACAGCCAACTACGCTATAAGCTACATCAACGGAACGCTCACAATCACTCCGACTCCGGCCTCCCCCGACGTGACCGAAAAGGGGCGCACGGACGGAGACAACTCCGGCGTACTTGAAATAGAGGCCAACACAACGGAAGACTTCGCGATATACGACGCGCTGAAGGACATGACCATATCCGGCGACCTGCCGGCAGGCATAAGCGACGCCGCGAAAGCCCTCCAAGCCACCAGCGCCGACGTCGACACATCGACCGACATCTATACAAAAGAGCAGATAAGACAGGCCGTCGCCGGCTACTGGGACGTCACGGACAACAGCGAAAAGAAAATACGCGTAGTAGACGTAAAGAACACGATAGCGACAAGAACGGAAGAAACGCTCTACGCCAAATTCTGGAGAATGCTCGTCAGCACCTTCACCAACAACCACGGCGTGAACAGCCTCTCCGACGACGCCTACCTGCCGCTGCAAACCAACTTCACCATCACCAGCGCCGACATAGCCGCCCTGCCTGACGAGCTGAAAAACGGACTCTCGGCAGACAACCTCCTTGAGCGCGTAAGCCTCTTCGCCGTAGTATCCGAAGACAGCGGAGTTCACGCCAGAAGCCTGTATGATGCCGTAAGCGCGGACAAAAACGCCTACATAACAGTAAGCGGAGACAACGACAGCGGCTACAGCGTACATACCCGCGTAATGCTCTTCGACATGCCCGGAGGCGTATCAGGAGACAAGACGACGGGAGCGAAATGGGTAAAGCCGCTCAAAGTCTCGAACTCGCAGGGACGCGACAACACAAAAGACAACTACTTCATCGTACAGGACGGAGCAAGCGACGACAGCTACGAGCTCTGCCTCGCCTTCGCCGCGAAAGAGACCAACTACGCGACAGTAAACGTGACAATATCGGGAGATATAACGGCCGAAAGCGTATACTGGACAATAAGCGGCGACAGCACGATACATAACGGCAATACAAGCGCCGACATAAGAGGCGAAGCGCAAAGCGTCACATTCCACGAAATAAGCGGCTATACAGTCACGCTAAGCGACGGAACGCGGACGCTCTCCCCCGACGTCATGACAATAAGCAAAGACGTCGAATGGGGCGAAAGCTGGAACATAACGGCGGCATACGCGAGAATCGCGGTTGAGGGCGTAACGCTCGACCGCGCCTCCGCCGTGCTTGCCAAAGGAGACACGCTGGCGCTCACAGCGACAGTGACCCCCGGCAACGCCTACGACAAAGCGGTAAGCTGGACAAGCGGCAATCCTGAGGTCGCCACAGTGAGCGCCGGCGGCCTTGTGACGGCGACAGGAAGCGGCAGTACGGCAATCACGGCGGCAGCGGGAGGCCAAAGCGCAAGCTGCACAGTAACGGTGCTTAAAGCCGCCGTATCAGATGACCAGACAATAACAGTAATAACGCCCGCGACAGTCGTTCCTAACCTTACCGTTACGCCTGGAGACAATATAGTACCGGTACAGGCTTCCTTCGTCAGCACGCCGGAAGAGAAGCTAACGGCTGCTAGAGAGCTTGAAGAAAGCGGCTTCACCGCGGAAGAACTGACGACAGACAGCAAAGGAAACCTTGCCGTCACAAACGATATGATTAAAAGAGCCATAGCCGACATTGAGAGCAGAGTCGGCGCGGTCTCCCACGACCACGTTACCGCGCTGCCGGTAGTAACCTCCTCCGCCGACCAGGCCGGCATGATACACGCCCTAGGCTTTGCAGTAAGCGGAGACATCTTCGGCGAAATAACAGCGGTGAGAGATATCAAAGTGACGAAAATCCTCCCGAACGGCAGCGGCGAGCTATTCACCGTCGCGACCTCGCCGGAAAGCTTCGCCGACAAACATGCGGCGCTCTTCGACGCGGAAGGCAGTCTCGTAACCGGCGCGATAGACAAAGAGGCAAGCTACACCCTGGTCGTATTCATCCTCGACAACGGAGAATTCGACCTCTCGCACGAAGAGGGGAAAGTAACGGCCTCCATAGCGATACTTCGCACAGAATCCCCCTCCGAGCCGGCCGGCTCCTCAGGCGGCTGCTCCGCCGGCATGGGAGCAATAGCGCTGCTGGCGCTCCTGCCGCTGGCGCTGAGAAGAAGAAAAAGGTAACGTAAGAAACAAGAAGTAAAAAGCAAAACAAGGCCGCCCCGAACGAAAAGTTTTGGGGCGGCTTTGCGCGCGTGAAGGAGAAAGATCAAGGGAGAAGGTCAAAGGCACCTCTCCCCCACCGGCTGCGCCGGAGCCCCCTCAAAGAGGGGGCCGGAGATTAAAATCAAAGGCAAGGAAAAAGCTGCGTATAACAAAAATGCTGCGTTGCCGTTGACTTTGGCTTTCGGCTCGCAGACCGCCTTAAAGAGGCGGCCTGATGGCAAATGCGACAGCATTTCACCGCAGCTTTTGCTTGACGTTTTGTTTAACCTTAAAAAGTAAATGCCGTTGCCCTGCAAAGCGTCCCGCCCTGCCGGCATGTCGAGGCGCTTTTTTATCCGAGGCTGAGGCTGCCTCTGTGAAAATTTCCCCTGCTGGTATAGAATTGACGGAGGCAAAAAACTCTGAGAGAACGGGGTGTCTGTAATGAGCATGGAGCTTTTGAAGAAGATAGAGGCGCTGGAGCCGCAGATGGTGGAAACTCTGGCGGGGATGATCGAGTTTCCGGCTATCAGCCCGACGGATGGCGGCGAAGGGGAATTTCACAAGGCGCAGTATCTGCTGAAGAGGATAAAGGAGCTGGGCTTTGACGACGTTAAGGTCTACGCTTCGCCGGATCCGAGGGCGGCGGGCGGAGAGCGCCCCAATATCGTGCTGCGCTTTCCTGGAAAGGGCAAAGGGCGTCTCTGGATCGTCGCGCATACAGACGTCGTCCCCGAGGGTGAGCGTTCGCTTTGGGAGAGCGACCCCTTCAAGGCTGTGGTGAAGGACGGGCGTATTTACGGACGCGGAGTGAATGACAACGGTCAGGAGGTCGTATCTTCGCTTTACGCACTTTACGCGCTGAAAGAGCTGGGACTTTCCCCGGAGCGCGAGGTCTGCCTTGCCTTCGTCGCCGACGAGGAGGTCGGCAGCGAATACGGGATAAGGTATCTGATAAAGAAGGGGCTTTTCTCGCCGGAGGATCTTGTGGTCGTTCCCGACATGGGAAATGAAGCGGCTGATTTTATCGAGGTTGCGGAGAAGAGCATTTGCTGGATGGAGTTCACCGTTGAGGGGAAGCAGGTTCACGCGAGCCTGCCCGACCTTGGCAGCAACGCCTGCCGCGCGGCGAACGCGCTTTCTTTCTCCCTCGACGAGGCGCTGCGCACCGCCTTCCCTGAGGAGGAGCCGCTTTTCGACCCGCCGCGCTCCACATTTGAGCCGACGAGGCGCAGGGCGAATGTGGCGAATATCAATACCGTTCCGGGGCTGGAGATCTTCGCCTTCGACTGCCGCGTGCTGCCGGGCGTGCCGCTCGCCGAGGTGAAGAAGGTCGTCGAGGCTGAAATGAAGAAGGCCGAGGCACGTTACGGCGTTAAGGTAAGCGTTCGTTTCCCGCAGTGCGAGCAGGCTCCGGAGCCGACAGGCGCGGACGCTCCCGTCGTCGCCTCGCTGCTGGCCGCGCTGAAAGAGCTGTTCCCCGAGGTCAAGCCGAAGGTCGGCGGCGTCGGCGGCGGAACCTGCGCCGCCTTCTTCCGCAGAGAGGGGATACCGGCCGCGGTATGGGGGCAGGAGGCGGACTGCGCCCACATGCCGAACGAGTACGCCGTGATAGAGCATATAGTGAATGAGGCGAAGGTTTTCGCGCTGATGATGCTCGGAAGATAAATTCTGAATAACAGCCGCCGATCATACGCGCCGTTGACCGGCGGCTGCCGCCTCTGTGATATTTATCCGCGGACATTCTCCGGCCGGCGTCGTTTTTTATATTCCCCCGCGCTCTCCCGCAATAATATTTTTGACGAACCTCTCTATATAAGTATATAATCAGCTGATATGGAACGCATGAAAGGCGCGGCATGTTGTGCTGTGCCGCCTGAAAGGTGGAAAATAAATAGATGGGATTTCTCAACGGCGTCGTCAAAGCGCTGGGCTTTGACCCAAACGACAGGGCGATAGCGAAATATGAAAAGAAGGCGGAGCTTATAGAGGGGCGCGAGGCGGAGATCGAAAAGCTCTCCGATGAGGAATTGGCGCGCTCCGCCGCCTTTTACAGGGAGCGGCTGGAGAAGGGCGAGAGCCTTGACGACATAATGCCGGAGGTTTTCGCGCGCGTTCGCGAGGTCTCGAAGCGCGCTCTGGGGCTGCGCCACTTCAAGGAGCAGCTTATCGGCGGCATGGCTCTGCACGACGGCAACATCTCCGAAATGAAAACGGGCGAGGGAAAGACGCTCGTCGCGACGCTTGCCGTCGCGCTGAACGCGATGGCGGGGAAGGGCGTCCATGTGGTAACGGTCAACGATTATCTGGCCGCGCGCGACGCGGAGTGGATGGGGCCTGTCTATCGCGGCATGGGGCTGACTGTCGGGGTCATATCGCCCTTCATGCCGGAGGAGGCGCGCGCCGCCGCTTACCGCTGCGATATCACCTACGGCACAAACAGCGAATTCGGCTTCGACTATCTGCGCGACAATATGGCCATCCAGAGGGAGCAGCAGGTTCAGCGCGGGCACTATTACTGCATCGTTGACGAGGTCGACTCTATACTGATAGACGAGGCGAGGACCCCGCTCATAATTTCCGGCCCGTCGGAAGACGATACGGAGCCGTACCGCGTGGCGGACGGCGTCGCGCGCGAGCTGACGAAGGGCGTGGATTTTGAGCTTGACGAGAAGGAGCGCAATCTTGCCCTCACCGAAGCCGGTATAGCGAAGGCCGAGCGGCTGATGAAGCTGCCGAATCTTTTCACCGATTTCGCCAACTCTTCGCTGGCGCACAAGATAGTGCAGGCGCTCAAGGGACATCATCTCTTTCAGCGCGACGTGCATTATGTCGTGAAGGACGGCGAAATTGTAATAGTCGATGAATTTACCGGACGTCTGATGTTCGGCCGCCGCTATTCCGACGGGCTGCACCAGGCGATAGAGGCGAAGGAGCGCGTTCGCGTGGGGCGTGAAAATCAGACGCTGGCCACGATCACGCTGCAAAATTATTTCCGCATGTACAAAAAGCTGGCCGGCATGACCGGCACCGCGCTGACCGAGGCGGAGGAGTTCAAGGAGATTTACGGCCTCAATGTCATTGTCGTGCCGACGCACAGGCCGATGGTGCGTGCAGATCATCCCGACGCGGTATATAAGACGGTCGATGAAAAATATATCGCGGCCGCCGACGAGGTAGCCGAGTTCCACGCGAAGGGGCAGCCAATACTGATAGGCACAGCCTCTATCGAGCATTCGGAGCGCGTCAGCAAGCTGCTGCGCGCGCGCAAGATACCGCACAATGTGCTGAACGCGAAGGTACACGACAAAGAGGCCAGCATAGTCGCCCAGGCGGGACGGCTGGGGGCCGTCACCGTCGCCACAAATATGGCCGGACGCGGAACAGACATAGTGCTCGGCGGAAACGCGGAGTTTCTGGCGCGCGAGGAGATGGAAAAGCAGGGGCTTGACCCGGCCTCAGAGCGGGAGCTTTACGCCGAGACGCTGGAGAGATATAAAAAGCTCTGCGCGGAAGAACACGACAAGGTCATAGAGACCGGCGGGCTGCGGATAATCGGCACGGAGCGCCACGAGTCGCGCCGCATAGACAACCAGCTTCGCGGCCGTTCCGGCCGTCAGGGAGACCCTGGCGAGAGCCGCTTCTATATAGCTTTGGAGGACGACCTGATACGCCTCTTCGGCGGAGAGAGAATATCCGCGATTATGGACAAGCTTGGCATGGAGAGAGGCGAGTCGATAGAGCATCCGCTGCTTTCAAAGGCTATAGAGAACGCGCAGAAGAAGGTGGAGGAGATGCATTTCGATATACGCAAGCAGCTCCTTGCCTACGACAATGTGATGAACCGCCAGCGCGAAGCCGTATACAACGAGCGCGCGGAGATACTCGACGACGGGAATATTACAGAAAGAATGCTCGCCGTACTCGAGGACACGGCCAACGCTCAGCTGGACAGGGTCTTTGCCGACAAGGAGGCGGAGGAGCCTGACGTGAAGTCGGTCAGCGTCCGCCTGAACGCTCTCTTCTGGCCCGGCGTGGCCTCGCGCCTTGACGGCGTCGATTCCGAAGAGGCGCTTGAGGAGGCGCGTCCTCTGATAATAGAGGATATCCGCCGGCGTTTCAGGGAAAAAACGGAGGAGCTTGGCGAGGTCCTGTCGGAGCAGATATACCGCTATATATTCCTAGAGGTGCTGGACTCCAACTGGAAAGAGCATCTGCTGGCGATGGACGAGCTGCGGCGCGGCATCGGGCTGCGCGCGATAGGGCAGAAGGATCCTCTTATAGAATATCAGTTTGAATCCTTCAACCTCTTCCAGAATATGCTGGTGCAGGTGCGCGAAAGCATCACAGAATTCGCGCTGCGCGTCTCGGTGGTAAATAAAGAGGAGCCGCGCGGCGAAGAGCGCAAAAAGTGGCGCGAGAGCCGCGACCCCTTTGACATTCCCTCCGCCGGAGGAACGGCCTACAGCGACGATATGGAGAATCCCGGCGCGCTCGCCACAGCGCAGAAGACGCAGCCGATAGTCAACGATATAAAGGTGGGGCGCAACGATCCCTGCCCATGCGGAAGCGGCAAAAAGTACAAGCAGTGCTGCGGCCGGGGGAAATAGACGATGAAGCGGAAATTCCTGAAAAAACTGGCAATGCCGGCGCTCGCGCTGCTGGCGCTGCTTTTATCCTCCGCGCCGGGGCTTGCCTGGGACAGCGCGGAGGAGATAGCCCGCCTTAAAAAAGAGGTTCCCTCAATGGAGCTGTTCGGCGGCAGCGACGCGGTTATATGGCTCAGAAACAATGAGTCCAGGATGCTGGCGGACGGCTCGATGGAAAATCTGCGCGGCACGATCATAATGATGGGCGAGCGTATACCGTCGGACTGGAAAACAATCCGATTCCCCGTTCCTGCCGGCGGCGAGCTGTCGATAGCGGACGCCTCGTGGTACAACACGATGACCGGAATGAAAGAAGGCTCTCTCGCAGTAAATGAAGAGACTCTGCCGGGCGGCGCGGCAGTCAAGACGATAACGATACCGGACGACGCCGTCGGCCGCGCTGTGGCGATAGCGGTGCGCGAGATACGCGCCGCCCGTTACGGCGTCGACGAGACGGTCAACATGGCCGGAAGCCTGCCGATATGGGAGCAGAATGTCAGCGTGGAGCTGCCGGAGGGGATGGAGCTTTTCTGGGCAGGGCGCGGGATGAAGGAGCCGGAGGTCACGAAGAGCGGCAGCGTCAGACGCTACCGCTGGCAGGTGATGAATCAGCTGCCGTGGCACGGCGAGGGCTTTGTAGTCAACGAAAGGCCGATGGTATCTTTCAGCTCAAAAAAGGGGCTGAATCAGAGCCTGAGAATGATGCATGAGATAGCCGCTTCAATGCCGCCGCTGCCGCTGCCCTCCGCCGCCGGCGGAAGCGGAGCGAGGGGCGGAACACGGCTGATAGAATGGGTCAACTCCCCCGCGCGCACGCTGGAAGGCTATCCGGCGGATTGGGTTCGTCCGCCGGAGCAGATACCGGCCGAAGGGCCGTGGACTCCCTGGGAGCAGACATTACTGCTCAACAGATGGCTGAAAAATCTTGGCTGGGAATCCTCCTTGCTGTGGGAAGCGAAGATGCCGCTTAACGAAGAAAGCCCGGCCTCCGTCTCGCTCTTCTCCGCCCCCGTCCTGGAGCTTAAATCTGGCGGCGGCGCGAAAAGCTCTTACTTTATGGCGGGGCTTCCCTTTGTGGCGGGGCGCGCCCCCGTATCCGTGGCCGGCAGCGAGCTGTACGGACTTGAGAACGGCGAGGCCGCCGCGAAAAAGCTCCCCTCCGGCTCCTCGTCGGAAAACAGACTCGCGCTGCTGTGGCGCTTAAAGCTGGACGACAGCGGCAGGGCGGAGGGAACTCTCGACGTTACTGTAACGGGAGGATGGAGCGATCTCTTCTCCGGCAACAGAACCCCCTCGCTTGACGGAATCAACCGCTTCCTGACAGGCAGGCTCAACTTCGCCATTCCCGGCATGACGCTGACTCCTAAGGCGGTCGATCAGCAGAAGAACGGTTATAAGCTGGAGTTCGACGTCAGCTGCGTGCCCGGTATAGTGCACGGCAACAGTATGCTGCTGAGGCTGCCGGGGGGCGTTCCGACACAGGTGCGCGAGATGGTGGGACAGGAGAGCTCGTATACCCTCCATTTCCCATTTGTCATAGACCAGAAGGTGCGCATGTCGATGCCCAAGGGCTTCCGTATGTTGCAAACCCCGCCGCTGAAACAGCTCGGCGAGGGAAGCAAGGCGGTGCTGCGGGAGTCTATAACACACTGGCCTAAAAAGGCGGAGCTGCTGGCCGACAGCCTTTGGGTCGTCAGGGCGCGCGATATAGACAGTACGATGGCGCAGGTGCTCAGAGAGGAGCTGGCCGCTTCGCTCAGATGGCCGGTTCTCGACCTGCCCTTCAGAAAATAAAAGTTCGCAGGATATTAAGGAGTGTTGCAGCGTGCGTAATATGACGGAAGAACTGAAAATATCGCTGGATAAGGCGGTCAGGGAGCTTGCGGCGGATAAGGGCTGCGAGCTGCCGGAAGGCTTTGCGGTGCGCCTCGAGCGCCCGCGTCAGGAAGGGCACGGAGACTGGGCGACGAATATCGCGATGCAGCTTGCGAAACCCTTCGCGGCAAAGCCGCGGGAGCTGGCGCAGGAGATAATCGAGCGGCTGCCCAAGGATTCCGTGGTCAAAAAGGCGGAGGTCGCGGGGCCGGGCTTCATGAACTTCACACTAACCTCCGACTGGGTAACGGAGACGATAAGGGACGCAGTTGAAAAGGGCGACGACTATGGCCGCGTGAATACCGGCAAGGGGCGAAGCGTGCAGGTGGAATTTGTCAGCGCGAATCCGACGGGGCCGCTGCACATGGGACACGGACGCGGCGCGGCGGTGGGCGATATCTGCGCCTCGCTGCTCGATTTCGCCGGCTGGAATGTCAAGCGGGAATACTATATCAACGACGCGGGGCTGCAAATGGAGCTGCTCGGCAAATCGGCGCAGGCACGATATTTTGAGCTGCTGGGGCGCGCCGACGAAGCGCCGATGCCGGAGGACGGCTACCACGGAGAATATATGAGCGACATCGCGGGCGTATTTGTCGAAAAATACGGCGACTCGCTCGCGCAGAAGCCGCTGGAAGAGACGCTGGAGCTTTTCTCGCAGGAGACGGGCAAGATGGTGCTCGCGATGATAGAAAAGGATCTCGCGGATTTCGGAGTCAAATTCGACGTATGGTTCTCCGAAAAATCCCTCTACGACGAAAATCTTGTGGAGCCTGCTATGAAGGCGCTCAAGGAGCGCGACTACGCCTACGAGGACGCCGGCGCGCTCTGGTTCCGCTCCACGCTCTTCGGCGACGACAAAGACCGCGTGCTGATACGCACGAATGGAATGCCGACATATTTCACCTCCGACGTCGCATATCTGAAAAACAAATATGACCGCGGCTTTGAGCGCAACATCTATGTCTGGGGGGCCGACCATCACGGCTACGTGCCGCGCCTGAAATCGGTCAACAAGGCCTTCGGCTATCCCGACGACGGCATAGAGGTGCTGCTGATACAGATGGTGAATCTGCTGCGCGACGGCAAGCCGGTGCAGATGTCCAAACGCGCCGGGACTATCGTCACGCTGCGCGAGATAATGGACGAGGTCGGCCGCGACGCGGCGAGACTTTTCTTTGTCATCCGCCGCTGCGACAGCACTGTGGACTTCGACCTTGAGCTGGCGAAAAAAGCATCGTCGGAGAATCCGGTATTCTATATTCAGTACGCGCACGCGCGCATATGCAGCATCTACCGCGAGCTTGAGGAGCGCGGCGTTCCTATGCCGAAGCTGGAAGAGCTTGACGTTTCGCTCATCTCCGACGCAACGGAGCTTAATCTGGCAAAGGCGATATCTCGCTTCCCCGAAGAGATAGCGAAGGCGGCGGAAGAAAGCGCGCCGCACCGTATCGCTTACTACGCCAACGAGCTTGCGGAGGCATTCCACGCCTTCTACAACGCGCAGCGCGTGCTGGGAGTCGAGGAAGATGTGATGAAGAGCCGCATCCTGCTGATGGAGGCATGCCGTATCACGCTGAAAAACGTCCTGAAAATACTGGGAGTCTCCGCGCCGGAAAAAATGTAGCGGCGGAACGGAACGATGAACGCTCCAAAACTTCGCTGGGTCGCCTTCGGAGCGGCTGTGACCTTCTTAATAGCGGTGCTGCTAACCTCCTTCTTCAAAGAGCTGGAGAAGATAGACGCTCTCTCCGCCGCCCTTGACAGCCGCATGGAAGAGCTTGTCAACGAGGAGCGGAAGACGCAGAAGCTCAGGCAGGATATCCGCTACTACAGCACCCCCGAAGGGATAGCGCGGCTGGCGACGGAGCAGTTCAATCTTGTCCATTCCGGCGACAGGATATACAAAATCGAGGTTACTTCAAAGGACGGCTTGCCATAGCTTTTCCGATGATGTACAATATCAAGCTGTGTTTCCCTGCCTCTTCGGAAAGAAGAGGCCAGAGTCCAGAGGGAGGAGGTGAATTACGTGCGGTCTTACGAAATGGTTGTAATTTTTAAGGCTGATATCGAGGATCATAAGACAGTTTCCGAAGATACGGCCGAGATCGTGCGCGGATTGGGAGCAGAGGTTGAGAAGATCGACCTTTGGGGCAAAAAGCGTTTTGCCTACCCTATCGACAAACAGCTAGAGGGTTTCTACACTCTCTACACGTTTAAGCTCGACCCCGCGCAGGTTAAGGAATTGGAACGTCTCCTTAGCCTCAGAACCAACGTTGTGCGGCAGATGGTCGTCAACCTGGAGGAGAAGTAAAGCTTATGTCCAGAGGATATAACAGAACCGTGCTTATGGGCAACCTGGCGCGCGATCCGGATGTAAGATTTACGCCCAACAAGCAGAAGGTTGCGCGTATCACGGTAGCCATAGGACGCCAGTGGAAAAACAAAGTCACCGGCGAGCTTCAGAGCCATACGGATTTCGTGCCGGTAGTAGCCTGGGGCGTATCCGCGGACATCTGTGAGCGCTACCTGAAAAAAGGACGTCCCGTACTTGTCGAAGGAAGAATCAGCGTTCGCGATTTCGACGACGTAAGAACGGGGCAGCACCGTTGGGTCACGGAGGTCGTAGCTGACAACATCGTTCTCCTGAGTTCAGGACGCAGAGACGACGAAGGTCAGGGCGGTTATCAGCAGCAGCAAAGCTACGGCGGCCAGCAGCAGCCCTCATATGGGCGCGCGCCGCAGTCGGACGCGATGGCTTCCCCGGATCTGGGCAGCCTGAGAAACGAATCCGGCTTTGAAGATGATTTCCCGCTCGATTTTTCGGAGCTCAGCGGCTCGGATTCATCGGGAGATGTAGAGATACCGTTCTAGAAAGAGGTGGATAGGAAATGGAAAACGCATTCAACCGCAAACGCCGCAAACGTCGGCCGAAGGTATGTCACTTCTGCGTGGATAAGGTCGATCATATCGACTACAAGGAATTTGACAAGCTTAGGAAGTATATAACGGAACGCAGCAAGATAATCCCCCGCCGCGTGACGGGAACCTGCGCGAAGCATCAGCGCCAGCTTACCCGCGCCATCAAGCGCGCGAGGATAATCGCCCTGCTGCCCTACACGTCTGATTAAACAGACAAATCATAAGCGCCGCGCAGCGCGGCGATACATATTAACGAAAGAGGTTTCCAGCCGTCAGGCAGGGGACCTCTTCTCATAACAAGCGTCCTTTCAAATATTAAAGCCACCTTTTCAGCGTCTCATAAAGCTCGGCAAGATTGACAGGCTTGGCGATATGTCCGTTCATGCCGGCTTTAAGCGCCGCCTCGACGTCTTCGACAAAGGCGTTTGCCGTCATCGCCACTATAGGCAGAGAGGCAGCGTCGGGACGACCTTCCAGCAACCTGATGCGCCGCGTCGCCTCGTAGCCGTCCATCAGCGGCATCTGAATATCCATAAAGACAAGGCTGTAATAGCCGGGGGCGGATTCCGCCACCATGCGCAGCGCCTCCTCTCCGTTGCGCGCCTCGTCTGTCACTACGCCGTAAATTCCGAGAAGCTCGCGCGCAATCTCCATATTCAGCTCGTTATCCTCCGCCAGCAGCAGCCGTTTTCCTTTGAAGCCGCCGCCCTCCTGAGAGACGGAGGCCTCCGGCAGCAGCGAATCCAACGCGCGGCGCATCGCGGCAAGATAAAGCGGCGAGGAAAGGACTGCCGTCATCCCGTCGTATTGTTCGTCAGTCTCTCCGTAAGCATGTACGGCGATTATCGGAGTATCTCCCGCCGCCGCCCTGAGCCGCGGAATCATATCCGACCCATCGACGCCGGCGACTATCAGCCCGTATTTCCCGCCCTCCGCCAGCAGACGGAGCGCCGCCTCCGCAGACGGGGCTTCGCAGCAGCGGCAGCCCGCCCATTTCAGAAGCTGCGCGGCGGCCTCCGCGTCAAAGCCCTCCGCCCCCGCGACAAGAACGCTCATTCCGCTCCAGCGGCTGTCCGGCTCGGAATCCTCCGGCAGCTCCATACAGACAGTGACGCCGAATGCCGAGCCTTCGCCGGGGCGGCTTTTTACCGTAATCGCGCCGTCCATCATATCAACGATATTCTTCGTTATAGCCATACCCAGCCCTGTGCCGGCTATCTGGCTCGTGCGGGCGTCGCTGCCGCGCTCAAACCACTGGAATAGACGCCCCAGCAGCTCTTCGTCCATGCCGTTCCCGGTATCCTCGCAGCGGAAAAGGTAGCGCCCGTATCCGGCGCGCGCAGACTCCTCCTGCTGAAGCCCGATGCTTATTTTTCCCCCCGGCGGGGTATACTTCACCGCGTTGCTTATCACATTCAGCATAGCCTGCCGCAGCCGCAGCGGGTCGCCTATCGCCTCCTCGTCATTCAGCGGCGCAAGGCGCGCGTCGAATGTAAGGCCGCCGCTTTCCGCCTGAGGCGCCATGATATCCAGAAGGTCGGAGAAAAGCTCCGCGACGTTGAAGCGTTCCTTACGAAGCGCCAGCTTGCCGCTTTCTATCTTCGACATGTCGAGCACGTCGTTTATAAGATTCAGCAGATGAGCGCCTGCCGCGTTGATCTTCCGAAGAGAATCCTTCACCCGCTCGCCGTCCTCTATATTGCGTTCGGCTATTTCCGTCATGCCGATAATGGCGTTCATAGGGGTACGAATGTCATGCGACATGCTTGAAAGAAACCTGCTCTTCGCCTGACTTGCCTCGCGGGCAGCCTCCAGCGCCTCCGTGAGAGCCATGCGCCCGCGCTCTTCCTCCCGCTTCTGCTCGTCGATACATCTAAGGAGCAGTATTGCCGTATCATCGTCAGAAAAGGGGTTCTCAACGCCTATGACCTGCATTGAAAGCCAGTGATATTCTCCGTCTTTAAGCGCGCAGAGCAGCTCGGTAAATATCTCGCCGCATCCTTCGCCAAGCTGCTCGCGCAGCCTGTCTATCCTGAAACGCTCGCCGAAGGCCTCGCGGTGATCCGGCTGCAGCGCCCTCGCGAATAACTCGAACAGCCCGCTGTAGCTGCGCTCGCCGGAAAGCGCCAGTCCGAAATCGTCGGAGCGGTAGATGAAGCTCAGCTCGTCGCGGCTCAGATTCAGACTGATGATGACGGGATAGGCTATCGATACCGCGCTGATAAGCGAGCTGCGCTCCATTATATTTTCCCGTTCGCGTTCGTCTCTGGCGAGCTTTTCCCCCGTTATGTCGTTGAAGGTCGCGATAAGCGCGCTCTTGCCGTCAACATCCTCCACTCGCTCCAATATGCAGGAGGACCAGAAATAGCCGCCGTCGCCTCTGTGGAGGCGGCAGATAAAGGCCTGCCTGCCCCCTGACAGCGCCCTGCTGAAAGCCGTCAGCGCCGCCTCCGCATCCTCCGGATGAACGACGCCGCGAAGCTCCAGGGAAGCTTTGAAATCGCCCTCCGCTGAGCCGAACATTCCATGCCCGACGCGATTCAGCTCTATAAAACGATATGGCTCCTCCGCGGAAATAACGGCGATTCCGACAGGGATCGATTCGTAAAGATGCTCGATGAAGCTGGCCTGACTCTCAAGCTGTTTCGCGCTTCTCCGCATATTTCTCAGGTAGATCGCGGCGACGGCGAATATAGAGATGAGCACGGCCGCCAGCAGCAGCGCCGCCTTGAGAATGATAAGCGAGCCCTGCGCGGTGAGAATGCGCGTCGGAATGATGGATATCTGATACCAGTCCGAATAGACGCCCAGCGGAGTATAACAGAGAAGCATATTCTCCCCGCCGAGGCGGAAACGCGCCCAGCCGGTACGAGCGCCGCGAATGGACTCTTCAAAGCTGGCGATGACGGCGGGGTCGTTTTCATCCGCCTTGAGGATATCAAAGAGGTTCTGTATCGTCTTATTGCTGTTTATGTGGGAGGAGCGAAGCAGCACCTTGCCGTCTGCGTCAACGACATAAGAAAAACCGCCGTCGTTGAAGAAGGAAAGCGAAAACTGTTCGGCCATCTCGTCCACCGAATATTCCTTCACGACATAGCAGAAATCGCCGTTCATCAGCGCCGCCCTGGCGTAAACATTAAAGACATTCTCGCCGCTGACGCTGCTGATATGCGGGTCTATAATGCCAAAAGGCCCACTCGCGTCCGAAAGCCCCTCCGCGACCGCAGCGTCCCTTTCATCGTCTGGAGAGAGCACCTCTCCGCCGGAGGAATAAATCACAGTAGCCGAGCCGAATTTCGTGCGCCGCGCCAGCCCCCGCTTAAAATCCTCCAGGTCGGTAAGCGGTATATTACCGATAGAGCCGGTAAGCCAGGAGAGCATGTCGAACTCTTTTCTGAACTGCATCCTCATCGCGCTTGCCCCCTGCCCCGTGCTCTCCATAACTGTTTCGACAGAGGACTGCCAGAGCTGGGCGCGCACGCCGCTGACAAAGACATAGGTGCAGCCTGCGAGCAGAATCGACAGCACGAGCGCCAGATCAACAAGAGTGCTGTTTTTCCTTTCCATCAGCGATCTTCCCGCGACAGAGCGGAATCCATCCAATCCATCAGGCTGTCTGTATCCTCTCCCGCCAGCAGCCGTTCGGAGACCTCGGCCGTGACCCCCCAAATCGGCCTCTCGATCAGACTGTCTGAGCCGATGACCGCTCTCTGAGCGCGGTAACTCTCCACCAGCGGCGCTATCTCCTTAACGGAGGGGATAGCCCCATCCTTCATCGGGCTGAAAGAGGACTGACTGTCGTCATACTTTTGCAGATTATCAGAACGCAGGAAGAAAGAGACAAAGGCCTTCGCCGCCTCCGGATTCGAGCCGCGCGCGCCGACCGCCATCCGCGAGTCAGGATTTATCACCAGCACCGCCCCATCCTCCAGCACCGGATAAGGAACTATAGTGAAAGAAAGCTCCGGCGCGGCGGCCTTCACACGCCTCGCCGCCCACGCGCCGGTGAGCATGAAGGGCGATTTTCCCTCCGCGAACTCTTTCAAATCGTCCGAAGTCTTCATCGTCTTCAACGCCCTGCCAGCGTCGATATAGCCCCTGTCGCAGAAGCGCCGCGCCAGCTCGAAGCCGGGACGCAGATAAAGGCTGAACTTCTCCTCCCCCGCGTTCAGGCGCGCAAATATCTCCGCCTCGCCTCCGCCGCGGTATATGGGATAAAAGCCCTTCGCTATCGCCAGCGTCTTCAGAGAAATGTCGTTATTCGCAACGATAGGCGTTATCCCCTTTTCGACGAAATAGCCGCAGACAGCCTCCCACTCCGGCAGATTGCGCGGGACATTCTGACCGTGAGCCTTGAGCAGGTCTGTGTTGCAATAGAGGCCGAAAGCGGAGACTGAGGTCGGCGCCCAGTATATTTTGCCGTCGCCGTCCCGCATCTGATTCAGCATACTATCCGAGAAATTCTGCACAGCCGCCAGCTCCGTAAGCTCCGCCAGCAGCCCTTTTCCGGCAAAGGTCAGCGCCGTGTCGTGATCGACGATAAAAACATCGTCGTAATTTCCGGCCGCCGCCCTCTTCTTCAACGCCTCATAATAGGCCGCCCCCTTCAGGCTCTCGTAGCTGACGCGCACATCGGGGCGTTTCCGCATAAAATCGGTTATTATCTCCTCCAGCACTTCGACATTTTCAGCCTCGTACTTGTTGCCGAAGAAGGACATTTTAACAGAGGGGGGAGCTTGTTCGTCATAATTATAGACGACGTTGCCGCCTTCATGAGAGTACAGGGCAAAATACAGCGCGGCAAGGGTCATGATAAGGATAAAGAGGGCAAACATTCCCAGGCGGCTCATGCTGTCATCTCCACTTACGGAACGCGGCGGACGCCCGCTCCGCGCCGTGAAATATCCCAAATTGCAGGCGACGACGTTAGTTTATCGGCAACGTAGATATTTGTCAATTTTACCGGAGCAAATGCGGCCGCCCGCCGGCTTAGTGCGGCAGAGCTTTAAGCGGCCGGTCTCTTCTGAAAAAAGCGGCGTATTCCGGCTTTATCCTGCGCTCCGGCGAAAGGGGAGACTCCGCGCAGCCCCGCCGAAATCATTTTCAGCAGGCGATTCTTCCGCCTTATCGACTCATGCCGCTCGCAGAGCAGCGCCCGTTCGTCGCAGGTGCGCCCTTCCAGAAATATAAGCTTTTTCTCTACAAAACGGTTGGATAGCTTTTCCGTCCTTATCCAGTCATAGTTATAGAGGACACGCCTGAGCAGCCTCGCGTCGCTCTTCAGCTCGGTACAGCGGCGGGATTCGGCGGATATACCGGCTTTGATATCCTTCACGCTCTTTTCGTGAGCGGGCAGCGGCTTTCCGCTTCGCCAGCGCTTCAGGTCGTCGGCGCGCCATTTGAGGATATTGGTAATCGCCTCGCGGTAGACATTAGTCACCATAAGACCTTTCATGTCGTCGTCGTATATCAGCAGCGGCCTGTCAAGCCTGCGAAGATTCATTTCGTAGCCCTCCGCCATCTTTTCCCATAAAAGCTCGCTCTCAAAAAGCTCCAGCCGCCCCTCCTCGTCCAGAGCGTCGTAACAGCTCTGATAGCTCTTCTCAAGCTCCTTTTTCAGCCGTTCGTGCTCGCGGAGGAAAGCGCTGTAGCTCATCTTGACAAAACAGGAGTGCGGCGCGTCGTGAAAACAGCAGCATAAAAGAGAAGAGACTCCGAGAGGCTGTTTTGTGTCGCACAGCAGCGCCGCGGCCGGCGTAAAAAACAGCGCCGCCACAGAAGCCCCAAGAACACAGCAATGTTGAAACAACCTCTTAAAACCATTCATCTTCGCGCAACATGCCTCTTATCATTCCAGCTCCCCGTGAAAAAGCCTACGGATTTTTTATGATAATAAGAGTATTGCGGGAAGAGGTAATCCGAAAAAATACCCTTTTTGGAAAAAGTGACAAAAGAGCGCCCCCACCGCTAAAAGGGCGGGAGCGCCTTTGACGGAAGCATTTCGCCGCGTCGGGATCCGTTACTTTCTCTCGTTGGGTATTATCCGATTGAGGATTACCGCAGTCAGCGTCGCGAGAATGACCGACGACGAGCCGAAGACCTCCTGCGCCCATGATGGCATTCCTGGGCCGCCGAGCGCGTTCGCGACCTGAGAGATGCCCACCCCAAGCGCGACGGAAATGCCGACGACGGCGCTGTTGCGCGGCGTGAGCCTCTCCGAAAGCAGCAGCTTCATGCCCGTCATCGTAATCGCGGCGAAGACCGTCAGCGTAGCGCCGCCCAGCACCGCAAGCGGTATTGTCGTAAGAAGCGCGGCGAATTTGGGAATCAGCCCCGCCGTCAGGATGATTGCCGCGGCGAGGGCGATGACGAGCCTGTTGATGACCTTCGTAACGGTCACAATGCCGACATTCTGGCTGAATGTGGCAGTCGGCAGGCCGCCGATGAAAGCGGAGAGGATGCTTGACAGGCCGTTTCCCATAATACCGCCGGCAAGCTCCCTGTCCTCAGGCTCCCTGTCCATCGCCCCGGCCGTCGTCGCCGAAATGTCGCCTATCGCCTGAATCGAATTAACGATATACATGACTATCATCGAAACGACGGCCGTGCTATGAAATTCTATTTTGAAATGGTTTACTCGCGGAAGCTGAAACCACTTGCTGGCGACGATATTCTCGAAAGAAACCATGCCGAGAAAGGCCGCAAGCAGATAGCCGGCCGCCATGCCGAGCAGCACGGAGGCAAGCTTTGTAAAGCCTTTGGTGAAATAAGAGAAAAAGCTTACGGCAGCCAGCGTAAAGAGAGCGACACCCCAGTTCCGCTTTTTTGCCAGTCAGGCAAAATGCCGCAGACGCAAAATCGAGTAGGGAAGAAGCTTTCTCCCCCTCTAACATCGCCGGTACGCGCCCTTCGGCATACGGCGGTTCGGCATAGCTTCAAAGCGCGGCGCTCGATACAAAGCAAAATCCCCGGGGCAAGGCCTCCGGGGATCGGGCTTTTACGGCCATATTTGACGCTGTTTCCCGCTCAGCGCTCCGTGCGCCATTTCGCGAACAGCTCCTCCACCGTCATTTCTTCCCGGATGCCGTAGCGCGTCAGAGCGAAATCGTACTTTACCGGATCGTCGGGCGAAATATCTTTGAAGTTCTCCGTTATTTCGGCGGCGGCTTTGCCATTCGCGCTCTTTGAAGAGCAAAGCCCCAGCGTTGACGATATGTTGAACATGTGCGTGTCAAGCGGTATCTGCAAATCGGCTGGGGAGATATTGCGCCAGCCGCCCGGATCTACCTCGTCGCAGCGCACCATCCAGCGCAGGAAGAGCGCCATCCTTTTGCATGCGCTGCCTTTGGAGGGGCGCGGCAGCAGATAGAGCCTATCCCGTCCCGCGCAGCGGCAGATGGCCGCCGCGAAATTCTCCATGCCTTCGCGCATATCGCCGTCGTAGCCGGAGAGGAAGAGAGCCTCCAGCGAGCCGTGCGAGCGCAGCGCCTCGCCGACGGCGGCGAGGAAAAGGCACATTTCATCGCAGTCGGTGAAACGGTGGACAAAGCCGCAGAGCGCGGCGCGATGATCGTCCAGAGAGCTTTCTTTCAGATGTTCCGCCGGATGCTGCCCCAGCGCATCCAGCACCTTCTTTACGCTTTTCAGTATCTGCGCCACCCTGCCATAGGCCAGCCCGGAGGCTATGATACCCGCGACCTCGCGGTCGACTGTATCCTCATAATCATATAAGAACTGAAGCGGATCGGGTGAGACATAGATCCGCCTGTTGTAATCGTCGTATATCTTTTCAAATATCTCGCGGCTCGCGGCTCTGGCCGCGGCCTCCTCCAGCGGCTTCAAGGCTCTATTTCAGCGTGTTGAAGCCGAAGGTCGGCGCTGTTTTGGGCGATTTTCCCTTTTTTATGCTGTGGTAATCGCTGTAAGTGAGCGGCAGCGCCTCTTTGAAAAATTTCGCGCACTGCACCTCGCCGATAAAAAGCACATGGCTGGGCATATCCACGACATCGCAGACCCTGGCGTCGAAGGCCGCTATAGACCAGTCCTCGATGAGAGGCGCGCCGGTAGAAGCCGGCTCAAATTTTACATTTGAAAATTTGTCGATATCTCGCCCGGATTTGAAGCCGAATTGCCCGATAAAGGTCATAGGCACATCCTGTTCGAGTATGGAGACCGAGAAGCAGCCGCTCTTTTTTATCAGCTCCGTCGTGAGATTCGCCTTGTTGAGACAGGTCGCCACGCAGAGCGGCTCCGACGTTATCTGCATTACGGTATTGGCTATCTGACCGTTGAGCCTGCCGTCACAGACGGTGCTTACTATGTACATGCCGTAGGTCAGAGAAAAAAGAGCCTTCATATCAATCGTCTTGTCCATTATTAAATTCTCTCCTTTCTGAAGAGCGTAACAGAAATTCCGGCGGAGAGCCGCCGCGCGGGCAGCGCTCCGCCCATCTCTTTTTATCTCTCGCCCAGCTCCTTGTCAAGCATCGCGAGAGAAATTGGAATATCGCCGAGCTTCCTGAATTTGGCGAGGATATTCATCGCCGTCTCCTCTTCCTCCACCTGCTCCTGTACAAACCATGAGAGCATACCGCGCGTGGCGTAGTCCTTCATCTCCATCGACAGCTCGACCAGAGCGTAAATAAGCTGAGTCACCTTCTGCTCGTGAGCCAAAGTCTGCTCAAATATCTCCGTCGCGTTCTTCCACTCGCTGCGCGGGGCGGGAATAGCCTCCAAAATCACATGGCCGCCGCGCGCCGACAGGTAATCGAATATTTTCATCGCGTGCTCCTGCTCTTCCGCCGCCTGCTTCTTCATCCAGTGAGCGCAGCCGCCGAGGTCGTTGGCCTCAAACCACGCCGCCATTGAGAGATAAAGGTAGGCCGACTCCAGCTCCGCCGCAACCTGTCCGTTAAGCGCCTTTTCCATTTTGGGATCGATTATCATTAAACATCGCACCTTTCGTCTGTTATAGAGATTTTTATCTTAAATCAAAATCATTATTGATATCATAGCGGAATCAGCCTTAAAGTCAAGAATAAAATTGCCGTTTTTTTTGCCAGAAGCAAAATCCGGCGCGAGAAGGCGGGGAGGGATAAAAATTTTTACGCCCTTTCGTTTTGCTATCGTCCCCCAATTAGAGTACAATATTCCCGATCATTGAAATCATGCGGGAGGTCCGGCATTTTGGAAATAAGAGCCGTAACGCTCGAAGACGCGGAAGCAATAGCCAACATCAGAAGACAGGACGGCGTGCGCGAAGGTGTGCTCGCCCTTTCAAGCGACAGGCTGGAAGTCACTGCCGGCTTCATCAGATCGCTTACGGAACAAGACAGAGCTTTCGTAGCGGTCAGGGAAGGGACAGCGGTGGGATTCGCCGTACTTCTCTCTTATAAGGAAGAGGGACGCCGGCACTGCGCGACAGTCGCGGTAATGGTGGACAGAGATTTTCAGCAGCGCGGCGTCGGGCACATGCTGATGAAACGCCTCGTTGACTGCGCGGACAACGAACTGAAGCTTCACCGCCTTGAGCTGCTTGTGCTGACCGACAACGAAAAGGCGATCAGACTCTATAAGAATTATGGCTTCATGATCGAGGCCACGAGAAAAAACGCCGCCGTCGTCGGAGGAAAATTCGTAAATGAATACGTGATGGGACGGCTGCGCGGGGAGGGAACAAAGGAATGAGGATCAGGCCGGTAATCCCGAGCGACGCGGCGGCGATAGTCCGCATGAACGCCGACGTTGAAAAGCAGAACCTTTTCAGCATCGCATACAACCAGTTTCAAAACGCGGAAAAACTCATCTCGGAGCTGACGCAGTTCGACCACATGCTCGTGCTGGAGACGGAAACGGAGCCGTGCGAAATATGCGCGGCCGTGCTGCTTCGGGTAAATCCGCAGATCTTCCTGCGGCGCATGGCTACGCTGAGAATCATCGTCGATAAAAAATGGCAGGGCAAGGGGATTGGCCGGGCGCTGATGTTCACCGCGCTGAAGCTCGCGGACGACGAACTGATGATGGAGCGCGTGGAGGCGGAGATTCCGACAGACAACGTAAACGCGCTGAAGCTCTTCAAATCCTCGGGGTTCAAAGTTGAGGGCATAGCCAAAGACTGGCTGCAAACCAGCAGCGGACACTACGTCGACGCTTACCTGATGGCGCACTGCCGCGACGCGAAGTAACGCGGCGCGGAGCGAGGCTTCCGTTACTGGGACGACATGGCAGAAGTGTTCGGCCTCGGAACGTGCGGCCTCTGCCTCGCCGCCTGCCCGTGGGGAAAATAATACAAGTCGGCGGCAACAAAAAAGCGCCGGTTAAATAATTTTCATATATAACCGGCGCTTCCTGAAAATTACCTATCCCGACGTCTCTGGGACGACATTAAAAAAGAGAGCAACGCCGCCGTTTATTGTTTTTTATCCAGCGTTTCAATGCAGCGCTGCAGCTCGGCCCAATGTTCCTTTCCATGGCAGTGGCCGCCGTCGCGCGCCTCGCGAATCAGCTGCAGGCGGTTATCCTGCATCAGACTTACCGCCTGGGAGGCGTCGGCGCCCCAGCCATAGTAGCGGGAAATCATATTGTCGGCCAGCAGATCATAGGCTCTGCGCCCGATGTCGCCGCATATGATCGCTTCGCAACCCGCGTCTATGGCAGCCTGAGCGCATTTCATATCGGCATCCTGCCCCTTGCAGTTCAGGACTCTGACGACCTCTTTGCTTTCCGTCTCCACGATGAGCAGATATTTCGACCCTTCCAGATGCTCGCTGACAGCGCCCCGCGGCGAACGTTCGTCGACAGCTACAGATATTAACATGCTTCCGCTCCCTCTCAATCAATATTGACAGACCGACAAACAGTTGAATGACCGCGAAAAATTATAACAAACGCCGCACCTACGGTCAAACGCTCCTGTGCCACAGCCCTTATGTCCTGCAAGTCCTCTCGTCAGCGGTAAAATAAGGTCAGAGTATGAGAAAATGGCGGGATGCCGCAATGAACTGCTCCCCGTCAAGAGGACAATGAAATAAGAAAATATTCTCCACGGCACAGTTTGCCGTGGCGCCCGCAGGACAAAAGGACCTTAGATGCCTTCTCCTTTGTCTTGCGGGTTTCTTATGCTGCAAGGTATCTGTCATGCTTCTCCATCGGCGTCAAGACGTCCAATTTGCGCTGAACGCGGTGGTTGTTATAGTAATCGATGTAATCCTGAATCATTTTGACTAGATCTTGCTTATTGGTGAATCTCCGCCCGTAGTATCGTTCCCGCTTGAGAATACCCCAGAAGCCTTCCATAGGATCGTTGTCTATACAATGAGCGACTCGGGACATGCTCTGTGTCATTCCGGCCGCCTCCAGCTTATGGTGGAACGTTCGGCTGGTATACTGAAAGCCGCGGTCGCTGTGAAACATCGGACGTGCTTTGGGATTTTCTCTGACCGCCTTGTCAAACGTCTTAAACACAAGAGGGTTGTCGTTACGATCGCCAATGACATAGGACACGATACGCCTGTCATAGAGGTCCAGAATGGCGCTGAGATAAATCTTATGGACTTCTATGCCCTCATACCACTTGAACTCAGTCACATCCGTCAGCCACTTCTCGTTAGGCTGGGATGCGCAAAACTGACGATTCAACAGATTCTCCGCCAGATGCTGCGGATTCTTTGCTTGCCTTGTACATCCATTATTGCTGTATTTGATCGTTGACTTGATGCCCTTTATCCGGCAGATGCGCAACGCTCTTTTATCGTTAATGCGAATGCTGTAATCATGCTCCAGATCATCCTTGATGCGCCTGTATCCCTTTTCCGGATGCTTCGTGTGAATCTTTTCCATTATTTCCGCGATTGCATTATTCTGGGCGGCTCTGGCACCGACGCGGCCACGGAGCCATTTGTAATACGCGGACCGCGATACATGCAAAACATCACATTCGGCAGGGCAACAGCATTTACTTTTTGCGCAATTAGAGAGAAACTAAGAGAATGGAAA
>JAUNJZ010000045.1:0-6893 GCA_030533085.1 Synergistaceae bacterium
CACGGTGGTGTGAGAGGTCGGCTGCTCAACTAATGGGTAGCCTCCTACTCGATTGCTATAATAAAGGCGGTAACTCAGCCTTGCGGGAGAATGGAGGAATGAAGATGCTGGCGAAAAACGGCGGAAAATATATATTGTTCGCGCTTGCGGCGCTGCTGCTCTGCCTCTTCGCGCTCCATGCGGCGCAGCAGCGCGAAGAGACGGCAAAGCCTCATGTATTGGAGAGCTTCCGCCTCGGCACAGTCACGCGCGTCGCCCTCTACGGCGAAAATGCCGCGGCGGAAAAGGCGCTGGCGGAGGCCGATAAATTTCTCCGCGAATTTGAGCGGATCTTCTCCGTAAACATAGCCTCCTCCGACATCTCCCGGCTGAACGCAAAGGCCGGGGAATGGGTTGCGGTAAGCGGCGAATGTTTCCGCCTCGTCGAGCGCGCGCGCGAACTGGCGGAGCTGACGGAGGGGGCATTTAACCCCGCCATAGGCGGCGTAGTCCGTCTGTGGCGGACAGGCACGCCGGATCAGCGTATTCCGGAGCGCGGCGAGATAGAAAAGGCTCTTCAAAGCTGCGACTACAGAAAGATAGAAAGCCGCGCGTCGGAAGATGGCCGCTATCTGCGGATACCTCGCGGCATGGAGCTGGATCTCGGCGCGATAGCCAAGGGGCGCGCCGCCGATATGCTGAAGGAAAAGCTGCGCGAAGCCGGAGTGAAAAGCGCCATTATCGACCTCGGCGGCAATCTGGACGTTATCGGCCTATCGCCCGAGGGCAGAGGCTGGCGGCTCGGCCTGCAGCGGCCCTGGTCGCCGCGCGGGGAATATTTCGGGATAGTAGAAGCGGAGGATATCTCCGTCGTGACCTCCGGCCCTTACGAACGATGCTTTGAAAAAGATGGGAAAATATATCACCATATCATAGACCCGGCCAGCGGCTTTCCGGCGGAATCTGGGCTTTCCTCCGTAACTGTGATAGATGGGGACTCGGCGCTTGCCGACGCCCTATGCACAGCGCTTTTCGTAATGGGGAGAGACAGGGCGGCGAAATTCCTTGAAAAAAACGGCGGCGTCGCTGCTGTGCTGCTCTCAGCCTCGGGAAAAACGGCCTTCGTCACGCCGGCGGCGCGAAAAATATTTCGCCTGACGGATGAAAACATTGCGTTAGAAGAGATAGGGGGCGGCTCGCGATGAAAAGAGGCGACCGGCTGCTGGCCGCGATAACGCTGACAGGCTGCGCGCTGCTGGCGGCGTGGACATTCTTCACGCAGCAGCGTGCCGGAGAGGGGCTTTCAGTCGCGGAGATAGCGCTTGACGGACGTGTCGTCGAGCGGCTGCCGCTGAACGGCCCACCGCGTGAAATACGGGTGGAATCCGCCGGAGGCTTTAACATAATCAGGACGGAAAATGGGCGCGCCGCCGTCGTATCGGCGGACTGCCCGGACGGCGTCTGCGTCAGACAGGGCTGGATATCACGCGGCGGAGGGGGAGCCGTCTGCCTGCCTCATAAACTTGTCGTGCGGATAATAGGCCTCTCCGCCGACGTGGACGGCGTGAGCTGGTGACGGCGATGAATACCCGCAGGATCGTCCTTACAGGCCTCTTCACCGCCTGCGCGCTCGCCGTGAATATCGCGGAGGGGGCGCTTCCGATGCCGCTTCCCGGCATGAAGCTCGGCGCTGCGAATGTATTCGCGCTCGCCGCGCTCGTACTGCTCGGCGTGAAAGAGGCGTTCGCGGTGACGCTGCTGCGCGTTGCGCTGGCATGGCTGATAACGGGCAACATATTTTCCTTTTTTTGCAGCCTCGGCGGAGCGCTTCCGGCGGTCGCCCTGATGGCGCTGCTGTACGGAAAATTCTCATCGGACTTCTCCCTGCCCTGGATCAGCGTCGCGGGCGCGCTGGCTTTCAACGTCGGACAGGTAGCCGTCGTCTCATTCGTCGTGGGCGACGCGCGCGTCGTTTTCTATATTCTGCCGCTCTTCATCGCCGGCACGGCGGCCGGCTGGGCCGTGGGAAAGCTGGCCGAGACCCTCTGCCGCCGGCTGCGCGGCGGCAGCTCACGCTGACCTTGATATGCGGGCTTCTCGCCTGCTTGCCGCGCGAACTCTGCGCGGCATACAAGATGATTATTACATCTGTAATGATGTTTTAGAAAAATGATGATAAAATTTAATCTGATTTTTGCGGATGAGAGGGGCGTTACCGCGCCCGAAAATCCCGGATTCTACCAGATAGAGGTGCGTAAAATGAAGCTTTCGATAGACGATAAAATTTTTGAAAATTTTCCGGAGGCGAAGATCGGCTGGCTGCGCGCCGGAATAACAAATTCACAGGGCTCCCCGCGCGTGGCGGAGATGAAAAGCGGCCTTGTCCGCGCGCTGAACGATATCGGGATATCCGCAGACACGCTGACGCTCCATCCGGACGTGCGCCGCTGGCGCGAGGTCTATTCAAAGATGGGAGTGAAGCCGAGCAAATACCGCTGCTCGCTGGAGGCGCTGCTGCGCCGCGTCTTTAAGGGCGATATCTGGCAGGTTTCGGACGTTGTCGATTGCTACGACTGCGTATCCGCGCTCAACCTGCTGCCTATGGGGGCGCATGATATGACAAAGCTGCGCGGAAATATGACTTTGCGCCATATTCGTGAGGGAGAGAAATTTTACCCGCTCGGAGCCGGCGATTCTGTCATAGAGTGCGCGCCGCCTCAGATAGCCTACGCGGACGAGGAGAAAATCTGCTGCTGGCTCTGGAACTACCGCGACACGCGCGACGCCTGCGTCGATGAAAATACGAGGGAGGCTCTTTTCCTCGTGGACTGCGCCTTTGATACGGAATGGCGCAGCGTCGGGGAGGGGCTGGATGCGCTTGCCGCGGAGCTTGAAGCGCTCGGCTGCGAAGTGCGTTCAAAGGGCGTGGTGAGCGCCGCCTCACCGTCGGCGGAGTTCGATTAAATGTCCAATGTCGGCTGCTGCGGCATGGATTGCGACGGCTGCGAGGCAAGAGCTGCGACGGCGCGGCGCGACAACGCGGCGCTCGCGAAGATAGCCGCCGCGCAGGAGAGCAGAATGGGCGCCTCTTTTATACTTCCGTCGCGTATGCGCTGCTCCGGCTGCCTCGCGCCGGGCGAAAAAAGCGCCGCCTGCTCCGGCTGCGCGGTACGCGAATGCGCGCTGGCGAATCATCTCCCGCACTGCGGCTTCTGCCCGGACTTCCCCTGCGAGCTGGGCGGCGCGTTCTGGGAGGCAGTGTCGGAGTACAAGCATAATCTGGAAGTGCTGAGAAGCCGCTGATCCGCAAAGAATACAAAGGCCGCCGCTGACGAAAGGGGCGGCTGTAATCCCTTACGCCGCTCAGCGCGGCGCGAAAAAGCGCCGGAGCCGCGCTCCGGCGCTTTTTTGCGGTTTCTTGCTCTCTTTATTTCAGATGCTCTTTGAAGAAGGATTCAAGCTTATCGAAAGGAATGAGCTTCACGCGGTCATAGAGGTCGGCGTGTCCAGCCTTTGGAACGATGTACAGCTCCTTCGGCTCGGCGGCGCGCTTGTAGGCGTCCTCGCTGAACTCCCTTGAGTGCGCCTCGGAGCCGGTGATGAAGAGCATCGCGCGCGGAGAGATAGTCTCGATATCCTCAAAGGGGTAGAAATTCATGAACTTGACATTGCTGACGAGCGTCGGATGCGTGGTTGTCTCAGGCGAGCCTCCCGCCGGTGTGAATTCGCCTCTTTCGGTGCGGTAGAAGTCGTAAAATTCGCGCTCTATCGGCGTGGAATTTTCGTTTATTTCATGCACCGTGCCGCTGGTGTAGAGTGTCTTGCCGCCTGTGTACTCAGCGAAACGCTGCTTCGCCGCGTCGGCGATGATCTGCTTTCTCTGCTCCAGACTAAGCCCGTTGCGGAGGCCGTGGCGGTTCGCCGCCCCCATATTGTACATGCTGACGGTGGCGACAGCCTTGAGGCGCGGGTCTATCTTCGCTGCGCTGACCGCGAAGCTGCCGCTGCCGCAAATGCCGATAACGCCTATCTTCTCGCTGTCAACAAAGGCCCTTGTGCTGAGAAAATCCACCGCGGCGCTGAAATCGTCCGCGTAAACGTCGGGCAGTACGGAGTTGCGCGGCTCTCCTGCGCTGCCGCCCCAGAAGGAAAGGTCTATAGCCAGCGTGACGAAACCGCGCTCCGCCATCTTCTGTGCGTAGAGATTCGCGCTCTGCTCCTTTACCGCCCCCATCGGGTGGCCGACTACGAGAGCGGGAAGCTTCGCGCCGCCTTTGATATCTTTGGGAACGAAGAGATTTCCGGCCACATCCATTTTATAGAGATTTTTGAATACCACCTTCTCCTCCGTCACCCTGCCGCTCTTGTAAAAGTTGTCCGCGCCGTTCGACATATCCGCCGCGCGCGCCGTTCCGGCCATAGCCGCTATCGAGAGCGCCGCCGCCAGTATTACCGCAAGTCCTGTTATTTTCATATTTCTTTCTCCTTTCGTTTTTTGGCCTTCAGCCTTGATTATTTTTTTGTTTCTTTTTTTTGATTTCCTACCGTTTTTCGCGGGCCTTTCTCATCTTGAAGGTCAGAAAGTCCAGGCAGTCTATCCTACGCTGCTCTTCATGCATCCTTCGCAGCAGCCTGGCTCTGTGTTCCGCGAGGAGCGCCGCCTGTTCCGCGCCCTTCCCCTCTTCGCCGAGCGAAACGAATTTTTCAATATCCTCAGCTTCGCAGCCTGCGTCCAGCAGATTCTGCCTGACCGCCTCTTCTTCTTTTTCCGTCACCCCGTCACCCCCTCACCTCCTTGACGCAAATTATATGAAAGGGGCGCAAATATATCAAATACTTATGATTTATTCATTGCCATACTTAGCAGGCATAGTTAAAAAGGCCGGCATTCAGAAAATGACGCGGCCGCGGAGATGAGGGAAATCCGTGTTTTTATCGAGGGACACAGCTGCTTTCGCCGTTGCCTTGCGTAACGCCGGAGCTAAAATTGTGGCGAATGAAGCGTTATTTTCCGCGCCGCAGAGGCGCGGCTGCGGAGGCGGTGACAATATGAGAGTGATCATAATCGGAGGCGTCGCGGGGGGAGCCACGGCCGCGGCGGCAATATCGCGTATCAGCCGGGATACGGAGACCGTGATTTTTGAGAAAGGGGCTTATATATCCTTTGCCGCGTGAGGACTTCCGTATTTCATCGGCGATGAAATAAAGGACAAAGAAGAGCTGATAGCCTTCACCCCCGGCGAATTTGAGAAAAAATACGGAGCGAAGGCGCACGTGCGCCACCGCGCCGTCGCCATCGACCCGGCCGCAAAAACAGTGACGGTCGAGAGCGGCGGAGTGCGGCGCGCCGAGAGATATGACAAACTGCTCATAGCCACAGGGGCGGAGCCGCTGAAATCGCCCTTCCCGGGGGCCGCGCTGCCGGGCGTATTCACGCTGAGAAGCATCGGCGACGCGGAAGAGATAAAAAGATATATTTCCGCTCGCGGAGTAACGAAGGCTGCGGTGATCGGCGCGGGCGCGATAGGGCTGGAAGTGGCCGAGGCGCTTGACTCGCGCGGGATTCAGGTAACTGTGATAGAGGGCGCGAGCCATCCGCTGCCCTCATTCGACGCAGAAATGGCCGCCGTGATAACGTCGAAGCTAAGGGAGAATGGAATAAATGTCGAACTGGACTCGCGGGTAAAAGGAATAGAAGAAACTCCGCGCGGGCTGGCCGTGAGGCTGCCGCATAAGTCCATAGAGACGGAAATGGCGATACTTTGCGCGGGGGTGCGTCCTGATACGCGGCTGGCAAAAATGGCCGGCATAGCCGTCGGCGCGAACGGCTGCATCATCGTAGACGAACATCTGAAAAGCTCCGACGAAAACATCTACGCCGTCGGCGACGCCGTATGCGTGAAAAACTTCGTCACCGGCGCGCCGTCATTCCAGCCGCTCGCAGGCCCGGCAAACAGGGAGGGGCGTATTGCGGCGGAAAATATCATGGGCGGCGGCGCGATTTACAGGGGCACGCTCGGCAGCATGGTGGTAAAGATATTCGACCTCACGGCCGCCCGTACCGGCATAAGCGAAAGAGAGGCGCGCGCCGCCGGGCGCGACTGCGGAACGGCAGAGGTCACATATCCCTCCCACGCGGGCTACTATCCCGGGGCGGAGGATATAACGATGAAGCTTCTCTTTGAATATGGAAGCGGCGAGATACTTGGCGCGCAGATGACAGGAGGAAAGGGGACAGACAAAAGGTGCGACGTTATCGCAGCGGCCATGCGCTTCCGAGCGACGGCGCGGGATCTGACGGAGCTGGAACTCTGCTACTCCCCTCCATACGGCACCGCCGCCGACATCGTGAACATCGCCGGCTATATCGCCTGTACAAAGCTGAAAGAAAGATAAAAAAGAGCGCGACAGTAAAGAAAAGCAAGGATGGGCTTATTATCAGACCTTCCGCTTCCCGGCGCTGCGGCTCTGCCAGCGCTGCTTCCGCTTGCGCTGAGGAAGCGTAAAAGTAACGCAATAAATCCGCCCGGAGCAGAGAGCTTCGGCGGATTTTCGCGCGCTGTTCTTCGACAGCGATTACTTGGCAATTAACATTAACCGGTAAAATCAAAATTTATCATTGACAGAAATATGATTTTGGCTATAATTATTCGCGTGCTTCGGCAAAGGCAGTGAATGAATTCTGCGCCTGTAGCTCAGTTGGATAGAGCAACTGCCTTCTAAGCAGTGGGCCGGGGGTTCGAGTCCCTTCAGGCGCGCCACTTTTTACAGCTGAAGTACGGAGAAAGTTTATGGTGAGTGTAGCTCAATTGGTTAGAGTACCGGATTGTGGTTCCGGTGGTTGCGGGTTCAATTCCCGTCACTCACCCCACTGAACAGCTTTCTTACTGGTTGGATCGTTAGCTCAACTGGCA
>JAUNJZ010000045.1:6993-22636 GCA_030533085.1 Synergistaceae bacterium
GAGCACCTGACTCTTAATCAGGGGGTTACAGGTTCGATTCCTGTACGATCCACCATTTTTTATGCCGGATGCCGATATGCGGATCGTTAGCTCAACTGGCAGAGCACCTGACTCTTAATCAGGGGGTTACAGGTTCGATTCCTGTACGATCCACCAGTATTTTCACAGCAAAGACAAAGCGCCCTTTATTGGAGGGCGTTTTTTAGTATCAAAAAATGCGGCGGCTTTTATCGCCGCTGCTTTTATTTCATATTTTCGATCAGCGTTTCCGCGGCCTCTATCAGATGTTTTTGTGTCGATACCTGTGATTCGAGGGTCAGCACGCCATCTTTGGCAACGTTGATTATCAGGCTGTAGCCTATGACGGGGCGGTATTCCAGCATGGCCTTGTGTCCGGCGACGGTCAGCTTTTCCGAGGTTTCCCCGCCCCATATTTCGCCGTGGTCGTCCGACATTTCGTTCACATCCCAGCCTTTCGCCCCCGCGCCGTCGACCCAGATGGCCTTGAAGGGGGTTCCGCTGTTGGTTCTGTACGTGCGTTCCTGCCATGTGCCTTTGAAGCCGGATAGGGCGGCCATTTCCGTTGTGCGAAGCTCTCCGTTTTCCCAGCCCTTTATTTCTGGGAGGCGGATTTTTTCCGCCGCCGCGCCCGCCGCGCATGTGATGATTATCGATAATATTGCCGGAAGAATGTATTTTTTAAATTTTGACAAAGTAAACGCCTCCATTTTGCTTCTCTCTGCTATCATTAAGTATAGCGCTTAATGGAAAGTTTAGCGATAATGACATATAATTTCAAAGTAAAAATACTTGAAGGGGATAGCTCTTTGCATAGATTTTCAATCAGGGTTTTTGGCTGCCAGATGAATTCATACGACGGAGACCGCCTGCGCACTGCGCTGCTTCATGAAGGCTGGCTGGAGGCTTCGGAGGAGGAGGCTGACGTCGTGCTGCTGGTCACGTGCAGTATCCGCGAGAAGGCGGAGCAGAAGGTGGCCAGCGAGATAGGAAGGTACGAGGCGATGCGGCGCGCAAAAGGGCGTCCGGCGGTGGCGCTTGTCGGCTGTATGGCGCAGAGGATAGGGGTCGAGATGGCGAAAAGGTTTTCCTGTGTCCGTCTTGTTTCCGGCCCGAGGCATCTTGGCCTTGTGCCGCGCGCTGTAACTGAAATAGGCACGGCCGGGACGCCGCGCTTCTTTATGGACGACGACCCGCGCGCGCTGACTGATCTCGAGGTAGTTCCGACTGCGCGCACGAATCCCTTTAAGGCGTATGTGACGATAACTTACGGCTGCGACCGTTTTTGCTCCTATTGTATCGTGCCTTATGTGCGCGGACGGCTGCAATCACGTTCGGCAAAGGAGATCTTGAAGGAGACGCAGGCTCTTATCGACTGCGGCGCGAGGGAGATCACGCTACTGGGGCAGAATGTGGACGCTTACGGCAAGGACTTGGAGGGCGGCGTTCGTTTCGCCTCGCTGCTGGCCGACGTCGCCGCTCAGCCGGGGCTTGAGCGGCTTCGCTTCGTCACCTCTCACCCGAAGGATTTTGACGAGGATATTCTTGACGTAATGCGCGGGAATCCTGTGATATGCCGCGCGATAAATCTTCCGGTTCAGGCCGGAAGCGACAGGATCCTCCGCGAGATGAACAGGGGCTACAGCTCCGGCGAGTATCTGGAGCTTGTGAGGAAGATTCGCGCCGCGCTGCCTGACGTCAGCCTGACGACAGATCTTATCGTCGGCTTCCCCGGCGAGACTGATGAGGATTTCCGCGCCTCTTATAAGCTGCTGGAGGAGGTAGCCTTCGACATAGTGCATACGGCGGCCTATTCGCCGCGCGAGGGGACGCGGGCCGCGATGATGGACTGTCAGATAGAGAACAGCGTGAAGGCGGCGCGTCTCAACGAGATAAACGCTTTGCAGGCGCGGATAGCGCGCGCCGTGAACGAGGCTTATATCGGACGCGAGCTTGAAATTCTGGCCGACGGTTACGCGCCGCGCGGCGAGGGGAAGATCCAGGGGCGCACGATGAGCGACAAGGTGGTCATTATCCCAGGCTCGCAGGAGGATTTCGGCAAGGTAATACCGGTGCGTATAGTTCGCGCCAGTCATTGGTCGCTTGAGGGGGAGAGGAGGAGTTCTCTTTGAAATGGCATGAAAGCTCCGGGAAGTTTTTATCGGCGGCGGGCATTCTCTGTTTCGCGCTTGCCTTTGTGCTGCTGAATAGCTTTAAAGGGGAGTTCGGGCAGGACACGGCCGGAATATCCTCTGTGACGCCTCAGATGGAGGATACGATAGACGTTACCCCAAGGGTCTCTGCCGAATCGCCCCCTGCGCCGAAGCGGATAGCGGCGGTCGAAGGGAGCGGCGGCGCGGAGGCCGGAATGTGGGTGGTATATGTCACCGGCGCGGTGAAGAATCCCGGCGTTTACGAGGTCGCCCCATCTTCGCGCGTCTATGAGGCGCTGAAGGCGGCCGGCGGCTTTTCCTCCGGCGCGGATCAGGAGGCTGTCAATCTTGCGTCGAAGCTGCAGGACGGAGCTCATATAAAGTTCCCGCGCAAGGGGGAGAAGGCGGCGCAGAGCGCAGCCGGTCAGCCCCCCGCGCAGCAGGCCGCGCAGAGTTTGTCCGCCGCAGGCGAGAAGCGTATAAATATAAACACCGCGCCGCAGAGCGAGCTGGAGAAGCTGAAAGGGGTCGGCCCAAAGACTGCGCAGGCGATAATTGAATACAGGACGAAGAATGGCGCCTTTGCGCGTATAGAGGATATTATGAATGTCAAGGGCATCGGGGCGAAGAGATTCGAGTCGATGAAGGACAGCATTTCAGTTGGAAGCTGACGGAGGGCCGCTCTCTTCCGCTCCGGCCTTTTTTATCCTGCTTGCCTCCGGCTTTTCCCTTTATCTTTCGCAGTCGATGGGGGCGGCGGCCGCTGTCTCCGTTTCGTTTCTTTTCACCGCCGCGCTTCTGCTTGCCGGCACGATTTCCGCCGCCCCCGGCTGGGGACGGATATTTCTGCTTGTGATGCTGCTTTCGTTTCTTTTTTCTGCCCTTTCTCTTTATCGTCTCGGGGAAAAGGTTACGCTGCCCGACCAGATAGAATGCGAGGGGCGGCTGATTTCATCCAGAGAGTGGGGGCGCGGGCGCGCGCTGCTTATTGATACGGCCGCGGGGAGGCTGGCAGCCTATGCCGGCGAGGCTCCGCCGGATGGCTCGCCGCTCTGGCTGCGAGGCGCTGTCTTTGATTTCCGCCGCGCGGCCTCCGACGGCGAATTTGACGAGATGTCTTTCTGGCGCGCGCGGGGGGCGGTCAAGAGGGTCGTTCTCTTTGAGCTGAAGCGACTCGGCCCCCCTTTCGGCCTTCCGCGTTGGCGCGCTCGTATCCTTGAGCTGTTTCAGCGCAGGCTGGGGCCGCTGGGGGCGGCTTATATCTCCGCTCTGACGGCCGGCGAAAGGAGCGCGTTTATAGAGGAGCCTCACAAGAGGGCCGGTACTATTCACCTGCTTGCCGTCTCCGGCTTTCACGTCGGCCTGCTGGCCGCTTTTCTCTTCTTTTTTGTTCGCGGGAGTGCTTTTTCTCTGCCATTTGTCTCCGCAGCCATGTGGATATATGCAGCTATGGCCGGCTTTCCGGTGGGCGGCGTGCGCGCGGCGCTTATGATACAGACGGCCTTCGCCGCGCTGGCCATAGGACGCCCTTATTCCGCCTTTAACGGGGTGAGCGCCGCCGCGACGGCTATGCTTCTTTATAACCCGTGGTACTTCTTTGATCTCGGCTGGCGGCTGTCAGTCCTTTCTGCCCTTTTCATTACCGCGGCGGCTTTCATCGCGGAGCCGAAGATCCCGGAGATTGCCGTGATTTCTATTCTTTTGTGGTTTGTGACAGCGCCGCTCGCCGCTGGAGCTTTCTCATCCGTCCCGCTGGCTGGGCTGTTGGTCAACGCGCTGGCCGTGCCGTATTTTTCAATAATCTTCCCGCTCGTCCTGCTGCTCTCGCTGCCGCCGCTCTTGGGGCTGCCGCTGGGCTGGCTGTTTGCGGAGATGTCGGAAGCTATGCTTTTCTTTTCCCACCGCGCCCTTGATTTTTTATCTTCGGCAATGCCGGCGCGGCTTGGCGGAAGTACGCCGCTTTTTATCGCCGCCGTGCTGATATTTTCCGCTGCCGCCGCGATGCGCTGCGGGGTCGGAAAAAAGAGGACGCCGCCGCTTGCGCTCTTTGTTCTGTTTTTTATACTCTATTGCCGTTCTATGCTGTAAAATATAGCTTTGACCGAATTTCAGGGGATATGGGGGAATCGGAATGCTTCTCGTGTTCGACATAGGAAATACCAATACTGTGATGGGGATATATCAGGGTGAAGAGCTCCTTCATCAGTGGCGCTTCACATCTAAAAAGCAGACAGCCGACGAGGTGGGCTTCATGATTCTGGGGCTGCTCTCGGCCTCCGGCATCGCTAAGGAGAATATAGAGGGGGCCATATTTGGCAGCGTCGTCCCGCCTCTTGACGAGATGTTCCGCGAAGGGGTGCGCAAGTATATAGGGGTGGAATGTATCAGGGTGACGACGAAGCTGGATACCGGCGTGAAGATAAGGATGAAGAATCCCACGGGGCTTGGAGCGGACCGCCTGCTCAACGCAGTGGCCGGAATCGCCAGGTACGGCTCTCCGCTGGTCGTCGTCGATCTCGGCACGGCGATAACTTTCGACGTTATCTCCGGCGACGCCGCGTATCTTGGCGGCGTTATCGCCCCGGGTATGGAGCTGGGAATGGAGTCGCTTTTTTCCCGCACCGCGAAGCTGCCGCAGATAGAGCTGACCGCCCCCCCTCACATTATCGGAGGCAACACTGTGGAGGCCATTCAGTCCGGCGTTATCTATGGGACTGTCGGAATGGTGGACAGGATAATCAAGGGGATATTTAAAGAACTGGGCGCTCCCTGCCGCGTCGTTGCGACGGGCGGTCACGCGCAGGTGATAGCGAAGTATTCAAACCGCATCGATGTGGTGGATCAGTGGCTGACGCTGGACGGACTGAGAATACTCTACGAGAGGAACCGCGTTGGAGCGTAGCGGTGATTCTCCGCTCTTCATTCCGGCGCTGCCCGGCTGGCCGCGCGAGATAGGCGGAGTAGCCGTCGATAATCCGATATGGCTTGCGCCTTTGGCCGGGATAAGCTTCGGCTCCTTCCGGCGCTTTCACCGAATGCGCGGGGCGGGGCTTGTACACACGGAGATGGTCAGCGCTCTTGGGCTTTTGTATAAGGGGCGAAAGACAAAAGAGCTGCTTTACGGCGACGAGGGGGAGGCCCCCTGCGTCCTCCAGATTTTCGGCTCTGAGGCGGACGACGTCGCGAGAGGGGCGGAGACTGCGCTTTCGATACGCGGCTTTGAGGCGATAGAGGTGAATATGGCCTGCCCGATGCCAAAGGTGACTAAAAAGGGGGCGGGTTCAAAGCTGATGGAGTCGCCGCGCAAGGCCGCCGATATGATGCGTCTGCTTAAATCTTTAGGGCTGCCTGTCTGGGCTAAGGTGCGGCTGTCGCCGCACGGAGAGGGAATGCTTTCGACGGCCGATTTCTGTCAGGAGCTTTTCGGGGGAGGGGCGGATTTTATCTTCGTCCACGGACGCACCCCCGCGCAGAGATACGAGGGGCGCGCCTCGCGTGGGGCTGTCGGGGAGATAGCCCGCCTTTATCCGGGACGTATCGGCGGGAGCGGCGACTGTTACAGTCCTGAGGATCTGATAGATTACCTGGAGCGCGGCTGCGCCGCGGTCCTCGCCGCGCGCGGGGTGCTGCGCGACGCCTGTCTGATAGCGCGGACGCTGCGTGAGCTTGGCGCGGAGCTGCCGGCGGAATTATACGACCCTACGCCGGAGGCGCAGGCGGATATTCTTCTCGAACTCGGCGCAAGCATTTATAATAACGAGGGTGAATCTCTCGCGCTGATGATAGCGAAGCGGATGCTTGGGGCGCTGTTCAGGGGCTTTGCCGGAGCCTCGCGGCTCAGACGCGACGGCGCGACGGCAGGAAGCTGGGAAGAGATGGAGCGGCTGCTGCGCGGATGGCGCGCTTCGGCCGCGAGTATGAATAAATCAGAGTTTTTTTCAGACGCGGATGCGTCCGAGGATAAAATTTAAATATTAAACAGGAAGTGATCCCATTGGCAGAAGAACACGGTAAGAACACAGCCGAACAGCAAAACACCATGCCCGAGGAGGAGATTTTTCGCCAGCGCAAAGACAAGCTGCTGCGTCTGCGCGGCGAAGAGGGTTACGACCCCTTCCAGCAGGACCATTTTGATGTAAAAGAGACGCTGGGATATGTGAAGGAGCATTACGACTATCTTCAGCCGGAGGAGTGGGCGGAAGATGAGATAACGACGGCGGGGCGCGTCATCGTGCTACGCCGCCACGGAAAGACGGCCTTCGCCTCATTCGAGGACGAACGCGACAGGCTCCAGCTCTGCTTCCAGTTCGACGTTCTGGGCGAGAAGGATTACACCTTTTTCAAAAAATGGGTCGACGCGGGAGATTTCCTCGGCATCGTCGGCGTTCCGTTCCGCACTCAGCGCGGCGAGCTGACCCTTTCCGTCAGAAAGTTCACTCTGCTTTCAAAGGCGCTGCGCCCGATGCCGGAGAAATATCACGGCCTTAAAGACATGGAGGTCCGCTACCGCCGCCGCTACGCCGACCTGATAGCGAATCCCGAGGTGCGCGAAACATTCCGCAAGCGGACGAAGATAATCCAGACCTTCCGCCGCGTGCTTGACGCGCACGGCTCTCTCGAAGTGCAGACGCCGATACTCTCCACTATCGCCGGCGGCGCTAACGCACGCCCCTTCATCACGCACCACAACACGCTTGATATAGACATGTACATGCGCATAGCGACGGAGCTGCATCTGAAGCGCCTCGTCGTCGGAATGCTCGGCCGCGTTTACGAGATAGGACAGCAGTTCCGCAACGAGGGGATGGACATGCGCCACAACCCTGAATTTACCTCGATGGAGGTCTACTGGCCCTACGGCAATTATGTCGATATGATGAATCTGGCCGAAGAGATATTTGTCGCCTGCGCCGACGAGCTTGGCAGCCGCGTGATAAATTATCAGGGGACGGAAATAGATCTCAACCCGCCCTTCCGCCGCGCGACGATGGCGGAGCTTGTCGAGGAGCATGTCGGCATAGATTTCATGAAGATAACGGACGAAGAGGCGCGCCGTCAGGCTGCGCTGCGCGGCCTTGAGGTGACTCCGTCAAATTCGCGCTTTGACATCCTGCCGATATTCTTTGAAGAATATGTCGAGGATAAGCTCATACAGCCGACATTTGTCATAGGCCACCCCACGGTCATTTCGCCGCTGTCGAAGCGCAACAAGGAAAATCCCGACATAACGGACCGCTTCGAGCTTTTCATAAACGGATGGGAGTTCGCAAACGCCTTCAGCGAGCTCAACGACCCACTTGACCAGCGCGAGCGTTTCATGGATCAGGCCATAAAGAAGGAAGAGGGCGACGAGGAGTCGCATCCCTTCGACGAAGACTTTATCAACGCGCTGGAATACGGCCTGCCGCCAACCGGCGGCATGGGCATAGGAGTCGACCGTACCGTAATGCTGCTCACCGATTCAAAGAGCATACGCGACGTGATACTCTTCCCGACGATGAGGCCGAAGGACTAGGCGGCGGAAGCTTCGCCGGAGCGCGTCTGCCCGGCGGAAAAACGGTGAAAAGAAGGGCGTTCCCTTTTTTGTTCCGGCTTATAATCAGCGGGTCACAGGTTGATAATACAAAGGATAAAAGAGGAAAAAAGCATGAGCGATTTTGAGAAGCTGAAAAAGAGAGCGGAGGAGCTGCGCGGCGAACTGAACCGTCACGCGCGGCTATACTATGAGCAGGACGCGCCGGAGATAGAGGACTTTCAGTATGACGCGCTGCTGCGGGAGCTGCGCGGGATAGAGGAAAAGTATCCCGAACTGTCAGCGCCGGATTCTCCGACACTGCGGATAGGGGGAGCGCCGCGCGAGGGCTTCGTCAAAGTGACCCATGAGGTGCCGATGATGAGCCTTGACAACGCGCTCGACCGCGGAGAGCTTGCCTCCTTTTACGCGAAGCTCTGCGAGGCGCTGGGCGGCGGGGATGTCGATGTCGTATGCGAGCCTAAGATAGACGGCCTCGCCGTCTCGCTCGTATATGAGGACGGGTTCTTCGTCAGCGGCTCCACGCGGGGAAACGGACAGGTGGGGGAGGACGTTACGGCGAATCTGAAAACCATAAGGACGCTGCCGCTGCGCCTTGAGCGCGCCATTCCCGGAAGATTCGAGGTGCGCGGCGAAGTCTGCATAGACAAAAAAGGCTTTGAGGCGCTCAACGCGGCGCGCGAGGAAAATGGCGAAAGCCTCTTTGCGAACCCAAGAAACGCCGCCGCCGGAAGCCTGCGGACTCTCGACCCTAAAGAGACGGCGCGCCGCAATCTGAAAATATACCTCTATCAGATAATCGACCCGGAAAAATACGGAGTGGACAGTCAGCGGAAGATGCTGGACGAAATAAAGGCGCTCGGCCTCCCGTCGCAGGGGGCGGAGAAGCTGTGCCGCTCGCTGGACGAGATATATCAATATCTGGACGATTGGGAGACGAGGCGCTTCAGCCACCCCATCGATACGGACGGAGTGGTGGTAAAGCTCAACGAAACAGCGCCGCGCGCCGCGCTGGGAAGCACGGCAAAAGCCCCGAAGTGGGCGGTCGCCTTCAAATTCCCGCCGGAGGAAAAGCTGACGGAAATAAAGGATATAGAAGTCACCGTCGGCCGCACCGGAGTGCTGACCCCGACAGCCGTATTCGAGCCGGTACAGCTTGCCGGCACGGTCGTGCGCCGCGCCGGACTGCACAATCAGGACGAGATAGATAAAAAAGATATCCGCGTCGGCGATCATGTATGGGTGCGCAAAGCCGGTGAGATAATTCCCGAGGTCGTCCGCGTAGAGTACGAACGGCGGCCGGATGGCGCTCAGCCCTTCCGCATACCGGATAAGTGCCCCGTATGCGGCGCGGCGGCGGCGCGGCTGCCCGGCGAGGCCGCGGTAAAATGCACCAACAGCTCATGCCCGGCGCAGCTCAAGGAGCGCATAATCTATTTCGCCTCGCGTTCCGCGATGGACATCACAGGCTTCGGAGAAAAGCTGACAGGGCAGCTCGTTGAAAAAGGGCTGATCAATAACTACGCAGACATCTACGAACTGAACGCCGAAAAGCTCGCTGGACTTGACAGAATGGGAGACAAGTCCGCGCAGAACATCGCCGCGGCGATAGAGGAATCTAAAAAAAGGCCGCTCGGAGCCGTGATAAACGCGCTCGGCATCAGCAACGTCGGTGAAAAGACGGCGCATGACCTCGCGGAACGCTACCGTTCCCTCAATCTGCTGGCCGAAAGCGCGCTGAACTGCGAAGCGGAGCTTGAAGAGACGGAAGGCGTCGGCCCAGTTATCGCGCAATCGCTGCATGCCTGGTTCAGCGAGCCGCACAATCAGGATATCATCAAGCGGCTGCGCGAGTCAGGCCTTCGATTCGAGGCGGAGGGAAAGGCGAAGGATAAAGGGGCGCTGCCGTGGCACGGCATGAAATTCGTCCTGACCGGGGAGCTTTCATCGATGACCCGCGCTGAGGCCGAAGAAAAAATAAAAGAGCTTGGCGGAGCTATGTCGTCGAGCGTGAGCAAAAAGACGAACTTTGTCGTAGTAGGGGAAAACCCCGGAAGCAAGTACGTCAAAGCCCAGAGCCTCGGTCTGCCGCTGCTGGACGAAGCCGGATTTCTTGAAAAGCTGGAAGAGGCGAAGGTCTGAAGCTCCGGCGCTCCAAAGTATATAATCAGCGTAAAAAGTATATAATCAGCGTAAAATGAAAAATCCTCATTTCAGGAGGCAACAGAGATTATGATAGAAAAAATGGAAATGGATGCCGAAAGGCTGCGCGAGGTGCTGACCCTCTCGCGAATCGGCCTTCCCGAAGAGAGCTATCAGGAGGTGCTCGACCGCGTAAACGACATTCTTCGCCTCTGCGACAAAATGCGGGAGCTTGCTCACGAAGAGGCGGAGCCATTTGAGTGGGATGTCAAAAAGGCGCCTGCGCGCCGTGCCGACGAGCCTGTCCGCTGGAGCGGACGCGACCTCTTCCTCTCGGAAGCGCCGGTGCGCGACGGAGATTTCTTCCGCGTTCCGCGCATCATCGCTTTGGAAGACGACGGAGAGGAGGAATAAGAGAATGGAATTTCACAAGCTATCCGCGCGGGAGATAGCCTCCGGCGTAAAAGAGGGGCGCTTCACGGCGGAAGAAGTCGTCCTCGCCGCTATCGAGCGCGTCAAAAAATATGACGGAAAATATAATTCTATAGTGACGCTTTGCGAGGATGAGGCTACAGCCGCCGCGGTAAAGGCGGACGAGGCCGCGGCGAGCGGCGTGGAGCCGGGGCCGCTCGCCGGAGTTCCCTTCGTCGTGAAAGACAACTTCTGCACCTCCGGCATAGAGACCGCCTGCGGCAGCAAAATGCTCAGAGGCTGGAGGCCGCACTACGACGCGACAGCCGTTAAATACATGAAAGAGGCCGGAGCTGTGCTTATCGGCAAGGCCAACATGGACGAATTCGCGATGGGCAGCACAACGGAAAGCTCCGTATTCGGCCCTACGCTGAACCCGCGCGATACAGGGCGCGTCCCCGGCGGTAGCTCAGGCGGCAGCGCCGCGGCTGTAGCGGCGGGACTCGTTCCGGTAGCCCTCGGCAGCGACACAGGCGGCTCCGTCCGCCAGCCCGCCGCATTCTGCGGAGTGCAGGGGATGAAGCCTTCATACGGGCAGATAAGCCGCTACGGCATAGTCGCCTACGCCTCCTCGCTCGACCAGGTAGGGCCGCTGACGCGGAATATCGGCGACATGGCGCTGCTGATGGACGTACTGGCGAAGGAAGACCCGAACGACACCACCTGCGACGCATACGAACGCCCTTCATTCAGCGGCGCGCTGGAAAACGCCTCGCTGGCCGGAAAGAAAATAGCCCTGCTCTCCGGCTACGAGCGCGGCAGCATTGAAAAGCCGCTCGCCGACGCCATTGACCGCGCGGCGGCGATAGCGCGCGACGCGGGGGCTGAAATAGTCGAGGCGAGACTGCCCATAACGATGGAGCACACAGTCGCCTGTTATTACATGATCGCGCTTGGAGACGCCAGCTCAAAACTTGCCTGCTACGACGGAATGCGCTACGGCCACCACGCCGACGGAAAAAACCTCTCCGAAATGTATAAAAAGAGCCGTATGGAAGGCTTCGGAGACGAAGTGCGCAGGCGAATCCTCGTCGGCACATGCATCCTCACGCGCGGCTACTACGAAAACTACTTTGTCCCCGCCACAAAGGTACGCAGAATGATAGCGGATGAATTCCGCGAGCTCTTCAAAGAGGCGGACGCTCTGATATGCCCCATCATTCCCTCGCTCGCCTATAAGCGCGGGCTTGTGGAAGAAGACCCCGTCCGCATGTACCTCGGAGATGTATTCACCACCATCGCCAACCTTGCGGGGCTGCCGAGCATGAGCCTCAACATGGGCTTTACGTCAGACGGGCTGCCGACCAACGTCCAGCTTCTCGCGCCGCGCTTCGGCGACGCGGAGCTTCTTTCATACGCATCGCTGATGGAAAAGGCCGCGGGAGCGCCCGCCGCCGTCGATCCTGAAAAGGAGGGGCGCTAAAATGAAAAGGGAAGTCGTCATAGGACTTGAAATACATTTGCAGCTGAAAACAAAGACAAAGCTCTTCTGCGGCTGCTCCACGGACTACATCGGCGCGACGCCGAACAGCAACGTCTGTCCGATATGCCTGGCCGTCCCCGGCACGCTGCCGGTCATCAACGACCACGCGGTAGACCTGGCAGTTAAAATGGGGCTTGGCCTTCACTGCGACATACAGGACAACACCCGCTTCCACCGCAAACATTACTTCTACGCCGACCTGCCGAAGGCCTATCAGATAACGCAGTACGAACACGCCATAGCTCAGGGCGGATATCTGGACATCATTGCCGACGGCAAAAAAAAGCGCGTCCGCCTCGACCATCTGCACCTTGAAGAGGACGCGGGAAAGCTCGTCCACCCGACCTCAGACGGCCGCCTCTCAGGCGCGGCCTACTCTCTGGTAGACTACAACAGAGGCGGAATGCCGCTATCGGAAATAGTCTCCATGCCCGACATGAACTCCCCGGCGGAGGCCATCGCCTACGTCACGCAGATACGCCAGCTCGCGCGCTATCTTGAGGTATCCGACGGCGAAATGGAATCAGGCTCGCTGCGCGTCGATGTAAATGTCTCGCTCAGAAACGCCGACGGCTCCCTCGGCACGCGCGTAGAGCTGAAAAACATCAACTCCCTCAAATCCATAGAGCGCGCCCTTGAATATGAGATCGCGCGTCAGAACCGCGTCCTTGACGAAGGCGGGACGCTGGTGCAGGAGACGCGCCTATGGGACGACGCGGCTGGAGTGACCCGCTCGATGCGCAGCAAAGAGGGGGCGCGCGACTACCGCTATTATGTCGAAATGGATCTCGCGCCGATCGACGCGAAGCCGGAATATGTCGAAAAGATACGCGCCAGCCTCCCCGAAATGCCATGGGACAGACGCGACCGTTTCGTAGAGCGCTACGGACTCACGCTTGAAGAAAGCCAGCAGATCACAGAACAGCGCGAGATGGCCGACTACTACGAGGAAATGGTCGCCGCCGGCGCTCCCGCCGCGAAAGCCGCAAACTGGGCGCGCATGGAGGTGCAGCGGCTGCTGCGCGAAGATGGCATAGACATAGCCTCCTTCCCTGTTCCCGCGAAAGAGCTGGGGGCGCTCATAGCGAAGGTCGAAGGGCGCGAGCTGTCAAACACGCAGGCCAAAGATGTGCTCTCCGCCATGTACGGCGAAAAGCTGCCGCTCAAAGAGGCGATGAAAAAATGCGGAGCCTCCGGCGGCCGCCTCACCGGAGAGGCTCTCAAAGCAGTGATAGAAAAGGTATTCGCCGCCGAACCGGAGGCCGTCGACACGATCAAAAAAGGGGCGGACAAAAAAGGGGCGAAGGCCAAATTCCTGCAAGGGCTCGTAATGAGAGAAACACGCGGAAGCGCCGACCCCGCCGAAGTGGCGCGGACTCTCGCGGAAATGCTGAAATAGCGCGCGCTCTGCCGCAGCTGGGGCTTTCTTTTTGTAAAAACCTCCGCTGCGGCGGCGCCGAAAGGGCGAAAATGGCGCTTTATTCTCAGCGAAAGGCATATTAACGGCGGCGGCTTCATTTTATCTTGACGTAACCTGACATTACAAGTATCATCATTAAGTTAAATGCGATAACATTATATGAAGCTTCAACAGTACAGAAGGAGTGAAAGTAATGGGGACACGTAAACCGGAAGACATTCGCAGCATCGCACTCATTTCACACGGAGGCGCGGGGAAGACGACGCTCAACGAGGCGTTCCTCTTCAACGCCGGACTGATCTCGCGCATGGGCAAGGTCGAGGACAAGAACACGGTATCCGACTTTGACTCGGAGGAACAGAAGCGCGGCATTTCCATCAGCACCTCGCTTTCTACAATTCCGTACAAAAATAAGACGTTATATATTCTGGACACGCCAGGCTTTGCGGACTTCGTCGGCGAGCAGCGCAGCGCCATGCGCGTCGCGGACGGCGCGGTCGTTCTCGTAAACGCCACCTCCGGAGTTGAAGTACAGACCCAGAGCGTCTGGGATTTCGCGGAGACCTTCGAGACGCCGGCAGTCTTTTTCATCAGTAAAATTGACAGGGAAAATACCGACTTTGACAATGTCGTAGCTGATATACAGGAAAATATATCCGACCGCGCGATACCGCTCTACCTGCCCGTCGGTGGTCAGCTTGAATTTAAGGGCGTTGTGAACGTCCTCACCGGAAAGGCCTTCATCTATAAGGGCGACGGCAGCAGGGAATTCACAGAGAGCGAAGTACCGGCGGATATGGCCGACGCTGTTGCGGCGGCGCGCGAGACGCTTATCGAACGCGCTGTCGAGGCCGACGACGAGCTGATGATGCGCTATCTGGACGGCGAGGAGCTTTCCATGGAAGAGCTTGCCGGCGTGCTGCGCAAGGCAGTCTGCTCGCGCCTGCTTTTCCCCATTATCCCCGGCTCCGGCTCCGCCAACATCGGAGTTTTGCAGCTGATGGATATCATAGCCGAATACATGCCCTCGCCGAAAGACATGCTGCACCGCGCGGCGCTCAAGGGCGAGGAGGTCGTCAACATTCCTCCCGACGAGAAGGGCCCCTTCCTCGGCTTCGTATTCAAAGTCATGGTTGACCCCTATGTCGGAAAACTTTCATTCGTAAAGGTATTCTCCGGACAGCTCACCAGCGACCAGAGCATCTACAATGTAACGGAAGATCAGGAAGAGCGCATCAGCTCTTTCCGCTTCATGAAGGGCAAGGAAAGCGCGGAGGAAAAAGAGATAATCCTCGGCGATATCGTAGCCATTCCGAAGCTTGAAAGCACCATCGCCGGCGATACGCTCGGCGTAAAGGGCGAAGTCTTGCAATTCCGTCCGATACAGTTCCCGAAGCCCGTCTACAGCGTCGCTGTGCTTCCCAAGAGCCGCGCCGACGAAGACAAGCTTGGAAACGCCATCACGAAAACGCTGAAAGAAGACCGCACGCTTTCTTTCGTAAAGAACCCGGAGACCAACGACGCGGTGCTTTCCGGAATGGGAGACATGCATCTGGATATCATGCTCTCAAAGATCAAAGAGCGCTATAAGGTTGATCTTGAAACGCGCACACCCAAAGTTCCCTACCGCGAGACGATCAAAAAGAAGGCGAGCGCGCAGGGCAAACACAAGAAGCAGTCAGGCGGACGCGGCCAGTACGGAGACGTCTGGTTTGAGCTTGCGCCGCTCGACAAGAACGCCGGCATTGAGTTTATCGACCGCGTCGTGGGCGGCGTAGTGCCGAAGAACTACATCCCGGCGGCGGAGAAGGGGCTTCGTGAAGCGGCCGCGCGCGGCTTCCTCGCCGGCTATCCCGCGACAGACTTCTCCTGCGCTATCTTTGACGGCTCCTACCATGACGTCGATTCCTCGGAAATGGCCTTCAAAATAGCCGCCTCCATAGCCTTCAAAAAGTGCATGGAACAGGCAAACCCCGTTCTGATGGAGCCGGTGATGAACGTCGAAGTCACAGTGCCGGAAGATTGTCTCGGCGACGTTATGGGAGATTTTAACAGCCGCCGCGGACGCATAATGGGCATCGACAGCGAAGGCAAGCTCCAGATAGTAAAGGCGCAGTGCCCGCTTTCTGAAATGTTCCGCTACGCGATCATACTCCGCTCAATGACCTCCGGCCGCGGTACCTTCTCGATGGAATACAGCCATTACGAAGAGGTTCCCGGCGACATCGCAAAGAAAGTCATAGAGCAGGCAGCTCAGGAGCGCAAAGAAGAGGAAGAATAACCTCCTGCAAAAAAAGAGCTTACGCCGCTTGCGGCGTAAAATCAAAGAATGGCGGGAAGCCGAAAGGCCTCCCGCCATTCTTTGCTGTGCTTGTGCGCCCGGCATGGTCAACAACTAGGTGGTGAAAGTCCACTACGCGCTC
>JAUNJZ010000046.1 GCA_030533085.1 Synergistaceae bacterium
TGATTATTTCAGTGGATTTTTTGAATTTGGGCTTGACTTTATATAGTCAGTCTCTTAGAGGCTTTTGGTGATTTATTGACATTCCTTATTTATTTCAGTACAATATTTTGTGCAATACATAGCGCATTTATAAAAGGGGTGAAAGAAATGTTGGCCGTAAATTATTCGACCCTTCGCAATAACTTAAAAACCTACTGCGATAAAGCGACAGATTTATACGAGACAGTAATCGTTACGAGAAAAGAAGAAAAAAACGTTGTGCTGATTAGCCTCGAAAAGTATAACGCGCTTGTCAAGGCCGCGCGCAACGCGGAGTACCTTGATATGATAGACAGAAGCATGGAGCAAATCGCTCAGGGCAAGAGCGTTACAAAGAGCATAGATGAACTAGAGGCTATGGCTAATGGGTAATTTCACTTTTTCAGATAAGGGGTGGGATGATTATCTTTACTGGCAAAGAACAGACAAGTCGATCCTGCGTAAGATCAATGAATTGCTGAAAGATATCCAGCGAAACGGAGCGTCAGCCGCTCTTGGCAAGCCGGAATCCCTTAAATACAGAAAAGCGTGGAGCCGCAGGATAAATCAGGAGCACAGGCTTGTATATACTGTTGACGAGTTCGGCAATACGCTTATTCTTTCAATCAGGGGACATTACGAAGATTGAGCCGGAATAAAGTAATCGTCATTACAAACTTCCATCCTCTGTTGGCATCTCCGGCGGCTATTGCGTTATTAGTCCGTGATAACAGTATTCCGAAAAGCTGTCCTTTACATAGAAAGGATATTTCATATTATAAAGTATTGAAAATAAAACCGTACGGACGGAACTGGCAGCAATGTCGCCCCGCTTGGTTTTGTTTTCACACGCAGGCAGAAGAAAAGGCTGGAAAAGTTTTCCACGCCTTTTTCTATTTTGATTTGGGGGCTGCTGTGCGCTTGCTTTTTGCGTTTGGGTTAGAAAGTCAAATCGAGCAGAAGGCCTCCCAGCCTGAAGCTAAAGACAAAAAAACGGAAAATCCTCCATAAAAGAGTCAAGAACAAAAACTAAAGTCAAATCTCCCCCACCGGCGGGGACTGCCGTCCGCGGCTGTCATCTCCGGCGAGGGGTCAGCCGCGGTGCAGCGTTTCGCGCAGGAAGGCGCTCAGCTCCGGCGGCAGCTGCTGCGTGAAGTTCATCGCGGCGCGGCTTCTCGGATGTGTGAAGCCCAGCTTCCATGAATGGAGGAATATTCTCTCAGGAGGGAATGGCGAGGGGCGCGACGGCGCGTAGAGCCTGTCTCCGACCAGCGGGCATCTGATCGCCTGCATGTGTACTCTTATCTGGTGGGTGCGTCCGCTGTGCAGCAGGCATTTCAGAAGAGAGAAACCGCCGCGGCTCCAGAGGGTTTCGTAATCCGTCCACGCCTCGCGTCCACCCTCTACGCAGGCCATGCGCATACGATTGAAGGGGTCGCGGTCTATCGGATATTTTACAGAGCCTTTTTCTGCCGGCGGCGCGCCGTGGCAGAGTGCCAGATATTCTTTTCTTATTCTTCTCTCTTTGAAGTCGCTGAACAGGGCTTCCTGCGCAAGGCCGTTTCTGGCGACTACCATCAGCCCCGAGGTCGTAGCGTCAAGACGGTGTACTATGCCGGGGCGTCTGACGCCGTTGAGCGTTCCGAGGTCAGGATAGCGAAAGAGCAGTCCGTGTACGAGGGTGCCGCTCCAGTGTCCGGGGGCAGGGTGGACGACGAGGCCGGCCGGTTTGTTGACGACTATTATATCTTCGTCGCTGTAGACGGTTTCAAATTCCACTTCCTGCGGCTCCAGATCCAATGTTTCAATGGGAGGGATGACGACCAGCAGTCTCTCTCCGGCGGCGACTTTGACGGATGGCTTGACACGGCGTTCGGGGAGCAGGGAGGCGGCCCCCTCTTTTATCAGCTTTTGCGCGTAGCCGCGGCTGACGCCCATCAGTCGCGATAGGGCAAAGTCCAGTCTGTGGCCGCTGAGCTCGTCGTTTATGCTAAAGCTCTGGGGGGCGGAAGAGGGGGCGGCGCATATCCCCTCCCCCTCTTCCGACGCGCTTATATTGTTTTTACTGAGATCATTCTTTTCCGAGCACATTACGGCAGCGGTCGCAAAGTCCCTTTTCCGCTACTTCGGGCATTCTTTTCCAGCAGCGCGGGCATTTTTCGGCTTTGGATCTGCTGACTGCTATGGTCAGGCCGGTGGTTTCGTCTTCGTAGATCGTTTCGGCCTCTTTCACTTCGTCAACTATTCTGCATGAGGATACTATGAGGATGTTTCCCCATGTCTCGTCGCTGATAGCTCCGGCAAGCGCTCTGTAGTAGTCGCTGAGTTTTACCTGTACATCCGCGTCGAGCGGGTGTCCTATTATTCCTTTGCCGCGAGCGGATTCCAGTCCGCGCAGGACGCCCTGACGGGCCATCATCAAAAGATCCCACTGTTCTTCGATTGCCGGATCGATGCCTTCGCTGAGCTTGCCCGGCCAGTCTGTGAGCAGGACGCTCTTGGGCAGCGCCGGCTCCATTTCGCGCATTTTCTGCCATATCTCTTCCGCCGTGTATGAGAGTACCGGCGACATCATCTGTGTCAGCGTTTCAAGGGCCTGCCACATTACTGTGCGTATCGAGCGGCGGCTTTTCGCATCTTCCGCGTCGGCGTAGAGTTTATCTTTGCTCACGTCTATGTAGAAGGAGGAAAGCTCGTTGTCGCAGAATTGGTGGATGAGCGTCATGGGCTGGTGGAATTCGTATTCGTCAAAGCCGGCGGTGACGCGCGAGCGCAGCCGCTCAAGCTTGAGCACTATGTACTGGTCTACAGGCGCCAGCTCTTCATGCGGCAGCATATCTGTCTTGGGGTCGAAGCCGGCGAGGTTCGCGAGCAGGAAGCGCGCGGTGTTGCGTATTCTTCTGTAGGACTCGATAAGGTTGCGGAATATTTCTTCCGATATGCGCACGTCTCCGCGGTAATCAGAGGAGGCGACCCAAAGGCGCAGGATGTCCGCGCCGTTTTTGTCGATTATGTTTTCCGGTTTCATGACGTTGCCGAGCGATTTTGACATTTTCTGTCCGTCCGGTCCCATGATGAAGCCGTGGGTGAGCACTGTCCTGTAAGGAGCGGTGCCGCGCGTCGCCACGCTGTTGAGCAGCGAGGTCTGGAACCAGCCGCGATGCTGGTCGCTGCCTTCAAGATACATGTCCGCCGGCCAGCTGAGGTCTTCCCAGTTGTCGAGCACGGCCGAGTGGCTGGTGCCGGAGTCGAACCAGACGTCCATGATGTCCGAGTCTTTTTTCAGATGTCTGCTTCCGCATTTCGGGCATACGGCCAGGTCGCCTATCAGCTCTTCGGGGGTCATCGTCCACCAGCAGTTGCTGCCGTGTTCGCGTATTTTGTCCGCCACGCGGCGCACGCGGTCTCCGGTGAGTATCACTTCGCCGCACTCTTCGCAGTAAAATGCCGGAATGGGCACTCCCCATGTGCGCTGACGGCTGATGCACCAATCGGAGCGGTCGCGTACCATGTTCGTAATGCGATCTTTGCCCCAGTCAGGGACCCATTTGACTTCGTCTATGCATTTAAGCGCTTCGTCGCGGAAGTCGGCGACTGATACGAACCACTGGTCTGTGGCGCGGAAGATGACAGGTTTTTTACAGCGCCAGCAGTGCGGGTAGGAGTGGGTTATTTTGAGTCTGCCGAGGAGCCGCTTTGATTCGCCGAGCAGCTCAAAGACTTTTTTCTCTCCCTCCGCGAGCGACATGCCGCCGAATATCGGCGTGTCTTTGTAGTAGCATCCGGTTTCATCGACGGGGTTGTATATCTCTATGCCGTAGCGGACGCCTGTCTCATAGTCTTCGGTCCCGTGCCCTGGGGCAGTGTGGACGCAGCCGGTGCCGGAATCGAGGGTCACGTAGTCCGCGAGAACGAACGGTGTGGCGCGGTCATAGAAGGGATGGCGCGCGAGGGTATTTTCAAGGGCGGCTCCTTTGCAGGAGAGTATCGGCTCGCCAAATTCAAGCTGTGTAGCGCGTTCAACTTCGGCTTTCAAGCCCTCGGCTATGAGATAGATTTTTTCTCCGACCTGATAGAAGCCGTAGTCGTAGCGCGGATGCACAGCTACCGCCATTGAGGCGGGAAGGGTCCATGGGGTGGTCGTCCATATTATGACGTCCACATCTTTGCCTGCAAGCTGCGGGAATACTTTCGCGGCGTCTGTGTATTCGTAGGCTACGAATATGGAGGGGGAGGTTTCGTCGGCGTATTCTATTTCCGCCGCCGCGAGCGCCGTCTGGCAGTCCGTGCACCAGTAGATGGCCTTGCGCCCTTTGTAGACCAGGCCTTTTTCGACCATTTTGGCGAAGCCCTCTATCTGCGTCGCCTCATAGGCAGGAACGAGCGTCATGTATGGGTGTTCCCAGTCGCCGATGACTCCCAGCCGCTTAAACTGCCCAGTCTGAACGTCGGCAAAGGTGCGCGCGTAGGCGGCGCATTTCTCGCGCAGCTCTACCGGCGATATTTCATCTTTTCCGAGGTTCAGCTCTTTCAGCACTTTGAGTTCTATGGGCAGGCCGTGGGTGTCGTATCCCGGAACGTAGGGGGCGAAGTAGCCGCGCTGCCATTTATATTTGACTACGAAGTCTTTAAGTATTTTGTTCGTGGCCGTTCCGATGTGGATGCTCGCGTTAGCGTAAGGAGGGCCGTCGTGCAGTATGAAAGAGGGCTTGTCTTTATTTTTTTTCTTCAGCTCGCCGTATACGTCGATATCGTACCAGAATTTCAGATATTCCGGCTCTCTCTGCGAAAGGTTGGCCCGCATGGGGAAATCCGTTTTGGGAAGAAACAGCGTGTCCTTATAATCGTTTGCCATAAAACAACCTCCATATAAATTGAACGGAATTCCGTCAGAATTCCGAAATATACATCTTGCCTATTATAGCAGATAACGCAGAGAAGAGCGTTCGCATATAATATTATTAACGCGGCTTTCGCCTATTGGATGCGGCGGAGGACGCAAGGCGTCTCTTTGCTGTATAATATGCGGCGCGAGAATTTTCCCATGATTGGGTGAGCGATTTGGAACAGTGGAAGAACAAGGGGCTTTTTGCCAAAACTCTTTATTCTATGAACGGCCTTTACAGCGCATTTGTCACGGAAAGAGCCGTCCGCAGCGAGGCGCTTTGCTCCGCCGCCGCGCTTCTGCTCGCCTTTTTTATGCGCTGCCGTCCTGAGGAGATATTCTGCGTTTTGCTTGCGTCGCTTTTTCCGATCGTCATAGAGCTTATAAACACTGCCGTCGAAAGGCTCATCGACGCGAATTTCGGCCCCGCTTTCCGCGATGAGGTCCGCATTCAGAAGGATACTCTTTCGGCGGCGGTTTTTCTGAGTCTTATCGTCGGTTACGGCGGCTGTCTGCTGATAATTTTCTGCTGATTTTATCCGAAAGGAGGCCGCCCCGCGCTGGGACGGCCTCTCTTGTCGTTACCGCTGTTTTTTCGTGTCAGTCGCGGCCGCTTTGAGTCAGGATGGAGAAGATATTTTCCTCGTCTTCGCCGTCGTCCTCTTCCGGCAGTTCGCCGTTGTCGGCCTCTTCCTCTTCTTTCGCAGCTTCTCTTGATTTTTCAGCGATTATCCGCGCAAGCTCGCGGTCGGATATTTCCGCTCCGGAAGCCGGTGATTTTATTCTGATGAATGTGCGCAGCACTCCCTCTATGTAGGAGTTTGTGTCGGCTATCACCATCGAGCCGTCTTTTATCCTCTCAGCCTTTATCTCGCTGACGAAGCGATCTTCCAAAAGGTCTGCCGGCGAGAATGACTCTTTGCCGCCTTTTTTCTGTTCGGGCTTTTCGCGTCCCTGTTCCGGCTTTTTTTCTTTGGAGCCGCCAGACGGGATCTTTACCGCCGCCGCTTTTTCTTTATCGGCTCCGGCTTTTGGTCTCTTTTTTGCCTCGTTTTCCGGCCCGCTGATCTCCACTATTATCTGATTGTTGGTCTCTTTGGCGTTCAGCTCGTTCAGGAGCTCGTCAAATGAGGTCAGGGCGCGCACTCCGGTTATCAGCGGCTCCTGCGGTGGTTCCTCTATGCCGCCGCCTCTTACTGTTATTTCACAGAAGAGCATCGCGTTTTCAGGAACGGTCAGTTCAAAGCTCCTGACGACAGGGGCTTTGCGCCACGGGCGGAAGGTGGCTTTTACCTTGACCTTATCGCCCGGCTTGTAGCTGGCTTTTTCATCTTCTATCTCTATCTTTTCGATGTAAACGACTCTCGGCGTTTTTGTCAGTTCGACTTCCGCCGTCACTCCGTAAGGGCTGATCGCGCGGAATGGATTGAGCGAGAGGATTTTGCCCAGCGCGTCCAGCTCTTTCTGCATGGATTTTACGACATCCTCGGGGGAATAGAAGATGTTGCGGCGCTTCCAGGCTGGGCTGAGGTTGCCGCCGGAGACTGAATATGTCAGCAGCGCGGTCCCTTCTCCATTCTGCGCCCAAAGGTTGTCGATTATCCCCAGTATTCCGGCTGCGCCTACCTCCGGGCCGATGAACGGATCTGCAACTGTCTGGAATCTTTTTGCGGCTGACTGGCCGTCATCGATGTTTTTGAATCTGACTGTGTAGCTTGAGGCTGCCGCGAGCTGGCCGAGCCTGCCTCCTATCGCCTCTGGCCTGTCCTGAGTGACGATGCCCGTTATCTGGTTCATGTAGCCGAGCTTGAATGAGCTGGAGAGGCTTGGGATTATTTTTATTATGTTCGCGTCTGTGAGCGCGTAGGAGACGTCTCCCTTGTTGAACATCGGATGCGCGAAGGCGAGGAATTTGCCGTCTTTTGATATTGCCGTCAGCGTGCCTATGCCTCCTGCGGAGAAGTCTCCCCACGCGACGGCCGCCCCGACCGCCGCGCCTGGCTCTGGCTTCCATTTAAGGTTGACCGGGTTGCCCTGCGAGGCCGAAACGCCGAGTGGGGCGACCGGAAGTCCCAGCCTGTCTCCCAGTCTTTTGGCCATTCTGTCGCTGATGCCGTCGACCATCAGCGGCATCATTTTCATTTCAGGCTCGCCGGATACAGCCTCCGCCGATACTTCGGAGGTATGAGCCGGCGTCGCGGCCGCTTCTTCCTCTTTATCTTCCGAAAGGCTATTTTCCTTTTTATCTTCGCTAAGAGGCTTTTCCGCAGGCAGAGCGGGGATGTCGAACCACGGTATCTTTTCCGGCCGTTCCATGGCCCGCGCCATTTCTTCTATCGGAGTGACGAGGCCAAGGTTACTGTCGGCGAATGACCAGCCGTAGCCGATTGCGCCGATGAGCCGTCCGTTCACGTAAACGGGCGAGCCGCTCATGCCTGCCGCTATGCCGCCGTTTTCGCGCACATATTCGTCGTCAACGCGAATGAGGATAAGATTTTGCGGATTTCTTTTGCTGGGCAGTACGCCCAGAACGGTCACTTTAAATGAGCTTATCCTGGTTCCTGAGAATACCGTTCTGGCGTATCCGGTCATACCGGGCTTTATTTCAGCGAGCGGCATGACCGGATCTGTGGGGACGAATTTACCGCTTCCCCACGCCGCGCCGCATGAAAGGACTATCAGTGCGGCGAGAGCCGCAAGGAACAATTTTTTTTTCATTCTGTTATTTCCACTCCATTAACGGTTCTTTTCACTTTTCAAGAACCGCAGATATGATATGACAAACTCATCGATGTCCCCGTCGAGCACTCCCTGCACGTTTCCCGCCTCGCAGCCGGAGCGGTGATCTTTAACGAGCTGAAAGGGCTGCAGCGTGTATGAGCGTATCTGGCTGCCCCAGGCTATGCTTCTTTTCTCGCCCTGTATGCTGTCAAGCTGCTCCTGACGTTCGCGCAATGTGCGTTCAAAGAGTTTTGAGCGCAGCACCTGCATCGCTGTGGCGCGGTTCATGTGCTGTGAGCGTTCCGTCTGGCAGCTGACTATTATTCCGCTCGGTATGTGCGTGATACGGACGGCGGAGTCTGTCATGTTGACATATTGCCCGCCGGCGCCGCTTGAACGAAATGTGTCCATTTTCAGATCTTCGGGGCGTATTTCGATCTGCACGCTGTCCGGCAACACCGGCAGCACCTCAACGGAGGCAAAACTTGTGTGCCGGCGTTTGGCCGAGTCAAAGGGCGATATTCTCACGAGACGGTGAACGCCCTGCTCCCCTTTCAGGTAGCCGTAGGCGTAGTCGCCGGATATGGATATGGTGACGCTCTTTATGCCCGCCTCCTGATCCGGCAGCTCGTCGATGAGCTTTATCGTATAGCGGTGAGCTTCGGCCCAGCGCATATACATACGGTAGAGCATTTCCGCCCAGTCCTGCGAATCCAGTCCGCCTGCGCCGGCATGTACGGTCATGATGGCGTCTCCGGCGTCATACTCTCCGTCAAGCAGCACGAAGCTCTGATATTGCTCTATTACTTTTGAGAGCTTTTCGGCGCGGCTGTAAAATTCTTTTTCCAGCTCGTCGTCGTCCTCGTCGGCCAGTATCTCCGCGAGCGTCGCGACTTCGTCTAGCTCTCCCTTCATCTCCGCCACTTTGTCAAGTCTGCTCTGGTGGCGCGAAAATTCTCTCGATATATCCTGCGACCCCTCTGAGCCCCAAAAATCCGGCTTTTCGGTAATCTGACGTAATTCTTTTAACCTTGCCTCGATGGACGGCAGGTCAAAGACTTTCACGCAGCTCATCGAACGATGAGCGCAGCTCCGTCATGACAGTTGTAATTGGAAGCACTACCATCAAAACCCCTCCTGAATGTACGAACTGCCTTTTATTATAACCGCAACGGGATAAAATCGTATATAATTTTACTCAGGCGAAACAGAGGATGTGGCATTATGGCGAAAAATAACCGCAACGAGACGAACAGCCGAGCGAAACTTCTGGAGACGCTGCTGGAGGCTCAGGGAGAGATAGTTCCCGGCTCGCAGCTGACGCAGCGGCTTTCATCCTCACGTCAGGCAGTATTCAAAACGATCTGCGCGCTGAGGGAAGAGGGGCTTCCTGTAGAGTCGATACCGCAGAGGGGATACCGGCTGGCGGAGACAGAAAATTTGCAGGCTCTCAGCCCCACGCTGATAGAATTTTTCCTGCTTGAAAATCCGCTTTTCAAAAGATGCGTATATATGCGCGAGACGGACTCGACGCAGAAGGTGCTGAAGAAGATGGCGGCGCAGGATGCCGAAGGTGGCGTCGTCGCGCTGAGCGAGATACAGAGCGAGGGGCGCGGCAGGCGCGGGAGAAGCTGGTGCGGCGCGCCCGGAAAGAATCTCACCTTCTCCGTGCTGCTGCGCCCAAAGCTGAAGCCGGGTGAGGTGCAGCTGCTCAATCTGGCGGCTGGGCTGGCGGTAAAGGAGAGCCTGCGCGAATACTGCGGCATCCCCGCCGAGCTGAAATGGCCGAACGACATACTATGCCGCGGCAGGAAGCTATGCGGTATACTCAGCGAGGCTGCCGGCGAGTCGGACCGCATATATTACGCCGTGACGGGCATCGGCCTCAACGTCAATACGGCGGCGGAGGATTTCCCCGAGGAACTGCGCGCGTCGGCCACATCGACCCTTATAGAAAGCGGGAGAAGCATTCCCCGCTGGAAGCTTCTGATAAAGCTGCTGGAGCGTTTCGCCGTATATATGGAGCTGCTGGCCTCCCGCGAGGGGGCAGAAAAGCTGCTTGCCCTCTACCGTCTGGGCTGCGACACTGTCGGCAGGGAGGTAAGGGTGATACAGGATGGCGAAACTTTCACGGGAAGAGCGGTCGGCATAAGCGCGGAGGGGGCGCTGATCGTCCTGACCGGCGAAGGAGAAAAAATATTCGCCGCCGCGGATGTATTTCATCTGCGCATGGCATAAAGGAGGTAGTTCAATGAGGCTTACCGAACGGGCCAGAACAAGCGGCTGAGCGGCCAAGATAGCTCCGGCGGAGCTTGATAAAATATTGAAGGGACTTCCAGTCGCTCACTCGGAAAAGCTGCTCGCCTCGTGGAATCACGGCGAGGACGCCGCGCTGTGGGAAATATCCGACGAGCGCGTCGGAATATTGACCGTGGATTTCATTACGCCTGTCGTCGATTCGCCGCGCCGTTTCGGAGAGATAGCGGCGGCAAATTCGCTCAGCGACGTCTACGCGATGGGCGGAGAACCGCTGATCGCGCTGAATGTCGTATGCTTCCCCACCTCCTGCGAGCCTCTATCGGTGCTGCGGGAAATATTGGAGGGGGGCGCTGAAAAGGTCATCGAGGCTAAGGCGATGCTTGCGGGCGGCCACAGCGTACAGGATGAGGAGCCAAAATACGGGCTGGTCGTATTCGGCGAGGTGCTGAAAAGCGCCATGTGGACGGTCGGCTCCGCGAAGGAGGGCGACCATTTGATACTGACAAAGCCGATAGGCACGGGAATCGCGGTAACCGCTATCAAGGCGGGGCTGCTGGCGGAAGATGACATGCGCAGGGCGGAAGAAAGTATGGCCGCGCTCAACGCTGTGCCGCCGCTTTTGCCCCCCGCGCTGAGGGAGAGCGTCAGCGCCTGCACCGACGTTACAGGCTTCGGTCTTGCGGCGCACGCGCTCGATCTGGCCTCACAGGATATTTCCATTGAGATAGACTGCTCCGCGATACCGCTGCTGAGCGGCATAGCCGACATGGCCGACATGGGGCTGATTCCGGCCGGCGCTTACGAGAATAAAAAATATATCGGCGACAGGGTGGTAAACGACTCGCGCTTAGGGCGATTCGCGGAGGATATCGCCTTTGACCCTCAGACCTCCGGCGGACTGCTGATCGCCGCGCCGCCGCGTCAGGCTGATGAGATAGTCGCTATCCTGCGAAAAGAGAGATTCAGAGATTCTGCGGTGATAGGGAAATTTGTAAAGGGCGGCAACAGGCTCTTTCTAAAGTAAAAGGATGATAAAAGCGGGCTGATTCTCATAAGAAATCAGCCCGCAATCTTTTGAGAGAGCTTCATCCCGAGCCTTACGCGGCAAGGTATCCGCCGAGCGTCACGACTACCGCGGCGGCAGTCAGCGCGGCAATCAGGATATTGTTGAGGCGCGCGGCTTTTTTCATATCTTTTGCCGTATAAGAAGCTTCCTGCCAGCCTCTTTTCTCTGAAAGCATCTCTTTTCCGTTTCTGTCGTACCATTTTCCGCCTGTGAAAATCGGCGCTCTGAATGTGAATTTCATTCTTCTCTTCCTCCTGTTTTTATTTTTTGAGGGCTCGTTTCCATTACCTCGATTATATTTTCTCAAAATCGGCTCTTTTTGAACATAGAAGAACAAAAGAGTTAGCGGCCGCAGGATATTGAAATTAAATTACCTATCTGCTTTTGCTTTAATTTTGATATAATCAAAGATGCAGCTTTGCGCTTATGGAGGATGGTACGAAAACAATGCGCGAAAATACTATATTACTGGACGATACGGACTGGCGGATATTGGAGATATTGCAGGAGAACGCAAGGGCTACCTTCACGGAGATAGGGCTGTCCGTCGGCCTCACATCTCCGGCCGTGCGGGAACGGATAAGGCGCATGGAGGAGGTCGGCCTTATCACAGGCTACCGTCCCGTGATCTCTTACGGCGTTCTCGGCCGCCAGATAAGGGCGCTGATAGCGCTTAAATTCAAAAGCGGCTCCCGCGCGGCGCAGAGTCCGGAATTTTCACCGCTTGAACCGCTCAGCGACATTCCAGGCGTCGTAAGAGCATGGCTAGTCACGGGCGATACGGAATGCTTCGTTGAGGCGGCTGTGCCTACGATGAAAGCTCTTGACGGGATACTCGTCAAACTGCACGATTTCGGCTTTCTCACCGTAACTTATATGATACTCGACGACACAGGGGAGAAGCGCTGCCGTCAGCTCTGACAAGGAGCGGCGCGGGTTCGGCTGATATTTGCCGAGGCCCGCGCCGTCTGCCGCGCTTTTATTGAATTATCCCAGCCTGTTTGCCCTCGAACAGAGGTAAAGCCCTATGCTCAGGAATACGAGGTTGGCCGTCCAGGCGGCGACCGGCGGCGGAAGCGCGCCGCTCTCCCCCAGCGCCCTGCTGAAGGACATTATCACGTAATAGACGAATATTATTATTACGCTGAATCCAAGGCCGACACCGGAGCTGGAACGCTGCGGACGGCTGCCGAGCGCAGCGCCGAGAATGGCGAAGACAAGGCAGGCCCACGGCACGGAGAGGCGCAGATGCAGCGCCATCCACAGCTCGCCGTCAGGCTCGCCGGTCTTGCCTCTGAGCCTGATGGCGGCAAGAAGCTCCGGTATTGTCATTTCGTCCGGCGAGGCGGATGAGGAGGATATTTCGTCTGGGTTCATATTAAGGGTCAGCGCCTGCCTGTTGAACTTGAAAAGAAGGGCGACCTCCTTGCCCGGATCTTTGATCTCATAGACGGCGCCGTCCTCCAGCCACCAGCTGCCGGATATCCAGCGGCCGCTGCGCGCCGTGGTCACTCTCGCCAGCCGTCCTTCTTCAAATTCCTCGACGACGACGTCGCTCATCTCTTTCGTCGCGTTGTCCATCCTGTCGATATATATGACGCGCTTTATCGAGCCGCCGCTTTCCTCTTTGAGAAATACCTTCGAGGTGAATATCGGAGCGGATTCGCGCAGCACCTCATATTTCATCACGTTAGCCGCGGCGCGTTCGCTGACCGGCACGAGGCTTTCGTTGATAAAAATGGCGCAGATGGAGACGAAAAATGCCGCAGCAACGACCGGTCTGACTATGCGCTGAAAGGAGAGCCCCACCGACTTGAGGGCCACTATCTCCGAATTTGACGAGAGCTTCCCAAAGCCCAGCAGCGCCGCCAGCAGGCAGCTCATAGGAATCGTAAATACCACAAGCCGCGGCATGTAGTAGAGGAAGAGCCTCATAACCACTCCGATGGAGACACCCTTCTGGATTATCAGGTCTGCCATCTGGAAGAGCAGGCCGCCTGCCACAAGGATGATTGTAAAGGCGACTATGCCGAAAAAAAAGGGCCCTTTCAGTTCGTTCAATATAAAGCGGTCGAGCGCCCTCATTTTCAGATTTGAAAAATTAAAAGACTTCAAGATATATCTCCGTTATTAAGTTTTATTATATAGTCCGCGCACTCGCGTATCGCGCCGCGGCCGCCGCCTCTTTTCGTGACGATATCCGCCGCGTCGAGCGCTTCCGTGTGGGCGTTGACAACCGCGAAGCCAAGCCCGGCCCAGCGTATGCATTCAACGTCAGGGACGTCGTCTCCGGCGTAGGCGATCTCTTCGCGGGAAATGCCCCATTCTTCGGCGGCGGACTTCAGCTCCGACAGCTTTTCGCCTGTGCCGTTTACACAGCGCGTGATCTTCAGATTATCGGCCCGCTGCTGCGTCGGCGCGGAATAACGGCCGCTTATAAAAACGACCTTTACCCCCTCTTTCAAAAGGGAGGCTATCCCCTGGCCGTCCTGAACGTCGAAGCGTTTAAGCTCGTTCCCCGCCCCGTCCATATATATGCCGCCGTCCGTAAGCGTGCCGTCGACATCCATCGCGAAGAGTCTAATCAACTTTTTCCTCCGGCTTACGATGGTTCCAGTCCTGCGTCACACGCGGCGTAAAGCCTCTGCTGCTGGCGGCTGCAAAGTCAAGTATCATCTTCGCCTCCGCGTCGCCGGGGTAGCGTTCTTCAATCTGGCGCAGCGCCTCTTTCATTGGAAGCGATGAATTATATATCAGCCTGTACATCTCGCGTATTTTCTGTCTTGTGCGCATGTCGAAATTCCTGCGTCTCAGCCCTACCTTGTTGATGTCGAATACCCGCAGCGGCACGCCGGCCGCCAGGCAATAGGGGGGAACATCCTGCGTGATGCGCGAAAGGCCGCCTACCATGCAGTAGGAGCCGATATGCGTGAACTGGTGAAAGCCCGTCATTCCGCCGATAACGACATAATCCCCGACGACGACATGGCCGGAAAGTCCTGCTTTGTTGGCTATGGTACATTCTCTGCCTATTCTTACATTATGGGCGAAGTGTACGCCTTCCATCACAAAACAGCCGTCGCCGACCACAGTCGAATTGCCCTCGCCGACCGCGCGGTTGACAGTGACATATTCCCGGCAGACGACCCTGTCGCCAAGTATCGCCCACGTCTCCTCGCCCTTATAGCTCAGATCCTGCGGAATCCCGCCGATAACGGCGTGCTCGTGGATAACGCAGTCCGCGCCCAGGCTTGCGTAGTCGCAAATCCGGGCGAAGGCCCGCAGCTCCGTTCCCTCGCCTATCCGCGTTTTAGGGTCTACTATACAGTATGGCCCTATCTTAACGCCGTCGCCTATCTCCGCCTCTTTCGCCACTATGGCTGTCGGGTGTATCTGGATGCTCATTTCGTCTCTTCAGCCTCCAGCGTAAGGCCGGAGGCGATGAGAAATCCCATCTCGGCCTCGGCCACTATTTCGTCGTCAACCTTCGCGACAAATTCAAACTTGCCCATGTTGCCGCGGCGTCTTTTGAGCCTCGCAGTGGTGCGTAGCTGGTCGCCGGGCTTTACAGGCTTGCGGAATTTGGCGTTGTCTATTGAAGTCAGATACACAAGCTTTCTGCCTTCGTCCTGAAATTCTTTCTGCAGCTTGAGAAGCACCGCTCCGACCTGCCCCATCGCCTCAAGGATGAGAACCCCCGGCATTACCGGCTCGTCAGGAAAATGCCCCTGAAAGAATGGCTCGTTAAATGTAACGTTCTTATAGCCGGTTACCTCTTTGACCTTGTCCGTATCGACGATATTTTCAATTCTGTCCACCAGCAGAAACGGGTAGCGATGCGGAAGCAGCTCCATTATCTGATTGATGTTTATCTGCATTGACCTTTCCCTCCAGATTGTTAATCTTATAAAACTTTTAATATAAAAATTTACGGAAAAATCGATTTGATTTTTCTCGCAAGCTTTCCATGAATACTGTGTCCCGCCGCTATCCCCACGTAATGCGCGGTCGGGATAGGGCCGGAAAGCGTCAGGTCGCCCAGCAGATCTATCACCTTATGGGTCACGCATTCCAGCGGAAAGCGCAGGGATCCGCCTCCGACCAGCCCCTCTTCGTCAAAAACCAGCGCGTTTTCCAGCGAGCCGCCCTTAGCCAGCCCGTTCCTTTTCAGATAATCCAGCTCAGCGGTGAGGCCGAAGGTACGCGCCTTAGAAATTATATTATAAAAAGTCTCCGCTGTGACTTTGTATGTGACATTCTGCGTGCCGACCGGAGTGCCGGAATAATCTATCACGTAGCTGACGGTCAGCTGCTCGCTTGGGGAGGCTGAAAGAAAGCGCCGCCCATCTTTTTCTTCGACGACAATGGGGACCGTTATAGCCCGCCTCTTCACCTCTCCCCCGACTTCCGCCAGGCCGGTTTCGCGGATGGCCTCGGCAAATGGAAAGGCGCTGCCGTCCATGATGGGAATTTCCTCCCCCTCTGCATATACCTCGACCGCCTCCAACCCCATTGCGGCGATCGCCGCGAGCAGATGCTCGGCTGTTCTTACAGTGGCTCCGTTGGGGAGAAAAAATCCTGTCAGACGTTGATCCTCTTCCACAATGGCCTCCGTCACGGACGAAAGCCCCTGTTTATTCCCAAAATATATTCCCGCACGGTCGGAGGGGACGAGGCGAACTGAGCTCTTTTCGCCGGAATGAAGCCCCAGGCCGGATAATTTTATCTCATCTTTCAGAGTTTTCATCTATCCTTTTTCACCCTCCAGCACTGCTACCTTTTTCGCCAGCTCTCTCAGCTGGCGGCTGATTTCAGGCAGCTGTCTCACCGCCGCCTGCTGTCTCAATTCTTTTTTGTGCTCCTGCGCGGGGAAGCCTGATACTACGGAGCCGGCGGGAATATCCGACGATACGCCGGCGCGCCCGCCTACCGTGCAGCCGTCGCCCACAGAGGCATGGTTCGCCATGCCGGATTGAGCCGCCATGATGACCCTGTCGCCTATTTTGCTGCTGCCGGCGATCCCTGACTGCGCGACAATTATGGTATAGGCTCCTATTTCGCAGTTATGGCCAATCTTTACATGGCTGTCTATCTTTGTGGAGGGGCCTATATATGTCTCTCCGAATGTGGCTCTGTCCACAGCTGTGCAGGCCCCGACCTCAACGCCGTCGGCAAGACGCACGATGCCGATCTGCGGGATCTTTATCATACCGGCTTTCGGATCTGGAAGGAAGCCAAAGCCGTCGCAGCCTATCACGGCGTTTGCGTGCAGTACGCAGTCATCGCCTATTTTTGAATGGTGATAGACGACGACCCCCGGCTCTATAATGCAGTTCTTGCCTATTTCCACATGCTCGCCGATGACGGCGTTTTCCATAATAACAGTGCCGTCGCCGATCTCCGCCATTTCCTTTATCACCGAACCGGCGCCCACTGCGATATTATTTCCGAGCCGCGCGCTCTCGGCAACGATCGCTTTATCCGATATTCCCGGCGTCACCGGCGGAGCGTCGTCAAAACAGCCAAGCAGCGCGATAAGACCGGCGCGCGGCTCGTCCAGCTCCACGCCGCTTTCTCCATCCTTTATCCAGCCCCTTCTGGTAAAAAGCACTGTCCCTTCGCGCACCGATGAGGCGAGCTTTTTCTCCCAGAGCGGCGATATGGAGCCGGGCTGAAATTTTCTCGGGTCGGAAATAGACGAGACCTCTATCGCCGGATTCCCCTTTACTTCGCCGCCCGTCATCGCGGCTATCTGCTCAAGCGTAATTCTTTTTGTCAAAATAACCAATTCCCCTCTATAACAGACGCTACAGGTTGCCAAGCATCTTCAGGCTCCAGCGATCGTCGTCGCGGGCGTCATATTCCACTTCAAAAGATATGTACTCCGTAGCTTTCCAGCCAAGAGCGCCGTTGAAGCTTCCTTCCTCGTTCAGCCTCAGCCATATATATGGTTTGTGCAGCTGCGGGTCCATAGAAAGACGCAGCCACCACATGTCGTCCTCCGTATCCCACTCTCCGCCAAGCCAGAGGCCGCGCACAGACCTCCAGCGCAGCCCGAATCGGCCGTTTATGTTCCACTCCTGCAAGCCCAGCAGCCCCTCCGCGTATGCTTCCATATCCACATTGGGAAGCAGTTCGACCTTGCGTCCGATGTGCAGCCCCACTTCCGCCGACTTGTCGGAGGTGCCGGCGTAGACCGCCGCCCATGCGTTCAGCGTGTAATGTCTGCTCTCTATCCTCACGTCAAGGTTCGAAATCTGAGAGGGCCTGAATTCCGCCTTTGCCTCTGAAAATGAGCGCTCAACGATGCTGCGCTCGTTGATATAATCCTCGACCCACAGAGAAAATTCTGCCGAATGTTTTGACGTCCATTCTACGGGCAGCCCGACAAACGGCGCGAAACGCCCCATTAGATCTTCCCGCAGCTCTCCGTGCAGAAGCGTGGGCAGCGAATTTGAAGTCAGAGTCGGATTCACAGCCAATATCAGAGGCATCTGGGGAACAAATGAAACAGTCATTATGGCCTCTCCCTCTCCCCTGGTAACAAGCAGCTCCGCTCCCCAGCCCGGCAGCCTCGCTGATACGATTTCGTCAACCTTACCCTGAAAGGCTCTGTCTGACCACGACAGCGCCTCCAAAGGGACGCCGCGCAGCAACAGCTCTATTTCTTCCGACATATTGGCGCTGTCAGCGTTGAACCATTCCAGCGGCAGCTCGCGCAGCACGGGAGCTGCTGCAACAACCTTCCACGAGGGAGGCTCCATCTCCGTCTCAAATTTAACGACTATCGTCTCAGCTCCCCGTACCAGCGTATTTATCCTGTAGCCGGAGAAAAGCCTTGACGCGACGGCGCGGAGAATTTCAGACTGGTAGGCGACGCTGTGCCCGTCAGGTATCCCCTCTTCCACCTCGGTCAGCGTCTGGACGGCAAGCTCCCGCTGCCACTCCCGCACTCCTTCGGCAATAATATGAACTTTTGCCTCAGAGACGGAGGGAAACACAATAAAAGTCGCGGCAATGAAGATTGCCGCAACCAATTTTTTACATTCTTTCAGACAGCTTTTAGAAGAGCTCTCCAAATCCAAAGTGGAACCTTCCCTCGTCGCCGTCAGCGTAGTCGAGTCGGAGATTGCCAAGAGGAGTATTCAGGCGGATACCAACGCCGGGCGAGGAGCCCCAGCCGTCGTCGCCGTAAACCACGTCGCGGCCGTTTCTTGTCCTGCCGGAATCCCATGCGCGCCCTACGTCATAGAAGAATACGATGCTGAACATCTTCTCCATCGGTATGCGAAGCTCAAAATTACCCAGCACCATGTTGCGCCCGCGGTAATAGTCGTCGTCGTATCCGCGCAGCGTGGTGTCGCCTCCGACCGTATACATTTCATCATACGGCACGTCGCCGGTGGATGCACCGGCTAAGACTCGCGCGGCGAATATAACAGGCTTATCACTGTTGCCGTTGAGGAATGTCGTTTCAAAGAAATCGCCTAGGAAGTTCCCCACAGGGAAGTAGAATCTGCTTTCCAGCCAATACTTCATATAGTTGTAGTCTGTATCCTCAACGCTGGCCTTTCCGAACTGGAAGTTGATCGACTCGACGTCTCCCCTCGTGTAAGGAGAGTATTCATCGATATTAAAGCGGCGGAAGGTCAGCGTCGCGGAGTAATAATTACCCTCGCCAAGCTCCTCTTCCCTGATCCGGCGAAGCTCTTCCGCGCGCTTGGCAGCATCGGGAAAATCCTCCACAAAACCGTCTCTTTCCCTGATGTTGTCGTTTTTGGTGTTGTGCCAGTCAAGCAGCATATACCAGTTATATTTGGACTCGTCGCGGAACTTTTTACCAAAGCCGATAAAGGCTCCGTACTTATCTCTGTCATATTCCAGATACTGTTTGTCGTTTTCGTAGTAATAGACGTCGTCCCATGCGCGCTTATAGGCGCCTATCCTCCACGCCATCACGCGGCCGCTCATGTAAGGCTGCTCAAATGAAAGCCAGTACTCCTCGCGGTCTCCAAGCTCAAAGCCGACGCTCATCTTCAATCCGGCGCCGCCGATATTGAAGTTTTCATAGCTGACGCCGCCGCCAAAGCCGCTCTGCGTGCCGTAGGCAATATTGAAGCCCAGCTTGCCGGTGCGCGCCTCCTCGACCGTCAGCACAAGGATAACGTCGTCAGGATTCTCGCCTGGCTCAAAGTTGACGTTTACGTCGCTGAAATAGCCAAGCCCCTGCAGGCGGTTCAGCGTGAGGCGCAGCTGATTGGCGTTAAAAAGCTCTCCTACCTTTACCCTGAGATAACGCTCGATTATTCTCTTCTTCGTGATTCTGTTGCCCTGTATTACTATCTCGGATATCTTAGGCTCGATAATATCCACGTTTATCTTGTCGCCGTCGATCTTCACATCTCTGACGTTAGCCATAACATAGCCGTCTTGCTGGTATTTTTCCTTGATTCTCTGCAAATCATTGCGGAAGAAGGTACGGTTGAAAATCATTCCCGGCTGGGTAAAGATTATCTCTTTAAGCTGTTCTCCTGTGTAAATCGTGTTGCCGGAAAATGTTATTTCGCCGACTCGCGGATTTTCCTGAACGAGGAAAGTAACCCTGACGCCATCACCTTCGTCGGTGACTCTGTAGTCCGTGGCGTTGAAAAAGCCAAGCTCAAATATCGCTTCGGCGTCTTTGCGCAGCTTTTCTTCATCCACATGCTCCCCAACTTTGGAGGTCACGACGCTCATTATATGCCCGGCCGCGACTTCGCTGTTGCCCTGTAAATCAACGCTGACAATAACAGGGCCGCTCAGATCCACTGACGCGGGCGGCGGGGGCGGAGGAAGCATTTCCTCCGATGCAGCCGGACGCCCATCCTCTGTCAGCTCCGCCGCTTCAACTCCGGCGGCAAATCCTGCCGTCAAAAGAGCCAGCGCGGCGACAAGGACAAGAGTCAATAATTTCGCTCGATTCACAAATACCACTCCTCAAATACGATGGCTATAGCTCTAAAACTTTTTTGTTAATTTATTATTCTGATCGACTGTGTGTCGCCGCGAAGGCTCTTTTCTCCTATCTGGATAAGAGTCAGCAGCTCTTCGGCCTGTAGGCGCTCATTCTGCGGCTTTTGTCTCGCGGAAGGACGCCCCTCCGTCCGCTGAGGGATGTCTGCGATCCGGCGTTCTGCAACTCTCGCTGTCAGCTTCTTTTCTGCCGGCGGCGACGTATCCTTCTTTACCTCCGCCGCCCGCACGGCTATATTACCGTCGTTCAGATTCTTTCTCAGCAGCTGCAGCAGCTCTTTTTCTTCAGCGGTGACAAAAGCGATCTCTTCAAAATCGCCCTTCACGTTAGTCGGCAATGCCGCGATATTTTCGGGACGGCCGCTTTCGACCGCTATAGGGAAGCTGCATAGGCATATAATCACAAGCGCGATCCCGAAAGATCTTACGCCAAAGGAGGCATATCCCCTGATTCTTGCCGCTGCCTGAGGCACGGAAGATTGCTCCGCCTGCTGCCAAAGCTCATCCCTCATCTGACGAAGCTCGGCGGAAAGGCAGTCCGCCTCAGCGACGGCCGACTTCCATTTTTTATTTTCACAGGCTGCCGTAAGACGGTCCAGCCATCTTTGAAGTCTCGCTGTTTTATGTTTCATTTCTTCGTCATCCCCCATCTGTCACAAGGCTGCAAGCGATAAAATTATTATCCCCCGTCATGCCCTGGATGTGGACTTACCTTCCTCCAGGCCTAGCCATGCCCTCAGCCTTGCGATGGCCTTTCTGCGGATTCTGTAGACATGGCTGACATCCATATTCTTTTCAGCGGCAAACTCGCGCGCGACGCGCCCTTCCATCACAAGGGCGTTTATTATATCCGATTCACGTTCGGAAAGCTGCGACAGAGCATTCTCAAGGTCGATAGACCACTCGCTGCGGCTTGATTCGTCATAAAGCGCAGAACGCTCTGAATCGCCGCGGTTCAGATACTCTTCCTCCACAGGAATAGGAGCCTTCGCCTCTATACGCTGCAAGTAATTGACCATTCTGCCATGTATTTTATAATAGGCATATGTTGAAAAACGTATATTTCTTTCAATATCAAAGGAATCAACTGCGTTTATAAGGGCGAGCATGCCCTCCTGAATAAGATCCTGATAGGTGTTGTACGGAACCTTTAATTTTTTAGCCAGCCAATATACCATCGGACGATTGGCAAGAATCAGCTTCTCCCTCGCCTCTTCACTGCCGGCCGCGCACTCCTGCCACAGCTGTGAATCATCCTGCCGCCGTTCCATATCGTATTCAGATTCTTTCCTCATATCATCCCGCCTTTTTCTCTTCACATAAAAGAGACAGGGTAACCAACTCCGATTATTTTATCACAATATTGCCGAAATTGCTCTATATTAACGGAAGCGCTGATATTACATCCTCAGCGCATTTAAGATGGGCAATGTCGTTTAAAAAGGCAAGCGTTACCGCGCCTCCGGCCTCCACCCCCACAGCGGAAATGGAACAGTTGTCTATGCGCGCCTTCCAGAAGATATTCGAGCGCGGGAGGCCTAGCAGCGGCAGAAGGAGGGCGCGGAACATCGCTCCGTGACCTACGACAACGATATTTTTTTCACTGCGCGCAAGAAGCGCCGCAGCCGCGCGGCTCGACCTGTCGTAAAGAGCCTCCATCTCCTCGCCTCCCGGTGCGGTCACGTGCAGCTGATTGCTGCGCCATTTATGAAACATTTCCTCGCCAAAGTTTTTTTTAATCTGAGGGACGGTAAGCCCCTCCCATTCGCCGAAATTGACCTCTGTAAGCTCTGGCAGCCTTTCAATTTTTATATTAGGGTGATGCGCGGCGATATTTTCCGCCGTCTCAAAGGCTCGCGAGAGCGGACTGCTGACGATGGCGCCAAGCTCCGCTCCGGCAAGGCGCAGCCCAACAAGCCGTGCCTGCTCGCGCCCCTCTTCGCAAAGCGGTATATCGGTAACTCCCTGATAACGGAACTGATTGTTCCAATCCGTCTTCCCGTGGCGCACAAAATATATTTTCCTGCCATTCAGAGGCGCGCTAAGTCCCGGCGCCTCGTCTGCCATATTTTCTTTACTCTTCAATTTCATTACCTCTTTTCCAATACGACAACCGCTACATTATAATATATATCATATATTTCAGCTAAA
>JAUNJZ010000047.1 GCA_030533085.1 Synergistaceae bacterium
GGGGCGCTTTCTGAGCCGAACCATGATATGCTGCTCCTGCCGGGATTGCCGTAGCGCACTCGCAGCGGTGCGTTTTCGCGCGGGGCGTACTCGCGCTCTTCGCCGGGCTTTAGAAGCCCTTCAAAGAGAACGTCATTGCCGATGCTGAATTTTATCCAGATAACGCCGGTAGGCGTTACCTTTATAATCGGCTTCGCAGGGGCGGGAGGAGCCGGCACGGCTGCCGGAGCAGGCGCCTCCTCTGATAGCGGCGCACTCTCCGCCGGAGCTTTGCCGTCCATCCAGCCGAGGTCTACGGAGCCTGCCGGCTGAGGGGGAATTTCGGCGCTGACGGCGGCTGGAGCTTCGGGGGGCGGAAGCTCGCTCTTTTCCCGCTCCGCGATAACGGCGGTTCCGCCGTCCAGCGGGGTCGTGCCTCCCAGCCGGATATCCCCGCGATACTGCCATGTCACCCAGGCCGCCCCCCCCAGCGAGAGCGCGACCAGCAGATAGACCCACAGCCGCGAGCTTTGGCGGAATACCCTTGGAGTGCCGGAGTAGCTCGCGGCTTCCTCCCGCTCCTGTTTTTTATAATCCCTGAGAGCTTCGTTATCTTTCCTCGTCAGACGGTCATATTTATCCCAGAGGTCTCCGGCGTTAAGGTATTCGCAGTATTGACGCAGAAAGCTGCGGCAATATGGCCCCCGGGGCAATTTATCCAGTTCGCCTGCCTCTATAGCGGCGAGATATTTTTTCTGTATTTTGGTCGCCGCCGCGCCTTCTTCAAGGCTTATGCCCTGCGCCTCGCGCAGCGTTCTCAGCTTGTTTCCCAGCTCGTTTATCTGTTTTGCGCCGTTATCTTCTTCCCGCGTATTCTCCTGAGGATTTACCTTTAACGCCATCCGCCTGCCTCCTTTGCAGCGCTATACGCATCTCCCTGACGGCCTTCGACGGCTCCGGCTTTCCGAAGACGGCGTTTCCGGCCACGGCTACGTCGCAGCCCGCCGCATGTATCGCGGCGATATTATTCGCGTTGACGCCGCCGTCGATTTCTATCAGATAATTGAGGCCGCGTTCCGCGCGCAGCTCGCGCAGTTCGCCGACCTTTTCCAGCGTTTCGGCTATGAACGACTGTCCGCCATAGCCCGGGTTGACCGACATCACCAGCACCAGATCTGCCATGTGCAGCACCGGAATGAGCGGCGCGGCGGCTGTGCCGGGATTTATCGAGACGCCGGCGAATACTCCCGCGTCCTTTATCTTTTGCAGCGTCCGGTGTATATGCCCGGCGGCCTCAAGGTGGACCGTGAGCAGGGAGGGGGCGCTTGCAAGGAACATGTCAAGAAAATCCTCCGCCGGCTCCACCATGATGTGAACGTCAAGAAAGGTCTGCGGATATCTCGCGCGCAGCGCCTTGACGAGGGCGGGGCCGTAGGAGAGGTTCGGGACGAAATGTCCGTCCATTATATCGACATGCAGCCAGTCCGCCTCGCCCTCAAGGCTCTCGATGTGACGCTCCATGTTCAGAACGTCGGCGGAGAGCAGCGAGGGAGAGAAGAGCATTTCTTTGCCGGCTTTAAGCTCCTTTAGTTGTAACGATCCTGCCATACGAAATCTCCTCCGAGGAATATCGTGATACGCGCCTCACCAGAATAGGGGACGTTCATTGAAATGTATTCGCCGCTTTTTGCGACGCCGTCTTTCAGCACTCTTGTGCCGAACTCGTCTGCTATCTCTATTTTCAGGGAAAGCGGTCTGGTAAGCGGCGGCACCTGATAGCGCACCTTCGCGCTCTTCGTCAGAGCGCCGGCCGGAATCTGCCGCTGCGTTTCAGGCTGAGCCTGCGCGCGCTCCCGCTCGCCTCCCGCGGCAGGAGCTGTTCCGGACACTTCGGCCTTTTTCGCCGCAGTTCCGCCGCTTTCCGGCAGCTTTGAGGGTATCGCTGCCGGATTTGTCTCTTTTATAACGACCTTACGCACGGCCTCCGCGCGCGCCGGATCCTGGTCGTTCCGCGGCGGCTCTTCCGGCGTGCTTTCCGAGGGGAGCGGATCTCTGGCGATCGTCAGATTTATCAGCGAACCGGCGGGGACTCTCGCCCCCGTTCTCGGACGCGAGGAGAGAACGCTTCCCAGCGGGACCGACGTTGACGGCGATTCCGAGGTATTGCCCAGCTTCAGGCCGAGCTGCTTTATCATATCCTCCGCCGCCTGACGGTCGTAACCGCGGAGGTCCGGCACTGTCACAAAGGAGCTTTCTCCGCTCGCTCCGCTGCTGACCAGCAGGCTCACCATGCAATTCGCTGATACCTGCTGAGGGGCGGCCGGATTCTGCGCTATCACCGTTCCTGACGGAGCCAGTTTGTCTGTGACGCGGGTTATCTTGTCGACCTTGAAGCCTGCTTCGCTGAGCTTTTTAACTCCTTCTTCGAACTTCATTCCGCGCACGTCGGGAATGGGCTGCATCGCGCCGCCCTTGCTGACGCGCAGCAGAACCAGCTTGCCTTTTGCGACCTTCTCTCCCGCCGCGATATTCTGCGATACGACCGTATCTGCCGGCGCGGAGGAATCCACCCTGTCGACCTTGTACAGAAGCTCCTGCGTTTGCAGCGCGTTGAGCGCGTCTACAAGCTGCATCCCGGCAACTTCGGGAACGACGACATTTTTATCGCCGATAAATACCATCCTTATACCAATGTAAGCGCAGCCTACTATCACCAGAAAGGCCAGTATCATTCCCCAGCGGTGAAACTTTCCCATAAAATCAACCCCCGTTATCTGCGTTTGGCCAGCATGGCCATATAGAAGCCGTCTACCCATGGCAGAGCCGGCACGATCGTCGTCCCATACGGCTTGCCCTTGAGCATGAAACCGGCGGTACGCTCCGGCGGCAGCTCGACAAGCTCGGGATGACGCCCCATAACCTCCGCGACGACCTTTTCATTTTCGTCGCGGAAGAGGCTGCATGTGCTGTAGAGTATCACGCCGCCCGGCGCGAGCAGCGTTACCGCCCGCTCAAGCAGCTTTTTTTGCAGCTCGCTGTTGCCGGTCACCTGCTCCGGGGTGCAGCGCCATTTGCTCTCCGGGTGTCTGCCCCACGTGCCGCTGCCTGAACAGGGGGCGTCGAGCAGTATGGCCGCCGGCGCTTCTCCTGCGGATAGCTCAAGGGCGTCGCCCGTTTTGAATTTTACCCGCTTCTCCGCGCGCAGGCGCATCATCTCAAAGCGGGCAGATCTTATCTTCCCCTCGGAGAGATCCCACGCCTCTATCTCGGCGTCGGGAAGTATGTCGGCGAGCTGCCCAGTCTTGACCCCGCGTCCGCAGCACATGTCGAGTATGAGGCCGCCGCGCCAGCGTCTGGCCAGCATCTCCGCCGCCAGCATCGACGATTCGCTCTGCGGCATAATCTTGCCCTCTCCGAAGCCCGGAAGCTCCAGCGGATAGGGATTCGCGGCGGTGCGCACGGAATATTCAAGAAACGGAGATGCCCATCCCAGCCGCCCGGAGGCGTTGTATTCCGCGATGTAGGCGGCGCGGTCAACTCCGCGTGAAAGGCGCAGCGAGAGGTAGGTCTTCATGCCGCTCGCGCGCACCAGCCGTTTCGCCTCCGGTATGGACAGCTCCTTCGACCATTGAGCCGCCGCCCAGCCGGGGACGCCGCGGTAAAGCGCCTGATCGCGCAGCGCGCTGCTCTTTTTCAGCTCTTCGAGAAAGCCGCGCGATTCGTCCGCCACAGTGTGCAGCACGGCGTTCACAAGACCGATGTCCTTCTGCTCGCCGCCGTTCTTTATCGCCTGCACCAGACCGTTGATCAGCACCGGCAGCGCGAAATGTTTCAGCTCCACAATGCCAGCGATCCCAATCATCAGCGCGTTCGACGTGAGCTGCGAGAGTCCGCGCGCGTCGCGCTTGCAGTATTTCATCAGCATCGTCTTCCAGAGACTCTGCCTGCGAAGCGTGCAGTAAAGCAGCGTCGCGGCGAGCTTTCTGTCGCCCGGCGCTATGTTCGTATATATTTTGCGCAGCGCCTCCGAGGCGAAGGCTCCGTCACGAACCTCTCCGTATACGGCAAGAGCGGCTTCCAGTCCCCTCATATTTTCAACCCCTTATCGCGCGCGGCAGACGCGCAGCGTTTCCCAGCATGAGTCTATTATACTAAAAAAAACGTAAATCTCCGACTGCCGCCCCCTGCTGCGGGGGCGGGCGAAGATTTTATTTGCGCCGGCATACGGCAAATGCTCCCGTAATGGGAGCAACGCCGAGAGCCGCGCCTTTTGACGTGCCTTGCAAAGTCGGCCGGAGCCTGTGAAATCCTTAGTCGCGGCGCATATTGCGCAGCGCCAGCAGCCTCACGAGCTGCAATACGGTCATTACGAGAGCGGCCACATAGGTGAGCGCCGCGGCGTCAAGCACCGACTTCGCCCCACCTATCTCCGTTCCTGAAAGCGTGCCCGTTTCGCTCAGCAGCTTCAACGCTCTGGCGCTTGCGTCAAATTCCAGCGGCAGCGTTACCAGGTGAAAAATGAGTACGCCGCAGAAGAGCAATATTCCGGCGTTGAGCAGATTCATCGAACCGAAAATGAGGCCGATGAAGAAGAGCGGTATCGAAAGTGTGGAGCAGAGCTGGACTCCCGGCGCGATAGCGTTGCGCAGCTTGAGGAAGCCGTAATTCTCCCTGTCCTGTATCGCGTGGCCGACCTCATGCGCGGCGACTCCGATCGCCGCTATGCTGCGGCTGGAATTGACGCTGTCGGAGAGACGCAGCACCCTTGACCGCGGATCGTAATGGTCGGTCAACTCCCCTGCGACATGCTCGATACGAATATCCGAAAGGCCGTTGCGGTCAAGCAGCCTGCGCGAGACCTCCTGCGCGGTCAGCCCGCTCGCGGCCCGTATCTCACTGTATTTTGAAAAAGCTCCTTTGACCTTGAACTGCGCCCAGAGCGAAAAAAGCAGCGCCGGGATCAGAACGATGATCGTCGGATCGAAAAACGGATAGAACATCCGCCTCACCTCCAGTTATTTTAATGTCACTATTATAGACCGCCCAAGGCGATTTTATCCGCGCGAGGCGTAAAAATCAGCAATTTCGTTGACCACGCGCTCCTGCTCTTCGGGAAGCAGCTCCGGGAACATCGGCAGAGCCAGCACTTCGTCAGCCAGCATCTCCGACACGGGGAAATCTCCCTTCTTGCCGCCCAGATATGAGAAGCAGTGCTGCAAATGCAGCGGCAGCGGGTAATAGACCCTCGTCGTGACGCCGCGCGCGTCGAGGAAGCTTTGCAGCTCGTCGCGCCGCTTCGCGCGCACCACATACTGATGATAGACATGACGGCCTCCGGCCAGCTCCGCGGGAGGCGTGACGAGATCGAGCAGCCCCTTTTCAGCCATAAGGAGCATATAGCGTTCGGCGACGATGCGGCGCTCCTCGTTCCAGCCCTCCAGGTGACGCAGCCTCACGCGCAGAATCGCCGCCTGCAGCGCGTCAAGGCGGCTGTTGATGCCTACCTCCTCGTGGAAATACGTCGTAGTCGCGCCGTGTACGCGCAGGCTTTTGATACGCTGCGCAAGCGCCTCGTCTTTGGGAATGGATACCATCCCGCCGTCGCCGTAACAGCCGAGATTCTTTGTCGGGAAGAAGGAGAAGCAGCCCATAGTCCCGACAGAGCCGCTGCGCGCCACGCGCCCGTCGATCATGCGGTGCGCCCCTATAGCCTGAGCGCAGTCTTCGACTATCGCAATACCGCGGCTTTTCAGCTCGTCCCTTATCTCCTCGAGCGGACACATCTGTCCGAAAAGGTGAACCGGCAGCACCGCCCTTGTGCGGGGGGTGAGCTTTGCCATGATATCTTCTGAGCTTATGTTGTAAGTGACCGGATCGACGTCGGCGAATACCGGCTTCCCGCCGCAGCGCGTGATACAGCTCGCCGTTGCGAAAAAGGTAAAGGGAGTCGTGATGACCTCGTCCCCCGGTTTAAGGTCAAGCGCCATCATCGCAAGAACAAGCGCGTCAGTGCCGGAGGCGCAGCCGACCGTATTTTTCACCTCAAGATAGGCAGCCAGTTCCCTTTCCAGCGCCTCAACCTCATTGCCGAGGATAAAATGCTGCGTCTCCAGCACCCTCAGCACTGCGACATTTATCTCTTCCTTTACCCGCGCGTAATTTCTCGTAAGGTCAAACGACGGAATCTTTGAGCTGTCTGTCATGGTCTTCCTCCATTTCTAATTCTGAGCCGCAGCCGAGGCGGCCGAAAGTGCCCTGTACGAACGGCGAAGATGCTCGCGCATCCGCTCCTGAGCCTTATCCAGGTCGCGTTCCTCTATCGCCCGCAGTATCGACCTGTGCTCCTTCAATGAATAATCCTCTTCTTCCTTAAAGCTGTCGCTGAAGAATATATATACGTTGGTGCGAAGCATCAGATTTTCAATATAATCGCAAAGCACATAATTCTTCCCCGCCTCGGCGATGAGACGGTGAAAGGCGCTGTTCGCCTCAAGAAAGGCGTCCCTGTCCCCTTTTTCCAGCGCGCTTTCGGCGGCGCGCAGCGAATCGTCGAGCTTCCCCAGCGTCCGCTGGTCAATGGCGCTGCGGCAGGCAAGCTCCACGCTGAGATCCTCCAGATACTCGCGGACGCGGTATGCGTTCTCCATCTCGCCGGCTGTCGGAGAGGCGACGCGCGCGCCGCTGTTCGGAACTATCTTCACAAGCCCCTCGCTGGCGAGGCGTCTCAGCGCCTCACGGACCGGAGTGCGGCTCACCCCCATGGCGGCGGCTATCTTCATCTCAAGAAGCCTCTGCGCCGGTTTAAGCTCGCGGCTGACGATCCTGCCGCGCAAATCAAGATAAACGAAATCCGAAGATGTGTTGTATATTCGCTGCTGCATTGCAAAGACTTCCCCCTGATCGACTGTCTGACATGTTCCCACCCATCCAGTGTAGAACAAGAACAACTAATATTAGCATAAAAACGACTATCCGCAACATAAAATTTATTTTGACAGAGACATGGGGGAGGCCGTAAAATGGAGGCATGAGCAAACGACTGACGGTACTTTTTTTATCATTCGCAACAATAATCGCCTACGGCTACGCGCTGGGCGGTCTCGGCAGCTACGCGATGGGCGTTCCAAAGCCATTCCCGATAGCCGCGGGACTCGTCGGAGGCACGGTCTGCGCGCTGCTCGCGCTGAAAATATGGAAACTCTATCTGATAGAGATAGAAAAAGAGGACGGCGAAAAAAACAACCCGCCCGAAGAATAGCCGCCTTAAAATTCTTCCATTGCCGCGATAAGAAGATCGTTCTCCGCCCTCGTCCGCGCGGCGATACGCACAAACTTTCCGTCAAGGCCGGGAAAGTTTCTCGTGTGGCGCACCGCTATCCCGCGTTTAAGCAGGTGAATCAGGAGCTTTTCGTCGTCGCCTGCGGCCGCGAGAAAGAAATTCACGCAGGTCGGCAGCGTGGGGAAGCCGGCTTCATTCACGCCGCGAATAAGACGCGGCATCTCCGCCGCGTAATATTCTTTCGTCCTTTTCAGCAGCGAGCCGTCCGAAAGGTAAAAGAGCGCCGCCTGCTGCGCCAGATTATTGACGCTCCAGCTGGGCCGGCGAAGCCGCAGCTTTGCCGTTACAGCTTCATCCGCAAGCAGATATCCGAGGCGCGCGCCGCATAGGTTATAGCTCTTGGTGAGCGAGCGCAGACGGATGACATTCGGCAGCTTGCAGAGCGGCAAAAGCTCCTCCTCCGTCCAGATGAAATCGCGGTATGCCTCGTCAACGATGAAGAACGCATCAGGATTTTGCAGCGCGGCCGCCTCCAGCTCTCTTTCAGGAATAAATGCGCCGGTCGGATTGCATGGATTGCAGAGCCAGACTACAGAGCCGCGCGGGATCTTCGCGCAGTCAAGGCCGAAGATATTGACGGCCGGCGCGCCGAAGGCCTCCAGCGCGCGCCGGTACTCGCCGTAGACAGGCTGCAAAATGAGATTCCGGCGGGCTGCCGCGTATGAGGCCAGCAGATAGACGGCCTCATTTGCGCCGCTGGTGACAAGAATATTTTCCTCCGGCGCTCCGCAGAGCTCCGAAAGCAGCGCGCGCAGCGCAGAACAGTCGTCGTCGGGGTAATCCTCCAGAGCGGCGCGCAGGTCTGGGGCAAAGCCCCGCCGCTGCTCCACCGCGTTTGTATTCGTGCTGAAATCCATAACCTTTTCCGGCATCGGTATGCCGAAAAGCTCATATAGTTTTTCGGGATTGGCCCCGTGCGGACGAAATACTTTCTTCAATAGAGACGCCTCACAATCGCGTAGATAAGGACGGCGCAGATTGCCGTCGAAAGATTCAATATATGATGAGCGCGAATTATATCGTTTGGCTCCGGCTCGCGCAAATCGTCTCCGAGCGTGGGACGCGCCTCCCACTCGCCGCCGTAGAAGGCGCCGCCGCCCAGACTGACGCCGAGCAGCCCCGCGAAGACGCTTTCGCCGTGCGCGCTGTTCGGGCTTTTATGCTTCAGCCGGTCGCGCAGGAAGATACGCCATGCGCGGCGGTAATCCATATTCGCGAGCGCCCCCGCGCAGACGGCGATAAGCGCCCCCAGACGCGCGGGAATGAAATTCAGCGCGTCGTCGAGCTTTGCCGCAGCCCAGCCGAAATCGTGATAACGCTCGTCGTCATAGCCCACCATCGAATCCATAGTCGAGGCCGCCTTGAAGAGCCAGGCGAAAAGAGCTGCCTGTCCCACGAGCTCCCCCGCCGTCATCCAGAAAAGGACGGAGACCACGCCGTCTATATAGCTTTCCGCTATAGTCTCGACCGCCGCTCGCGTTACAGCTGCCGCGTCGAGCCGCTCCGTGTCGCGCCCGACGATGCGCCCCACCAGCAGCCGCGCCCTTTGAAGGTCGCCGGAAGAGAGCGCCGTCGCCACCGGAAAAGATTCATCCTTGAGCGAACGGAATGCCAGCGCCGCGTAAAGCAGATAAATGCTGAAAGCAGACCGCCCCCACTCGCCGAACAGCCCCGCTATCGACAGCCCGGCCGTGACGGCGGCGGCGACCGTCGCGAGCACGGCGGCGCAGAAGACGACCCCGCGCCGCTTGCCGTCCGCGGCCGAATAAAAGAGCTTTTCATAAAAGCTTATCAGCCGCCCGACCAACGTCACCGGATGCGGCGGCCACTTCGGATCTCCGAATACAGCGTCAAGCAACAACGCGGCTAAAATCTGCAAAGCCATTCCTCCCCGCCATCTCTCAGGCGATATATTCTGACATTTTACCGCCAATATGACGAGAGCGCGACAAAAATTTCCCGTGAAAAGCGGCGCGCCGGTAAGAATTTTTTCTGTGCCGAAAACAAAAAATAGTGGTATAGTGTCTTTCATGATTATAGATTTTCATACTCACGTTTTTCCCGATAATATGGCGGAAGCGGCGATGGAGCGGCTTCAAAGGCAAGGCTCCGTAACGGCCTGCGCTCCTGCCGCGCTGAAATCGCTCGTTGGCGCAATGGATGAATGCGGCGTTGATAAAAGCGTCGTGCTCCACGTAGTGACGAAAGAGACCCAACATAAAGACGTCCTCTCTTACGCAAAGGAGATCGATTCGGAGAGGCTGATATCTTTCGGCTCCGTGATGCCCGGCTCGGAATATGCCCTTGAATATGTCTGGAAAATCTCGGACGAGGGGCTTAAAGGCATAAAGCTGCACCCGCCGCTGCAGCGTATCGACGCAGACGACAAAAGGCTCTTCCCCGTCTACGACCTGGCGCGCGCGCTCAATCTGGTCGTCCTCTTTCACGCCGGATGGGATGTGACATACAGGGACGAAATGCGCGGCTCAGTCGATATGACGATCAACATTCTGAAAAACTTCCCCGGCCTGAAGCTCGTAGCCGCCCACATGGGCGGACTGCGCCTCGCGCGCGACGTACTGGAGCGCCTCGCCGGAAAGCATGAGCTCTATCTCGACACAGCCTACGCCGCCGACCCCTGGCTCGACAAGGGGCTCTTCCGCGACATAATCCGCCGGCACGGCGCGGAGCGCATACTTTTCGGCAGCGACTATCCGTGGCATATCCCCTCGATGGAGATAGAGCTGATAAAGAGCCTCGATATCAGCGAAGAAGAAAAGTCCATGATACTCGGAGGAAACGCCGCAAGACTGCTTGGGCTGTAGCCCCTGAACTCACGATTTTACGGAAAATCAAAGGCCGGCGCGCTCTTATTTTGCGCTGCCGGCGATATTTTCATTACTTCTCAATGATCTACACCAATCAGGCTTTCCTTAAGGCAGAGTAACTCCTTTCTGATCCAGAACCTGTTCCAGACGATGCAGCTTCTTCTGTGCGAGCGGCTGTTTTCGCTTCCCAAGCTCGGTGACGAGCGCCTCCGCGATAACTATCGGCTGAACTATGGAATAGTGATACTTTGCCCTACCCGCGCACAAAGTTACAGTTGCCGTGTCAATCGCCGGGTTTCCCATATCGTTCGCTATCAATATAGACGGGATGCCGTTCTCCTGGGCGTAAGCCAAAATCTGATGCGTCAGCTGTACAAAGTGAGGGCCACCCAATGACACGGCAATTATCAAATCCTCCCTGCCAAAGTTAAGAACCTCGTCGTAGACGGTATCAGCGCCATCATATGCGAGCATTCGCACATTTGAAAAAAGCTGGTTCAGCATGAAATGCAGATAACCCGCTACATACTTGCTGGATCTCATACCGACAAGCCCTATTTTTTTCGCCTTTTCCATCAGCGCGACGGCATTATCAAACGAATCCATAAGCTGCGGAGTAAGAGAGGCTTTGATCGCCTCAATATCGTCACGCGCAACCCACGAAAGGACGGGCTCATAATCATTCGTATCGCCGCTGCCGCTCCAAATCTGTTCAAGCTCCCACCATACGGAATTGTTGCTGTTCATGAAAAGTTTTTGCAGCTCTTCCAGGAGACTTTTATAACTGTCATAGCCAAGCCGTTTTACAAGGCGGACCACAGTGGCCGGGCTTGCGCCGGAAGCCGCCCCAAGCTCTTCCACCGTATAGAAGGCAACCTGCTGATAGTGTTCCAGAATATATTGACATATCAGTCTCTGCTGAGCGGGAAGCTCTTTCATTCCCATCCGCAGTCTCGCAAATAGATCTTTCTGTGGCATTCCGGTATCGGGATGCATTGACATTTATGGCGCCCCTTTCTATCTCACACACACTTTTTTATTATATTGCAAATTGGAGCGGTACGCCATAATTTTTAGTATATTGTAAGCGCCAAACTCTCGTCACTTGTTAATAAATTATGCGAATTTCTTTAGACTCCTATCATTGAGCAACAAGAGGCGCAATGCGTGTTATGTAGTCAGAATAGCACGAAGTAGATCTATATCGCCTGTAGCTTTACTGGTATACACATGGTGTATTTATGGGGATTTTCTTACCGGAGCGTCCGTAAATCGTAATATACAAGTAAAAATAGTCGTATTCTAATGAATTCTGGGTATTTACAAGCATGAATAAAGATCAAAATCTAAGGTTGTGCAGACATCTTTCTGCACAACCTTAGAACATACTTATTGCACGATTTACGTAACTGTATTTTGTGTTATAGGCTTAGAAAATTCTTTAAAATTTGGTGTCCTGCATAACATTCATCGCTGTACAATTCAGGATGAAACTGAAAACCATAAATCGGTTTATTTTTATGCTTAATAGCTTGAATTTGACACATTTGTGAAGATGCCAAAATATCAAATTCCTCCGGCAGAACTTTTACCTCGTCACGATGTAGCATTAGAAATTCAGATCCATCGCTGACATTCTTAAATATAGGATCCTGTTTACAAATTTTTATTTTTTTAAATCCTAACTCCGAATATACTTTTTCTGTGTCACCCATTTTCCCAATTTGTCCTTTATAAGCTAAAGCGCAAATTTGATGTCCCGCACAGATGCCCATTGTTGGGACTGAGGTCTCTAAGAATAGTTTGTACTCGTTTGCAAATTCTATTTCCATATTGTTATATCCAAATTTCCAGTCAGAATACCTTCCACAAGCTATAACATAGTCGGCGTTATAGTCTTCAATTGCCTTATCAATAGAATCTGAATGAAAAACCATGCGCGTCTCATAATCCCCTAATTTTTCGACTTCTACGAGAACATGTAGAGGAACAGACATCATACGTTTGTGATATTCGTTGTAATAGTACTCCATATCATCAGCGTTTAGCGCATTGTTTATTATCAATACTTTTTTCATTGTATTGCCCCCCCCTTCTCTTAATTATAATTAAGCTTTATTCTTATGAGACAGATAAATATATATTTGTTTTATCAGTATTACACCGACAAAAGGAAGTCCCATATAACCAAAAACACTGTATACTAAGTTTAGAAGTTTATCAAACGGAAGCACTAGCGTAACAATAGTTGCAGCTGCGCATACGATCGCCGCAGTGATGTAGTATTTTGTAGTATGTTCTCTTGCCAGTGTGGCGCACACTACAAACAGGCCTGGTACTGCAGAAGAGTATATCCCCAATATAATCAGCACAAAGAAGAACATGCTGAATATGGAAGATAGTTGGTTGGCTAAATACAAATTAGGTATCATCTGTTTCATAATTTCTTCAATATCACAATAGAATGCTGCTACCAACATTGCAGTAGCCAATCCGTAAAATATATTTCCAACCACACTGCCCCAGAGAGCTTCCTGCTTGGTATCTATAGTTTTGGCTGTTGCGACGAGAAAAGGAGCACAGGAAAGAGGAGCCCATGTTGCAAAGAAAACGCCAGACATAACCCAAGAGTTACCGATACTTTGTATGTTCAAAGTTGGAGCAAGAGCCATTCCGGCCTGTACCTTATCTATGTGTGTAATAAGATAAACACCTCCTGTGAAAAGTGTAGCTATAATTAACATTGGACCGATTGAACCTATGATATCAACTATCCTTTTTACACCTAGGACTATTGTCATGAAACACGCCAGCCCAAGGGCGATATTGCCGATAACGGGAGATATTCCAAAATGCTGATAGAGAGTCGCGCCAAATCCAGCGATCATAACTGCCGGGCTTCCAAACGATACGATCAAAGTAATTGCAGCAATAGCCTTTCCAATATATGGACCACAGTAATAATCGAATACACTCATTGGATTATCAAACTGTTGTTCCACTCCCAAACGTAAATACGAAGATGATACATAAATATGTATCATGATTCCTAGCGCGATGGCAATAAATGCATATGAACCCCACGAACAGAAATACTGCAATGAATCTTGTCCTGTAGCAAAGCCTGAGCCAATACAGTAGGAAATCCAGGCACCAGCAACTTTTGAAGCATTGAGTGCATTACGTCTCGAACTTAACCCTAACATAACTTATTTCCCCCTCTTAAATTAAGATATTTGTAGATAACGCGTTTGAAACATGTATGTTAAAGATGCCGCCATAAGCAGCGACGCCTTAAAGCCCTGCTACTCGTTATAAATCTTTCCGGTTTCGGCGAGCATCTCGGGGAACTCTTTGCGAATCTGCGAGTCAATGACGGCGTCAATGGGCATTGGCTTGTGATCCTCCAAATATTTCATCGCAATATGTCTCGCGCGTTCTTCGGTTGAGAGTTTGCCTTCCGATTCCCAGACCATGCGCGGCTTGCGGTCCGCGAGCGTTGGATAGAAAAATTCGTCGCGCATATGGGCGGTAGTGTGGTCGTCGCCAAGATAATTGCCGCCGGGTCCGACTCTCTCGATACACTCGGCCGCAAGCCTGTCCGGATCAACGGTGATTCCGGCAAGAACCCTGCGCGCCATGCCGGCTATATCGTTGTCTATAACATAGGTCTGGAGGGCTATCGAAAGTCCGCTTTCAAGCAGCCCCGCCGCGTCATGGATGTAGTTGGCTCCGGCCATGGCGGAGAGAAGAACGTTGATGGCCGGTTCGTAGGCTGACTGTGAATCTGGAATCTTCGCCTCGCTTGGTCCCGCGGTGTTGTATATCGGCAGGTTGTAGTATCTGGCAATCTGCGCGGCGGCGGCGTTCATCATCCCCATTTCTACAGAACCGAAGCAGAAGGCTCCCGTGCGGAGATCCGTTGTGGTGGGTACGACGGAGTAGAGAGTCGGGTGCCCCGGATTCAGCAGCTGTGTGGTGACGATGCCGGCGAGGGCCTCGACGTTCATTTGCACGAGCGTACCGGCCAAAGTCCCGGGCGAGGTTGATCCCGCCATGGGCGCGCACGGCGTCGCAAGGGGAATTCCCATGAGACAGGCTGTCTCCATGAGGGCCGTGTAATCTCTGTCAAGAAGCAGAGGACTCATGATACAGGTGATCATCGACATAAATGGACGGGCTTTGAAGGCATCTTTCGACCCGGCGATGAGTTCGGCCATGCGGGCGAGCTTTCTGACTCCGTCAACGGTATATACTCCCCCCATGACATGTTTTGATGTGTTGTTGATTGCCGCGTAAAAGCGATTGACATCTACAACAGGTTTCTGCAACTCGCATGGGAAACAGGTTATAACGAAAAATTCAATGTCGTCGCAGGCATCGACAACGCGGGCAGCCGCGGCCACATCTCTTATCGTCGTCGGACGGCGTTCTCCCGTGTAGAGATCAAGAATGTTTAACGCTGTGCCGCCGGTGCCCATATATGTGCGTGTGCCGGAGAGGACAAGGTCATGCCTTGAATCGCGTCCGCAAAGTGTTATTTCTTTGGGAGCCGTTTCCACACACTTCGCTACTATGTTTCTGTCGATTCGCGCGATCATCTTCTCTTCGTCTATCTCGGCTCCGGCCTTGCGCCACAGCTCAAGAACAGGTTTGTAAGCGATTTTTATTCCGACCCGTTCAAAGACGTCCATGCTGGTATTGTGTATTTGGGCAACTCCATCATCGGTGAGCGGCGTATAAAAACCACCGTTATAAACCGGTCTGATTTTTTGCGATCTTTTGTGCGCCATTTTTTTCCCCCTCCTACGCCATATCTGTCAGTTGTTTTGCGATTATTACGGCCTCGCTCGCGTCAGCTGAATAACGGCAGCCAAGCTTTTCAGCGTACATGGGTGAGGTCGGCGCTCCGCCTATCATTATTGGCAGGCCGTCATACAGACTTTCCTCTTTTAGAAGATCAATGACCTCTTTCATGTTGGCCATTGTTGTTGTGAGCATCGCGGACATGCCGAGAACGTCTGGTTTAAGCTCCTTGACTTTATCGACTATTTCCCTCGCGCTCTTATCAACACCGATGTTAACGACCTCAAAGCCAGCTCCTTCAAGCATCATACCGACAAGCTTGATGCCGATGTCGTGCAGGTCGCCTTCAACCGTTGCGGCAAGGACCTTTCCCGCGGATTTTACTCCCGCGGCTCCAAGAGCCGGACGAATAATTTCCAGCCCGGCCTGGAGTGATTTGGCCGACACCAGAACTTCCGGGACAAACATCTCCCCATCCTTAAAGAGAACCCCGACCTCATTCATTCCCGCAATCAAAGCATTATTAAGTATTTCGCCGGCGGGACATCCTTCCGATACCGCTTGGTTAACGAGTGAGACGACTTGCGAAGCAGCTCCGTCAAGAACGGCCTCTGCTATCGATTCATAAAGTGCTTCTTTCATGCAGCGCTTCCTCCAGTGTTATTTAATTTGGGGCGTTTCTAAATACCGATTTTTGTTTCATTAAATATATCATATGATATGAAACATTTCAAGTCTTTTATGTAAATATTAGCTATAAAATATTTCATAATTTGCAAATAAGAAATTCACTGCTCAAAAATCCCTTTAAGCAATGCTGTTGAGAGGCATTTTGAGCAACGATAGTAGAAAAGAATTTAACTATCTAAAATTAATGAGCTGTTTTGTCTATTCAGACGACATGACGGTCAATGCGCCGCTAACAGGTACATCTTTTTGCGGTTGGCTAACCTTCGACAGGAGACAGAGAAAGCCGCAGAGCGACGCCGAGCTTTGCGCTGTCGTTCCGCGGCTTATTTTGCCCCCCCGCGCCTTCGGCGCGATGCTTTTTATTTCTCCGTCAGTATCTCCTCCGCCAGCTTTTTCACCGCCGCTTTCAGGTCGTAATCGCCGCCCAGCGTGCCTACGCAGCCCGGACAGCCGCGGCGGCAGCCGCATGAGTTCAGCGCGGAAAGAGCTGTCTTGACAAGCTCGTTTTTTATCTCGAAAGTTCCTTCCGCAAGGCCGACGCCGCCGGGGATATTGTCGATAATGTATATTGCCGCGCGGCGCAGCTGCGGATCTTTCAGGCGGCTTGTTACAAGGATGTCTCCCCTGTCGCACATCAGAAAAAGCGGCGCCGTGTTGCGCAGCAGCTGCTCCAGCCCCTCCATCGCCGGTTTCAGCTCCGCGTCCTCCTGGCGGCTCTGCGGCATCATCAGCCAGCAGGCGGTGCTGTGCATCTGCTCCTCCGGCAGATTTATCTGGCCGAAGCCGGCGTTTTCATGCGTCGCCAGCTTTATCTTCTTGAATATCGTCGGCGTCAGCGTCACGACCACCTCGCCCCAGCCGTAGTTTCCCTGAGTGTCGAAAGAGTCCGTGATGTTTATGCGCAGCGAGGCGTCTCCGTCCGTGTAGTAATCGGCGCTTATCTCTCTTATGAAGCACTGCATCTTCTCCGTGTCCAGCGACTCCACGATGTACGATTTGCCGCCGTGAAAATAAATCGCGTCGGGAAAAATCAGCGTAGGAGCGGAGCGGCGATCCATCGTGCCGATGACCGCCGGCTTTGTGGGAATTGTGACATCCGTTATCGTATAATTCTCGCCCGTCGCGCTTCGCAGCGACAGTCCGGCCGCAGGATATGAATCCGATTGCCAGTAATAGCGCTCGTCGCCGGCCTCTGAGACCTTATGCAGCACCTCATGCTCGGCCAGGTAATCAAGTATTTCGTCCACAGCGCGCCCTCCGAAAAGCTCTCCTGAATGGAAGGGCAGCTCGAAGGCGGAGCATTTGACATGGCTTACCTGTATATATGGATTGTACGGGTCGATGCGCGCCTTTTCCGTCGGCGCGCCGTAGAACCATTCCGGGCGCTGTGCGAGAAACTGATCCAACGGGTCCGCTGAAGCCACCATAACGGCGGCGGAGAGGCTGCCCCGCCGCCCCGCGCGCCCTATCTGCTGCCAGGCCGACGCTATGCTGCCGGGATAGCCGTGAAGCACCGCCAGCCCCAGCGAGCCGATGTCGATCCCCAGCTCCAGCGCGTTTGTGCTCACCACGCCGCGCAGCGCGCCGCTCCGCAGGTCGCGCTCTATCTTGCGCCGCTCCTTTGGCAGATAGCCGCCGCGATATCCCATTATCATCATCGGATCCGCGCTGCGGCGCGCCAGGTCGCCGCGTATCGATTTAAGAAGCAGCTCCACATTGAGCCGCGAACGTGTGAATACTATCGTGCTTATCCCCGAAGCCAGCGCCTCCGAGGCTATGCGGGAGCTTTCAAAAAGCGATGAGCGCCGTATCCCGCTTTTCCAGTCCACCACGGGAGGATTATAAATTATAAGCTCCTTCTCCGAGGCGGGGGCGCCGCTTTCCGTAATCAGCTCCACATCGCGCCCTATAAGCTCTCTGGCATGTTCCAGCGGATTGGCTATCGTCGCGGATGAGCATATAAAAACAGGGCGCGAGCCGTAGAAATCGCAGATACGCGCGAGGCGGCTGAAAAGATTCGCCAGATGTGAACCGAAAATGCCTCTGTACGTATGCAGCTCGTCTATCACGATATATTTAAGATTTTGAAAGTAGTCGGACCATTTTGTATGGTGAGGCAGGATGCCGGAATTCAGCATATCAGGATTTGTAATTACGACATGCCCCTCGCTGCGCGCCTGCCTCCTTTTGGCCGGCTCCGTATCACCGTCGTAAACGAAGCCGCGTATCTCCCCGTCGGCGAAGGCGGCAAGCTCTCCCAGCTCCGCCAGCTGATCCTGAGCGAGCGCCTTTGTCGGGAAAAGATAAAGCGCCCGCGCCGCCGGATTTTGCAGAATGGCGTGCATAACCGGCAGATTATAACAGAGCGTCTTGCCGGAGGCTGTCGGCGTCGCTATCACGCAGTCAACTCCGGCCAGCGCGTACTCCACCGCCCGGCTCTGATGAGTATAAAGCGCCTCTACGCCGCGTTTTTTCAGCGCCTCGACAATGCGCGGGTCAAGCCCGCCAAAAGAGCCGTACTCCGCCGCGCGCGCCGGCAGCCGCCTGATAGCCGGCGTTTTGCCTCCAAGATCGGCAATCCAGCGCACGAGCGCCTCTATAGATGGTTCCTTTTTCGCGAAATAATTTTCAAGCATTTTGACCTATCGCCCCGCTCAGATAAAAGCTCCGTTCCAAATCAAGTATAGCTGATAAGTTTTCCAAAAGCACCTTTTATTACGGAAAGGAAAAAATACGCCTCCGTGAGGTTGTGCTTATCTGATTTTACGATAAAATTAAAGAATAGGACAAAAGACGGCGGTGAGCTTATGCAGGAGTCAGGGGAAAATTATCTTGAAACCATACTCATTCTAAAGAACCGCAACGGCGAAGTGCGTTCAATAGATATAGCGCGGGAGCTGTCAGTCAGCAAGCCGAGCGTCAGCCGCGCCGTGGGAATATTGAAAGACAACGGCTACATCACAATGGAGCCGAACGGCGAGCTGAACCTTACAGAAAGCGGCCACGCGCGCGCCGACGCCATCTACGAGCGCCACCGCTTCATCACGAAATTCCTTGCCGAAATCGTCGGCGTCTCCCCCGCGACCGCGGAAAGCGACGCCTGCCGGATAGAACACATCATCAGTGAAGAGACCTTTGATAAGATAAAAGAATATTTATCACGCTGCCGCTGACGCGCGGGCGGCATAAAGCGGAATAGCTACCGCTTTGCCCCGTCGGCTGCCGTCTCCTCCTCCAGAGCCGACAGACAGCTGACGAGCAGATGAGATATCGCGTCCTTATCGTGCTGCCTGAGCAGGGAATTTTCGTTGCGAATCCTCTCCTTGACGTAAGCAAGCAGCCTTTCGATAGAGGCGCAGCCGCGGTAACGGGCGCTCTCCTCAGAATCATCGTCGGCGAGCGGCGAAGCAGTGCGGGAAGAAAGCTCCGAAAAAAGCAGCTCCTGATCCTCGCCTATCAGAAAAGAAATTCGCGTATTCAGCTTCTCGGCGAAATCGCAAAGTAAATCAAAAGAAGGTATCCTCCGCCCCTTCTCTATCTCGCACAAATAAGCCTGCGTGATATCGAGAATATTTGCCATATCTCCCTGAGAGCGTTCCCCGCGCAGATATTTAAGCCGCCTGCCGATTATATTGCCTGATTTAATATTCTCTTTCATGCTAAAAATATAGCTCTATGTTTAAATTAGAACAAATAACCTGTTATTGAAGATTTTTAACAAATAATATAAAAACCTTATTCACAGGATGAAAAAGTTATCAATAAAAAATCTATAAAAGCCTTAATCGCGCCGTATGCAGACAAAGGCGCAGAGCCGCGGAAGAGGATAAAAGAGAAAATCGGCTGGTATTTTAAGAAAAAAATATGGAAAGAAATCAAGGCGTCAAGTGGAAAAGAGCGAGGAGAGATCCTTCACCACGTCGTGTGTCCTAAAGAAAAAGCTATTGACGAAAAA
>JAUNJZ010000048.1 GCA_030533085.1 Synergistaceae bacterium
GCCGATGCCTCCGCTACGCCGTCAGTTTCCCCTGCTCCTGTTCGGGCAGGGGCGGAGTAGGGTTTTCTACCCTTAATAGCTCGTCTAACGTGCAGCCAAGAATTTCCGCAATTTTTAACGCCGTGTTTACATCAGGAACTCTTGTACCTGTTTCCCAACGTGTTATAGTTGTAGAATCAACTTCCATTATGGAAGCGAGATCGGAAACTTTTAACCCCCGATTTTGCCTTATATTCCTCAAATTCATATAATCACCTCCTTCATGATTGATATTATATATGCCAAAATGGCATACAACAATAGGACTATAGAATCATAATGCCATTATGGAATAACGATATATGCCGTACTGGCTATTGCTTATTTACTGCCAATACGGCATAATTTCTATATGGAAGGTACCTTTGGAAACAGGTTAAAAATGATAAGACTACGTTCGGATATTGGATCACAAGAGCTTTGTGAGAAGTTAGGGGTAGCAAATGGAACTGTATCTCGCTGGGAAACAGGTAAAAGGGAGCCTGATTTAGATACAGTTATAAAACTTGCCACTTCCCTCAACACCTCCGTCGCTTACCTCATGGGTGAAACAGACGATCCAAGGCCAGTGAACACTGTCCGCGAGATAACAAATGAGCGCGTCGGGAAAAGACACACAGAGGAAGAGATTATAGCGCTCAACGCAGAGGCAAAGAAAGACAATCCCGCCTCAAACGTGCGCTTCAGCAGCTTCTACCGCATCCCTGTCCTTTCTATAGCGCAGGCGGCAAGCTGCGGCGCAGGCAACGGACTCTACGGGGTAGAAGAAGAATTCACGGACTTCTTGTTCCTTGACAGCAATATATTTACTCGATGGGACGATATGCGCAAGCCCTTCGGAATTCACATTGACGGCGACAGCATGGAAGGCGCGGGGCTTACGGAAGGCAGCATCGCTGTTATAAATCCAGCGGAAGAAACAATAAGCGGGGATGCGGCTCTTGTTGTCTGGAACGATAACTGGTTCATCAAATGGGTTGTATATATGCCCAACGGCGACGTTGAATTGCGAAGCGCCAATCCAGCATATTCCCCCATCAAGGTAGAGCGCGAATATGCGGAAAACCCAGACTGGTTCAAGATAGTGGGAAAGGTAGTAGATATTGTCTATAAACGCCGACCGAAAAGGGCGTTTTAGGAAACGGCTTCACCTCCGCAGATGCGGAGATAAAAAAATAAAAGGGAGGTTTTTGTTATGAGAAAATGCTTTGTTTTGTGCGCGGTGTTGTTATTGGCAGTTGCGTCATGTGCTTGTGCCGCAAGCTGGACGGTTGGAGGCACATGGAATTACACAGTTGAAATGGCAGGCACGTATGAGGGGGTTCCTGCCACAGCGAAGGAAACCGGAACGGTAGTAATGAATAGCTCCATGTCTGGCGAAGTGGAATTACTCGGCGGTTACGCCATATCCTATAATGGCAATGTTTCAATTCCTTCCGAGAATTATAGTTATGACTATAAATACTCTTACAACGAGACTTTTTCATCACCCGTAATCTATACACCAGGAGCGACTCTCACGCTGTCATACTCCGGATTGCTTGACGACGTAACAGTGCGAATGACACTAAGACTTACGCAAACGGCGGAAAACACTATAACGGGGACTGCGACGATGTATATTCCGCTAACCGGCGAAACAAATCACGGCTAACCGGCGAAACAAATCACGGCACCATTACGGCTTATCGCAATACAGGCGATGGAGGCGGCGGTGGCGGATGTAACGCCGGCATGGCGTCTTTCATACTCCTTCTAGGCGCCCTCCCGCTTCTATATTTCCGCAGAAAGTAAGAACGACTCCCTCGCCGCCGCAACTCTTCTTAAAGAGTGGCGGCGAGGTTTTTATTCGGAGTAAATACGGAGTAACGGTAAAAATCGAGCAGGGGAGAAATTCTCTCCCCCTCTCACGCCGTAGTAGCAGAGTCGTTCCGCAGTCTTATGGAGAGATGCTCTACCAATTCGTAATGCGAGTCGCTAACAGATAGCCCCCGCGAGCCAACCGTGCGGGAAGCGCTTGACACGTATAATCACACGTGTTATTATATTCTTGCAAGGGGGAAATAACATGAAAAGTTATTCTTCTCGGGAGGTTATAAAAATTCTTCAAGGCGACGGATGGTATGAGGTAAGGGTAGACGGAAGTCATCATCATTTCAGACACCCGATAAAACGGGGAACAGTCACTGTCCCTCACCCAAAGAAAGACTTACCGTTCGGCACCGTAAGGAATATTTTTAACCAGGCGGGGATTGAGCTTTAATCCCCTTCCCCCTTTATCTGAAAGGAGTGAACGATTTGAACGGTAAAGATAATTATATATATCCGGCCATATTTGATTATGCGGATGATGGGATATCCATCTCATTTCCAGACCTTCCCGGCTGCCTGTCATGTGCTTCTTCTGACGAAGAGGCGTACTATATGGCTCGCGACGCTATGCGTGGCTGGCTGCTTGTCTCTGAGGAATACGGCGACGAGATCGCTCCGCCGACGCCTCTTAAAGATATCCCTTTAGAGCCAAATCAGCGCGCGGTTCTTGTAGATGCCAATCTTGCGTTTTACCGTGAACCGTATAAAAATCGGGCGGTAAAAAAGACGCTTACCATTCCAGCGTGGTTGAATGATATGGCGGAAAGGGAGCATATAAACTTCTCGTCGGTTCTTCAAACAGCCTTGAAGCAGCAGCTGAATGTATAACCTCCAAGCCCCGCAAGGGGCTTTATACTTTTTATGCCCTCTATTCTGTTGTCAAGGTGCTACGTAGTCCGCTATTGTTTACCGTAAAGCTTCTTCGAGTGCTCGGTGCAGACTCTTCGCACTCGCCTTAGTGCCTGGATCGTCGAAGCAGCCGTCCTCTCCCAAGTCAAGCGCCTCCTCCACCCCGAAACGGAAAGAGGAAAAAGCCTTCTGCAACCTCCGCGCCTCAGCTATTCCGTCACCCCGTTCCCCTGCTCCTGTTCGGGCAGGGGCGGAGTAGGGTTTTTACTTCCATCAAGAAAATCAAGCTCAACACCTAAAGCACTGGCAATTTTTCGCGCAGTCTCAAGAGTAGGTGATTTGCTACAATTTTCATAATCCATAATAGAAAATCTTGAAATGCCAACCATCTCAGCAAGAGCGCTCTGCGTAAGCCCTTTTTCTTCTCTGTAGTGTTTCAGATACTTCAAAATAGCACCTCCCTATATGTAGACTATTTCCAACAACAATAATAAAGTATCATTCTTGTAGGATTTTGTCAACAATAAAAGTAGATTTTCTTCTTCTTGTTTTTTTGTAGCTTTTCGTCCACAATGTATTTATGGATGAAAATACATTTGCTGCCAGACTCAGAACTTTAAGAAAGGAAAATGGATTATCGCAAGCGGATTTTGCGACGAGGATTGACCTGTCTCGTTTTACGGTAATGGATTGGGAGAAAGGGCAAAAATTTCCAGACCTTAAAATACTTGCTCTCATGGCAAAAATCCTCAACACCTCCGTTGCCTATCTCATAGGCGAGACAGACGACCCGGCACGTCCGGTTGTCGGTGCAACCACGCCAAAAGTTCCAGACGGCGTTAGAGTTGATCTTTTGAAAAGTTCAGGCAGAATAATTCAAGTCCCTGTGTATGGGAAAGAACTTTCCGCCTGTTGCGGCGGCGGCTTCCCCGATTCTGATCAAATCTACTCGGATGCGGAAGAATTTATCGCAATACCTTCCGGTTTCTTAGGGCCGGTATCCAGCGACCCGAATTACCAGCCGTTTATAATCTACGCCGAAGGCGACAGCATGGTAAATGCCGGGATTCACGACGGGGCACAGGTGATCATAAACCCTTACGACGACGTATTAGATGGAGATGCCGCGCTGGTTGAATTTGCGACAAATCCGGTTACAAAAAACATCGCTATAAAACGAGTCTATTGGCTTGACCGTTGCGCAGTAGAACTTCGTTCCGCCTGCGGCGACGGCTGGAAAAGGACTTTTACCGCCGATGATTTCGAGGAAAAGTCTGTCCGAATAATAGGAAAGGTAGAATGGGTCGGGAATAAGCCGAAAAGAGGTTAGATAAGAGGGATAAACATGGAAGAGAATAAAAGAGATTTAACTGAATCCAAAATAGACCGGAAAAATATTCTTAACAACACACTCGCATTAAATGAGATACAGAAAGCGACTGGGCTTGTCGGCGTTATGTTCCAAGGAAAGCATATTTTCTTTAAAGAGCAGATAGCATCCTACATGGAAATTTCTCCTCGAACTATAGACAACTATTTAGCCGCGTATTCTGACGAACTAAAAGAAAACGGCTATGTGGTTATACGTGGCGAGGCCTTGCAATCACTAAAAAAATCAATGCTTGAAGTGTATGGTAACGAAATTGATTTCGTTACCATATCCAAGACATCGCAAATTGGCGTCTTCGACTTCAGGGCGTTTCTTAACATCGCCATGCTCATTGTGGAGAGCGATCGTGCCAGGCAACTCCGCAAGATGATGCTAGATATAGTGATTGACACAATAAATATGAAATGCGGCGGTACTACAAAATATATTAACCAGCGCGATGAAAATTTCATCATGTCTATGTACCAAAATACGTCATGTCGTAGGGAATTTACCGACGCGCTGCGTGATTATGTCGAAGGCGGTAATTTCAAATATGTTAACTTCACGAACAAAATTTATGTAAGCATCTTTGCGGAGCGCAATCAAGAATACAGAAGTGTTTTGAAGCTTGCGGAAAAGGATAGGACAAGGGACACTATGTATTCCGAAATTCTCAATCTAATTGCATCATATGAGGTAGGTTTGGCGGAAGAAATAAAAAAGAAGAGCCTGGAATATGGTCGTAAATTAAAGACATACGAGGTTGACAAGATATTCAGTGATTTTGAAAGTATGCCATTGTGGAAACCTTTAATTATAGACGCAAGGTGTAAGATGGCGAGCCGCGACCTGGCCTTTAGAGATGCTTTGCACAAAAACCTCGAAGCCTATATCAATTCTATTTCAATGGATGACTTTGAGCGCTTCCTTGGGCAAAAGAGTATGGAACTTTCAGAACAACTGGAAGCAGCGCAAGATGTTATGAAACGTCTAAAGGAGCGCGCATAACCCGATGGGGATAATGTACTTGACTCCAGAACGGGCCTTGAAGACGTACGAGAAGACAATCGAGGTAAGCGGTGGCGGCAGTTGTGGATTCATAGGAAATGGCAGAGAACGTTTTGAAAGTATCCTGACGTTTATCCAAGACGATGGCTTTTATCCTTCTTTTGAAGAGAAGATAACCCATCTATTTTTTGCACTCTGTAAAGACCATCTTTTCCAAGATGGCAATAAACGTATTGCCATTACACTGACGGCCCAAATGTTGATAGATAATGGTTATATTTGCTGTATCTCGTCTTTTATCAGGAGGATGGAAAATTATTGCTGGCACGTTGCTGCAGGCAGTATTAAGAAAGATTTATTGCAGGACATAATTGTTTGTGTTATCAATGGAAAAGAAGAGGATGAATCTTTACTTCTCCGCATTATTGACGCAACCAATGATGCACCAGAGAGCCAATTCCGTTTATCCCGCTCACAGATAGAATAGAAGAAGCAGTCTACCAATTCGTAATGCGGGTCGCAAACAGATAGCCCCCCGCGAGCCAACAGTGCGGGAAGCGCCGGGATTCACGACGGGGCACAGGTGATCATAAACCCTTACGACGACGTATTAGATGGAGATGCCGCGCTGGTTGAATTTGCGACAAATCCGGTTACAAATGACAAGATTCGGCGTTAGATTCAGATAACAAAAAAACGCCTGTCTGCGCAGACAGGCGGAGTACTTCTGGCGGGCTACCGGCATTTTATCCCGCAGGACAGCCATCCCGGACCCTAACGTCTGTAGTATAACCTAAAAAAAATCATTTGCAAAGATGCGCAGATGCTTGCAAAAAAACTTTAAACCTCTGCTTCACAACAGCCATAAAATCAACTTCCAGCCTCCCAATAGGAATCACATTGCGCACCTTGGAATAATGAACCTTTCTTGTCCTGTCCACACGGATATAAGAGCGTTTCGTCAGCCCATTTTCCTTTGAAGGCATGACTTCAACCTCCCACTCCGAATTATGGCTTGCGGAGGTTATCCTGCTAAGGAATAAATAATCGCCGCCCTTGTACTGCCAAAAGAGCGCGGGGCGCAGCTTCTCTTCACCACACTCATCATAGGGAAACAGTACGATCAGAATATCGCCTTCATCATACGACATGAGCCAGCAGCTCGCGTATATCGTCCTTATCGAGCGGCTCCGTCACGGAATTCCAGAAGCGATCTTCTTCTTCTTCCGACATCTCACGACACAGCCTGTCGGCAAAATAATCCCGCATAGTCTTATTACTTATAGGCGCGTTAAGGTGGATATCATACGCTTCCTTCCACGGCAGCTCGCGATGAGCCATATCCATGATGGCGATTGCGGAATAGGCGCCCTTTTGCCTCTTTACCAGACGCACAATCCCCGCCGCTTTATCATCTTTAAGAGAAAACGGAACAATGTCAGACAGTGGGATATCATACCTGCCATACTGCTTATAGCTCCTGTATACGCTGGGAACGACCGGCCCGTATGACCATGCCTCTATATCTTCGGCAAACATCGGTTCACCTGTAAGCGCGAGCGAATATGCCTGACAATAGTAAAGCAACTTCTGCAGCTTCAGATTAGAAACATCCGACCCGTCGTCGATGCCATCCTCCCTGCTGATCGCGTCATCCCTGAAAAGGGACAGTAAATACATTGCGACATCTTTTACATCCACCATCGTCATCCCCTCCTTACAAATATATAACATCAGCGAGTGAGCCTGCCCAGACTTACATCACAATTATATCATTATTTGTTTGTACATGACATATGCGGCACATATGACACATATAACACAAAGAATCAGCAAAAACACAAAAATAACTATAATTTATACTATCCTCTCTCTTCTCTCATTCGCCCTCATCCGCGCAGCCGCAGCCTGTCCGACCACAAAATCTTCCCACCACTGCTTCATACGTTTACGCTCGTCGAGATACTCAGCGGCGTTATACGTCTCCCGCACCTTATTGCTGTCCACATGCGCCAACTGCCTTTCTATGGCATCCGGCGACCACAGCCGAGACTCATTCAGCATTGTAGACGCCGTATGCCGGAAACCGTGCGCGCTGACCTCTTCCTGTTCATATCCCATAGCGCGCATCGCGACATTAAGCGCTATGTCGCTCAGAGGCACAGAACCGGCACGACTGCGCGGAGACGGGAAAACGTACCTGCCATGCCCTGTTAAGGGGCGCAGTGCCTCCAGAAGCGCCAGAGAATGACTCCCCAGAGGAACGACATGAGGCCGTTTCATCTTCATCTTCTCAGCCGAAATAGACCACATATTCACTTCAAAATCAAACTCGCTCCATTCAGCATGACGCAACTCCCCAGGGCGCGGAAAATTCAGCACCAAAAAGCGTAAGGCCGCCTTCATAACCTCCGAACCTGTGTACGATTCTATGGCGTCATAAAATTCTCCCAAGAGAGATTTATCCTGAATACTTGAAAAATGCCGAACAGAAGGCGACATCAAGGCGCCTCTCAGAGAATACGTCGGATCGTCTGTTCTCTTCTGCCAGATAATCCCATAGCGAAAAATCTGACTGCAAATACCGACAAGCCTGTGCTCAGTCTCCACCAGTCCTCTAGCCTCAAGCGCCTTACACATGCCAAGAAGATCAAGGGCCGAAACCTCAGAAAAACGCAGTTTTCCGATGGAAGGCAAAATATATTTTCTCAAGCGCCATTCCGTTTTATGCTTATACCTGTCTGAAAGGTTTTCGGACTGCCTCATGGCGAGCCATTCGAGCGCCACCGCCTCAAACGTATCTTTGGCGGCCTCCTCGGCAGCTTTAACTGCGGCGCGTTCTTCGGCCCACTTATCGGCGGGATCGCCGCCGTCGGCAATAATCCGCCTGGCAATATCGCGGCGGTCGCGGGCCTCTCTGAGAGAGAAAAGAGGGTAATCGCCAAAAGTAAGGACACGCTCCCTGCCGGCAATCCAATAACGCATCCTCCATACCTTCTTACCCGTAGTACGAACCTCCAAGTAAAGCCCCGCTTCATCTTTCAGCCGATAAATCTTCTCTTCCGGCTTTGCGTTCTTCACCTGCATCTCTGTCAGCATAGCTACGCCCCTTTCTACCCCGGACACTATCCTTATACGGTGCCTAAAATCATATACGGTGGATTATACGGTGTAAAGGGGCGCTATTGCGTGACAGATATGACAAATATGACAAAAATTATACATAAAAACAACAATACCCCCGACTTTTGCGGGGGCATCCATACACATGGTACACATATTACAAAATCTGGAGCCGACTCCCGGACTCGAACCGGGGACCCCATCCTTACCATGGATGTGCTCTACCTACTGAGCTAAGTCGGCGTTGTGTCAAATGCGGTAAGTGCATTTTTTACATAAAAATGGTGGTAGGAGCTAGGTTCGAACTAGCGTAGGCTCACGCCGACAGATTTACAGTCTGTTGCCTTTGACCACTCGGCCATCCTACCACTCACGCACACCGCTAAGCGGCATTACAGGCAGATATTTTACAGGATATTACAGCTTTGTCAAGATGCTGTTATTTGTTTGTTATTAGCCCCTGAATTGCAAAAGTAAGTGCAAGCTCAGAGGAGGTATTGTGTTGCGTTAACTTCTGCAAAATGGCAATTAGTTTGGATATCAACCCAGCATGACATGTGTTATTGGCTTTTTTTGACAGCTGTTATCATGTCCTTGCAGAGGTCTTTATTTTTTGCCCGGTATAGAGAGTTTTCAGAATTTCCGAAGCTCCTTTGTATGGTCAAATAGAGATTACAGCAACAAAAAAACGGCTCAACTCCAACGAGCTGAACCGTTGTCATTTCTGGTCGGGATGGTCGGATTCGAACCGACGACCCCCTGCTCCCAAAGCAGGTGCGCTAACCAGGCTGCGCTACATCCCGAATGCATTGTGAAATTATACCATGACTTTGAAAATATGAAAGGTGTGGATGAAAATTTATCCGGGCGATTGCAAAAGTCAGCGCCCCCCGGCGGCAGGCCGAGCGCTCTGGGGGCCTCCCCTGCCTGCGCCGCGCCTTTGCCTGAAAAACATACGCAGCAGCTCCGCGCACTCGTCGGCCAGCAGGCCGCCGCTGACCGCGCAGCGGTGATACATGCGCGGGTCGCTGGGTATCTCGTAAAGAGAGCGGCAGCCGCCGGCTCTTGGGTCCTTCGCCCCGAAGACGATCCGCCCCATGCGGCACTGAACAAGCGCGCCGGAACACATCACGCATGGCTCCAGCGTCACATAGATGGAACAGCCGTCAAAGCGCCACGAATTTATCGCGGCCGCCGCGGCCTCAAGCGCCGTCAGCTCCGCGTGCCCCAGCGGCGAATTGTCTCGGCTTCGCGTATTATGTCCGCGCCCGATTATTTCACCTCCGCGAACGATGACCGCCCCGACCGGTATCTCCCCGCACTCAAGAGCGCGCCGCGCCTCCGCTATCGCCTCTTTCATATAAATTATGTCGTCCATCTATAGCGACTCCCCGTTTCTTGTGATATACTTATCCACGCTTTATACGTGCCTGTAGCTCAGCTGGATAGAGTGCCGCCCTCCGGAGGCGAAGGTCTGGGGTTCGAATCCCCACAGGCACGCCACTTACACCAACGATTCAGAGCCCCTTGAAGGGGCTCTTTGTTTTTGCCCCGTATGGGATATATGTACGGAGATTAAAAATCATATTGCATTGTTGCTTAACTTATTTATTTGCCAAATAAATAAGCGTGCGTTCCTGTACGGGCAAGCCCCAGCGTATTTTCTTTAATTTCGTAAAGCAAAAGCCAGTCCGTTTCAATATGAAGATCGCGGCAGCCTTCCAAATTGCCTTTCAGCGGCCAGCATATCAGAGGCCCAGCTCTTTCAGCGCTTCATCCGCGCTTTCAAAGCGCGCTGTTTTTCCCTCTCGCAAATCCCTTATGGCCTGGCTGGTGCGGGCGTTTGGAATTTCCACATCGAAGGGCAGCCGCCCCTCTTCGCCGATTCTGCGCAATGTCATACGCATTGCGTCGGAGATAGTGAGTCCCATACTATCCAAGGCTTCTGCCGCCTTTGTCTTTGTCTCCGAGTCAATCCGGAAACGGACTACATTATCACACACAACAGACATTGTCCGCACCTCCTTTATGTGTCTATATTGTAGCCACAAAAGATAAAAAGTCAAACAAAAAACCGCCTTTTGGAAAGGCGAAGCTCTGGGGTTCGAATCCCCACAGGCACGCCACTTCTTTTATCGCAACACTGCTGGGCTGAATGAGACGGTGCGGAATGTGACGCGGATTTTGCGCTGTGATTTTTTTCGTTTCCGCTCGCTCTCATTTCAGCTTGCCGTCGCTGCCGGTTTTGTGTGCATGAAATAGTGTAAAAATTTAGTCTATTAACGCCAACGGGGCGCAGATTTTTCCTCTGTGTTATACTGAAAAAAATCCGGCTGCCGTCCACGCGCGACTTTCCGCTGCGGCGCGCCGGAGAGGGGAACGCCCGCCAGTTATGATGAAGGGAGCGCGAGCCATGGACTGTCCGTCAAAATATCATTTTCGGCTCATTTTTGACAGATGCTGAAAAAATTCGGTCTGAACAATACTATTCTTGTCGCTAAAATGGAAGAGGCTTTGAAATCGGTGCTGCCGATCACGGCTATTGTGTTCGCCGTCTCATTCGCGCTTGTTCCTGTGCCGGCCGGGGCGCTGCTGGCCTTTGTCTTCGGTTCTATTCTGCTTATCGTCGGAATGGGGCTTTTCACAATCGGAGCGGACATCGCAATGACGCCTATCGGTCAGCACATAGGTTCCGCCGTTACGAGGACGCGGAGCCTGTGGTTCATTCTTCTGATCAGCTTTCTGGTAGGGAGCTTCATCACCGTCTCCGAGCCGGATCTTCAGGTCCTCGCAGGACAGGTGCCGAATATCCCTAACGCGGCTATTATAGGTTCTGTGGCGCTTGGCGTCGGACTCTTTCTTCTGATTGCGATGCTTCGCATTTTTCTCGCCGTGCGGCTGCAAAATATATTGCTTGTATTCTACGCGCTTATCATCGTACTGGCCTTTTTTATCCCGGTTGACTATATCGGCGTCGCCTTCGATTCCGGCGGCGTTACCACCGGGCCGATGACGGTTCCGTTTATCATGGCGCTTGGCGTCGGCGTCGCCGCCACCAGAAGCGACGGAGGGGCGCAGAATGACAGCTTCGGCCTTGTAGCTATCAGCTCGATCGGCCCGATACTGGCGGTTCTGATTCTCGGTCTTCTCTATCCTGCCGGGGGCAGTGAATATACGCCGGTCGTCGTGCCGGACATTTCCGATTCTCAGGAGCTGTGGAATCTCTTTGCCGTGGAGTTTCCGCGCTTTTTCCATGAAATAGCCATTTCGGTGCTGCCAATCGTTCTTTTCTTCCTCGCCTTTCAGATATTTAAGCTGAAGCTCTACGGTACGGAGATGATACAGATAACGGCAGGCATACTTTATACCTATCTTGGGCTGGTGCTCTTCCTGACCGGTGTCAATGTCGGATTCATGCCTGTAGGCAACTATATCGGGCAGCTGATCGGCGGGTTGGCGCACAGGTGGGTCATCGTCCCCATAGGGATGGTTATAGGTTATTTTATAGTTATGGCGGAACCGGCAGTCCATGTGCTGAATAAACAGGTGGTCGAAATAACGGCCGGGGCTATACCGAAAAAGGCGATGAGCGTCAGCCTTTCTATCGGCGTTTCAATATCGGTAGGTCTGGCGATGATGCGTATTCTGACGGGGCTGCCGCTGATGTGGCTGATTGTGCCGGGCTATGCGCTGGCGCTGCTGCTGAGCTTTTTCGTGCCGCCGATATTTACCGCGATAGCCTTCGACTCCGGCGGAGTCGCTTCCGGCGCGATGACCGCTACGTTCCTGCTTCCGCTGGCGATGGGGCTGTGCAGCGCTGTCGGCGGCAATATTACGCAGGACGCATTCGGTGTGGTGGCTATGGTGGCGATGACGCCGCTGATAACGATTCAGCTGCTGGGGCTGCTTTACGCGCGCGGGGCTTCCGCAGCGAAGGACAGCGCGCCGAGGCTGTGATGAAATTCGCATGTTTGGAGGGAAGCGGTCATGAGTATGAGCGGCGTTAATTTTGTAATCGCAGTCGTTCAGCGCGGACAGAGCGACAGCTATACCAGTTTTTTTCATAAACGCGGCGCTAATCTTGTATTCAGTTATCTCTGCGAGGGTACCGCGCAGAAGAAGGCGCTTCATCTGTGGGGGCTGGAGAAAAAGGAGATGCAGCTTATATGCTCTCTTTGCGGCGCTGAGGCTGCGAACGGGCTTCTTGACGGACTTGTGAAAGAGATGCGGATAGACGCGCCGAACGCCGGCGTCGCGATCATGCTGCCCGTCGATTGCGTGGCTGGCGTCTCGAACGCGCAGTGTATGCCCGACGGTTTTGGAGAGGACGACTTTAAAAAGAAGGTGGAAGAGATGCAGTATTCGCTGATTATCGCGATAGCAGAGAAGGGCTATGTCGATATGGTCATGGACGCGGCGCGCGGAGCCGGAGCGCGCGGCGGGACGGTCATTCACGCGAAGGGTACCGGCGCCCGGCTTGCGTCAAAATTTTTCGGACTTACCATAGCTGAGGAAAAGGAAATGATTTATCTTGTCACAGGCAGGGAGGGAAGGGACGCCATTCTTGAGGCGATAATCGAAAAGGCCGGCCCCTCGACCGACGCGCGCGCTATCGCTTTTACACTTCCCGTAGAGCGCGTCGCCGGATTCTCAAGACTTTGACAGCCGAAGCATGATTGGCAAAACCGGCTCAGGCAGCGCGCTTGAGCCGGTTTTAAGCTTTGTCTTTCCGGCTTATATATCCTCAAAATCGACGAAACAGTTTTTATTGCAGTTCTTTGCGGCGTACAGGGCGATATCCGCCTCTTTGTAGGCTGTGTCAAAGCTCATCGCCTCTGTGATGCGCAGGCAGCCGGCGCTTATCGTAAAGGGCGGCTGTCCGCCGCTCTCCCCGCAGAGCCTTATGCGCTCATAAAGGAGGCTGCATAGCGCCGAAAGCTCTTCTTTTGATTCCACATGCGGCAGATATACAGAAAACTCGTCCCCTCCCATACGGCCGATGACTCCGTCTTTTTCCGCGAATAGCTGCCTCAGTGTGGAGGCCAGCGTCTTCAGAGTCTGATCTCCCATGTAGTGGCCGAAGCTGTCGTTGATGCTTTTGAAATTGTCTATATCTATCAGCAGCAGCGCGGCGGAGGAACCGGCCGGAAGATTTTCGATCTTATCCCTCGCAATACTGCACTGTGTCCCTGTGTTGTTAAGCCCGGTCAGAATATCAGTCCGCGACAGATGGTAGAAAGCCCGGCTGCTTTTTCTGTACGCGACCATATTTTTAAAAGCGGCGTATGCCAGAAGCGAGAGAATGAGTATCAGCGCCGAGCAGATCATTGTGACCTCCAGGGAATATTTCTCCAGCACGGCATAGATGGAAATGTCCTTTTTAATATACGATGCCGCGCGGAGGACTATCCCCTGCATATCGTTGTTCGATATGGAAGCGAGCGCCTTGTTCATCACAGAAATGAGCATCGGGTCGCCGCTCACGTAGCCGATGGAATATTCGCGCCCTTCCTTGCCGTGCGGTACGGTGAGGATATTGTCGTAGCCGTATTTTATCGTGTAATAGGCGATGGAAAATTCGTTTGAAAAGCCGTAATCGGCCTTTCCGCTGTTGACGGCCTCTAACGCGGCACGGCGCGTAGTGAAATAGACGGCTTTATCCGGATTAACGCCTGACGGAAGCGCGCTCCCCTCTATTGCGGCGTAGCTCCTGTCGCTCAGGTCGTCGATATTATCGATGTCGCCTCTTATGTAAACGACCGTCTTTGATGTGAGATAGGGCGCAGAGAGCTCTTTGACGGGATAGCCGCCTTTGGCGTACTGCTTGGCGTTAGCCGCAACTATATCTATGCTATCTTCTTCCAACAGCTTTTTATAATCTTCGGTGCTGTTTATAAAAAGAGCTGTAAAGCGAAGACCGGTGCGGGCCGCTATCAGGTCGAGCACTTCCTTCGCTACCCCCTGCGGAAGCCCGTTTTCACCCTTATAACTAATTGGAGCGACGCCGTCTATATAGCCGACGCGTACAGGAGGAGCTTTTTTTACATACTCCGCCTCCTGCGGCGTTAAAAAGAGGGAAGCCGCTTCCAACGCCTGCGACTGAAGCGGAAAAAATGCGGCAAGGATCGACAGCGACAAAATATAAAGGAATTTTTTTATCAATAACGTCACCTCCGGTATTGCTCTGGCAGGCGGTCAAGTTTCGTATCCGTCAAAATCTCCCGCGGGCTGTCCTGATCGAAAATCATCTCTCTTGCCAGCGGCTTCGGAAACAAAATAAAGAGGCCTTTCTTCTCCAAAAAATTTTTATAGATTTCCCGTCCGCGCACAGAGGCTAAAAGGCGAAGGGCATCAAAGGAATAATACCAAAAAAAATCAGCCTTGCCAATGACTCCGCGCAAGACTGACAAACAACATCTTATATAAATGGCGGAGAAGGCACTCCCCCAACTCTATACACAATGGCGGGTCGGCAGCACCGTGCACCTTTGTTTTTTCACTTATACACGAGGCCTCAGCGTTATTATTTATTTTTTCCTTTTCGTGTTTATCCGGAGGTTGGATTGTAAATATTATTTCTAACCTGTCTGGGAAGACCGTAACCTTTTCTATAAAAGCGTCTATCAACAACTTCTGCGCCCGCCGCGTGTTTAAATTCAAGAGCGTTTCTATAATGTCTATAAGTGAGCTGAAATCAGGCTCTTTCGCTTCCGGAGCGCTCTCGTAATACTTCATTTCGACCATTCGTTTTTTTAGCTCTTCAGCTTCAGCTTTCAGCTTTTCAAGCATTGGTTTAGCATCCGCACCTTCGATATTACCGCAGGCAATAGCATTTACAAGGCGCTGCTTTTTAGCAGCGTTATTTAGCATGGCTCTCTTAATCTCATTAGATTTTCCATCAGCGGCAATCGGTTTTCTGGCGCTTTGACAGGCATCTTCGTAAACAGCCCGAAGAAAACTCTGGTCTCCGAGGTGTGCCTGTATGGCATCCAAGACGGCGGACTCAATCTTTTGCACGCCGGACAGAGGAGCGTCGCAGGCTGTCTTGCCTTTGAGAATCCTCTTGTTACAGCGGTAATAATAATGCCTCTTCGTGCTTTTAGAACCAACCATCGCCGCGCCGCAAAATCCGCAATATATCTTACCGGTCAAAAGAAATCTGTATTCCTCATCACCTTCTGATATCGTCTTGCGAACTCTGCTTCTGTACGTTTTCAACCTCTTCGCGGCTTCCTCCGCCATTTCTTTCGTAATGATCGCCTCCCAAACTCCCTCTGTCACTACCCATTCTTCCTCAGGGGCATACTTACCCTTCACTGGTTGCAGGTCTCTCGGGTTTTCCCGTCCGTACACAAGACATCCCAAATATGCCGGCTGGTTCTTATGGAGGATATAATGGAGCGTATTCTTGTTCCACATACCCCCTGATGGAGATTGCACGCCGTCACGATTCAAGCTGTCTGCAATAACATTATATCCCATTCCGGAAGCATATTCGCGATAAATACGGCGCACCACAGGAGCCTTTTCAGGATCCGGTTCCCAGCGCGATTTGAGTTTGCCATAATCATTTTTTGTTTTTGTGGCTCTAAGTCCATATGGAGGCCGCCCGCCTGTGGAATATCCATCTTTCGCGTTTTGCTTCTGTCCTCGCTTTGTCTCGACCGCGAAGTTAGCGCTGTACCACTCGTCGATGATCTCACTCATGCCCTCCATAAGTTTGCCCATTGGGCTGTCGTCGAAATCCTGTTTGACGAAGCGGACTTGAACCCCGCGCCGGCGAAGGAGGCTTTTATATATTATCGCATCCTCCCTGTTTCTCGCGAAGCGGCTCGACTCGTAACAGATAATGGCGCAGAAAGGAGGGCGTGACTGCTTTGCTGCCGCTACCATCCGCTGAAAATCAGGGCGATCGTCCGAGCGAGCGGATAAGCCCTCATCCGAATACACATGCTCCGGTAAAATCTCAAAGCCGTTTTTAGCGGCATATTCAATTATTGCCGAAAGCTGAGAGGGAAGAGAGCTGCCCTGCTCTACCTGCATGCCAGAACTGACTCGGATGTATGCGGCGGCTTGTGCCATATCAATCTACTTAAATTTCAGGGTAATGTTCTGTATCTAATTCGGCTGATTCCGCTTGTCTTCTCTCCTTAATTTTTCTATCTTCTTCTTCTCTGACTTTGTCTCTCAATTTATCGATCTCATTCATGTACGTATCATGATCCAACTCTTTCGCCAGCCCTATACATCCCTCACAGCCTCCAGGACCGAGTCTAATCTTACACCCACAACAATGTTCACAAAAATATTCGAGCCATGCATATACGTTACCTTTACAACTAGGCTTGCTCATTTCATCCAAACAATTATAATTGTCGCATACGAAACTGTTATTATGTCCGCACATTTTAGCACACACACTGACCATCTCCTTTACTTTTAAACTGTAAATCTATTTTTTATGACTTTATCTATATAGTTACGAAAAACTTCCTCTGGCATAAATTCCCAATATTTTGCAAGTGAACTGAGTATCTCTTGTGCTTCTTCCATAAGAAACTTTTCTTTGCTGGATAGGTTAGGTATAATTTGGCGAAGGTCACACAATCCCAATTCATGTGCCAGTCGATACATATGCTTACATGCTCTATCAGGATCGCTTCCTCTAATTACCCAATCGGGACAAGTGCATGAATCTAGCGTAGTGTAATAAGGTTCCTTTCCGCTGCCCTTGAACATGCAGGTCTGATTATCCCTATCAAGTTCGAGTGGCATGTACTTTTTATCCAACGCTTTACGCATACGGGATACGCTTTCGTATTTTTCGATATAACTCAGTCCATCCAAGGGGTCTTTTTTCATTTTATATTACCGGTAATCATAGCTCGCCGCAAATCAGGTATTTGATAAAATCAGTGACTGGAAGCTCTACAAAAACCTTTCCTTTTGTTGGAGTATCAGTCGTAAATTTTATTATAGGAATAATTTTTCCGTCTTTTTCCGCATTCCTTACGTCTCTAACTTGCACAATATTATGAATATGTGGTAGCGCATCCCCCCATGCAACTCCAGCTTTTCGAGCAAGTGGGGAATCGTAAAATATGTATCCCTCAGAAAATGAAAAATTATCCGTTTGAATACGAACAGTATAGTTTTTTTTGAATTTACTTCTTTCAGCCGTGACCAAACCAAACGAAGACGCAAAAGCCGAACATAATGGCATATACCATCCGTTGTTATCGGCATCTTCTGGCAAAAAAATCGGTAAATAGATTGATTTATCATATTTATCATTAGAGACATATTCCAAGACCCGTAAAGCATTATCGCGTTTGGTATGCGTATCAAGGGAATAACCTGTTGTTACAAGGAAGTCAAGAATCTCTGCCTCCTTACTTGCTATAATACATTTAATTCTTCTACTTTCAGCCCGCAAATTTTTAATTTTCGCGTCAGTTTCGTCCTTAAGTTTTATATTAAAATCCGGAGAGTTTCTTTTTTTTAGTTCATCATTAAGCATTCGTTCATTCTGTGTAAAAGTAGCGCGAATTTCAGCTAGGTCACATACATCGCTGTAAAGGCGCGTCGTTGCCGCATAATTCCAAAGTTGAATAAGGGCATCCTGATTTTCTCTGCTCCTGTTGGCTAAGAGAAAAATGTCTCCACCAGCCGCACGGACCAGGTGGTCACATAATGCTCCTTTGTGCCCCAGGTTACAGTCACATGACATGTACAGTTTATCATTTTTTATTTCAGCATGGACATAATGACGCTGTGAAATAGTTTTATTACTACCCGCTGCTTTAATATAATCAAAGAAAGGAATTGTTGCTTGCCATGCGGTTGAGCTTGGCGTTCTTCCAGAATCTTCCATAACGAACTCACTCCTTTTTTAAATTATATTTTTCTCTCTTTAACCAACGTGTTGTTCATCAGCCCCTATGAAACCATCAACCCACTTGTTGCCGAAAGCAATGCGCATACATCGTATCAACATATCTTTCACGAGGCTCCGGTCTGCCGGCGTCATTCTGGCGTAATCGTTGTGAAGCTGTCCTATCAGTACGCCCAGCGTTGCAAAAATCTCTGTCCCGGGGACAGGCGATCTGTTCTCTATCACGGGCAGCGTCTGAACCTTCTGGGGCGGAGCGCCCTCTTCCAATGCCGCAGCCCATTCTGGGGCGATTACAGACGAGCCGTCAAGAATTTGAGAGCCGTCCAGTCTAAGTAAAGGCCTTGGGTCGTCTGTCTCGCCTATGAGGTAGGCAACAGAGGTATTGAGGGCTACAGCAAGTTTTTGTAATTCGTCAGCGCGCGGGACTTGGTTTCCTTTTTCCCAACGCCTTATGGAATCAACAGATATTTCTATCTGCCGAGCTAATTCCTCCTGATTATACTTACATTTAACTTTTCTTAAATCCACCAATCGGGATGCAAAAGTCACGAGCCTCACCTCTTTTATATATCATGCACTTTTGCATGTTTTGTTGCAAGGAGCAATTTTGATAGAAAAAACCATGCACGTCTGCAAGTATTTTCTATTTTTTCTATTGACAAAGCAATTTTGCATGATAATATATCTATATAAAAAGCAAAATTGCATTAAATGGAGGTGGAAAGGATGACGGAAATCAGGAAATACCGCGAAGCAGCTAAAACTACTCAGTATGAACTGGCAACGCAGCTTGGTGTGTCAGTAGATACGATTCGCCGGTACGAAGCAAAAACGAGTGAACCGCGTGCTTCAGAACTTAAAAAGATGGCAAGGCTTTTCAACTGTACCGTTGATGAACTTATTGGTAATGAGCCAAACCCTACGCCGCCCCTGCCCGAACAGGAGCAGGGGAAACTGACGGCGTAGCGGAGGCATCGGC
>JAUNJZ010000049.1 GCA_030533085.1 Synergistaceae bacterium
CAAGTAAGTTATGAACCTACTTTAGCCCTTTTTAGACGTAAAAGTCAGGAAAAAGAACGGCAGCTACATATGGGTGCATGACATTGGGGAAAGGGTTGTCGCCCCAAACGGCCGCCCCGCCATCACATCTGTCTGCTACGACATCACGAGGGAGAGGGGACAGCGGAATCTGCTGACGCGGATGGCCTCGGACATGGGAGGCGGCATCGCCCTCTACCGCATGAAAGATAACTGGAAGGCCGAGCTTATCCACGCGACGGACAATCTTGGCCGGCTGGCGGGCTACAGTGACGAGGAATACATGCGGCTCTGCGGCGGCGACGCGATATACTCAGTTTACGCGACAGACCGCCTCATAGTTCTCAACGAAACAAAAAAGGTCCTCAATGAAGATGTCGTAAGCTCCGTCAATTTCCGAGTGATGGACAAAAGCGGCGGCTATACATGGGTCAACGGGACCTTTTTCAAATGGGACGCGGAAGACGACGGCTTTCCGGTTCTGGGGGTCGTCTATCTGCCAGTTCCGATACAGTATGAGCTGCAGATGAAATCGCTGGACGCCGAGTCCATAGCCGTCTACGCGATAGACAGAGAGACGGAAGAGCTGTATTACGCGAACGACACCTGCTTCAAGATGCACGGCGTTCCTATAACTGATTTTACCGGAAGAAAATGCCACGAAGTATTCTACGGAAAAAACGAGCTCTGCGAACACTGCTGGCGCGTCATAGGCAAAGACCCCGCTCGCAACGCCTACATACATGTCGATAACAAAAGCGGCTCGGTATTCAGCTTTGAAACGCAGGAGCGCCGCTGGAACAACCGCGACGTGGTCATCATATACGGAAGGGACATCACGGAGCAGTATTCTCTGCAAAACAGGCGCGACGAACTGCTGGACAGCATTCCCTGCGGACTGTCGCAGATGCGCCTGACGGAAAATGGGCTGGAATCCGTCGCGCATAACAATGCGCTCTCCGAGATACTGGGAACGGACTTCCAACAGCCCGCCGCCCCCGATTCGCCGGAGGCGCTCTGGGGCTACGTCCACCCTGACGACCTGCCGGGGCTGCTGCGCAGCGTCGAGGAAAACCTCAAACAGGCCGGAAAAAATTACGACCACCGTTACCGCGTCTGGCATAAGGGCAAAAACGCCTACATCTGGGTCGAGATTCACGCCAACGTCGTGAAGCAGAACGGCGAGACCTTTGCCTACGTGGTATATTCCGACATCACGAACAGCAGCCGCGTCCAGGAAAGGCTGGAAAACAACCAGCGCGCGATGAGCGTCGTACTGCGCTACGGCAGCCTTGGGATCTGGAGCTACGACCTGGACACAAGAGAGCTGTTTCAGGAATACAGCGACTATGGGGCCTACGGCTACGAAACCTCCGCGAAAAATATTCCAGACACTTATATCGAAGCCAAAGTCATCCACCCTGACGATGCGGAAATTTACCGTAACTGCTACCGGCGGATTCTGGACGGAGAAGGGCAGAGCGACTGCATAGTCCGCGTTTATGACAGGATATCTGATAAATATCTGTGGATGCGCATATGCCTTGTGCGGCAGAAGGATCTCTTCAACGGCCGCCGCCGCGCGGTCGGCTTTTCGGTCGTCGTCGATAAAGAGGTCAACAGTATCAGAGAGCTTGAGAACACCCGCGCGAAGCTGGAGCAGAGCCAGGAGACGATAGAGGCCGCCTGCGCCTTCGCGGATATGTGGGTCTTTACCTTCGATACGGAGAAAAAAATCGTCTACACCGGAAAAAAGCTGCAGCGTGAATTCGGCTTTAGGGAAAAATCGGAGAACTTCCCGGAGAACTTATTCGCGCATCATTTTGTCCTGCCGGAATATGAAGAACTTTTCAGAGAGCAGATAAGGCTGCTCTGCGAGGGAACGCCCGAAGTCGTTTTCGATATACAGTCGCGCATCTCGAACGGGGAGACGCACTGGATACGCTTCAAGGGACAGCTGTCAGATGTTTGGACGGACAGGAAGATGGCCACAGTATCCGCGCAGATCGTCGATACGGAAAAAACCATGGCGGCGCGTCTTGAGCTGGAGCGCAAGAGACAGCAGAGGAGCGTCAAAAACCTCTTATTCTTCTACATCGCCAACGTCACGCAAAATAAAATCGTTGAATATAAATCTTTCGATTCTGAAAAGGTCAATCCCGAAAATATGCCGATGGATATCTTTGTCAAAAAGGGCTATTCACGGCTCAGCTATGAATCCGACAGGAAAAAGGCGGAAAGAGTCTACGACAGGGAAAGACTGCTCGCAAGCTACCAGAGCGGCGTCACGCGGGAGGAATACATGGCGCAGATGCCGCTCGGCGACGGAAGGATATGCGCCGTGAAGCATGTCCTCCAGCTGCTGAAAGATCCGGCCGCGAACGACATCATATTATACGACTACGCCTATGACGCCGGCAGGGAGGAGATCACAAAGGCGCTGCTGAATATGGAGTCAGCCAGAGGCTATGAGGCCGTCGGCTTCCTATTCGTCATGGGGGAACAGTTCACGATCTGGAACTTCAACCGCGACCCGGAAAGGCCGGAGGTGGAGACCCTCCCATTCCGCGAATACATGCGCAGCTACGCCGAGAAAGAAGTTCACCCCGACGACAGGGAACGCTTCCTCAGCCACTATCTGGATTATGACTACGAGCGGGGGCCGCTGCTGCAGCACCGCGAAATTGTGTACAGGAATATCAAGGACGGCGGCATACAATACTGTAAGGGTACTCTCTACATGTATGAGGAAGAAAAAGATAAACGCTTCTGCGTCCTCTCCCGCCGCGACTACACGGAGATAGTCCGCTCCGAAGAGCTGGAGAAGGAGCGCCTCGCGGCGGCTCTGAAAAAGGCGGAAAGAGCCGACAGGGCAAAGACAGACTTCCTCGCGCGCATGAGCCACGACATGCGCACGCCGATGAACGCGATACTTGGAATGACCTCTCTGGCGGAGGACGAATTGAAAGATGTTCCTGCGGCGACGGAGTATCTCAGCCGCATCGGGCAGTCGGCGCGCTACCTCTCCGGCATTATCAACGACATACTGGAAATGAGCCGCATCGACAGCGGCATGTCGAAGCTCAATCCCGACTGGCACACCCCCGCCGATATCCTGACGCCGGTCATAAATATGATCGAGCCGACAATGGCAAGCCGCGGCATAAACTTTGAATTTAACCGCAAGCTGCTTGAGCGCCGCGACGTGGAAATATATGTGGACACACAGAAGACGCAGCAGATGCTGATGAATCTTCTCAACAACGCCTGTAAATTCACCCCGGAGGGGGGAAGGGTGAGCCTCCGCTTCCGCAACATCGAGCTGGACGAAGAGGCGCGGAGGTCGGAGGATGAAATAATCGTCGAGGACAGCGGCTGCGGCATGAGCGGAGAGTTTATCGAGCGCGCTTTTATGCCCTTCGAGCGGGAGCGCCGCCCCGGATTCGAGGGGATACCCGGCACGGGGCTGGGGCTGACGATAGCGCGCGGCATCGCCCGTCAATCCGGCGGCGACATCTCCGTGAAAAGCGAGCAGGGCAAAGGCTCCGTATTCACAGTGAGGCAGCGTTACAGCTACCGTCCGGCGGCGGAAAGAGCCGCCGCAGAAGAGGAGGATTTCAGCGCCCTCCGCGGCAGACGCCTCCTTCTTGTGGAGGACAACGAGCTGAACGCCATCATCGCCTCCAAAATACTGGAAAAAGAGGGAATGATCGTCGAAATGGCCGAGAACGGCAAACTGGCGGTGGAACGCTTCGCCGCGTCGCCGGAGGGGAGCTGCGAGTTCATCCTGATGGATATCCGTATGCCTGAGATGGACGGACTGGAGGCCACCCGCCTCATACGCGCGATGGAGAGAGAGGACGCGCGGAGCGTCCCTATCGTCGCGATGAGCGCCAACGCCTATGAGGAAGACAGGCTGAAATCCATCGAGGCCGGCATGAACGACCACCTCTCAAAGCCTGTGGAGCCGAAGCTGCTCTATCAGACCATCCTCAAATACATTGGAAAGAAAGACAGGGCGGAGCCGTAAAAGGCCGCCGCGCCGCGATGAGAGAAAAAGCGGGACGCCCTATTTATCCTAAAGGAGCGCCCCGCTTTGCTTCGCGGACTTCTTATCAGCCCGGACAGTATATATTCTTCATAACGACGCTCTTGACCTCGGAAAATTCCTTCAGCGTCTCCAGCGCCCCCTCCCTGCCGAGGCCGGACATCTTGCAGCCTCCGAAGAGATGATAGCTGGTGCGGTAATCGCCGGTGCCGTTTATAACGCAAGTCCCCGCCTTTATCTTCATCGCCGCCGCCATGGCCGTGCGCATATTTTCAGTGATGACGCCGGAGGAGAGGCCGAAAGATGTATTATTTGCGATGCTGATAGCCTCGTCGAAGCTGTCAAAGCCGATAATCGGGAAGACGGGGCCGAAAACCTCCATATCGCCGGCGATATCCATATCCGCCGTCACCCCTGTGAGCACCGTCGGCTCGACAAGCGCCCTGTGCGGCCTCCCGCCGCCGTATACGCACCTCGCCCCCTGCGCGACGGTCTCCTTGATCTGCCTCTCCACCGTATCCGCAGCCGCCTCGTTTATCATACAGCCGTAGACTGAATCCTCATCCGACGGCACGCCTCCCTTTATCCCTTTCAGCCGCTCGATAAGCTTCTCCGTGAAAAGCTCCTTTATCCCGTTTTCCACAATAAAACGCTTGCTGCCGCTGCATATCTGCCCGCAGTTGTAAATCCTGCCGTTTATCGCCTCTTCAACAGCCCTGTCGATATCGCAGTCCGCGAAAATCAGCAGCGGGTCGTTTCCGCCAAGCTCAAGGCCGAGACGCTGGAGATAGCTGCTGGCCTCTCTGTGCAGCGCGACGCCGACCTCCGTGCTCCCCGTCAGACTTATCAGCGAGATATTTTTATTCTTCGTGAGCCAGCCGCCGACCTTTGAACCGCTTCCCGTAACGACCTGTATCGCATTCGCCGGCATTCCGGCCTCAAGCATCAGCTCCGCCGCCGCCAGAATACTCATCGGCGTATCGGAGGCGGGCTTCATAATCACGCTGTTTCCGGCGCAGAGAGCCGGCGCGACTTTGTTGAACATCGTGGAAATGGGATAATTGAAGGGGGCTATCGCGGCGCAGACGCCGATCGGCTCGTAGATGGTAAATATCAAATCGCCCCTGTTCCGCTGCTCCGCGCGCGGCGGCAGCGTCTCTCCGTAAAGCGTGGCCGCGGCGCGCATATAGGCGCGGAGGATAGGCTTGACGATAGACATCTCACCCCTGCACTCCGAAATGCTCTTGCCGCTTTCGGCGCAGAGCAGCTCCGCTATCTCATTTGAGCGCGCCTCAAAAAGAGTCAGAAAGCGTTCAAGAATCGCCTCGCGCTCATCGCCGCGCAGCGCCCCCCATTCCCTCTGCCCCTCGACCGCGAAAGCCGCGGCCCTGTCGATATCGCTCTGCGTCGCGGCCGGCACAGTGCCTATCAGCTCCCCCGTATAGGGATTGACATTCTTCGCCGACGCTCCGTCCGAAGCGTTGACAAACTCTCCTCCGATAATCATCTTCATATCCTTCGCCATCTTCACATCCGTCCTTTCATTTTCGCACTCTGCCCGCCCCTCGCGCGGCGGAGCCTTTAATGTTTGAGGACAGCTTAATGATTGACGCGGCGTCAAGGTCAACCCCTTTTTCGCGGCGAAAAAAGAACTTTTTGACGAAAATCAGCCGAAGCCTACGGGCTCCGAATAAAATGGCGTATCTGTCAGGGCGAATTTTCCGCTATTGAAAATTTCAGAGAACGGCGCTGTCTTTTTAACATATTGAATGTATAATATAATAAAAATAAGAGAGGGCGTGAGGATATGGAAAAACGGGTCATTACGATCAGCAGGCAGTTCGGAAGCGGCGGACATGAGGTCGGACAGAGGCTGGCGAAGCGGCTGGGAATCAAATTCTATGACAAAGAGCTGGTCGATCTTCTTGCGAAAGACGGCAAATTTGACGTGAGCTTTATCGAGGCGAACGAAGAAAAATGCTCCCCGCCGATCTGTCCGATAATGCCGGGATTCGCGATGCCGGTATTCTATCAGGACTTGCCCTCCGACCTTATCTACAAAGGACAGTCAAAGCTGATAAGAAATCTCGCGGAGCGCGGCCCCTGCGTCGTCGTCGGGCGCTGCGCGGACTACATCCTCCGCAACATGAACCCGCTGGACTGCTTCATATACGGAAGCCTTGAGGAGCGCGTCAAAAGAAAAATGTCGATGATTCCCGAAGGGCTTGACTTTACGCGGGAAGAGATAAAAAAGCGTATTCTCGACGTCGATAAAAAGCGCGCCAAATATTATGAATTTTACGCTGACCGCAAATGGGGGCGCATGGAGGACTACGACCTCTGCATCAACACGGACAAAGCCGGAGTGGACGGCGCGGTTGAAACGATCGTGGCCTACTATAACAGCTGCTGCTGAACGCCAACTTTACTTACGAAAGCGCAAAAGCCCTCCGGTATCCGGGGGGCTTTTGTCCGCCGAGCGGTGAGGCCGCTGAAATACAAAACTAATAAGACGGCCGCGGTTGACGTCCAGCCAAATATCGCGCGGGGGCTTGCCAAAAAAATAAAGCGTGATATAATACCTCCTGTCGAGTTTTCGACCGGTTATTCCTCGATGGCGCAATCGGCAGCGCGGGTGGCTGTTAACCACTAGGTTCGAGGTTCGAGTCCTCGTCGAGGAGCCACTGACGGCTCAAGCCCTTTTGCGGCGCTTCGCTGCAAAGGGGCTTTTTTATTGCCGCTCTATCCTTTCAATAACAATTTTCGCCCCCGTAATTGAGAAAAACGAAGCTCTCCGCGCTATTCCCTCTCGCCAAAGCCTCTGAAAAAATATAAAATAGCAGCGTTCAGGCAACAAGACCGTGGAAGGATGTGGCGGATTTGCAAATAAATGTTGAAGAGCTGGCCGCGAAATTTGAGAATGTGACGCTGGATTCCCTGCTGCCGGCGCTGCTTTGCCTCGCAGGCGGCGTTATCGCGGTGAAGATAATCATGGGGGCGCTTACAAAGGCAATCGGAAGGTCGGCCATTGAAAAGACGCTGCATAAATTCATTCTCACGCTGGTAAGGATCACGCTGTATTTCTTAGTCTTCATGACGGTGGCGGGAGCGCTGGGGATAGAGATCACATCATTCGTCGCGGTACTCAGCGTAGCCGGACTGGCCCTTTCCCTCTCGATGCAGGGGGTGCTTTCAAATCTGTGCAGCGGGGTCATGATACTTTCCGTTTCCCCCTTCAAGGCGGGGGACTATGTTGAGGTGGACGGCGTCAGCGGCACGGTGCGGGAGATCGGCTTCATATATACGAAGCTTTCAACGCCGGACAACAAAATCGTATTTATTCCAAACAGCGACGTTTCATCTTCAAGGATAACCAATTACAATCACGAGAATGAGCGCCGCGTCGATATCGTCTTCTCCGCCGGTTACGACTGTCCGATAGAGTCTGTCAAGCGCGCCATTATGGAGGCGGTGGAAAAATTTCCGCAGGTTTTCAGCGAGCCTGCCCCCTTTGTGCGCGTCAGCGGCTATAAGGATTCCGTCATTGAATACAGCCTCCGATTGTGGTGCAAAAGCGAGGATTACTGGAATCTCTATTTCGACGTGATGGAGGCCGTGCCGGAGTCATACGCAAAGTACGGCGTCGAAATGAGCTACCCGCATATCAACGTACATTTGAATAAAGATTAAAATTAAAGAAAGATTCGGAGTGGTGATAATGTCGGAAAAGAAGATCCTGGGATTCATCGGCACCGGCGTAATGGGCGGGAGCATGGCAGGGCATCTGCTGGCGGCCGGAAATGAGTTGCATGTCTATAACCGCACGAAGGAGAAGACCGCCCCTCTCGTCGAGAAGGGGGCTGTCTGGGAGGACTCCCCGGTCGCGCTGGCCGCGAAGTGCGACGTAGTATTCACAATAGTCGGCTTTCCCCGCGACGTCGAGGAGCTTTACCTTGGCAAAGAGGGGCTTGTGAACAACGCTAAGGATGGGGCGCTGCTTATCGACATGACCACATCAAGCCCAAATCTGGCGAAGAAGATACACAGCGCGGGAAAGAAGCGCGGGCTGGGAATACTCGACGCGCCTGTGACCGGCGGCGACAGGGGGGCGCGCGAGGCGACGCTGACTATATTCGCCGGCGGAGAGAGGGAGGACTTTGAAAGGGCGCTGCCGTACTTTCAGACAATGGGGCGCGTCGTCAAATATATGGGCGGCGCGGGCGACGGACAGAACGCGAAGCTCGGCAATCAGATAGTCATCGCCGGAACGATGACCGGCATGTGCGAGGCGCTTGCGTTCGCGAAGTCCTGCGGCCTCGACCTGAAGGAGTTCATCGAAGCTGTCGGAGGCGGCTCGGCGGCTACATGGAGCCTTAACAACTACGGGCCGCGGATACTGGGCGGCGATTTCGAGCCGGGCTTCTTCATCAAGCATTACATCAAGGATATGAAGCTGGCGGAAGAGGCGGCGAATGATATGGATATGGATCTCCCCGCGCTGACGCTGACGCGCGAGCTGTACGAGGAGCTTGCCGAAGGCGGCTACGAAGATAAGGGCACTCAGGCGCTTTATTGCCTCTACGACCCGGAAGAGGAATAATTTTCATATTTTCATAACGCGGCGGCGCGCGATAACTGCGCGCCGCCGCGCTGTATCCGGCAGTACGCGGATTTCGGCAGATGCGGAGCCTCTACAGCCTGTACCATGCCCATGAAGCCCAGTCGGGGCTGTTCGTGTGATATTCGCCCTTTTCAACGGTGAAGCTCTGGCCGCCTCCTATTTTGCATATATAGTAGCTGCCGTCGTAATATACGATGTCGCCGCGCCTGAAGGTCGTTCCGCTTGTCACCTCCGCGCTGTTCCAGTCCTTGCTCACGCCGGTCGCCTCTACAAGCCCGCCCCCCGATTTTTCAGTCCACCACACGCTTTGCCCCGGGCTTGAATCGCCGTTGTAGTAAATGTTGTCCAGCGTTTCAGTCGCCACGTAGTATTTCCCGTCATATTCAAATTTTTCTCCCTCCGTGAAGGATATCCTGTGCTCGGATTTTACCGCGTTCTCCCATTTATCTGTTGCGGATATTCCAGAGCCGCCGAAGTCGCCTGTGCCTGGGATTATATTCCCGGCAGCGCCGCCGTTCACCTTTTCGTCGTGCAGCGTGCAGAGCACGCTGTCCCTTCCCGCGTCGTCGGAGGCGGCGTAGTAGCTCCCGCCGGAGGGGCATTTTGCGGAGCTGTTGCCTATAAGACCGTCGTAATCCGCGGCGATGAATCCGGCGAGGCTTTTTTCCTTTCCTCCCTGCTGCCTGTAGATGCCGTATGCGCGCGCTATAGTCTTTTTATTGGCGAGGCAGGCCGTCTCCTCCGCCTTTTCTATCGCTTTCGAGTAGCTTATAAAGGCGAGCGAGGCAAGTATCGCCGTTATGACCAGCGCGACCAGCAGCTCTGTCAGTGTGAATCCCTTTTTCTTTTCCATTCTTTATCTCCGTTACGCCCTTTTTTTACAGGCGCGGACGCCCTTTCATATATTGTAGGATTTTGTATCTTTTCCTCCAGAGGGAAGGGCAGAGCCTTATCCTGCGTATTTGCGCGGGTATCGCGCCACTGCGGCGGCAGAGAAGGGCGCGCTGAAATTTCGCCGGAATCGTGATGCTTTTATAGTCCGGTCTCTTTTCCGACCGCCATTTATTTTGATTATTAAGAATATTGTGATATAATTAATGCGTCGAATAGAAAAAGAGGAATAAATATTGATGGAGGTGCTGCCGATGTCCGTAAAAATTACGAATGAATATGTTGACGTAAGCGGGGGTTTTGTCTGTCTCAAGACGCTGAGAGAGAAGGATAATCAGGGGACGCCCGTGCTGTATATCCACGGCGGGCCGGGAGGCAGCTTCGATTCCTTCAAACCGATGGCGGAGACTCTCGCGGAGCGCCATACCGTCTATCTGTACAACCAGCTTGGAAGCGACGAGTCCAGCCATACCGGCGAAGAGTCTCTCTGGACTCCCGACCGCTATATTGAAACGCTCGGAGGGATAATCGGCGGGATAGGGGCAAAGCCGCTGCATCTTATCGGCCATTCCTGGGGGGCGTATCTGGCGGCGGAGCATCTGCTGCGCAATCCTGATTCCACGATAGCCTCCGTTACGATGATCAGCCCGCTTTTCAGCACTCGCCTCTGGATAAGCGACGCGAAAAAGCGTCTAGCGGAGCTGGGAGAGGATTATCTTGCCGCGGTGGAGCGGTGCGAGAGCGAGGTTCACTTCGACGACCATCTTTATAAAAAGATAATCGGTGAATATAACAAAAATTTCCAGTTCCGCGCCGGCGCTCTTTCAAGATACAGCGTCACGGCGGCTTTCAAGCCAAAGACAATATCGGGAATGAAGGTTTACCGCTATATGTGGGGGCCTAGCGAGTTCACCTGCACGGGCATATTGAAGGATATCGACATTACGGGCAGGCTGGGAGAGATAAAGGTCCCGTCGCTGCTTATATGCGGCGAGTTTGACGAGGTTCGCGCGGAGAGCTGCGAATATTTCCGCTCGCTGATACCGGGGGCGAAGATGGAAATAATTCACGGAGCCTCGCAGACCTCATTCCTTGAACAGCCCAGGAGCTTCTACGCGACGCTGCGCGGCTTCTACGACGCGCTGTAGATTTCGCTGCGGCGGAGCCTTTTGCCCTTTGGATTTTTTTCACGTATAATATCCGACGGCACTTTTGCTGAATTTATATCGGATTGAGGCGAAGATCTTTAATGGAAGCGCGGAGCAAGAATCTTATTGAAATACATATCGCGGTGCTGCTTTTTGGGTTGACCGGGGTATTCGGCAAGTCTATCGCCCTTCCTGCCCAGTATATAGTTCTGGGCAGGGTCTTTTTCGCCTCGCTCTCTATGGGGATTTTTTTCCTGCTGCGCGGAAAGGATATCAGGCTCTCGGATAAAAAAGATTACTTTTACATTCTCGCGGTGGGGGCTATTCTGGCCTTTCACTGGACGGCCTTTTATACCTCCGTTCAGCTCTCCACTGTGGCGATAGCGCTGCTGACCTTTTCCGCCTATCCGATTTTCGTTACATTTCTGGAGCCTTTTTTCTTTCGCGAGAGGCTGAAGTCGGCGGATGTGCTTTTCGCCCTCGTGATGTTCGGCGGCGTGGTGCTGATCGTGCCGGAGTTCAATATACGCAACAACATGACGATAGGGCTGATATGGGGTATGCTCGGCTCTGTATCTTTCGCCGTGATGTCTTTGCTGAACAGGAAATTTGCCTCGCGCTACGACGGCAGTGTGATAGCCTTTTATGAGCAGGGAATGGCGACGCTGGTGCTGCTGCCGATGCTCCTTTTTTCTCGCCCCGCGGCGTCGCGGACGGACTGGCTGCTGCTGATTCTGCTGGGCGTGCTTTTTACCGGCGTGGCTCATTCCCTCTTCATTGGAGGCATGAAGCGCGTGCGGGCGCAGACGGCGGGGATCATCGCCAGCCTTGAATCGGTTTACGGAATAATCTCCGCGGCGCTGCTGCTGGGCGAGATACCCTCGCTGAAAGAGCTGGTCGGCGGAGCGGTCATCCTCGGCACAGCCCTTTATTCCACGCTGCGCTCGACAAAAGAATAACGGCTCTGCTGAAAAAAACGGCCCCCGGCTTATCGCCGTGGGGCCGTTTTTTTAGTCTTTATCTTTTTGGGGAGCGTCTCAGCTTTTCAATGAAGCGCGCTATCCGCGTCATTGCCTCTTTCAGCTCTTCTATCGAGTACGCGTAGGATATTCTGACATGTCTGTCGCCGCATGAGCCGAAGGCTGAGCCGGGGACTACGGCGACATTTTCCGCTTTCAGCAGCTCTGTGCAGAAAGCCTCGGAGCCCATGCCGAATTCCGATATGTCGGGGAATACGTAGAAGGCGCCGTAAGGCTCGAAGCAGGGCAGTCCCATCTCGCGGAAGGCCTCCATCAGGAAGCGCCGCCTCTGGTTGTAGGATTCGGACATCATTTCAATATCCCTATCCCCGTTTTTCAGCGCAGAAATAGCCGCGTACTGGCTTATGGTGGGGGCGGACATGATGCCGAACTGGTGAATTTTTACCATGTATTCCATGACCCCGGCGGGGGCGCAGGCCCAGCCGAGCCGCCAGCCCGTCATGGCGTATGATTTTGAAAAGCCGTTGATGACGATCGTCCGCTCGCGCATACCGGGCAGCGACGCTATGCTGACATGGCGGTTCCTGTATGACAGCTCGCTGTATATTTCGTCGGATATGACAAGCAGGTCGTGGGCGACAATCACAGGCACGAGCTTTTCCAGATCCTCGCGCTCCATTATCGCGCCTGTGGGGTTGTTGGGATATGAGATCAGCAGAGCCTTCGTCTTCGGCGTTATCGCCGCTTCGAGCTGTTCCGGCTGTAAACGGAACTCCGTATCGGCCGACAGCTCTATTGAGACGGGAACGCCGTCGGAAAGCAGGATACACGGCTCATAGGAGACGAAGCAGGGCTCCGGATAGATGACCTCGTCGCCGGGGTCGAGGACGGCGCGCAGCGCCACGTCTATCGCCTCGCTTCCGCCGACGGAGAGCAGTATTTCATTGAGCGGGTCGTAGCTCAGGCCGTATTTGCGCCTCATGAAGCGCGCTATTTCCTCGCGCAGCTCCGGTATGCCGGCGTTCGACGTGTAGAAGGTGCGCCCCTTGTGCAGGGAATATATCCCCTCCTCGCGAATGTGCCACGGCGTATCGAAATCAGGCTCTCCCACGCCGAGCGAAATAACGTCCGGAATCTCGCTTGCGATATCGAAAAGGCGGCGGATGCCCGACGGCTTTATCTTTTTTATCTTGCCGCAGATGAAGTCTCTCAAGGCGTCACCACCATGCGCATATCCTTCTTCGGCGCGGCGAGCGAAGTGCCGTGATCCTTATAGCGCACCAGAACTATATGCGTCGCGGTGCTCTGAACCTCTTCTATCACCGCGAGGCGGGAGGATACGAAGCTCGCTATCTCCTTCATCGTCGCCTTTTTCAGAATGACCGTGAAATCGTAGCCGCCCGACATGAGGTAGAGCGATTCCACCTCGGGATACTGGTAAATCTTTTCGGCTATCCTGTCGAAGCCCTCGCCGCGCTGCGGCGTCACCTTCAGCTCGATCAGCGCCGATATCTTTTCGTCGTCCGTCTTATCCCAGTCCACAAGCGCGTGATAGCCGCAGATGACGCGCTCCTTTTCCATCGTCTCTATCTCGTTCTTTGCCTCTGTGATATCCAGGCCGAGCATCGCCGCGATATCCTTCGCGCTGTAGCGGGCGTTGCTCTCAAGAAGCCTGAGTATTTCCTCTTTCTTTTTTCCGTCCATTTAAAATCCTCCGAGCTTAACAATATGAAATGGTATTTTGAAACATTTGATTGAAAGAGTCAAGCGGAAATTTGTGCCGGGCAGGACGCAGCTCGCCGCGGGCTATTTACCCCTTTATCTGACGTTGCCGCGGCAAAATAAATCTCGCTACTTGACCGGCCGATAAAAGTGGAATAAAATATCCATTATTCCGATATAGTAAGGAAGGAGGACGTAAAGCTGAATCCAATCGCAGATCTCCCCGAACCGCTGATTCTGGGACTTCACGCCATCGGCGAACTGACGAAAGAGCCGGACAAGTGCCTTACGACGCAGCAGGTAGCCGCGTTGATAGGCACGTCGGAGCCGCATCTTTCAAAGGTCTTGCAGCGTCTCAACAAGGGCGGCATCATCAAGTCTGTCAGAGGCCCCGGCGGAGGCTACAAGCTCAACTGCGTTCCATCCGAAACACCGCTTTATCCGATATTTGAACTGCTTGGCGGCCCTTTTGAGGCTCGCGACTGTCAGCTCGACGGCTGTCAGGGGAAAAAATGCTTCATCTCCGGCATGATGGACGAGCTTTCGCGCGCCTTTCTGCGCTATCTCGGCTCGCGGACTCTGGCCGATTTCGCTTCCTATTACGCGAACGGCACGGAAGTCAGCATTGAAATTTCCGTCGTTACTCCGAGTCTGGGGCAAAAGCACCCAAACTTCGGCGATGTACTTTAATTTTCTTATGGAAGGATTGTGTTGTCTTTGAAGAAGAAACATCTGGTTGCAGCATTGATGCTGACGCTGCTGGCGCTCTCCGCGCCCGTTCCGGCGTTTGCGGAGGGATTCGGCGTTTACGAATGGAGCGCGGCGGGAACGGCTATGGGGGAGAACTACATGTTCGGAGAGGAAGACCCATCTGTACTGGCCTACAACCCCGCGCAGATAACGAAGCTGAACGGAACATATCTGAGCCTCGGCACAAGCTGGGTGAACGCCGCCACATCGGTGACCTTCAAAAATTCCCTGCTGAACGCAGGCAAAGGCAGCGAGTGGGACAATGAATACAGCCCCGCCGTCATCCCCTATATGTACTACGCGACAAAGGCGGGGAAAAACGCCTGGTGGGGAGTCGCCTTCTTCGCGCGCTTCGGGAATCAGATAGAATACGACGACCTCTGGCCGGGACGTTACGACACCATTTATTCCGGCATACAGGGCGTGACGCTTCAGCCGACCTACGCCTTTAAGCTCAACGATAAGCTCTCCGCGGCCGTCGGTCTGGACATCAACTATATCAAGCTGAGAATGAAGAAAGATGCGCCGATCAGCCCCGAGGGAGTTGGGTATCTTGGCGACCTGAGATCAGATATAGACGGCAACAGCACAAATATTGGCTGGGTCGCGTCGCTGATGTATGACTTTACGCCAAAGACGTCCGCTGCGGTTGTTTACCGGTCAAGAATCAAGCACACAATGGACGCTGACGCAAGCTTTACAGGAACGTTAAACCTTCTGGGGCCGCTGGATGTTCATACAAAGGCGCATGGTACTGTTACACTTCCAGATTCTCTGTCAATGGGGCTAGGTCACAAATTCAACGACCGGACGCGTATGGAAATTAGCGCTGTGTGGACAAACTGGAAGACGTATAACGCACTGAATCTAAGCTTTGATGACAACCCCGTTACAACAGAATCCAAAAACCCAAAGAACTGGAAAGCCGCGTGGCGCTTCGGTATCGGTATCGAGCATAAGCTCAGCAAAAAATGGAGCATACTCGGCGGCTACGTCTTTGACGAAAGCCCAGTGCCGGACGATACGATGGACTTCACCGTCCCGACCGGCGACCGCCACCGCGGCAGCATAGGCTTCAAATACCGCCCGAACGAAACGAGCGAGATTTCCTTCGCCTACACCGCGATCTGGGCGGGAAACAGAGATGTGCAGTCGCATATAGGCGGCGCTGACTTCTCCTCCGCCTACATCCACGACGGCCTGACGCAGGTGCTATCGCTGGGCTATACGGTACGGCTGAAATAGCCTCTCGCGGCCGAACAGCTGAAAACAATCAAAGACCGCCGATAAAACCGGCGGTCTTGATTTGTTTTAACGGTGGATTTCATTTCGCGGCGCTCACGCGCGCCTAAAACAGATAAATATCCCTGACATACATGTTTTACCGCATGTCGTATTTCACCGTGAAGGTGAGACGCATCTCGCCATAGTTTTGTCTGTCCTCTTCTTTCGCACTTTAAGCTGCGTTGACAGAGCAGATAAAATATATACTTCGTAAGCCCTTGCCCTTATGTCACGTATATTATATAATATTCGTGACATAAGGAGGGCGTGCTATGAACAGCGGATATATAAGGCAAATACGTGAGCGCGTTTTAGCCGCGGAAGATGGAAGCGTCTTTGCCGCTTCGGATTTTGCCGATATTGCCGATACGGCGACAGTACGGCAGTGTTTGAAGCGGCTGGTAGACGCCGGCACGCTGCGGCGGGTTATCAACGGGATATTTGAAAAGCCCCGCTACAGCGCGCTGTTAAAAGAATATGTCACGGCAGAGCCGGATGCCGTCGCAAAAGCGTTGGCAAGAAGCTACCATTGGAGCATAGCGCCGGGCGGAAACACAGCTCTGAATCTTTTGGGGCTGTCTGCTCAGGTCACGGCAGTCTGGTCCTATATCAGCGACGGTCCGTATAAAAGTTATGAGTGGAATTCAACAAAACTGGAATTTAAGCACCGCACCAACAAGGAGCTCTCAGCTCTCTCCTATATGACCAGGCTGGTCGTACAAGCGCTGAAAACGCTTGGCCGGACAAATATAACTCCGGAGATCATTGAGAAGCTTTCTGATAAATTAAGCGATGCTGACAAAGCTGCCATGCTGAAAGAGGCTGCGGAATCAACGGATTGGGTTTACGATACCATACGACAGATATGCGGGGGGAATAGAGAGGCATGAGGAATGTCGCAAGGCTATCGAACAATGACCGAAAGGAACTGTTTAGAAATACCGCCGACAGAATGGGATTAAATGACGCCATTGTGGAAAAGGACTTTTGGGTATGCTTTATGCTTGATTATCTTTTTCATCGGTCACAGTGGAAAGATGTTATTACATTTAAGGGAGGGACAAGTTTATCAAAGGCGTTTCATCTGATAAACCGTTTCTCCGAGGATATTGACTTGATACTGGATTGGCGCGTGCTCGGCTATGGAAAAGATGAGCCATGGGAGCGGCGATCAAATACAAAACAAGACGCCTTTAACAAAGAAGCCAATGCCCGCGCGGAGGCATTTTTGTCGGAGACCTTTTGTCCGTGTGTCAAAATGGAAATATCAGAAGAACTTGGAAGCGAGGCGACGCTGTATATAGATAAAAATGATAAACAGACTGTGATCTTTGCCTATCCGAATCTGTTTTCCAATGCGGCGGCGCTGCAAGTTATCCGTCTGGAGATCGGCGCGCTGGCGGCCTGGACGCCGGCGAGACAGGCGGCAATCGAGCCTTACGCGGCCAAATACTATCCGGCTGTTTTTGAACAGGCAAACAGCTCCATTCTCACGGTCGCGCCGGAGCGGACCTTCTGGGAAAAGGCGACGATTCTGCATCATGAGGCAAACCGGCCGCCCAATCTGAAAATGCCTCTGCGCTATTCCCGGCACTACTATGATCTGTACAGCATGATAAACAACAATTCCGCAAAAGAAGCCGCCTGTCTCCATTTAGAGCTGTTGAAAAAAGTAGTGGATTTTAAGATGAAATTCTATCCCAGGCTTTGGGCGAAATATGAAGATGCAAGCCCAGGAACTTTGAAACTGGTACCGCCGGAATATCGATTTGCGGCCTTGCAGGCAGACTATAAGGCTATGAAAGATATGATTTACGGAGAAATTCCGGCATTTGAAACAATGCTGGCCTCTATCCGCGCTTTGGAAAAAGAAATTAACAGCTCCGGGCTATAATGGCTAACCATAAGGGTACGGCTGAAATAGCCTCTCGCGGCCGAACGGCTGAAAATAAATCAAGACCGCCGATATGAAACCGGCGGTCTTGATTTGTTTGACATAAACTGATTTTTTATCAGCCAACGGCTACATCCTGCGATGGTTTTAGGGCTGGAAAAATAAACCCCGAAAAGTAAATGCTGTTGTCCTGGGAGACAGAATACTATGCTTTTCCAAAAGCAGGCAACAAAAAATGCTCCCTTATTTTTATGGGAGCAGATTTCGTTGTTTATTAACCTCTGTCATCTATTTTTTGTTTCAGCGAAGATATGAACTTACATTGCCTAAAAATATCCCATGAATTTTTGTTCTGGAATAATCAGGTACGCTTGTGGTTGTTGTTGATAGCAATTTTCTTATCCGCAGTCGCAACATGGCAGAGCACTTTATTTCCACTACTATCCAGTCCGACCTTAGTCGTTATTGTTATAACTTTGCCTGTGCTCGTTTCATATTTCGTTACCGTGATATAGTCCCCTGCGTTATAGTTATTCAGATTTTCATTCGTAAGGTAAACTGAATAATCTTGATTATTGCCGCCAAAATCAACCGCCATCCACGTATATCCGGCGAGGCTGAAACCAAGCTGATTCTCTAAAAGGCTTGTTATATTTTCCGCCTTTTGATTGATAGAATCAAGGTAGGCTCTTGTTCCTGCATTGATACTTCCATACGTATCAAAGTGTTCTTTTAATGCCGTCTTATTGCTGCCTTCTTCGTTGATTGTGGCAAGCGCCAAAATAATATTGCTGTCCTGGTACGCTCCATCATGTACCGTGCATCCGACGCTCAGCTTATCTTCGCTGACGGAAGCGACATACCTTCCATTCGCGAGGCAGATCCCTGATACTATATTGTTGTTTACAGTCGCGTTGCGGTGGTTATCGAACATATTATCCAGTGTATTTGTCAGCGCCGCGCTGAGATTGGAGGCGTTTATCACTCCGTGCTGCGCGCGGTAGAGGTTGAGCGCGGAGAGAAGCGAACGCCGGTCGGCTGTGCAGCGCGTCTTTTCCGCCCTGTCCGTCGCGCTGCCGGAGGATATCATCAACATTCCGGCCAGTATGCCGACGACTATCAGCGCTATCAGCATCTCGACAAGCGTAAAGCCGCTTTTATATTTTGTCTCTTTCTTTTTCATCTCTCTCACCCCATTCTTACAAGATCAAACTACAAGACTTGTTCAAAACTATTATAGTCGTCACTGAAAAAGTCCTATTACTAGGAACAAGCCGTTTCTTCCATCCAA
>JAUNJZ010000050.1 GCA_030533085.1 Synergistaceae bacterium
CAGGCATTGCGGGATATAAATTACCGGTATTTTCTATTTATGGCCGGATGATTTATCATATACATGAGGGCGTAAAAGGCCGGACGTCCGGAGGGACGGCGCGCGGCAAGCCTTTGTTTCCAAATATTGATTGAAGAAGAGGGGATAAAAATGATCTACAGGGACTTTAAGGATTTGAAGCTTTCCGCTCTCGGCATGGGGGCTATGCGGCTGCCGGTGATCGACGGGGACGACGCGCGTATCGACGAGGCGGCCGCCGTCGAAATGACGGACTATGCGATGAGGCACGGCGTCAACTATTACGACACGGCGTGGGGCTATCACAGCGGCAATTCGGAGATCGTGATGGGGCGGGCGCTCGCGAAATATCCGCGCGAAAGCTTTTATCTCGCCTCCAAATTCCCCGGCTACGACCTCGCCAATATGGAGAAGGTCGAAGAGATATTCGAGGAACAGCTCAAAAAGTGCGGCGTAAATTACTTTGATTTCTACCTTTTCCACAACGTCTGCGAGATGAATATCAACGAATATCTTGACGACGCGAAATACGGGGTATATTCATATCTGATGAGGCAGAGGGAAAAGGGGCGCATACGCCATCTCGGCTTCTCCGCGCACGGCAGCCGCGAGGTGATGACCCGCTTCCTGGACGCTTACGGCGCTGATATGGAATTTGGCCAGCTGCAGCTCAACTGGCTCGATTGGTCATTCCAGAAGGCGAAGGAGAAGGCGGAGCTGCTGAACGAGCGCGCTATCCCCATCTGGGTGATGGAGCCGCTGCGCGGCGGCAAACTCGCGGCGCTATCCGACGCTGATTCAGCAAAGCTGCGCGCGCTACGCCCGAAGGAAAGCGCCGCTGGCTGGGCCTTCCGCTTTTTACAGTCTATCCCCGGCGTCGCCGTCATACTATCCGGCGCGTCGAATTACGAGCAGATGAAGGAAAACGTTCGTATCTTCGAGAGTGACGAGCCTCTTAATGAAAGCGAAATGAATGCGCTTTTTGAGATAGCGGAGGGAATGGTAAGCCGGAGCGCGCTCCCCTGCACCGCCTGCCGTTACTGCGTGAGCCACTGCCCGCAGCGGTTGGATATTCCAATGCTGCTTGAGCTTTACAACGAACATTGCTTCACAGGCGGCGGCTTCCTCGCGCCGATGGCGCTGATGGCCGTTCCTGATGATAAAAAGCCCTCCGCCTGCGTCGGCTGCCGCGGCTGCGAGGCGGTCTGCCCGCAGCAGATAAAGATTTCCGCGGCGCTGGCCGATTTCGCGGCGAAACTGGCTGGCTGAGGCGCGTCTTGTACTACCGGAAATTCAAGGACACCGAGATTTCGGCCCTCGGCTTCGGCGGTCTGCGGCTGCCGGCTGAGGCGGGCTCCCCGGACCGCATCGATCGCGCTGCGGGGCAAAAGGTGATCGATACGGCGATCGGCCGCGGCGTCAACTGCTTCGATACCGCCTATACATATCAAAACGGCGATTCCGAACGCTTTCTCGGCGAGGCGCTCGCCAAATACCCGCGCGGCAGCTATTTGCTCTCGACAAAATTTTACGCCGCCGCGAGCACGGATATCCGCGCCGTCTTTGAAGAACAATTGCGTCGCCTGCGGACGGACTATGTTAATTTTTACCTTCTGCACGGCATGGATGAAAATTATCTCGCCGCTTACATGGACGAGGAGAAAGATTACCTCGGCTACATCCTCGAGCAGAGACGGGCGGGGCGCGTGCGCTATATCGGCTTTTCCTCGCACGCGGCCCCCGATACGCTTAGAAGGTTTCTCGACTGGTACGACGGCTTCGACGTGGCGCTCATCCAGCTTAATTATCTGGACTGGAAGCTACTGGCGGCGAAGGAACAATACGAGATCCTGACGGAACGTGGTATTCCCGTCTGGGTGATGGAGCCGTTGAAGGGCGGACGGCTTTCGACGCTCAACAAGAGGGCGGCGAATATCCTGCAAGCCGCCGCGCCTGGCCGCTCGCTTTCGTCATGGGGCTTTCGTTTCCTGATGGGGCTGCCGAACGTGCTGACCGTCTTCAGCGGCATGTCCGACGCAGGTCAGGTGCTTGACAACGCCGAAACCTTCGCGAAGCCCGACCCGTTGGATGGAGGGGAAGAGGAGGCGCTGCGGGCCGCCGCCGAGGCCTTCATGGCGGAGCTCGGCGTTCCCTGCTCCGCCTGCCGCTACTGCGTGGCGGTCTGCCCCGCCGGGCTTGACATCCCGCTGCTCATCAAAGGCTACAACGAGAAACAGGTCAGCGGCGAGACTTGGCGCATCGCGCCGTTCGCGGAGGCGGCGGGGGCTTTCGCGTGTTTACAATGCGGGGCCTGCCTCAAACGCTGCCCGCAGAAGATCGACATCCCCGCGGTGATGCGAAAGCTGACTTGCGGCTGATCCCCGTACAGGGAAGGAAAAGGAGCGGTTCTATGAAAAACGGTATACGTTTCGTCCTGCGGCTGGCCCTGATCGCCGCCGTGGCGCTCAGCGGCGCGGCGCGCACGCAGGCTGCCGGAGCGGCACCCCCCAAAGGTACTTACGACGGCATTTACCCGCAGCACCAGCCCTATGGAAAGGGCGTCGGCGCGATGCCGGGGCGGGTGGTCTGGACACACGACCCCGCTTCCGTCAAATGGGACGGCAAGGGCTATTGGTGGAAGCTCGAACACTTCAACGAAAAAGCCATACAAAAAATGACCGACGACGGCATCGCCGCGCTCGCCGGCGCAAGCGACGCTAAATCAGGCTGGCAGCGGCTGTTTTCCGCGCACAACAAAACGCGCGGCAAAAGCGGCGGCTACAAGGCCGGGCAGAAAATCGCCGTCAAGGCCAACATCAACGGCGCCGGCGCCTACGGAGACGATCAAAAAGGAGAGACCGGCGAGAGCTATACCAATCCCGTGCTGCTGAAAACGCTGCTCGTATCCCTCGTGCGCGACGCGGGCGCGGCCCCCGCCGACATCACCGTCTACGATACGGGGCGCATTTTTCCCGACTACATGCGCCGCCTCTGCGGGACGGGCATCCTGCGCGGTGTGAAGTTCTCCTATCGCGACGTTGGCGGCGCAAACGACGCGGCGGCCGATAGGCGCGCTCCCGTCGTCTGGTCGCAAAGGGTCGACGGCGCGCGCTGCTTCTTCCCCAAATGCGTCACGGAAGCGGATTACCTGATCAATCTGGCCAACTTGAAGGGGCACGACTACGGCATCACCCTCTGCGCGAAAAACCATTTCGGTTCCTTCGTCAACACGAACCGCATGCGCGCGCCGCAGGAGGCGGGGCTGCATAAATACCTGACGCAAAACCGCATGAACGCCTACACCGTGCTCGTAGATCTCATGGGAAGCTATCAGCTCGGGGAAAAGACGGTGCTCTGCATGCTTGACGCGATCATCTCTCCGGCCCAGAACACCGTTCCCGTAACCGGCGAAAACTCTCGCTGGACGATGGCCCCTTTCAACGGCGATTACACCGCGAGTCTCTTTTTCTCTCAGGACCAGGTCGCCATCGACTCCGTCGGCGCGGACCTCTTGGCGAGCGAGCCTATGGTCGCCAGGCATAATTACGCCATGAGAGACAACCCCTATGTGGAAAACTACCTGCACGAGGCGGGGCTGGCGGCAAACGCGCCGTCGGGAGCCGTATACCGCAACGGCAACGGGAAGAGAATTAAAAACCTCGGCGTCCACGAGCACTGGAACAATGCCACCGACAAAAAATACGGCCGCAATCTCGGCAAAAGCGAGGGTATCGAGCTGATATACCTGGGCGCGGCGAAGCAATAGCGAACATCCGGCGCGCGGCGTGAGGACATTTCGCCTCACGCCGCGCCGGATGTTTGTTGCCGGCCATGCGATTTCTTCAATTGTCCTTTTACTCTTTTCGGTATCCCCGCGGCCCCGCCTCTTCCAAACGCCAGACAGGGGAGGGGCTGCGCCTACGCGCTAGGGGCCGTTGATTAGCGCCTGGCGCATATAATCAGCGGTTCCTTAATCAGTGTTTCCCTAGATTCCCAGGTTCGGCATCAGGCCGTTTTTCACCGCCAGCAGCGTCATTACAGAAATTGTCATCCAGAGAAGAACGGCCATGACGAGCGGCTTAGCGCCTATTTTCTTCAGCGCGGGACGGCTGAGGCCGCCGCCTATAAGGAAGAGCGTCCCCGTCATCAGGTGCTTGCCCGCGAGCGCGCCATAATTACAGAGCGTTTCGAGCGAGGGAAAAGCCATACGTATGGCCGCCGCCGCCAGGAATCCTGCCAAAAACCATTGGAACGCGGCTTTGCTTTGGGTGCGGTTCAGCTTGGCCCCGGCGATCGAAAGGGGCAGTATCCAAAGAGCGCGCGTCAGTTTCACTGTCGCGGCGATCGCGAGCGCTTGCGCGCCATATATCGAGGCCGCCCCGACCACGCTGCTGGTGTCGTGTATGGCAAGAGCCGACCAGAAGCCGAACTGTTGCTGTGAAAGTCCCAGCAGATGTCCGAGCGGCGGGAACGCCAGCAGCGCGACGCCGTTCAGAAGAAAGACGACGGCCATCGCAACGCCGGTATTTGTCTGGTTCGCGCCGATAGCCGGCGCCATCGCGGCAATGGCGCTTCCGCCGCATATCGCGGTGCCGGAGCTTATAAGCGTGCAGAGGTCGCGTTCAACTTTGAGCGCGCGGCCAAGAAGCGCTCCGGCGGCGAGCGTCGCGCCGATCGATATCATCGTCACCCAGATCGACGTCAGCCCTACCCTCAGCACCACGTTCAGCTGCATACCAAATCCGAGCAGGATGACCGCAAGCTGCAGCAGCTTTTTAGAGACGCTCCCTGTTTCCTTCATGACCGGGTTGCCAACAGTCAGAGCAATGAAGGCGCCCGCCGCAAGCCCGACCGCGGGATTTGGCGTGATAATGGAGAGCGCCAAAGCCGTACAGAACCAGATATATTTGCTGCCGCTTATTTTTTTTATAAGGTTTTCCATAATTATTTTATATCCTCTCCGTGTCTGTAAACGGCCGCCATGTCCCGTGTTTTCTAACGATAAAAGAGTTTTGTTCCGATATTCATGGACAAAGCTTTTTTATAATAGAGCTGGCCGAGCGCGATGTCGTTTATCGAAAGCCCGCGATGCCAGAAGAGGATGCGCTCGTCGTCGTTCTCGCGTCCGCGTTTTCTGCCGGCCACGATCTCGCCCAGCTCGGCGTGAAGGGTCTTTTCTGTCAGCTTGCCGGATCTTACGTGCGGGCTCAGGCTGCCGAGTTTTCCGCCCTCTTTGCACTGCCCCCAGTCGTCTACGACGATCTTGTCCATTACGTCGGTCAGCGTGATCTCATTTGCGCAGATCGTGCCGTAGGGGACGACGAAATCGCCGGGCTTAATCCATTCGGTCTTTAGCAGAGGAGTCGGCTCGATCAGGCGCGTGGCTTCGATCATTATGTCAGCGCCTTTAAGGCAGGCTTCGCTGTCTTCGGCGATTATTATATTTTTGTGCAGGCGGGCTTCAAGAGCCTGTGCAAAAGATTCCATCGATTCGCGCCTTCTGCTGTTTATCCTAATCTCTTCAAAATCATAGAGGTGGTCAAGCAGCACCACGTTCCAAAAAGCCGTTCCGCGGCAGCCGAGGTGCCCGAGTACACGATTTGACTTCTTGGCCAGATATTTCGCTCCCACAGCCGTGAGCGCGCCGGTACGAATTGACGTTATCGCGGTGGCGTCCATGATGGCGTAGGGGGCGCCGGTCTCCGGGTCATAAAGGCTGAGCAGCGACATCTCTGAGGGCAGATCCTTCTTATAGTTGTAAACATAATCCCCTACCACTTTGACGCCGGCGACATGCTCCGGCTCGATATAGCCGCGCAGGACGTTGAAATGCCCGTTATATTCAGGGTTGGGGTGGATATGCACGCGCGGCTCCACTTTCGCCTGCTTCGTGCCCTGCGCCCTCAGGCTTTCTTCGATAGCCTCCAATATTTCGTCATTTGTGATGCCAAGCTGATCAATGTCTTTTGCGTTTAGATATAAAATGTCCATAAGAGTGCTCCTTTCGTTTTTCCGGCATAAATCGCTGTGCCGCATTCAAGTTTTTCGTAAATCTTCTGTTTTACCCCGCTGCCGGACTGTCAGCGGCAGCGTCATGCGCCGCCTGTTCCATTTCTTCCGGAGACAGCTTGGCGATACTAAAGCCGGTAAAGCCGAATATAGCGGAGACTATTGGGCTGATCATGCTAAAGAAGCAATACGGGATATACAGCATGGGATCGACCCCAAACGTACCGGAAATGAAAGCCGCGTCCGTGGAATAGGGTACCAGAGGAGCGGCCACCGTACCCGCATCCTCGCAGCAGCGCGAAAGGTTTTTGGCCGCCAGGCCGCGCTGGCGATAGATGTCCTTATACATCCTGCCGGGCAGTGCAATGGCGCATTTCTGCACGCCTGACGCAAAATTGATAAACATTGAGGTCAGGAGAGTGGAGAAGATCAGCTTCCCGTTGGTGTCGGCAAACTTTATGATGCGCTCAATGACCGCGTTCACGACTCCGATACGTTCGATCACGCCGTTGAAAGAGAGAGCGAGCAGCCCCAGAGCCGTCGTACCCAGCATGGAATTTATTCCGCCTCCGCTTAAAAGTTTATCAACCTCGGCGACGCCGGTATTTACCGTTACGCCCAAATGCGAGGCGCGGATGATGTCCGCCATTCCGGCGCCCTGAAATACCGCCCCGCAGACAGCCCCCAAGATCGCGCCTACCATCAGCCCCGGCAGAGCGGGCACCTTTTTAATCACCAGCACGATGACGACGACGGGAGGGAGAAACATCAGCGGAGAAACTTTGAAAGATCCCGAGATCGCGTTCCGCAATATGTTAATCCTTTCGTAATCCAAACTCGATCCGGCGAATTTCATTCCCAATACGCCATATATTGTCAGCGCTATCAATATGCTGGGGATGGTCGTATACATCATGTGCCTCACATGGTCAAACAACGTAGCTCCAGAGACCGCCGGCGCCAGGTTAGTCGTATCGGACAGGGGGGACAGCTTGTCGCCGAAATATGAGCCGGAGATGAGAGCGCCCACGATCAGACCATCGGGGATGCCCAGGCCGCGGCCGACGCCGACCAGCGCCACGCCGACCGTTCCTAACGTCCCCCATGAGCTTCCGGTGAACAGAGAGACTACGCCGCATATGACGCAGGCAGTGACGAGAAAAATTTTGGGAGACAGAAGCTCAAGTCCGTAATAGATCATCGTGGGGACGACGCCGCCCAACGTCCATGTGCCGATGATGATGCCGACGACCAGCAGCATAAGGATAGACGCCATCGCCGACGCGATAGAGTCGATGATCCCCGCTTCAATTTCCGCCCACGAAAATCCCTTCAGCATCCCGATCGTGGAAGCGACCACGATGGAGGCCACCAATGGAATATGCGGTTTCCCGCCAAAAAGGAGTATCGTGCTTAGCATGGATACAATAAGGAAAGCAAATACTACAAAAGCATCCGCTAAAGTAATCTTTCGAGATTTTTTATCTTTCACTTCATGCACCTCTTTCTATTGAATACTTCCCATAAGCTGCCCTATTTTGCTTGAGGCCGCAAAAAACCGCATTGCATTAGGATGTCTCCGCACGCGTGCCGGCACCTAACAACAGCGCTATATGCAGGACAGGTCTTTAAATAAATACTGCTTTTTCAACAGTCTCACTTGTTTTTAACCGGTTTTACGACAAAAATACCCTTTCGACCCGGTTACTGATTATGCTGCTCAGGAAGACGATCGATTCTCCGCAGAATTTACGCCAATCATAGACTGTAAGCTCGTCGTCCCCGTCTTTGCCAAGCAGGGTCACTTCATTGTTCAGCGCGACGTTCGGAACCCCGTCTATTTCCAGCCAGGTCTGATCCATAGATGTGGCGAGAAACCGGCATCTCTTTCCGTTGATCAGCGCGTATCCCTTTCCCATAAGCATCGGGCGGTAATAACCGTCGCCGAAACCCACGGATATCGTCGCCGCCCGGAGTGGCTCTTTTGCAGTAAAATACCGGTTATAGCCGACGGACTCCCCTGGCCGCAGCGTCCTGAGCTGCGTAACGAAACAGCGCCAAGTCACAGCCGGTTCAACGCCAAGAGCATTTTCCGTATTTTCGTTGTTGTCATAGCCAAAGAGGAGATTACCGGGGCGGACGGCGGTGCAGTACGCTTCTGAGAACCACACGGCGGCGCAGCCGTTGCACGCGTGGATGTAATCCATCTCCACGCCGCACGCCCTCACTTCGCTGATTCCCTGTTTGAAAAGCTCGAACTGCCCTAAGGTAAGGCTGTGATCCGCTGTATGGCTAGCCGCGAAGTGGGTAAAGGCGCCGCGCACTTTGATATGCGGCTTCGTTTTGATATATCTGACAAAATTTATCAGTTCCTCCCCGGGCTTAACGCCGATACGGTTTAATCCCGTATTGATTTTTATCTGGATCTCCGCGATTTTTCCCTGCTTTTCCGCTTCACGATCCAGTAAATCGACGTATTCGCGCTCATAGGCGGCGGTTTGTATGGAATAGGCTGCCGCAGCGGGTATATTGTTGAAGGGAGCTCCGCCGAGCACCAGCAATTCGCAACTGATCCCCGCGTCGCGGAGCTCCACGGCCTCGCGTACATGCGCGACGCCAATCATTTTAGAGCCCAATGTACCGGCATAAAAATTAGCCAACCCAACGCCGCCGAGCCCGTAAGCGTTTCCCTTCAATATGGGAATAACTTCAACGTCTGATCCCACGCGAGCGCGAATCTTCTCAAAATTACTTTTTAATTTTTTAAGATCCACCGCCATGTATGAGTTATATACATCAGGGCGCATCGCGATCACCTCAAAGCTGACCGTTCGGCGTTACAACATCCGGCATCTATTTACAATTCGATTTCAAGAGTCTGTTCTACCGCTTTAAGGATGGTGCCTTCCTGTGTCAGGCGGATAGCGGGGACAGACTGTCTCTGCATGTAGATGTCGTCCATCTCGTATGGAACGGCGTCGGTGATAACCTTGTAGGCAACCTTCGTTCCTTCGCCAAGCTCAAATTCGCCCAGATCTTTCTGAGTTACCCATACGCCCCTCGCGCCGACAAGGAACTCAATGCCAAGGATCTTATAGAGGTTGTCTATGATCTGTTTTGTCTTGCGGCATGCCCAGGGCGCCATGCTTACGTGGTCTTCCTGGTTTGATTTGGTGGGAATACTATCCGCGCTGGCGGGGAAGCAGAGCGTCTTGTTTTCGGAAGCCAACGCGGCAGCGGCGCAGGTGATGACCGGATAGCCGCAGTTCAGTCCATGCGGTTCACCGCTGAGCATGGGCGGCAGACCGTAACTTAACGTCGGGTCGCAAATGGAGAAGCTCCGACGCTCCGAAATATTGCCAATTTCAGCCAACGACATGGCCAGTATGTCCATCGCGAACGCCACAGGTTCCCCGTGGAAGTTGCCTCCGCTCAAGAATTCCAGCTTTCCATCTTTGCCCCAAAACACCAGCGGATTGTCGGTGGCAGCGTTGATCTCGCGCTCAAGCGTCTGCTTGACGTATTCAAGATTGTCGCGGCATGCTCCATGAACCTGCGGCACACAACGCAGTGAATAGAGGTCTTGGACTCTGGCCTGATAGACGGGGTGCATGATATCGTTCTTAAGGTGTACCTTGCGGCATTCGTCAGTCGCGCGCTTTGTGCCGCGAACCAGGCGTCTGATGTTGGCCGCCGTCTTTTTCTGCCCTTCCTGCTTGCGGACATCCTGAATGCGGGGGTCGAACGCGGCCTGTTCGCCGCGCATGGCCTCAAAGCTCAGCGCGCAGGCGATCTCGGACTGTTTGATAAGCTGCTCCGCGTCGAAACAATTCAGCGCGGCCATGCCGGTAAAGATCGTCGTGCCGTTGATCAGCGCCAGCGCGTCCTTTGCCTTAAGCTGGAAAACGACAGGGGTGATGCCGGCCTTCTCCAGAGCTTCCTGCGCGGGAAGTCTTTCGCCTTTATAATAAGCCTCCGCCTCTTCGGCGCCCATCAGCACGGCAACCATGTGAGAGAGCGGCCCAAGATCTCCGCAGGCGCCTACGGAACCCTGGCTTGGAATAACGGGATGAACGCCCCTGTTCAGCATCTCGACGAGGCGGTCCAGCGTCTTCATCCTCAGCCCTGAAACTCCCTGGCATAGCGCGTTGATACGCACCAGCATACCGGCGCGCACGACTTCTTCAGGCAAAGGATCGCCTACGCAGGCGGCATGAGAGAAAATAGCGCGCTTCTGGAACTCGTCGTTTTCTTCCATGGAGATATTGAAGTCCTTAAGCTTGCCGAGCCCCGTATTAAATCCATAGGTCGGGGGCGCGTCTTTGGTAATCCAATGTTCCTCTATATAATCGCGCACACGGATTATTTCATCTCTGCTTTCCTGCGCAATTTCCACCTGGGCGTTATCTCTGGCGACTTTAACTACATCCTTAATGGTGAGATTGTGTCCGTTCAATATGATGCGTTCCATGAAGCAGCCTCCTACAATCATTGATTTAATGTATACTGATGTCTGGACTTCGTTGATATGGCATACTATTCTTGGGCTAAGTTTTTCGGTATATCCCTTACGCCCGGTTGCCGTAAAGCATATTATTCTTCCAGTTCCCGGATATTGTCATCCGGTCATCTGCCGCCGCGGCCGCGACTGTCAAATATATGCGAAATAGCGCTATCTGCAAAGTAGTATACGTCATTGACTGCCCCGCGTAAAATAGTAAAATATAGACGTATCATTGGTAAAATACCATGAATACTGTTGGTTTTTATTTTTAATAAACAGATATTGGTATGTCAATATATCTGAAAGCAGGGGCAAGCCTGATGACGATAAGGGATATGGAAATATTGGTCGAAGTGGCAAGATGCCTGAATATGACCGAAGCGTCCAAGAATCTTTATATTTCACAGTCCACCGTAAGCCAGGTCATCGCCGGGATAGAAAGGCAATACAACATAAGGCTCTTCGAGCGGATAAACAAAAGACTCATCCTTACCGAACAGGGCCGGATCACCGTCGACCATTCAAAAAAAGTTATCGAAGCATATAATGAAATGGAGGCCGCAATACGCTTTGCCAGCGAGGAAATAATAAGAATCGGAAGCGACCTTATCACATCCAGCAGCATATTAAACGATATATGGGTGAGGTATCACAGGGCATGTCCCAAAATCAAGACCCGTATGGTGATTGAAGACGGCAATTTACTAAAAAACAGGCTTTTGGACTATGATTTGGATTTCGCGCTGCTTGAATACCCCCTGTCGCACAGCGACCTGATCAATAAAAAAATCGCGGAGGATTCTTATGTTTTGATCTTCAATCCGCAACACGAATTTGCCGGCCGGGACTCCGTCTCGCTGAGGGAGTTGTCCGGCGCAAGCCTCATCATGAGAGAGCAGGGGAACCCCACCCGCGACCTGTTTGATAAAACTATCCGCCATTATCAATACGACGTGGCGGTCACAAACACCTACAGCAATATCGATATTATAAAATCAGAGGTCGTAAATGGCGGATGCGTTTCGATCATGGCTAAAAAACTGATAACCAACGAACTTGCCCGCGGCATTCTGCGCAGCTGCGAGATCAGCGACTTTAAAGAAAAAAGGACCTTTTATGTCATTTATCACCGGCACCTGAAGCTAACGCCGCATTTCAGCTCGTTCATAGAAAACTGCGGCTGTCTGGCGGAATAGCGGCGGGAAAAGAGACCGCCGCCGTTCAGACCACGCAAATGAATATGACGCGGCCGGCGCGGCGCGTGAAAGTTTTTTTGCGCCGCGCGCCGGTTAACCTTTGCCTCTAATGATTTTTCAGCTTTTCCAGCAGCTTCAGCGCCGCCGGGCTCTTGCCTAAGCCGCCGAAGGTGCAGCGCAGTTCCAGCGGCAGCTTGAGGCCGATATCGTACATCGCGGCGATCGTCTCGTCGAGTGGTATCACGCGGTCATACCCGGCGAGCGCCATGTTCGCCGCGGCGACGGCGTTTGAAGCGCCCATCACATTCTTGCCGAGGCAAGGCACCTCGACACGGTTCGCCACCGGGTCGCAGGCGAGGCCGGTGATATTCTGCAAAGCCATCGAAGCGGCGTCGGCGCACTGTGCCGCGCTGCCGCCCATAAGCTGTACCAGTCCCGCCGCCGCCATGCCGGAGCCCGCGCCGCACTCCACCTGGCAGCCGCCCACCTCGGCGGCGAAGGTCGCCCCCTCGGCGATGAAGATGCCGACGAGCCCTGCCGCGAGCATTGCGCGCGTTATCTCCTCCTTCGGCCTGCCGAGCGCGAAGCCCGCGCCGAGCAGCGTCCCCGGCAGGCAGCCGCAGGAACCGGCGGTCGGCGCGGCGACGATGACCCCCATCGAGCTCTTCGTCTCCATGATCGCCGTGACCGATTTGATGATGTTGTTGAGTATATCGCAGGGGATGAGCGCGCCGCGTTCGCGCGCCGCCTCGATCATATAAGCCTGCGGGCCGAGTATCCGGTCGGCGTACTCCGTACCCGCGAGGCCGTTCGCAAGCGCTCCCTCCATAATATCGACGAGGGCGCTCATCTTCGCCGCGGCCTCTTCCCGCGACGTGCCGCCGCGCGCGGCCTCATACTCCGCCGCCAGCTCCCACATCGCAAGCCCCCGGCCTTCGTTCCAGGCCAGCATCTCCGCCGCCGTCGAGAAGGGCACGGCGCAGCCCGCGCGTGAAAGCGTCGGCAGCATCGGATTGATGACCATGAAATCTGAAGCTCCGCTTTCCCCTGCGGCAGAGCGCAGCGCCTCCATGTCCGGAAGATGTGAATATTTCAGCTCCAGCAGCGCCTCGCCATCCCTCTCCGCTATTTGCGCAAACTCCGGCGCGCTGCGGGCGGCCAGATTTTTCATCCTCGCCGCGCCGCTCGCAGCCGGAAAGCTCGCCAGAACTTCGTAAAAATCGCCGCAGATCAAAACGGGAAAGCCATCGCAGCTCCGCATCTCGATCATGCCGCCGCCCACGGATACACCTTCCCACAGGTGATGTTCGCCTCCGCGTCCCCATATCTCAATACGATAGTTGTTCGGATGCTCCGCGCCATAATCCAAGACGCGGAATTCCACATCGATGCCAGCCTCCCGTGCAAGCTCCGCGCAGCGCTCGACATCCGGCTCCGTTATCTCCTTACCGAGGATACCGCAGATAAAACCCATATCCGTGCCGTGTCCGTCATGCGAGGCGGCAAGCGAACCATTTATGTCAAAATCGACCACGACACGCCGAGGCATACCGCCGACCGACTGCCGCACGACAGACGCGATACGCGCCGCCCCCGCGACATGCGAACTGGACGGCCCGCGCATTACAGGGCCAATAACATCGTTAAAAATACTTGCCGGTATCTTATCCATAACTCTATATATCCCCTTTTATAATGTATGTTCTTTAATCCCCGTCCAGTGAAAGCTCGCTCTGCGTCAGCTCGATAAACTTTTCCGCCGCGCGCGAAAAGAGCTGATACTTCTTCCAGGCGAGTACGCGCCCGGCCGCGACCCTTGGCTCCAGCGGGCGAAAGCACAGCTCTTCGCGGCCGAAAAGGTTGATAAGCCCTTCAATGCAGAGCGCCGCGCCAATTCCCTCTTCTACCATCAGCGAAGCGTTATAGATAAGATTATAGGTCGCTGCTATGTTCAGGGTCTGGAAATCGCGCCCCAGCCAGCCGGACATCTCATTATTAAGCACCGTCTGACGCGAACAGATCAGCGGCGTCCCCTCCATATCCTCCGGCGTTATACTCTCCCGCAAGGCAAGCGGGTCGTCCCTGCGCAGGATAAGCCCCCAAGTGTCTCCGCCAGGCAGCGGTAGATAGTCATACTTTTTCAGATCGGCCTGCCCTACGAAAAGGCCGAAATCTATCAGCCCCTTGTCAAGACGCTCCGTAACATCTTCCGCGTTGCCGCTGAAAAGGTGGAACTGTATCTCTGGATAGCTCTCGCGCAGCCGCTTTGCCGTCCTCGCGATAAAACGCATCCCCTCCGTCTCGCCGCCGCCGATAAAAACGTCGCCGCTCACCGTTTCGCCGGAGGCCGTTATCTCCCCCTCCGTCTTCTCCAGCAGCGAGACAATCTCCTCCGCCCGCTTCCGCAGCAGCATTCCCTCATCCGTCAGCGTAATACGCCGGTTGCCGCGAATCAGCAGCTTCTTGCCGAGGCTCATCTCCAGATCCTTAATCTGGCGTGAAAGCGTCGGCTGCGTCATGTGCAGAAATTCAGCCGCCCTTGTGATATTCCCCTCGCGTGCGATTGCGAGAAAATATTGCAGTACCCGAAGATCCATCGCCGCCGCAGCCTCCTTTTTCGGAATATACATCTATTCTAACTATACCAGTAAAGTATGACAATGTATAAATTATATATATTTGATATGCTTACGACTTTTTTGATTTACCCACGAAAAATATTAACAAAAACGAATTTTTTATGTATAATGTCCGTATAGGGGTTAGAGGTTATCTCTCCTGACGGGTAATTGTGGAGCACCACAGTGGGGAGATGATTATATAGAGCCGACCGTCTGGGCAGCATTCCTTTTATGCTGTCCTTTTTCATTTTCAGGATGAAAAAGGAGGCGAGAAGGAATGTTTTTATTACGAACGGGAGGAATTGAGATGAAAGAAGAGTGGAGCGCTTTTCGCGGCGGACGGTGGCTTGAGGCAGTTGACGTCAGAGATTTTATTCAGAAGAATTACAGCCCTTACGAGGGCGGCGGGGAATTTCTCGCGCCGGCTACAGAACGGACATCCGCGCTGATGAAAAAGCTGGAAAATCTCTGCGAAATCGAGCGTCAATTCGGCGGGGTGCTGGATATTGACACGCAGACGGTAACTTCGCTGACAAATTATCGCCCCGGATATCTCGACAGGGAGCGGGAAATCATCGTCGGCCTGCAAACGGACAGACCGCTGAAACGCGGCGTCAACCCATTCGGCGGCATAGCCATGACGCGCAAAGCCTGCGAAGCCTACGGCTATTCGCTCTCTGATAAGGTGGAGATGGAATTCCAATACCGCACGACGCACAATGACGGCGTTTTCCGCGTCTACTCCGATGAGATAAAAAGGGCGCGTCACTGCGGCATAATCACAGGACTGCCGGACTCCTACGGACGCGGGCGCATTATAGGCGATTACCGCCGCGTCGCTCTCTACGGCGTGGATACCCTCATTGAAGAAAAGAAGAAAGACAAGGCGCGAATCGCCGCCTCCGATGTGATGCTCCAGGACAACATCAGGCTGCTGGAAGAGCTCTATCAGCAGATAAACTTCCTCGGCAAGCTCAAGGAAATGGCCGCGCTCTACGGCTATGACATATCGCGCCCCGCCGCGAACGCGCGCGAAGCCGTGCAGTGGCTGTACTTCGCATATCTCGGCGCTATCAAGGAGCAGAACGGCGCGGCCATGTCCATCGGGCGCGTCTCCACCTTCCTCGATATATACTTTGAACGCGACATCGCGCGCGGCCTGCTCGGCGAAAGCGACGCGCAGGAGATCATGGACGACTTCGTAATGAAGCTGCGCATGGCGCGTCACCTGCGCACGCCGGAATATAACGAGCTTTTCGCGGGCGACCCGATGTGGATAACGGAGGCGCTGGGCGGCATGGGCGAGGACGGGCGAACGCTGGTGACGAAAAATAGCTACCGTATGCTCAACACCCTTTACAATCTGGGGCCGTCCGCGGAGCCGAATCTTACCGTGCTCTGGTCTCAGGCTCTGCCGGAGCCATTCAAGCGCTTCTCGGCAAAGGTATCCTGCGACACCGACGCCATACAGTACGAAAGCGACGACCTTATGCGCCCGATCTACGGCGACGATTACGCTATCGCCTGCTGCGTCTCCGCGATGCGCGTCGGCAAGGAAATGCAGTTCTTCGGAGCGCGCGCCAACCTCGCCAAATTCCTGCTCATGAGCCTTAACGGAGGGCGCGACGAAAAAAGCGGCGAGCAGATGGGGCCGCCCCGTCCCGTTTACGATGGAGAAAAGCTGGAATATGACAAGGTGCTCGAGCTGATGGACTTCTACCGTCCCTGGCTGGCTAAAACCTACGTCTCCGCGATGAACATGATTCACTATATGCACGATAAATATGCCTACGAAAAGACGCAGATGGCGCTGCACGACACAGACGTTCACCGCTATATGGCCTTCGGCGCGGCTGGGCTGTCCGTGCTGGCGGATTCGCTCTCGGCGATAAAATATGCGGCGGTGCGCCCCGTGCGCGGCGAAAACGGCCTCATAACGGACTTTGTAACAGAGGGCGGCTTCCCTGCCTTCGGCAACGACGACGACCGCGTCGACGATATCGCGCGCGAACAGATAGAGCTATTCTTCAACGAGCTGAAAAAAAATCCCACCTACCGTGGAGCGGAGCATACGCTATCGATACTGACAATCACATCAAACGTCGTATACGGCAAAAAAACCGGCTCCACCCCGGACGGACGCAAAGCCGGCGAGCCCTTCGCGCCGGGGGCGAACCCGATGCACAACCGCGAGAAAAACGGCGCGCTCGCCTCGCTGAACTCCGTAGCCAAACTTTCATACTCCGCCTGCCGCGACGGAATATCGAACACATTTTCAATAATTCCGGAGGCGCTTGGCCACAGCGACAGCGAGCGGCTGGAAAATATGGTCTCCGTGCTCGACGGCTACTTCGCGCAGGGTGCGCATCATCTCAACGTCAACGTGCTGAATCGCGAGACATTACAGGAGGCGATGGAATATCCGGAAAAATATCCGAACCTCACTATCCGCGTCTCCGGCTACGCGGTGAACTTCCACAAATTATCCCGCGCGCAGCAGCAGGAGGTAATCTCGCGCACATTCCACAGCGTGATGTAAAGTGAAAGGGCGTATCTTCGGCTTTCAAAGCCTGGGTGCGGTAGACGGTCCGGGGCTGCGCTGCGTGATCTTCGCGCAGGGCTGCCCCCTGCGCTGCGCCTACTGTCATAATCCGGAAAGCTGGGAGGCGGAGGGCGGCGCTGAAAGCTCCATAGAGGAGCTGCTGCAAAAGACGGAACGGCTGCGCCCCTATATAATAAAAAAAGGCGGCGTCACGCTATCAGGCGGCGAGCCGCTGACACAGCCGGCATTCTCCGCCGCGCTCCTCCGCGCGCTGCGGGAGCGCGGCTACCATACAGCGCTTGACACATCAGGAGCCCTCGGAGCGGAGAGGGCGGAAGAAACTCTGCGGCATACCGACCTGGTGATATGCGACCTCAAATTCACGACAGAGCAAAATTACCTGAAATACTGCGGCGGCAGCCTATCCCCCGTCCTCAGCTTCCTCTCGCTGACGGAGGCGATGAAAATACCGCTGTGGATACGCCAGGTCATAGTGCCGGGAATAAACGACAACGCGGCCGACGCGGAGCGGCTGGGAAAACTCGCGCGGCGCTTCGCCAACCTCGAAAAAATAGAGCTGCTGCCATTCAAAAAACTATGCGCCGCAAAATACGAAAAGCTGGGAATAGATTTTCCGCTGAAAAACCATCAGGAATGCGCGGCAGAGCGGCTTGCGCCGCTGCAAAAAATCGTTGAAAAAGAGCCTCTCCCATAAATAACGCTGAAAACGGAGGCGGCAAAACGGCGATTTGACTAAAGCTGTTCAAACAGGTATAATGCCTATCGAGGTGAGAAACGTGCCGGAAGATAAGACAGTTGCCCAGAATCGAAAGGCGAGGCATGAGTATTTCATCATAGACTCTTTTGAGGCGGGCATAGTTTTATCCGGGACGGAGATAAAATCCGTCAGGGAGGGCAGAGCCAACCTTAAAGACGGTTTTGCCTCGGTAGAGGGCGGTGAACTTTGGCTTTACAACGTCCACATCTCCCCCTACGAAAAGGGCACGATCTACAACAAAGAGCCGCTGCGTCCGCGAAAGCTGCTCGTCCACAAGACGGAGATACGCAGGCTGCTTGAAAAGACGCGCGAAAAAGGCTTCACCCTCGTGCCGCTCAAAATGTACCTCAAAGAGGGCAAGCGGGCCAAAGTAGAGCTTGCAGTGGCAAAAGGCAAGCAGCTCCATGACAAGCGAGACAGCGCCGCGGAACGCGACGCCGCCCGCGAAATAGAGAGAGCGGTACGCCGCAAAGTCCGCGGCGAAGATTATTAAACGCCTCTGTACCACCCATCGGGGACGACAGGTTTCGACAGCAGATGGAGGGTCGGGGGGAGCGTGCCGAGGATGGGGAAGCCTCGTTAATCCGGCTCCAAAACAATAATTGTCGAAGACAATTACGCACTCGCTGCTTAATTAAGCAGCGCGCTCTTCGGGACTTCCGCCGTCGGGTCTCGAAAGGGCGTCACAAAGACGGCTGGGATAACGGCAGAGCCTTTCGGTCGGCGTCCGAGATTCAGGAGAGGCCAGGGAAAGAGGATCCTGTCTGTGGGAGCCTCCGCCCTTAAATTTAAAGCATAGACTACGCACGTAGCGCCCTCCAGATTGTCCTCTGTTGGACCGGGGTTCGATTCCCCGCGTCTCCACCAGAAAGCTTCATCAAGCCCCCGCAAGGGGGCTTGATTTGTTTCACAACGATCGAGTAGGAGGCTACCCATTAGTTGAGCAGCCGACCTCTCACACCACCGTG
>JAUNJZ010000051.1 GCA_030533085.1 Synergistaceae bacterium
ACGGTGGTGTGAGAGGTCGGCTGCTCAACTAATGGGTAGCCTCCTACTCGATCGCCACGCCCTTACCTTCGCAGGCTTGAAGATGCTTTATAATAAGCGAAGCCGCCGTCGGGCGGCTCCTTATGGCTTTTTATTGAAGCTGTTCCTTTGCGGCTGTAAATTCCGCCTTTATTTTATTTCTCAGCTCTTCGTCGGTGAAGACCTTCAGGCAGATATCGGCCATTATGCGCGTACCTTTGACGAGCGCTTCGTGTCCTTCCCCGCTTGTGGTGGCGGCCGCGAATTCTCTGGTGTGGAGGTCGAGTTTTTCCTTTGCTATCGCGAACTCCGGCTGTATCGCGGGGCAGCGCAGCGAGATGTTGCCGACGTCTGTGGAGCCGGTGGGATGATGGCCGCGCGTGCAGACGACGCCGTATTCCGCCATGGTGTCTTCCGCCAGCTTTTCAGCCGTCAGATTCGGAAGCATCGGAGCGAAGCTGCCCTCAAATTTCTCCCAGCTTACTTCGGTGCGCGTCGCGATCGCCGCGCCGCGCGCGCATTCCAGCACGGCGGCGGTCAGCTCTTCCTGTACGGAGAGTTCCGGCGCGCGCGCTTCAACGCGGCAGACGGCGCGGTCGGGAATGATGTTGACAGCCCCCTTGACCTCCGTGATGTAGGCGGCGAGCCTGCAATAGTCGTGCATGTGTATGCGCAGCATGTTCAGCGCGTCGATGAAAAGCAGCATTCCGCTCTGGGCGCTCCGTCCGCGCCACGGCGAGGCGGCGGAGTGCGAGGTCTGCCCCGTGAATGTGAAGTCAAAGCCGTCTATGCCGACGGAACGGTAGTCCGCGAAGCTTTCGCCTGCAAAGGAATGGAACATTATCGCGAAATCGACGTCGTCAAATACCCCCTCGTCCGCCATGCGGACTTTCGCGCCGTCCGTCTCTTCCGCCGGCGTGCCGACGACGCGCAGCTCGCCGATCAGCTCTCCCATCGCCTCTCCGACAGCCATTCCGGCGTAGAGCGCCATCGTGCCGTGCAGATTGTGACCGCAGGCGTGCCCTATCTCAGGAAGCGCGTCATATTCCACCATCAGCGCGACTACAGGCTTTTTCGCGCCGCTGCTTTTCTTTGCCATGAATGCCGTCGGCAGGCCGAGATAGGGATATTCCACCTCGAATCCGGCCTCGCGCAGCTTTTCCGTCATCATGCGGCTGCTTTCAAATTCTTCCGCCGACAGCTCCGGGTGCGCCGCCATGTAGTCGCTGAAGGCGGTCATTTCCGCGCTTTTATCCGTTATGTACTGCTCCGCTTTTTTGAATATCTTCTCTTTGTCCGACATCAGATTCATCCGCCCCGCTTTGAATTTCAGGAAGCCGCCGCGCTTGCGATATTTATACGCGAACGTTGTTTTGTCAGCGCTTCCCTGAGCTATTTTATCCGCAGCGCCCCCCTTTTGCAATAAATCTACAGACATTCTCTCGACAAAAATCAAAAAAAATAAATTGTCAGCGTCATGTTAGCGTGGTAAAATATTGCGCGGTCAGAGGCGGCAAGCGCCGTTTCAGTGAATTTTCCGGCGAAGAGGAGGGCTGTGTGTGTCCGGCCGGAAAAAAATATTTTTAAGGAGGAATCTTTTATGTCAGAAAAGAAATCGGCTATTGGCTTCAAGCTGCCGAACACGTTTGTCATTCTCTTCTTTCTGATAGTGCTGGCCACTATCGGAACCTATATCATACCGGCGGGCGTCTATGAGCGCGTCACCGACCCGAACACGGGGCGTTCCGTCGTTGATCCGGCGACCTTCCACATTGTAGAGTCGTCTCCTGTCAGCCCCTTCGATATGTTTATCAATATTTACAAAGGGCTCGTGCAGGCGGCAGATATAATCTTCTTTATAATGATATCTTACGCGACATTCTACCTTGTGCTGGTCAGCGGCGCGCTTAACGCCGCGATCGGTTCGCTGCTGCGCGCGACGAAGGGAAAGGATACTTTCGTCATTCCGCTCTTTATCTACCTCTTCGCCACCGCCTCAACATTCTTCGGAATGTATGAGGAGGCTTTTGGTTTTATACCGATTTTTGTCGGCCTTGCCATCGCGATGGGCTATGACGCCATCGTCGGCATGTCCGTCGTGGCGATGGGCTGCGGTCTCGGCTTCGCGGCGGCTTTCATGAACCCCTTTACCGTCGGCCTCGCCCAGAAGCTCGCGGAGCTGCCGCTTTTCTCAGGTCTGGCTTTCCGCGTCGTTTCCTGGCTGGTTTTTGTCACGATGGGCGCTCTCTGGACGATGCGTTACGCGGCGAAGATAAGAAAAGACCCCGACAAGAGCCTTATGAAGGGTATCAATATGGGGGCGCTCGCGATGGATCACAACGAGCTTATAAAGACGAAGTTCACCGGACGCAACAAGTCCGTGCTGCTCGTGCTGCTCCTCGGTATGTGCATACTGATATGGGGCGTCCTGACAAGGGGCTGGTACTTTGACGAGCTTTGCGGGATTCTGCTTGTGACTGGTATCGCCTGCGGTATCGCCAACGGATACGGGCCGAGCCGCATCGCGGAGATATTCATCGACGCCTGGAAGGATATCCTTTTCGGCGCCTGCATCGTCGGAGTTTCGCGCGGCGTTCTGGTCGTTATGCAGCAGGGACAGATTATCGACAGCGTTATATACGGAATGGCCGCGCCGCTTGCGCTGCTGCCCAAATGGGTCGCGGCTGAGGGAATGCTTATCGTGCAGACGCTCATCAACTTCTTCATCCCTTCCGGCTCCGGTCAGGCGGCTACCACTATCCCCATCATGGCTCCGCTTTCCGACATCCTCGGCATTTCGCGCCAGATAGCGGTCCTCGCCTATCAGTACGGCGACGGCTTCTCGAATATTCTCTGGCCGACGACGCTACTCCCGGTCATGTGCGGGATAGCGAAGGTTCCCATTGAGAAGTGGTGGAAGTATTTCATTCCCTTCTTCCTGATGCTCTTCTCGGTGCAGATGATTTTCATGTTTGTCGCCGTAATGATAAATTACCAGTAACAGGATATGGCCGGATTTGATCTGCTGATTCGGGGAGGAACTCTTATCCTCCCCGATGAGGGAAAGGAAATAAAGCTGAATGTCGCCGTGAGCGGCGGCCGCATAGCCGCCCTCACGGCGGACTCTCCCGAGGCGCGCGAGGTCATCGACGCGGATGGGCTTTTCGTCGCCCCCGGCTTCATCGATACGCACATGCACGATGAAGAAGTTGAGGACGGCGACACTGTAGAGCTGGCGCTTCTGCGTCAGGGAGTGACCACCGCTTTCGCAGGCAACTGCGGGACGGGGCCGCTGGCGCGCGATATTCTTCCGTTCCGTGAGCGTCCGTGGCTGAATCTCGGCTATCTCACAGGACACACAAAGCTGCGCGAGGCGGCCGGCGTTCAGGATATTTACAGCGCCGCCCCGCCGGAGGCCGTGGCGGAGATGAAATCTCTGCTGCGGAGCGAGCTGCAAAACGGCTCCTTCGGCCTCTCCGTCGGCCTTGAATATCTGCCGGAGACGCCCCCCTCCGAAGTGGAGGCGCTGTTTGAGACGGCTGCCGAATTTGAAAAGATATGGATTCCGGTGCATATACGCTCGGACGGCCCGGCGGCGGTTAACGCGACGGATGAGATACTGGGCTACGCGGAAAAATGGCCGCTTCGCTTTCAGATATCGCACGCCGGCAGCATGACTGCCTTCGGCAGGCTCGCGGAGGTGCTGGCGCACATCGACTCCGCGGTCGAGCGCGGACTTGACGTTACATTCGACTGTTATCCCTATGACGCCTTTTGCACGCGCCTCGGCTCGGCTGTATTCGACCCGGGCTTTGAGGAGCGCTGGGGCAAGGGCAGAGACGCCCTCGAAATAGGCAGCGGGGCGCTGCGCGGCCGCCGGCTCGATGAGGCCGGACTTTACGAAAGACTGAGGAAAGAGGCGCCGGATACGCTGATCATCGCTCATGTAATGCGCGGCGACGAGGTGGAGCTTTGTCTTTCGCACCCGCGCTGCGCCGTCGCCTCGGACTCCCTGCTGAAAAACGGACACGGCCACCCGCGCGCGGCCGGAACCTTCCCCCGTGCGCTGCGTATGCTGCGCGATAAGGGCTTCTCCTGGCCGGAGGCCGTGCGCAGATGCACCTCGCTTCCCGCCTCCATGGCCTGGCTTGAGGACAAAGGACGCATAGCCGAGGGCTGCGCCGCCGACTTCGTCATATTCAACGGCGATGAGCTGAGAGACAACGCGACCTTCCGTCAGGAGCTGCTGCCGCCGTCAGGCGTCAAATGGGTCGTCCTGGGCGGAGAGACGGCGGTGAAAGAAAATGAAATAACAGGCGCGCCCAAAGGAAAGCTTCTCAGGCGGAGCGCGTAAAAAGCATAAAAATCAAAGCAAAAAGACGTCTTGCCGAACGCGAGGCGTCTTTTTTACGTATAATATAACCTATGGTAAAACGCGAAAGGAATGATAAAAATGAAAAATCTGGTTGAAAGGCTGGACGCGGCGATAGAGGAAAACAGCACCGCGATGGCGGCGATGAGCGACGACTTTGCGGCTCATCCCGAAATATCCGGCGAAGAGGCGCGCAGCAGCGCGATATTGGTCGAGGCGTTGAAAAAGGCCGGCTTCGCGGTCGAATATCCCTGTCTGGGGATCCCGCACTCCTTCCTCGCCTCAAAGGGCAAAAAGGGCGGCCCCAAAGCGGCTGTGCTTGTGGAATATGACGCGCTGCCTGAGATAGGGCACGCCTGCGGCCATAACCTGCACGGCGCAATGTCCGTGCTGGCGGGAACGGCGCTTGCGCCGCTTATCGACGAGACGGGCGGGGAGCTGCTGGTGATAGGCTCTCCGTCGGAAGAGACAAACGGAGCCAAAGTCGAAATGGCCGAAAAGGGAATCTTTGACGGCTGCGACTTCGCGATAATGATACATTCGCACTGCGGAAAGTCGATAGTCACCTATCGCTCGCTGGCGCTTTTTCCTGTTGAATTTATATTCACCGGCCAGACCTCGCACGCGGCCGCGTCGCCGTGGGAGGGACGCAACGCGCTCAACGGGGCGCAGCTCTTCTTCCACGCCGTCGACATGCTGCGCCAGCACGTCAGACCGGAGGTGCGTATGCACGGAATAATCTCCGAGGGCGGAGCGGCGGCGAATATCGTCCCCGACCGCGCCGTATGCAGATTTTATTTCCGCGCCCCCAAACGCGCCTACCTCGATAAAATTATGGAGAAAATATACAACTGCGCCCGCGGCGCGGCGCTGGCGACAGAGACGGAGGTCAGCTGGAGCCGCTTTGAAGTGCCCTTCAAGGACATGCTGCCGAACGAAAGCGCGGAAAATATGCTGGAGGAGATAATGGAAGGGCTGGGCATAAAGGTCAGCCCCAACAATGAAACCTTTGGCTCGTCCGACATGGGCGACGTCAGCTATTGCTGCCCCGCCGTTCAGCCGGAGCTGGACATCAGCGAAGGGCGCGTCATCGACGGCCACACCAGAGCATTCGCCGCCGCGACCACCACCGCCGCGGCGCACGAAGCGCTGAAAAAAGGGGCGAAAACGATAGGGCGCGCGGTGCTGCGGGTGCTGACGGAGCCGGAGCTGAGAGAAAAAATGCGGGCCGACTACAAAGCGGGAATTTTATAAAAATTTGATGTTAATGGTATAGAATAGCATTATAGACCACGCTCTGTGGAAAAAATCGGAGCCGCATGAACAAAAAATAAAAATCAGGAGTGATAGCAATGGCTTTTCTGAGCGACATTGAGATAGCGCAGCAGGCTGAGATGCAACCGATAACGGAGGTTGCGAAGAAGCTCGACATCGACGCGGACGACCTTGAACTCTACGGAAAATATAAGGCCAAAGTATCTTTCGACCTCTGGGACAAGGTCAAAGACAACAAAGACGGCAAACTGATCCTCGTTACGGCCATCACCCCCACTCCGGCGGGAGAGGGCAAGACGACGACCTCCGTCGGCCTCGCGCAGGCATTGGCGAAGCTTGGCAAAAAAGTTACGCTGGCACTTCGCGAGCCATCCCTCGGCCCCGTATTCGGCGTCAAGGGCGGCGCGGCCGGCGGCGGCTACAGCCAGGTCGTTCCGATGGAAGACATCAACATCCACTTCACCGGCGACTTCCACGCCATCACATCGGCTCATAACCTCCTCGCCGCAATGCTCGACAACTCGATACAGCAGGGAAACCCCCTCAACATAGACCCGCGCCGCATCGTCTTCAAGCGCGTGCTCGACATGAACGACCGCGCGCTACGCAATATAGTTATCGGCCTTGGCGGAAAGCCAGACGGAGTTCCGCGCCAGGACGGCTTCGATATCACTGTAGCCTCCGAAATCATGGCGATACTCTGCCTATCGCAGGGAATAGAAGACCTTAAAGAACGCCTCTCCGGAATCATCGTCGCCTACAGCTACGACGACAAACCCATCACCGCGAAAGAGCTTGAGGCGCAGGGGGCGATGGCAATGCTGCTAAAAGACGCGATCAAGCCGAACCTCGTTCAGACGCTAGAGCATGTCCCCGCCTTCATCCACGGCGGCCCCTTCGCAAACATCGCGCACGGCTGCAACAGCGTAATGGCGACAAAATACGGCCTCAAACTCGCAGACTATTTTGTTACGGAAGCCGGCTTCGCCGCTGACCTCGGCGCGGAAAAATTCCTCGACATCAAATGCCGCCTTGCCGGACTCAAGCCGAACGCAGTAGTCATAGTCGCGACAATCCGCGCCCTCAAAATGCACGGCGGCGTTCCGAAAGAAGAGCTTGGCAAAGTCAACATGGCGGCGCTCGAAGCCGGCATACCCAACCTCGAAAAACATGTTGAAAACATGCTCTCCTTCGGCCTCCCCGTAGTAGTAGCGCTCAACGCCTTCCCCACAGACACAGAGGAAGAGCTTAAATTCATTCAGGAAAAATGCGCCAGACTCGGCGTTCCCGTGGTCGAATCCGACATCTGGGCAAAAGGCGGAGAAGGCGGCATAGAAATGGCCGAAGAAGTCATCAAAGCCTGCGACAAAGAAAACAGCTTCCACTACCTCTACGACGAAAAACTCTCGCCGAAAGAGAAAATAGAGACAATCGCGACAAAGATATACGGAGCGGACGGAGTAGTCTTTACAGACAAAGCGGAAAAAGACCTCAAAAAAATCCACGAGCTTGGCAAAGACGAGCTTCTCATCTGCATGGCGAAAACCCAGGCGTCGATATCCGACGACGCGAACAAAAAGGGACGCCCGACGAACTTCAAACTGACAGTGCGCGAAGTTCGGCTCTCCGCCGGAGCGGGCTTCATCATCCCGATAACCGGAGCGATAATGACAATGCCCGGCCTGCCCAAACGCCCCGCCGCCTGCAACATCGACGTAGACGCGCAGGGAAAGGTATCAGGACTCTTCTAAGCAGAACCAAAGATGAACAGAAAGACCGGCTCCTCCGCTGTGAAGGAGCCGGCCTTTTCGATTTCCGCTATTCTTCCGGCAGATAAATCTCCGACTTTGCGTACAGCGCCGCTTTGCCGCTGATTATGGCGCGGGGGCCTTCCGCCCTGCAATAGAGGACGCCGCCGCTTATTTCGCGGGGCGTCAATTCGTAAGCGGGGAAAATCGATCACGAAAAGTTCGCCCTCTTTCGCGGCATTCAGCATTAGCGCAGGCGATGTCTCATCATAAAATTGAATTTCCTTTTTTGCGAAGAAGCCTCTCCACGATAACAGTAGAATCACAAACGTAAGGTGATGATAAAGAGGAGTTTGGAGGGGGTATAACTATGCAATATACAACACATTATGATTCTCCGCTTGGCGGTATTCTACTTGCGGCTGATGAAAAAGGCCTGACAGGGTTGTGGTTTGACGGCGAGAAATACTATGCCGGACGCCTGTCGTCAGAGCATCAAGAAGGCAGTCTGCCTGTTCTGGATGAGACGAAACGCTGGCTGGATGTTTATTTCAGCGGGCGAGAGCCGGACTTTATGCCTGCGCTGCATGTGATTGGTTCGGCGTTTCAGCTGTCCGTCTGGAAGATTCTGCGGAAAATACCCTATGGAAAAACTACGACCTACGGTGCAATCGCGAAAGAAATCGCAAACCAGCGAAAGCTGGCGCGGATGTCGGCGCAGGCGGTTGGCGGAGCTGTAGGACACAACGAAATATCGATCCTTATTCCCTGTCACCGCGTGATTGGAAGCGGCGGAAGCCTGACAGGTTATGCCGGCGGCGTGGATAAAAAAGACGCGCTTCTGCGGCTGGAGGGTGTGGACATGACCGGCCTCACGATCCCTGTAGCGGGGACGGCCGTCCAGTCCTGGTGGGGAGCTGACGAATGATACTCTTTGTTATTGCGGCGCTGATTTCGTATCTTGTCAAAGGGCTCTGCGGTTTTGCGAATACGTTAGTCTTTAGCAGCATATTGAGCTTTAGCGTTGACAATATCGCCATTTCACCGGTTGACCTGATTCTGGGCTTTCCGGCGAATGTCGTATTAACATGGCGAAACCGCCGAAAGCTGAAATGGAAAATATGGGCGCCGGTTGCGATTCTTGTTCTACTCGGAAGTATTCCCGGCATTTTTCTGTTGCAAAAAGGGGGCGCAAAATTGATAAAAGTCTTATTTGGCGCTGCCGTCATCGTAATTGGGATTGAAATGCTATACCATGAATACAGCCGGGAAAAAACGAACAAAGCCGGCGCGCCGGAAAAGACGCGCGGCGACAAAATCCTCCTGACGCTCATCGGCCCGATTTCCGGCGTACTCTGCGGGCTGTACGGAGTCGCCGCATTGCTGGCAGTATATATGAGGCGCGTAACGGATAATGACAGCTCGTTCAAGGCTAATATGTGCGCTGTGCTTGTCACTGAAAACATATTCCGCATCATGGTGTATTGGGCGACCGGTATCCTGTCGCTTCAAAGCGTTCGCCAGGCTGTTCTGTTGGCTCCGGCAATGCTGGCTGGCCTGTGGTTTGGAATAAGATGCTCCGACCGGCTAAATGAGTCTGCCGTGAAAAAGGTTATTATCATCATGCTGCTTCTGTCTGGGGCGTCGCTCATCGCGGCCAATCTGAGCTGACGCAGTTTAATGTGGAAATCAGTTGTGCTTTGTAATATACTTGACGTTACGAGGGTGATGATTTGTATTTTGAATATGACAATCAGACGGCAGAGTACCTGATGAAGAAGGACAAAAAGCTCGGCGCGGCAATCAGGCGCATAGGACATATCAGCAGACCAGTAGATTCTGATTTGTTTTCTTCGGTAGTTCGTCACATCGTAGCCCAGCAGATATCCGCGGCAGCGCAGGAGACGGTCTGGAACCGCCTGCTGAAGGCTGTCGGAACGGTGGACGCGGAATGCCTGTCGCTGCTGGGACGAGAGAAGCTTCAAAGTATCGGCATCACATTTAAGAAAGCCGACTATATTCTTGATTTTGCGCAAAGAGTTCGCAATGGAGCTTTTGATATTGACTCGCTGGCGAATATGCCGGACGAACTGGCGATCAAGGAGCTGTCTAATCTGAATGGCGTCGGCGTCTGGACGGCAGAGATGATTCTGATATTTTGCATGCGGCGCCCCGACATCGTGAGCTTTGGAGACTTGGCGGTGCTGCGTGGAATGCGGATGCTTTACCGGCGCAGGCAGATTGACAGGCCGGCGTTTGAAAGGTATAGGAAAAGATATTCGCCTCATGGAACGGTTGCAAGTCTATACCTGTGGGCTATTGCGGGCGGTGCGCTTCCTGAGCTTACCGACCCGGCGGCATCAAAGAGGGCGGGAAAATGACGGAACAGGAAATGTGGGATGCGGCTCGTACAAATGACGCAAGCTATGATGGAATATTCTTCTATGCGGTAAAAACAACGGGAATATACTGTCGTCCATCCTGTAAATCAAAAGCGCCAAAGCGCGACAGCGTCTGTTTCTTCGATACCTCAAAGGAAGCGAGAGAAGCGGGCTTCCGCCCTTGTAAGCGTTGCAGAAGTGACCTGCTGGATTATCAGCCCATGCAGGATATCGCTTCCGAAGTAAAGCGGAAAATAGACGAAGCATTCAGTTCTCAAACGAAGCTGCATGAACAGCTGAAAGATGTGGGGCTCACACTCAGGCGGATTACAGATATTTTTAAGGAGGAATACGGCGTCACGCCGAAGGAATATGCGGATTCGCTGCGCCTGAAAGAGGCAAAGCGGCTGCTTGCGAACAGCGGCGAAAAAATAATTAATATCGCTTTCCTTACCGGTTTTTCGTCGCTGTCGGCCTTCAACCGTTTTTTCAAAAATCAGACCGGACGAACGCCGAGCGATTATCGAAGAAAAGTGTAATGTTGGGCAATAACGGCATAGGCGCATTCCCGGGGAGCAGAACGTGCCGGCAGATGCGAAATACGCGGCGCGTTACTGTTGGATAAGGCAACGCTCCCGGCATTTCAGCCGGAGGCTTTGCTTTCTTTATATACTCTCACTGATTTTTTTGTTTCAGCTATTTTTGCGGCAGATAAATCTCCGACTTAGCGAGCAAGAAGTCATGCTATGTCATTTCAGAAACAGCATCCCTTCTCATCGCCTGAGGCGAGAGCCGGAGCTTCAGGCTTCTGGCTGGGCTGGCCGCGTTCCGCGTCCGCCAGATAAAGCGTCCCCCAATCGCACAATTCCTTTAAAATCGGTGACAGGCTGCGGCCAAAATCTGTCAGCGAGTATTCCGTTTTCGGAGGGACTACCGGATAAACCTCCCGATGGACAAGGCCGCACTCCTCCAATTCCCGGAGCTGCCTGGTCAGCATCTTATCCGTCACATTCGGCAGCATTTTGTGGAGCTCACTGTAACGCAGCGTCTTCTCCGTGAGGAACCAGAGAATGAGAGCCTTATATTTCCCGCCTATCAGCTGTAAAGAGGCTTCCAGCGGACAATGAAAGCCGCGGAATGTTTTCAAAAGAACCAGCTCCTTACTTTCTTTTATGATAGTATATATCAAAAATTATTGTTCTTGACATTTTCTCTGTTCATGGTAAAACTATAGTACAACATGATAAATTTTGCAATCATGAGAGGAGAGATTTTTATGAAAGTTCTTCTGGTAAACGGTTCCCCGCGCGAGCATGGATGCACAGAGCGCGCTTTGCAGGAGGTACAGATGCAGCTGGCTAAAGAGGGCGTTGAGTCCGAAATATTCTGGATCGGAACGAAGGTGCAGGGCTGTATCGGCTGCTTCTCCTGCAAATCGAAGGGGGCGTGTGTTTTCGACGACAATCTGAGAGACTTTGTCGCGAAAGCAAAGGAGGCAGACGGCTTTGTCTTCGGGTCGGCGGTATATTTCAGCTCAGCGACCGGTTCGATCACATCGTTCATGGATCGTCTCTTTTTCAGCGCCGGAAAGTACCTGCGGCACAAGCCGGCAGCCTCCGTCGTATCCTGCCGCAGAGGCGGCGCCTCCGAGACATTCGCGCAGCTGAACATGTATTACATGATAAGCAACATGCCGGTAATCTCCTCACAATATTGGAATCAGGTGCATGGAACCTCTCCCGATGAAGTAGAGAAGGACGCGGAGGGGCTGCAAACCATGCGGACGCTGGCATCAAACATGGCGTGGTTCTTAAAGCTCGTAGAGAACGGAGAGAAAAACGGCATTACAAAGCCGGAGACGGAAGCGCCGATTTCAACAAATTTTATCCGCTGAAGCGGAATCTGACGCGGAAAATAATAAGTCTTCGAGAGGAGATGCGATGAATTGTATCATTATGGCCTGTGGGTCTCTCACGGACTATGTCCGCGCAGCTCAAAGAAAACTGGGGACGAATTACCCTGAGATATACCTGGACAAGGCTTTACACGCCGACCCTGCCGCCATGCGTCTGAGCATCCTTGAAAAATTAGCCTCTCTGCCCGCTGAGTATGATACGCTTCTGATCGCTATGGGCTTCTGCGGCGGTTCATGGAAGGATGTGAGGACGGACAGAAAAATAGTACGGCCGAGGGTTGACGACTGTGTCAGCCTGCTTCTTCATACGGAGACTTCTGCCGGCTATAACCTGAAAAAAGAGGGACGGCTGTATATGAAGGATGTAAAGCCGGATGACTTCGATATTGAAAGGGTTTTTGAAAAATACACGAAAGAGATGGAGAGCGCGGCAAAAGAAAAGATAAAAAGCTCGTGGAAGGCGAGCTATTCCGCCATCTGCGTGGTCGACACAGGCATAAACAGCCCGGATACCTCTGAATACAGAAAATGCGCGGAGAAAAACGCCAGCTGGATAGACGGAAAAGTGGAGCGGCTTAAAGGAAGCAACCTTCTGATCGAGAAGCTGATTTCAGGCGACTGGGACGAAAGGCTATTTTTTATCGAATAAAGGCGGAGATAATTCACAGGCAGGGCGGCTTTTCGCGGCGTGAGAAAGGCTCGCCGCCGCCTGTGTTCCCTGCAAAAAATAGTGCGGCTGAATAAAAAGTTCTTGTCTCCCCGGATAATCTCATATATCATGAAAGGCGATAAACGATAAGCTGTTATTTAAGCTTCAGGAGGCAAGAATTATGACGACAAAGGTTAAATTTCCAAACAGCCGCATGGCTTCCATCAAGATGTCCGGCGGTATCCGCGAGATTCTGGCGCGCGCCGACGAGATGGAGCGCGAGGGGCGCAGCGTGATTCATATGGAGATAGGACGCCCTGACTTTGACTCGCCGGCCTGCGCGAAGGAGCGCGTGATTCAGGCGGTGCGGGAGGGAAATGTTCACTATACGGATATGGCCGGGGCCTATGACCTTCGCTGCGCCGTCGCGGACAAGTACCGGCGCGAAAACGGCATGGATTATGTGGATGCTGACAGAAACGTCGTTATCACAAACGGCGCGATGGAGGCTCTGACCGCAACCTTCCTCACTCTCTTCGAGCCGGGCGACGAGGTGATAGTTCCAGCCCCTTACTTCTCCGCTTACGCCGATGAGATAGCCATCGCGAACGCAGTGCTCGTGCCCGCGCCGACGAAGATGGAAAACGGTTTCCGCCTCTCTGTGGATGTGCTGAAAAAAGTTCTTTCCCCTAAAACGAAGGCCATTCTCATAAATTCTCCCAACAATCCCAGCGGCGCGGTGCTTACGCGGAAAGACCTTGAAGAAATAGCGGCCTTTGCGATCGAAAACGACATATGGGTCATTTCAGATGAATGTTACGAAAAGTTCCTCTATGACGGCGAACATGTGAGCATCGCCTCACTGCCCGGCATGGAAGAGCGCACGGTGACTGTCGCCGCCGCATCCAAGAGCTGGTCTATGACCGGCTGGCGCATAGGCTGGGTCGTAGCCCCGACCGCAATGCGTCAGTATGTGAATAAATGTCATCAGAATCTCACCACCTGCGCAAATTCTTTTGCTCAGGCAGGGGTGGTCGAGGCCTTCGCCAACGCCGATGACGACGTTGCGGCGATGGTCTCCGAGTACCGCCGCCGCCGCGACATGGTTGTGAAATGGCTGAACGGCATCGAAGGCTTTGAAGCGATAACGCCGGCCGGCGCTTTCTATGCCTTCCCGCGCATAAGCTCCTTTGGCATGGACGGTTTCAGCTTCTGCTCGCGGCTGCTTGAGGAGGCGGGCGTTTCGACCGTCCCGGGCGAGGTATTCGGAATGCCGGGACATATCCGCCTCGCATACTGCCGCTCCTATGACTATATCGAAGAGGGAATGAAGCGCATAAAAGAGGCCGTCGGAGCTATGCGAAAATAACGCCGCACAAAGAGGGAAATTCTAACGCGAGCGAGGAGGGATGAGCTCCCTCCTTGTTTTTTTAATATTGCGGATATATCTTTTTGCCTGTAATTTTAAAAAAAACAGCCATGAAAGTTCGGCGAGATGATAAAATGGCCTGACCGCGCGAAGCGGTAAATATAAAAAACGGGCGGGATTCTTTTATGCTGACCGGAAGCGGGAAAAAATATGAAATAGATATGTGCCGCGGGGCTGTCCTGCCTAAGATGCTGCTCTTTGCCGTGCCTCTCATGTGTTCCAGCATTTTGCAGCTTCTCTTCAACGCCGCCGATATTATAGTGGTCGGGCGTTACGCCGGAGACAATTCTCTGGCGGCTGTCGGCTCCAATACGTCGCTGATCGGGCTGCTGACGAATCTTTTTATCGGCATTTCCGTCGGCTCGAATGTTCTTGCGGCGCGCTATTACGGCGCGAGGGACGAACAGTCACTTTCGCGGACGGTCCACACTTCGATGCTGCTCGGCGTTGTCAGCGGCGTTTTTCTGACAGTCGTCGGCGTTGCCGGCGCGCGAAGGATCCTGATACTTATGCGGACGCCGGAGGAGGTGCTCGGCCTCGCCACGCTTTACCTTGTAATATACTTTTTCGGAATGACGGCGACGATGGTCTACAACTTCGGCAGCGCCATTCTGCGCGCCGTTGGCGACACGAGACGGCCGCTTTTCTATCTTGTCGCGGCTGGCATTATCAATGTGCTGCTGAATCTGTTTTTTGTCATATATCTGCGGCTGGACGTGGCCGGCGTGGCGCTTGCCACTGTGATTTCGCAGTGCGTCTCCGCCGCTCTGGTGACGCGCTGCCTGATGCGCGAGAGCGGCGGCATTCGCTTTGTGCCGTCGGAGCTGCGCATTGACAGGGAAAAGCTTATAAAAATACTGCGCGTCGGCCTGCCGGCAGGGATACAAGGAGTGCTCTTTTCGCTCTCAAATGTGGTCATACAGTCCTCCATCAACTCATTCGGCGCGGTTGTGATGGCCGGCAGCTCCGCCGCCGCCAATATAGAGACCTTCATCTATTTTGCGACGAACTCTTTTTATCAGGCCGTCATCTCATTCACCAGTCAGAATATGGGGGCGGGCAAGATAAAGCGTATATACAGAATATTGAAAGTCGGGATGATATGCAGCGCCGTCGTGGGGCTGACGCTCGGCCTATGCGCCGTAATATTCGGGCGGCCTCTGCTCGGCGTCTATTCTTCAAGCGAGGCCGTAGTCAGTGCCGGTATGGACAGAATGCGTATTCTCTCATGGACATACGCGCTTTGCGGGCTGATGGACGCTATGGTCGGCGCGCTGCGCGGCATCGGATATTCCGTCCTTCCGACGGTGGTCACGCTGCTTGGAGTCTGCGGACTGCGCCTTATATGGATCGCGACGATATTTCAGATCCCGGCCCTGCATACGATAACGATGGTCTACCTCTCATATCCCGTATCGTGGCTCGTTACCTTCTCCGCACATGCCGCCGGCTTCGTATGGGCGATGAAGCGTATAGAAAAGAGACGCTGACGGGAAGGCGCTCTACCTCATCGCCGCTATATCCCAGCCGAGCTTGAGCATCAGCAGCGAGAGGACGATCAGCATCATCGGACGAATGAATTTAGCGCCGCGCGTCAGCGCGCAGCGAGCGCCGAGGTAATTTCCGGCTACGCCGCACAGCGCGGCGGGCAGAGCCACGCCGTACAGTATCGTTCCGGCAAAGGCAAAGGTTATCAGCGAAGCGTAGTTTGAGGCGAGATTCAGAATCTTCGCGTTGCCGGAGGCCGTTCTGAGGTCAAATTTCAGCAGCATCGAGAAGGCTATTATTGCGAAAGTGCCTGTGCCCGGGCCGAAAAGGCCGTCGTAGCCGCCTATCAGCAGCCCGATAAAAAAGGACAGCGCGGCCGCCTTTCGCCTGGGAATATCCGCCGTCCTGTTCTCGTCCGGGATATTGCGTTTGAGAAATATCACAAGCGCGGCACAGGGAAGTATGAACAGCAGCATCGTCCTTATCGTCTGATCGCTGAGAAGAAGCGCGACATGCGCTCCGGCGGCGGAGCCGACGAAAGAGCCGGCGAAGGCTATCACCGCCGCGCGTATGTCCACAGCGCCGCCGCGCCAGAATTTAAAGACCGCCAGCGTCGTGCCGCAGGCGCTTGAGAATTTGTTGCAGCCGAGCGCGAAATGTGCCGGCATACCGGTAAATATATAGGCTGGCAGCGAAATCACCCCGCCGCCGCCGGCTGAGGCGTCCACGAAACCGGCCAGGAATACCATAAAACAGATAAATAAAAGCGAAAGAGCCGATGGCTCAAATACTTCAGTCATAATTTTTTCTCCCGTCATATCGCCCGCCGCCTCTTGAGACAAGGCCGCTTTGCTTCTGATACATTATAATAGCGGCGGACAAAAATAAAAGAGGCCGGAATTTATTTTTCCGGCGCAAAGGGGAGGGCAGTCATTTGAAATATGGCAGAGTGACGGAAGAGGCCGCAGGCTTTTCAGGCGGTACGCTGTCAGAGCCTTCCTCAGTATATTCCTGCTGGCCCCTTCGCCTGGCTTTTCTGCCAGGGGATTGAAATTAAGCACAAAAGTGCGGCAGCGTCTTGTATGTTTCGTTGCGGATCACTTTGTCTTTCTGAAATATTCTGATAGGTTCTTCTGATCCTTAGCGTAGGTAAATACCTTAAATCTCTCTTCGGGGCGCATTTTGCTCATCATCTCCACAGTTGCTCTTATGGTATCGTCTATATTGCCCAACGCGCAATCCGCACATAAATTACTATCCGTCTTTGACGAAAACTCGAAAATATCATTAGGTGAACAATCCAACAACTTAATTATCGTAACCAATGTGGCAAGAGAAGGTGTCCTGCGGCCAGTCTCTATCTCTGAAATATATCCGACCGACACATCTAATTTTTCGGCAAGAACACTTTGAGTCCATCCTTTTGCTGACCTGAATTCTTTTATCTTATCTCCCAGCATGAGCACACCCCCACAAATAGATACTATCCGTAGAGGCATAAATCTAACAATAGACTATATGACATATAATAATCCAACATATAGACGTATATAGGCTTGCATAATATCAATTAGACATATATAATTTAACAAATAATAATTAATGGGAGGGCTTAAAATGAAAAGAAGGACGATGATTTTATTTCTTGCGATTCTGTTCTCGGTTATGACCTCAACATCAGCCGGCGCGATTTCTATCACAGCGGACGATGCGCAGGAGATAAAAGCGGCAGCGCTGAGCGTGGACATTACCACGACCGCTGTGCCAACAGCACACCCTCTGTCTTCTGCTAAAACGAGCGTAACGGAGCTGACGAATATCATTGCCGCTAAAAGCTCAAAAATTTCCGCGCTGAACGGAGCCGACAGCCTCTCTTCCAAGACCGGCGTCTCTCTGGGGCTTGGGCATGTTCAATACCCGCCGGTATCCGGCGATTTTGCTTCAAAGGTTCAATTTACGTTATTTTTGGACGGTTTTAATAAATCATTTGAAAACACACCTTATGTTTTCGTGCCTGTCGGCGGCATGAATGCGCTTGATGACAAGCCCGCTTCTACCGATATTTTGGGAGTCAAAGCTGTCTATGACGCGGCGGGCAAGACTCTGACTTTTAGCCTTGACCCCGCGAGTAATTACTTTGATATCGACGGCGATTCATATCTGCTTGCCGCAGACGTGAAGTATACGCCGCATGACGGCGGAGGCAGCGGCGGCGGGTGCAATACCGGAAACACCGCATTCTTATTGCCTGTGCTTCTGCCTGTTTTTCGGGGCCTTGTGCAAAAACGAAAGAAATAATATCCGGCTAGATAACAGAATATTATGAAGAAATAAATGAAAACAATAAGGCGGGGCGCTTTTGATATGCTCCCTTTGCGAGAGACAGTGAAATAGAAAAATCACTGTTGATCGCAAAGGGAGTATTATTATGAAAGGATCGAAAAAGTTTGAACCTGAAATGAAGGTAAAAGTTTCCCGCGAGTGCATGAGTGGCAAACTAAGTACGAGCGAGGCTGCCCGAAAGCTTGGGGTAGGCAAATCAACCGTCCGCCGTTGGATACTGCTGTACAGGTTCCAAGGCGCAGACGCATTTCTTGAGCATGAACACAATCAGGTTTACAGCGGAGAATGTAAGTTGAAGGCAGTGAGGGCCTATCTTGGAGGAGAAGGAAGCCAGGAGGAAATTGCAGCAAAATATGGTTTGCTGTCTGCAAAGCAGCTTCATAATTGGATAAAGGTGTATAAAAGCGGCAGAGGCTTCAAAAGGAAAATGTCAGGAGGCAGCCGCATGAAAAAAACACGGAAGACAACCCAGGCAGAGCGGATCGCAATCGTGAAGGATTGTCTGGAAAACGGCAGTAATTTCGGGGAAGCAGCTGTCAAGTACAACGTCAGCTACCAGCAGGTGTATACATGGGTGAAGAAGTTCACAGAACTCGGGGAAGCCGGCCTGGAGGACCGCCGGGGGCAGCGGATAAAGGACCAGAAGCCCAGGACCGAGTTGGAGAAACTCCAGATCGAGAACGAAAAGCTGAAGCACCAGTTGTATATGACTCAGATGGAGCGTGACCTGCTAAAAAAATTGGACGAGATCGAAAGGAGGGATGCCTTTCGCAAGTGAAACAGGGCCATCTGTATTCCGCTGTAAAAGACTGCTCAGAGGAACACGGATATTCTGTTGATGCCGAATGTGACAGGGCGACAGCATTTACTTTTTTGGAAAGAACAAGATGTCAAGCAAAACCTGTG
>JAUNJZ010000075.1 GCA_030533085.1 Synergistaceae bacterium
TGGTGACATTATCTCAGAACATTTATGGGGTGACATTATCACAGACTAATAACAGTTTTTCAGCTCCCCCTTGTGAAAAGTCCTGCTTTTAGGTAAAATACTCCCGTTGGCATAAAATGCATAGTTAAATTTTATTTAATATAATTTTACGTCTGACAAACACTGAAATACGAACCATGACAACTGGATAACGAGGTGAAAGGAAAATGGAATTTACAACGGCTGTGCTGTGTATAGTCACCGGTCTGGCGGTAGGCGCCCTGGTCGGCTTTACATATCACAAAAAAAGTGAAGAAAAGAAATTTCGAGGAGCCCTTTCAGAAGCAGACCGCATATTGCAGGAAGCTTCAAAAAAAGCGGAGACAGCCAAACGCGACATACTGGCTGAGGGCAAGGAAGAGATACACCGGCTGAGACAGGAGCTCGACAGAGACACGAAAGAGCGCAGGAGCGAGCTTCAGCGTTCCGAACGCAGGCTGGAACAGAAAGAAGAAAATCTCGACAAAAAAATCGAGAACATCAGCCGCAAAGAGGAAGAGCTGAAAAACCGCAACGAACAGGTGCAGGAAAAGCTCGACCGTCTCTCGGAACAGGAACAGGAGCTTATCGCCAAACTGGAGCAGATAGCCCAGCTTACGCGCGAAGAGGCCCGCGAACAGCTTCTTTCAGCAGTGGAATCAGAGGCTACGCATCTGATAGGGCTGCGCCTGAAGGAGCTTGAAGAGCGCGCGAAGCGCGACGCTGAGCGCAAATCGCAGGAAATCATCGCCACCGCGATACAGCGGTGCAGCGTTGAATTTACATCCGACGTCGTCGTGAGCGTGGTGAACCTCCCCTCTGACGAAATGAAGGGACGCATTATCGGACGCGAAGGACGCAACATCAGAACCTTTGAAACATTGACCGGAGTTGACCTTATTGTAGATGATACGCCGGAGGCAGTCACGCTGAGCAGCTTTGACCCCGTGCGGCGCGAAGTCGCGCGTCTCTCGCTGGAACGGCTCGTAGTGGACGGACGCATCCACCCCGCTCGTATAGAGGAAATAATAGAACGGGCGGAAAAGGATGTGCAGATCCAGATACTCGAGACCGCGGAAGAGGCTCTGCTCGAGACCGGAATCAAAAATATGCACGGCGAACTGACGAAGATAATCGGACAGCTGCGCTACCGCACCAGCTACGGACAGAACGCGCTTGGGCACAGTCTTGAAGTGGCGCATCTGGCCGGGGTTATGGCCGCGGAACTTGGACTGGACGAATTGAAGGCCCGCCGGGCGGGACTTCTGCACGATATAGGCAAGGCTGTTGACCATCAGGTAGAGGGAACGCACGCTAAGATAGGCGCGGATCTCGCGAAGCGCTACGGGGAAAGCCCGGATATAGTCAACGCCATAGCCTCGCATCATGAGGACGAAGAGCCTCTCACCATCTACGCCGTACTTGTCGCGGCGGCCGACGCGGTGTCGGCCTCGCGTCCGGGGGCGCGCAGAGAGAGCCTCGACGCCTACGTTAAACGCCTTGAAAAGCTTGAAGAAGTGGCGAAATCTTTCCCAGACGTCAGCAAAGCCTTTGCGATACAGGCGGGGCGCGAAGTGCGCGTCGCAGTCGCTCCCAGCGTGAAAGACGACGGGGAGATGCAGAAGCTCGCATATGACATCGCCCGCAAAATAGAGGAAGAAATGAGATATCCGGGGCAGATAAAGGTCACCCTCATCAGGGAGACGCGAGCCGTGGATTACGCGAAATAACGCCATGCGCCTGCTATTTATAGGAGACATCATGGGCCGCCCCGGCAGAGAGGCGGCGGCTCTGATGATACCGCGCCTGCGCGAGGAGTATTCCGGCTTTGACTTCGTCATAGCCAACGGCGAAAACAGCGCCGCGGGCTTCGGGCTGACGGAAAAGGTTATGAAAGAGCTATTTTCATGCGGCATTGACATTCTCACAAACGGCAACCACGTATGGGATAAAAAAGAGTTTATCCCGCTGCTCGACGGGGAAAAGGCCGTCCTGCGCCCCGCCAACCATCCGGAGGGGACGCGCGGCCGCGGCTTTGCCGTATATGAAAAAAACGGGGAAAAGCTCGCAGTCCTCTGCCTGCAAGGCAGAACCTTCATGCAGGCGCTCGACTGTCCTTTCCGGACGGCGGAGAGACTTGCGGCTGAATGCGGCGTGCCCGCGATATTCGTCGACATACATGCAGAGGCGACCTCTGAAAAAAGGGCGCTTGGGATGTATCTTGACGGAAAGGTATCCGCCGTTGTGGGAACTCATACCCACGTACAGACGGCGGACGAAGAAATAATGCCGGGCGGCACGGCATATCTGACCGACGCCGGCATGACGGGCGGACACGGCGGAATCATCGGCATGACGGCGGAATCTGTGCTGCCGAAATTTCTCACCGGCACCCCATGCAAATTTGAAGTCTGCGATAGAAACGCGAGATTTCAGGGGGTTGTCATAGAGATAGATTCGGAGACCGGACGCGCCCTCGACATACGAAGAATCAACAGGGCAGTTGACGAAGAAAGAAAAAAGTAAAAAGTAAAAATAAACCGCGTGAAGCAGGATGCCAGCGCGGTTTATTTTTTTTACATTCATCTAAAAAAATAAGTATTGTCAAAAAATAACAAAGCAGGAAAAACTAAAGACTTTTGATAAAAAGTAATAAAAGCAAAGGCTGTGCTGAAATTAAATTTGTCTGACATTTGTTTTGATAAGTGATTTATGATATATAAAGCAGGCCGGTCAGCAAAACGAAAAATAGATTTTATGACAATCTGATTCTTTATCTGCCGGCGTCATCTTGAGAGGAGTGGATTTTTGTGGAAGGTAAGTCAGGAAAGAATCGAGTAGGAGGCTACCCATTAGTTGAGCAGCCGACCTCTCACACCACCGTGC
>JAUNJZ010000052.1 GCA_030533085.1 Synergistaceae bacterium
ACGGTGGTGTGAGAGGTCGGCTGCTCAACTAATGGGTAGCCTCCTACTCGATCGCTGGTTGATGTTCCTCTGCCGCGGCGTATTGCGTTACTGCTTCTTTTGTTCCTTGCCCCAGGAATCTTTCAGCGACACGGTGAGGTTGAATACTGGGCTTTCCGGCGTGGTGAGGCTGTCCGCGCAGAAGTAGCCGTGGCGCAGGAACTGGAATTTGTCCAGCGGCGCGGCCTGCGCCAGCGATGGCTCGACGAGAGCGTTTTCCACGACGACGAGCGACTGCGGGTCAAGGTAGTCTTTGTAGTCTCTGCCCTCTTCCATGTCGTTCATGTTGCGCAGCGTGAAGAGCTGCCCGTAGAGATTTATCCTTGATTTCACGGCGTCGCCGCTCCATACCCAGTGAAGTGTGCCCTTTATTTTGCGTCCGTCCGGCGCGTCGCCGCCGCGGCTTTCCATATCGACGGAGCAGCGCAGCTTTGTCACGCTGCCGTCGGCGTCTTTTATGACTTCGTCGCATCTGATGATGTAGGCGTGTTTGAGGCGCACTTCTTTGCCCGGTGATAGGCGGAAGAAACCTTTGACTGGCTCTTCCATGAAGTCGTCGCGTTCGATGTATATTTCCCTGCCTATTTTAAGAGTGCGGCTGCCTGCCTCCGCGTCCTCGGGGTTGTTTTCCGCCGCAAGCTCGTCCACGAAGCCTTCCGGCCAGTTCGTAAGCTCCACTTTCAGCGGCTTGAGCACGGCCATGCCGCGCCGCGCGCTCTTGTTAAGCTCTTCGCGGAGGCAGTGCTGTAAAAGCTCGACTTCGACCATGCTGTCCGCCTTGGCGACTCCTATTTCACGGCAGAAGCGTCGGATCGCGGAGGGGGTGTACCCCCGGCGGCGGAAGCCGCAGACTGTCGGCATACGCGGGTCGTCCCAGCCGCTGACGATGCCGAGCGTGACAAGCTCCAGCAGCTTGCGTTTGCTCATCACCGTATAGGTGAGGTTGAGGCGCGCGAATTCATACTGGTGCGGCACGTGAGGCACGGAGACGTTAGCGATGAACCAGTCGTAAAGCGGGCGGTGGTCCTGAAATTCCAGCGTGCAGATGGAATGTGTGACCCCTTCGATCGCGTCCTCGTAGCCGTGCGCGAAGTCGTACATCGGATAGACGCACCATTTGCCTCCGGTGCGGTGGTGTTCCCTCTTCAGTATGCGGTAGATGACGGGGTCGCGCATGTTGAGGTTGCTGCTTGACATATCTATTTTTGCGCGCAGCACGTGGCTCCCCTCTTCAAATTCCCCCGCAGTCATTCGCGCGAAGAGGTCAAGATTTTCCTCGACGCTGCGGTTTCTGTATGGGGAATCGACGCCGGGGCGCGTCAGCGTGCCGCGGTTGGAACGTATCTCTTCCGCGCTCTGGTCGTCTACGTAGGCTTTTCCCGCTTTGATGAGTTCAAGCGCCCATTCGTAAAACTGTTCAAAGTAGTCGGAGGCGTAGCAGAGATTCGCCCATTCAAAGCCAAGCCAGCGGACGTCTTCCATTATCGCCTCGACATATTCCGTCTCTTCCTTCGCCGGGTTGGTGTCGTCGAAGCGGAGGTTGCATTTTCCTCCGAACTGCGCCGCCATGCCGAAGTTGAGGCAGATCGATTTCGCGTGTCCGATGTGGAGATAGCCGTTAGGCTCTGGAGGGAATCTTGTGATTACCTCCTTTACCGCGCCGTTTTCAAGGTCTTTGCTTATTATTTCTTCGATGAAGTTCTGGTTTCTGTTTTCTGAAGCCATAAGGCTGCCTCCCGTTATCTATTGAAATTTTTCAAGATATAATGCAAGTATCTTTTCCGGCTCCCCGCCGCCGGTCAATAATGCAAGATATGATAATGCAATCAGGAACTCAAGGGAATAGCTTCCCTGATTAAAAAGCGTAAAATTTTTTTTCGCCAGTCCGGCTGCCCCCACTCCGCCGTACCGTGAGGGATTTTTTTCTCCTGCCGCGCATGAGCTGGCCGCTATCACAACCGGTTTACGGCCGGGATAGGCATCGGAGAGGGCCGCCTGTATGCGCTGCGGCATGTTTCCCGCGCCGAAGGCCGCCAGAATGAGTATCTTCGCATCCGCCGGAAAGCGCGGCATTATTGCGGGATGAATATAGACAAGCTCTATCCCGCTCGCCGTGCGCCGCCAGTCCTCCGGCATTGGAGGAAGCGGCAGAGGGGCGGGGGGAGCTCCCTTTCCCGTTGAAGTGTAAGCGCGAAGCTCGCTGGCATTTTCCTTATGCACGTACGCTCCGCCGAAGTTCTCCCCCGCGAAGTGTATTATAACGCCGCTTTCCATGTCCTGGAGAGCTTTTGCGGCTCCAATAAGATTTTCGTCGCCGTCAAAGCCCTCTTCGCCGGGGGTGAGCTGGCTGCCTGTGAGCGCAACCGCTGCTCCTTCCGTCGTCAGCGAGAGCCAGGCGGCGCTGTAGGCCATTGTGTCCGTGCCGTGTATTATGAGAATTTTTTTTATTCCGCGCGATTTAGCCTCGTTGATTCTTTCGCTAAGCAGATGCCATTCCGCCGGCGATATATCCGAGCTGTCGCGCCCTGCCGCGCCGAAAATCGACTTGCATTCACAGCTGATCCCCTCGTTTTTCAGATATTCGGCCATTTTCCCGAGAAGGCTTTCAGCGGCCTTGCCGTCAGGTTCCGCGCCATTTCCGTGGTCTACGGATACGATCGTGCCGCCTGTGGATATTATCAAGAGCTTATTTTCCATATTTGAGCCGCCTCCGATTAAATGCCCGCCGCCCGACAGCCGTGATTGGGACGATAAAAGGGCCATCATCAGAAGGCCGCCGCCTCTTGAGAGAAAAGTATTCCCTCGTACCACAGCAGAAGCAACGCGATAAAGGTTATAACGTAAAGCAGAGAGCCCCTCAGCGGCCGCGGCAGAAGGCGCTCTGCGGCGGCTATCGTCATCCAGCAAAAGGGTACGGCAAAGAGGCGCATCGCGACGACCGCCGACCAGAATATGAGGAAGTTCAGCGCCTGTCCGCGCCATGAGATGCCGAGCGCGCTGTTGAAGCCGGCGATGAGGTTGGAGGGGAATATCACATAGGTGACGACGGCTACCACTATGAAGGAGCGGAATACAGACCATATCTGTACCATGCCGCGCGGAACGCCGTTGAACTCGGGAATCTCTCCCGCCCTGAGAAGCAGCGTACCGGAAAAGATGTCTCGGCGCGGAGTCTGGCTGAGTATCGCGAAGACGAAGAGGAATATTCCCGAAAAGCCCCAGAGCGACATTGAGGTCATCTGTCCCGCTATAGAAAAGGAGTTGAGGCTGAACGGGTCGCCGTCAAGGCCGCTCAGCATGAGGAAGGCGGCCAGCGCGGCGCAGCAGGAGACAAGCGGAACGAGAAGGCGTATCACATTCCTTATCTCCGCGCGCGCGGCTTCGGCGGCTCCCGCAGTCCTCAGCGAGCAGAGAGAGAGCAGAATGAAGAGCTCGGAGAGAAGCATAAACTGTATTATCTGTATGATATCCGCTCCGTTGTCTATGATGGGGATATAGGTGCAGAATGGAATGCTGGCGCATATCGTCATCAGCGCGGCAAAGGCCAGCGCAGGGCAGTAAAGGGCGAAGTTCAGCCGCGCCCCCTGCGGGAGAGTGATTTCCGTTCGGAAGAATGAGCGCAGGCTTCTTATCATCGGCTCCCTTCCGCTAAGCCGTCTTTCCGTCATCGCCGCGGCGAAGAGATATATTTTTTCCGCCGCGACTGCCGCCGCGAGGGTTGAGAGCATCAGCAGCCATGCGTTGAAATATTGCAATACTGCGGAAAAGAAATTCGTCGTCATGACGGCCTCACCCCGTAAATACCGCGACGGCAAAGAGCGCGGTCAGCGCGGCTATGCCCAGGAGACCGCCTGCCGCAATGTCGCGCCACGGGCTGACGCAGTTATCGATAAATGCCGCCGCCAGCCGTTCCAGTGGAAAAGGGCGGCTTTCCTCATATTCTTCGCGCCGCCTGAGCGGAAGCAGACGCCCCCCGCGCAGATGCGCGGCAAGGCTTACCATAAGGCCGACAATCAGCGCCGCGGTGAGAAATACAAGCGCCCATTTATATACATCCCAGGTAAAAAAGCCGGTGGCTATTCTGAATAACATTAGTTCCCCACTTCCCCGCCGCCTGAATCGGACGGAATGATCCTGTTGATAAGAGAGTTCGCCGCGGGGGCGACGGCACGTTCAAAAAGCGCTCCCGGCGCAGAGGCTGTGGCAACGAAAAAAGCCAGCAGCAGAATGAGCGGAAAGGCTACAGTCGATTCCCCGCTGAAATTATACTCCATCTTACGGGAGCTGCCGCGCTCCGCGAGCCGGATGATAAAGCGCAGCCCGGTAAGCAGCATCAGCAGCGTTGACAGAAAGAGAAAGATCATTATAAAGGGGCTTATGAAGCTGGCCGACCTGAAGAGCAGCTGTTTCGCGCTGTAGCCTATAAGCGGCGGCAGTCCGGCAAGAACCATGACCACAAAGAGCAGCGCGAAGGAGGAAATCGGCGCTCTGTCGGCCAGCTCCCCGCACTGCCACAGCTCCATTCCCTCATGCTCCTGTTTGAGAAAGACCGTTATTATGGAAAGCGTAGCGGAGACGGGCAGAAATATCAGCCACAGCGATATCATCGACTCAAGGGCGCTGACGCCGTAAAGGGCGGCGCGCTCCGCCGTAAAGCTCCCGTTCATCGCGATACCGATAGAGACCAGCACAACGCCTTTTATGTACATCATCATCGAGTCAAGAAAGCGCTCAGGGTCTCTGACGCCGCAGGAGCAGCAGACTGCGATAAATATTGAGGCGAAGCCGAGCATTATAAAGAGATAAGGAACCTTTTGCAGCCCCTGCATCGGGCCGTAGAGCGAAAATATGACCCTAAAGGCGGCAAAGAGCGAGGCCTGCGTCCTTATGCCGAAGAAGCATATTTTAGAGGCGTCAGACATGTAGGGCGACGGCTTTACGAATATATAGAGCAGCGGCACTATCATAAGAATAAAGGCCCAGAGGGAGGCGGAGGAGTCGGTCAACAGCGAGGCCAGCGCGCCGATGTTGTCCGTGCCGAACTCAACTTTCAGAATGGCCACGCCGGCTGCGAACATCAGAAGCAGAAGAACGCGGGAGATGTAGTAGCAGGGGAAGCCTCCGCTCTCTTTCTTTTTCACGGCATAGTCGCTGTAGAGGCCGGTCACTCCGAGCTGCGTCAGCAGCAGGAAGAGCGCGAGAAGCGTCAGGCTGCTGGAATAAAATATCCCCTGAATGCCGGCGCAGGCCAGCAGAAAGAATACGATCTTGCGCGGCGTGATGACGTTGCGCTTATCGGAGAGCGCGCGCAGTCCGGCGGTAAGGGCGATAAAGCTCATCAGCGCGGCGGAGACCGCTCCGAAGGAATCGACCTTTAGGGCGGCGAGAAGCTGTTCCGCGGCGCCGCCTTGCAGCACCGCCGTCCAGCCGCTGTTTGCGAGCGCGTAGACATGCCTCTCGGAGGCCCCTGTCTCTGACCAGACAATGAATGAGACCGCCGCCTCAATCAAGAGAACGAGCAGAAAGGGAAGCTTGTACCACAGCCTTGAGAGGCGCAGCATTCGCCCCGTCAGGCGCGAGACAAATCTGTTATAGAGAAGGATCGCGCCAAAGACGGCCGCCGCGGCAAGCGGAAGCAATATGGCCACGACCGGAAGCGGCATCGTTTTAAAGAGATAAAAAAAATTCATACACTCACCTTTTCCTGACCTGCAAACAAAGAGCTTCCTCAAACCATTTCAAAAAGCGACGGGCGCAGTCGGAACGGAAAAACAAAAAAGGGCTTCCATTATAAACTGGAAGCCCTGTCTTCGCTGAATAAAATGGCGCGCCGGACAAGATTTGAACTCGTAACCTTCGGATCCGTAGTCCGATGCTCTATCCAGTTGAGCTACCGGCGCGTGTTTCGTTTTTATGGCGGTGAGGCAGGGATTTGAACCCTGGAGGGAGATTTTTGCCCCCCTACCCGCTTAGCAGGCGAGCGCCTTCAGCCTAGCTCGGCCACCTCACCAACGAGAGATATTCTATTACGCATCCTTTTATTTGTCAACGCCCTATTAAAAGTTATTGCTCAAAAATTATATTTACAGCCTATTATGATAATTGAGCAATTCGCGGTGTTGAGCGTTCTTTTATAAGTTTTCGCCCTCCGTCTTCGCGACTACAGCGGAGACGCACATGTCGCCGGTAACGTTGACGCATGTCCTGGCCATATCGAGCACCGCGTCTATACCGGCAACAAGGGCCATTCCCTCGACCGGCAGCCCTGCGGATACGAGAACCATAGAGAGCATGATAAGCCCCGCCCCAGGCACTCCGGCAGTGCCTATAGAGGCCAGCGTCGCCGTCATCAGGATTCCCAGCTGCGCGCCGAAGCCAAGCTCTATTCCGAAGGCCTGAGCGACGAAGAGGGCGCAGATACCCTCATATATCGCCGTGCCGTCCATGTTGATCGTAGCGCCCAGCGGCAGCACGAAGGCAGAGACGTCTTCGCTGACTCCGAGCTTTTCCTGTACGTTGTTCATGGAGATCGGAAGCACTCCAGAGCTTGTTCTGGTAACGAAAGCGGCAAGCATCGCCTCGCGCACCCCTCTGAAGAACCAGAGCGGGCTTTTATGCACGACGACGGTGATAAGGCCGGAATAGACCAGCACCGCCTGAAGGAAGCAGCCCAGATATACGGCGAATATGACCTTCGCGAACGGAGCGAGCACCGAGGGGCCGTATTTGGCGGCCGTAACGGCGATAAGCGCGAAGATTCCCAGCGGGGCTGTCTTCATTACGATCGCCGTCACCTTGAACATTACCTCAGCCAGCGAGGAGTTGAGCTCAAGGAAAGCTCTGCCCTTTTCGCCTATGAGAGTAGCCGCTACGCCGAGGAAGAGCGCGAAGACTATGACCTGGAGCATCACGCCGTCAACGAGTGCTTTGAGCGGGTTGGCGGGGAAAATATTCAGTATGACGCTGAATATCGTCTGCGGCTCCTTCGCGGCGGCCTTAGCCCCCTCGATAGCCATGCCGACGCCGGGCTGTATGAAGTTGCCAAGCAGAAGCCCGATGCTGATTGCGACGACTGTCGTTCCCAGATAGAGGGCGACCGTCTTGATTCCAATACGCCCGAGCTTTTTCGGATCTCCGATAGAAGAGGCTCCCATGATGAGGCTGGAGAATACCAGCGGTACGATGAGCATCTTGAGCAGCGCTAGGAAGATATTTCCTATGAGCTGCAAGAGCGGCAGCAGGAACTCCGCTATAAAGGGCGACGACGGAGCCAGCGGGCCTACTACAAATCCAAGTATCAAACCGATTACAAAACCTACGCCGATTTTGCTGATGAGGGACATTTTTTTCTCAGCCATTGTTCTTTTCCTCCTTAAAATTTTTTTGGTGCAACATGCGTTATGAGATTAAAAAAATCATTCTGCGGCATTATTTTAACATAAAGCAGATATGAAGTTCAATATCTGAATTAATTTTCCCCGTTTTGCTAATAATTACAAATTGCAGAGTGAACACGAAAAGAGGGCTTACAAAAGAGGAGGCCCGGGCATTTCTCCCGAAGCCTCCCAGAGCGGCATTATTTTTTCAGTTGATGTCAGCCCTTTACAGTATCTGTACCCCTCCGCCGGATACTATGAGCGTCTGCCCCGAGACCCACGACGACATCGGAGAGGCGAAGAAGAGCACGGCGGAGGCGATATCCTCCGGCTCTCCAAGCCTGCCCAGCGGCGTTGATTTAAGCATCCCCTCCTCCATCTCCTTTGTAAGCAGCGACGCCAGCGCCGGCGTTTTTATCGCTCCGGGGGCGACGGCGTTTACCCTAACAGGAGCCAGGTCTATGGCCATCTGCCGCGTCAGCGCGTTGACCGCCGCCTTTGACGCGCTGTAGACGGACATATTCACTCCGCTCATGACGGAGGCCATCGAGCTGATATTGACGATAGCGCCGCTGCCCGCTTCGCGCATGAAGGGCAGGGCGAGCCTTGAAAATCTGTAGATGCTGTAGACGTTGAGGTTAAATATCCTGTCGATGTAGGCGGCGGTGAGCCGCTCGAATTTTTCCCGTCCGCCGCCTCCGCCTCCGGCGTTGTTGACGAGAATATTTATTGTTCCGAGGGCGTCTGCCGCCCCTGATACGGCTTCGCTCGCCTCGCTTTCAGAGAGCGCGTCGCAGCCGAAGGCCGCGCTTTTTACTCCGTATTTCGCGGCTATCTCTGCCGCCGCTTCCTCCGCCCCCTTGCGGTCAATGTCTGCCAGCGCGACGTCTGCGCCCGCGCGCGCAAGCATCATGGCGGAGGCTTTGCCTATGCCGGAGGCCCCTCCCGTTATCAGAGCCGCCTGTCCTTTCAGGCTGACAATATTTTCAATTCCCACGCCGATCACTCCCTCCGAAAACTTTATCGCAGTATAGCCGTGAAACGCGCGCTCTCGAAAGGGTATTTGCACCGTCTGAAAAGCAGGGAAGCCCAGTAATAAAAGAGGAGCCGAGGGCACTCCCCCGGCTCCGGCTGTTTTCGTTTGTCTTTCGCGTTTATGGGATGCGTTATGCTTTAGTTCTTCGCATCCGCTGAGGCCACGTCGCCAGATACTGCTGCGGCTGTGTCCGCCGATGCGGCAGCTCCGGCTGTTCCCTCTGCGGGGAATATGGAGGTGTCAAGTATCTTCACTTCGGCGCGAGCCAGCAGCTCTCCGTAGAACTTCTGCTGTTCCTCCTGCATTTTCTGATTTCTTATCCTGCTGCTCACATCGCCGCTGACCTCGTTGAAGGAGAGTACGCGCTCCGCCTCATTGCGGCGTTTGATGGCGATGTAGCTGAACTGCTCTCCGGCCTTTTCCACCGGCGTGATTTTGTTCATCGGGTAGTCTTTCAGCGTCTCCAGCTCGCCCTGCATCATCTGCTCCGTGAAGAGCATGGGGGTATCGTAGGAGGTCGCCATTTCTATATCAGCCTTGTATTTCTCCATCTCCGCGTCCCATTTGGCTCCGGCGGCTATCGCCTTCTGGGCGGCTTCGGCGGACTCTCTGTTTTTAAATGTCGCGATGTTCACCATGACGCCGGCCGGCTGTTTGTAGAGCAGTTCTCTGGCTGCGTCGTAGAAGGCGCTGACTTCCTTGGAGTCCACGCTGACGCCCTGCGCCAGAGTCTCCATCATCTTCTGCATCTGTATCTGTCTTCTTATATCGTCCTTTATCTGCTTCTCCGTTACGCCGCTGCGCTCTATGGACGAAAGGAATTCCTCGCGCGTCGGATAGCTGTCCATTATGTTCGTATAGGCGGCGTTTATCTCGTCGTTGCTGACGTCGATTTTTCTGCTCGCTATCTCTTTTTCCAGCTCTGCCTGAATCACCATGCCTTCAAGCACGGCCTTTCTTATCTGCGGCACATCGTCGGAGACTATCTGGCTGCCGTACTGCTCGGAGAGGCGGGCCGCGCCCCTTTCAAGCTCTGAGCGCATTATCTGCCTGCCGTCAACTTCCGCTACAGGGTAATCCCGCGTCCCCTCTTCGCCTCCGCCTGAGTAGAGGCCGTAACCGGCGAAGCATGAGGCGACAAAGAGCAGTATGACTATTATCATTATCGTTTTGGTGTGGTTTCTCATCATTTTCAGCAAGGGAAATCTTCCTCCTCAAAAATACTTAAAATCAAAGAGCTGACTTTACAACTTCGTTATGATACGACAGCAAGGCGATACTGTCAAAGAGCAGCTGTAAATTTTTCCAGCGTCCCTTTGCCTCGCGCCATATATTCCTTACCGGCCGAAGCGCAGGTCGAAACGTCCGTTTTTATCTGTTCGACAAGCTGCTCCGCGCCGGAAAATTTTATTTCGCCGCGGATTTTTTTCACGAGGAATAGGAGCAGAGGGCTGTCGTAAAGCTCTTCGTCGCAGCCTATAATGTGCGCCTCGCAGCGCGTTTTTCTCTCCCCCTCAAAGGTCGGGTTGCTGCCTATGTTGAGCGCCGCGCTGCGCCATTGGCCGCAGGCAAAGGTCAGCGCGCAGTATACGCCCTCCGGCGGGTATATCTTACCCTCGAATGTTCCGATGTTGGCTGTCGGGAATCCCAGAGTGCGCCCGCGTCTGTCTCCACGCTCCACCATTCCGCTTATCATAAAGGGATAGCCAAGCAGCTCCGCAGCCCGCTCCATCTCTCCGGCCATGACGGCGCCGCGCGTCTCCGTGCTGCTGACCATTTTGTCCCTCATTCTGAATGGTGGGATAACGTCCAGCGTCCAGCCGCGCGAGGCGCAAAGCTCCGCCAGCACTTCGGGAGTTCCAGCCCTCGCTTTGCCGAATCTGAAATTTTCGCCGATCACCAGCCCGTCAACCGGATATTCTCCGCCTATAAAGTCGATGAAATCCCGCGGAGAGAGGGCGGCGAAGTCCCGCGTGAAGCGTATCTTTTCCATGCGCGGCACTCCGAGCGCAGCGGCGATGCCGTCTCTCTCCTGAGCTGTGAATAGCAGCTTGAATTTGTCCCTGTTCAGCAGCATTCTGGGGTGTCCGTCGAAGGTGAGGACGCCCCATCCCGTTCCTGCCTTCGCAGCCTTTTCCGCCGCTCTGGCCAGAAGTCTCCTGTGTCCGAGATGGAAGCCGTCAAAGGCTCCCAGCGCATATATCATTCTTTACAGCCTCCAGAGAGTATTATATTGACCTCCGGCGCCAGTTCCAGACTGCCCAGATGTCTTTTCGCGGCGCAGATTGAGAATATTTTTTCTGATCCTACAACGATTTTTGCTGCGGAGAATTTTATCTCGCCAAGCGAACGGCGGCTGAGGGCGTGGAGCTGGACGCGCCGTCCGTGGCTAAGCATGTCGAAGGCCGCCTCGTCCGCCGCGTAGGTCGCGGCCTGTCCGCTGAGCGCTGATATCGGCAGTATCTCCGCCTCCAGCTCCCTGCGCCCCATTTCAAAGAGCTCTTCGGCGCTTTTCAGCGCGGCGGAGCGGAAAGGGCCGCTGGAAACTCTTTCGAGCGCGCTCAGATGCGCGGCGGAGCCCATAGTCAGACCGAGGTCGCGGGCGAAGCTCCTGATATAGGTGCCTTTGCGGCAGTCTATCCTGAATGAGACCTTTCCGTCAGCGTCTATATCCGACGTGCGGCGGATACTTGAGAAGCAGACGGCCTTTGCGTCCGGAACGACGCCCCTGCCCTCTCTCGCCAGCGCGTGGGCGCGTTCGCCGTCCACATGCGCCGCCGATACAGCCGGCGGCGACTGCATGCGCCAGCCCATGAAGCCGCAGAGCGCCGCGTCTATCGCCTCGTTTGTGACATGTTCGCGAGGCGCGCGCAGTATGACCTCGCCGCTGGCGTCGTCGGTGGAGGTCTGCGCGCCGAAGGATACCTCCGCCTGATAGCTTTTGGGCAGTTCCATTATAAAATTAGAGAGCCTCGTCGCCTGTCCTGCAAGAATGATCAGCACTCCGGAGGCGGTAGAATCAAGCGTGCCTCCGTGTCCCGTCTTTGTTCCGCGTCCGAGGATATGCCGTATCTGCTGGACGCAGTGCGTGCTTCTCAGCCCCTCGCTCTTATTGAGCGGGAGTATGCCTGAGAGCGGCATGGCTGACGGCCTCTTTTTTCACATTTTCAAGCGCCTTTTCCAGACTTCCCGGCAGCTTTGCGCCGGCGGCGTTTATGTGCCCCCCGCCTCCGAAAGCCGCCGCGATATCGCGAGAGCTGTACGGCGGACGGCTTCTGACGCTCAGCTTGTTGACTCCGTCCGAGCGTTCCGTCAGGAAGAGAGCGATTTTTACTCCGCGAATGCGCATCAGCATGTTCACAAGGCCGTCCAGCGAGTTCGGGTCAGCGCCGGAGGCCGCTATCTCAGAGGCGCGCAGCCAGAAGAGAGCGCATTTTCCGCCGGCGAAAAGCTCCGTCCGTGAGAATGCCGTGCCCCACAGCTTGATGATGCTTTCCGACATGTTTTCATTTATGCGGTCGTCTATCTCGGCCGGCTTCGCCCCCGCTTCAAGCAGGATCGCCGCGCATTTATGGCTCTCGGCGGAGGTCGAGTTGTAGCGGAAATTTCCGTTGTCCGTCACAAGCGCGACGTAAAGGGCGTTGGCTTCCCCCTCGCTGACGCCGCTGCCGTAGGCTTCAATCAGCCGCGTCACGATTTCGGCTGTGGCCGAGGCCTCCGGCTTTACGAGGTTCGTGGCTGCAAAGCGCGTGTTGTCGGCGTGGTGGTCGATGTTGAGCGAATCGGCGCAGCTTTCAAGCAGCAGCGGCAGGTTATCCAGCGTCCGCTTTTCTGTGCTGACGTCAGCCGTTATAAGCAGCGCACCTTTCACCTCTTCCGGAGGCAGCGCGGAGAGTACGCGCAGCTCCTCCGCGTGCGGCATGAATGAAAATATATCCGGCAGCGGATCCTTTGAGACTATCGAAACGCGCTTGCCGCTTCTCCTGCCCAGCGAATAGAGCGCGAAGGCGCAGCCCAGCGTGTCTCCATCAGGGCTTTCGTGGCCGACGATGACCCATGAATCGCAGCTTTTCAGCTTTTCAAGAGCCTCGTCGAAGGCATTTCCGCCGCTCATCGCCCGTTCCTTTCAGCCTGAGCGCGGGCGTCCATCTCAGCCACGCGGTCGAGCAGATCATCCATCCGGCGGGCCTCATTTTCCGAGTCGTCGTAATGAAAATGCAGCTCCGGTATCGTACGCAGCCGCATTTCCTTTCCAAGCATCGCCCGCAGCGGCCCCGCCGCTGAATCGAGCGCGGCCTGAACCCGCTCTCTGCCCTCCTGATCGATAAGCGTATAAAAGACCTTGGCGTGCCCCAGGTCGCGCGATACGGAGACCATTGTCAGCACCGCCTCCGAGGCGTCGGCGTTCTTTATCCTGGTTTGCAGCATCGCTGATATCAGCCTCAGAAACTCTTTATTCAGCCTGTCTATCCGATAGGTCGTCATAGTTAAGCACCTCCAGCGAGAAGTCGGTTATTATAAATTCTCCCTCTTCTTCCCTCTGATATAAAAATTTTTCCAGATTCCTCATACGCTCCTCCAGCTCGGCATGCGACGAGGAGGCGGCGGCAAAGCCTATCTCCGCCGCGTTATGCTTCCCGTCCGGGCCGAGGTCGGCGGCGGAGATGGAAAAGCGTCCGCGCACGCCGTCCGTGAGAGAGCGCACGACATGCCTGCGCTCTTTGAGGCTGCCCGCGTAGGGAAGCCTCAGAAAAAGTCTGGAAGCGGCGATCCAGAAAGACATTTTCTATTTAATCCAGAGTCTTCTTCTCTTTCAGTATCTCATATGCCTCGATAACGTCCCCGACTCTGAAATCCTGGAACTTCTCGAAGCTCAGTCCGCATTCGTTGCCGGCCTTTATTTCGCGCACGTCGTCCTTGAAGTGCTTGAGGCTTGAAAGCTCTCCGCTCCAGAATACTACGCCGTCGCGTATCAGGCGCACCTTGGCGCTCCTGCGTATCAGCCCTTCGGTGACGCGGCAGCCGGCGATGTTTCCAATCTTCGGCACGCGGAATATCTCGCGTATCTCCGCCTGTCCCAGCGTATGCTCGCGCAGTTCGGGGGCAAGCATACCCTCCATGGCGGCTTTGACGTCGTCAAGCATGTCGTAGATAACCTGATAAAGACGTATCTGAACGCCCTCGTTCTCGGATATCCGCTTCGCGTTGTTATCGGGGCGGACGTTGAAGCCGACGATGATGGCGTTCGACGCGGAGGCGAGCATAACGTCGGACTCTGATATGCGCCCTACCCCTTCGTGTACGATATTTATCGAGACGGAATCCGTGCTCATCTTCATAAGAGAGGAGTGGAAGGCTTCAAGCGAGCCCTGCACATCCGTCTTGAGGACGATGCGCAGCTGCGGTATCTCTTCCGTCTGCATCTTCTCATAAAGCTCTTCCAGCGTCAGCCGTTTCGCCTTGTTCTGATCCGTCTCGCGGCGCTCAAATTCGCTCTGCGATATAAGGTCGCGCGCCTCGCGCTCAGAGGAAAGCGTGGTAAACTTCTCTCCCGGCTGCGGCACGTTCTCAAGCCCCAGTATCTCGACCGGCATACTTGGGCCGGCTGAATTCACTGTGCGCCCCTTATCGTCTATCATCGCGCGTATCTTGCCCCAGGCCGTGCCTGTGTGGATTATATCCCCGCGCTTCAGCGTGCCTTCCTGTACTATTACAGTAGCGACCGGCCCCTTGCCCTTGTCAAGGTTGGCCTCGATGACAGTGCCTGCCGGCGCCGCCTTCGGGTCGGCCTTCAGCTCCTGCATTTCCGCGACCAGCAGCAGCATCTCAAGCAGATCGTCCACATGAAGCCCCTGCTTCGCGGCGACGTCAACCATGATAGTATCTCCGCCCCACTCCTCCGGCACAAGGCCGTAATCGGAAAGCTGCTGGCGCACCCTGTCCGGCTTGGCGTCGGGCTTGTCTACCTTGTTTACCGCCACGACTATCGGAACGCCGGCCGCCTTGGCGTGGTTCAGAGCTTCGACCGTCTGCGGCTTGATGCCGTCGTCGGCGGCCACTACCAGCACCGCGATGTCTGTTACCTGCGCCCCGCGCGCGCGCATGGAGGTGAATGCCTCGTGCCCCGGCGTGTCCAGGAATACCAGCGTGTTGCCGTTATACTCCACACGCGACGCGCCGATATGCTGCGTTATGCCGCCTGCCTCGCGCTCCGTCACATGCGTCTTTCTGATATTGTCGAGCAGCGTGGTCTTTCCGTGGTCGACATGCCCCATCACCGTGATAATGGGGGGGCGCGTCTCCATCTCTCCGCCGTCCTGCTTTTTCTTCTTGTCCCTGTCTTTGGCCTTCTTGCCGGCCAGTACGGACTTCTTCTGCGCAGGCGCGGCAGCGGCCTTCTGCGCTGCTGGCGCCGTCTTCTCCGCCGTCGCGGGGCCGCTATCCTCCGCCGGGGCGGCCTCCTCCACAGGGGCGGCCGCCGGAGCCGGCGCTTCCTCTTTTTTCTCCTCCACGACGCCAAAGACGAAATTCTTTTTGTAGTTCTTGCCAAGTATCAGCAAGATCTTTTCGTCTGCCGTCGTCGTCGCCGGGAGCATAAGCCCCTCAAGCATCAGGGCCTTGACCGCGCTTCCGGCCTTTTCGCCTATAGCCGCCGCCACGTCGGAGACGGAAGCACCGGCTCTGACTGTTACGGTCGGATAGGTCGATATTGCCTCCAGCTCCTGCTGCGAAGCCTCTTCCTGCGCCCTTCTCAGCGATTCCTCGATCATCGGCACCAGCTCTTCGTTGATAGAGCTCATGTGAGATTTGATACTGACCTCAAGGCCGCGCAGTATCTCCACCATTTCAGTATTGCTTTTGCCCAGCTTTTTCGCCAGGTCATAAACTCTGATTTTACTCATCCGCATCACTCCTGTCCTCGTTCAGTAAAAAGCTCTTTCTGACAAAGCCGCTCTCCGACGGCAGAGCCGCCGCCTGCGCAGCGCGCAGTCCCAGACTATTCCCGAGCCGCGCTCTGTCAGTATCCTTTAATAATAAAACTGTTATGCCGCCGCGTCCCTCCGCTGTCTCAAGCGTGCGCAGCACGTTTTTCGAGCAGTCATTGGTCACGAATACGGCTAATTTCTTACCTTTCCTCAGAGCGTCAAAAATCTTATCCTGCCCGATTATCAGCTCGCCGGCGCGGCGCGCCAGCCCGAGCATGTCAAGCAGCTTCGAGCCTTCGCTCGACTTCATTCTTCCGCCTCTTTCCCGCTGCAAAGCCCCTTCAGCTCTTCGTAAATTTCTTCCGGAACTTCGGCCTTCAGCGCTCTGGAAAGCGCTTTTTTTTTCTTCGCCGCCGCGAGGCAGGCCGCGTCGGCACATATATATGCCCCCCTGCCGTTCGCCCTTCCGCTGGGGTCGTAACGAACCTTGCCCTCCGGCGTTCTGATAACGCGCAGCAGCGCGCGCTTCGGCGATTCCTCGCCGCAGCCGACGCAGGTCCGCGGGCGCTGCTTTTTCAAAACAGGAGTCGCGTTATCCCTGGCCATCGCGCGCTTCCCCGCTATTTATCCTCTTCCATTATCTCTGAGAAGTCCATAAAGAGGTCTTTCATTGTGGGCAGTTTTTCTTCCTCCTTGACCTTAATGTCGATCTTCCAGCCGGTCAGCCGCGCCGCCAGACGAACATTCTGCCCAGCCTTGCCGATAGCAAGCGAGAGCTGGTCGGAACGGACGAATACCAGCACGGAGCGATCCTGGTCAAGAAGAGGCTCTATCCTGACGATCTTTGCCGGCGACAGCGCGTTCGCAATATATTTGAGCGGATCGCTGTTGAATACTATGATATCTATCCTTTCGCCGTTAAGCTCGCTGCTGATAGACCTTATGCGGCTGCCCTGCTTTCCGACGCATGCCCCCAGCGGCTCCACATTCACGTCGAGGCTCGCAACGGCTATCTTGGCTCTGGTTCCCGCCTCGCGCACGATGTTGCGTATCTCGACGACGCCGTCGCTTATCTCCGGCACCTCAAGCTCAAGCAGGCGGCGCAGCAGCCCCGGATGCGTGCGTGATACGATTATGCGCGGTCCGCGCGTCGTCTGACGCACGTCGAGCAGGTAGAATTTCATTCTCTCTCCCGGGTTGTACCTCTCGCCGACAATGCGCTCCTCCCTCGGCATGATAGCCTCGGTTCTGTCGTTGAGGCGCACCAGGATCTGCTCCCCCTCGGCCTTGAATATCGTGCCTGTGATGATATTGCCTATCTTATCTGAGAACTGCTCGTAGACGACCTGACGCTCCGCGTCCTTGAGCTTCTGAATGATGACCTGCCTCGCCGTCTGCGCCGCGATGCGCCCAAAATCCTCCGGCAGCACCTCGGAGCGTATAACGTCGCCCAGCGCGAGATCCTTATAGCCGCGGCGCTCCGCCTCTTCCAGCGTCATCTCGGCGTCAGGATTGCTCACATCCTCAACTATCTCGTAAACCTCATAAAGAGAGAACTCTCCGTTCTCGATATCTATATAGACCTCCGTATGCTGATTGCCGCCCTTGTACTTTTTATATGCCGATACCATGGCGGCCTCAAGGCTGGAGATGATCGTCTCCTCGGAGAGCCCCTTCTCCTCCTCTATCTGCCTCAGAACCTTCTTAAAATCCTTTCCAAGCTGCATTTTTCCCTTCCGGCCCCTTTCGTGAAAATATTTTATTTTTTCTTTCCGGCTATTTTTTTAAATGTTTTCTTCTCTCCGCGCGGCGGTGTGTAAACTAGATTAGCCTTTCTGATATCTTCCAAAGGGATGACCCTCTCCCCATCCGCCGTCTTTACCACGACATCGCCGCCGTCAGATACCGATATCAGTCCGCGGAGCGAGCGTCGGCCTTTTTTGAGAATAATCTGCGCCTCTTTCCCGCTGAAACGGCGGTAATCTTCTATAACAAAAAGAGGGCGTTCGAGGCCGGGAGAGCTGATTTCAAGAAAATAACGCTCCGGCAGCTCCGCCTCGACAGAATCAAGATATTCAGAAAGCCCGCGCGAGACCGTTTCACAGTCGCCGGTATCCACGCCGCCGGGCATCTCCAGATAAACGCGCACTATATTCACGCCGTCCTCCGCAGTGACCTCAAAGCCCGCGCACTCATAGCCCAACGCCTCCACCCGCTGATAAACGGCGCTGTATATCTCTTTATATTTTTCCGGCTTCAATCCAACACCTCCTGTAACAAAAGAAGAGTGGGCAAATCCCACTCTTCCAGCCTCAACGCCTGAATTAGTACTTAAATTGTAACACTTTTCAGGAAAAATGCAAACGCCAATTACAATCCTGTTATTAGTGGTTAGTAGCAAAACTAACCCCGTAAAAAATTAAATCGCAGATTTGCTAAAAAACAGTGGCGCTAATCTTAAAGATATGTTATCATTTCTTCCGTTGATTTGCGGATATAGCTCAGCTGGTAGAGCATTAGCTTCCCAAGCTAAGGGTCGCGGGTTCGAATCCCGTTGTCCGCTCCAGAATAGGCCAACTTAGCTCAGTTGGTAGAGCAGCGCACTCGTAATGCGCAGGTCTCCGGTTCGAGTCCGGAAGTTGGCTCCAGAGATACTAAGGGTTTAGGTGGTTTCCGCCTAAACCCTTTTTATTATCTTTCGCGGCTGACTAACATATGACTAACAGTTTTTATTACCCTTGTTTATTACTCTTATTAAGTGTTTTCCTTCTCTTCAAATTATTGTAATGTTGCGAATATTTTTAGTTTATGTTTTTTATTTTCATTTAACGGAATTGCAATACCTATAAGATGAAAAACAGGTCGCGTCTACTTTGGCAATCGGCGTTTAATTTTTTACGCCCTTATCTTTCTTATCATTTTCCCATGGCGTAGGAAGCTCTTTTGTTTCCAAATCATCTTTTGTCTTCCATTCCCAGCCGCCGCCGAGGGAGAGGCAGAGGTCGACCGCCGCGGTAAGGCGCTCCGCGCGGGCGCTTTCGAGCGAAAGCTGGGTGGACAGCAGGCCGCGCT
>JAUNJZ010000004.1 GCA_030533085.1 Synergistaceae bacterium
GCTACGGCAATCCCGGCAGGAGCAGCATATCATGGTTCGGCTCAGAAAGCGCCCCCGTCGGCAGCGGCGCTAAGCCTTTGACAAGATACTACTGGTACGACGGAAAGGTAACGGAGACGAACCGCAGGCAATAGTTCGAGACGTTTCACAAAAGGCAAAAAATAATGGGGCTGTCCCTCGCCGGACAGCCCCATTCGTCTTATTTCGCCGCTTTGTCTTTAGTTTATCGTAATATCCTTTGCCAGCGAGCCCATGATGTTGCATGTAAGCTCTACCGTCAGCTTAGTGCCGGGCTTTACGCCGTTCAGCGTTACCTTGTCGCTGAACCCCGCGTCGGTGGGCTGTTCAGTATATCTCTTCATCAGCAGCTGTTTGCCGTCGCCGTCCTTTACGATCATGGTCATTATGAAATGCTTCGTCCTGTCGTTCACCTGATGGGCGGCGCTGACCGACAGCGCGCTTTCAGCGCCGTTCCAGCTCAGCGTCATATCCGAGGGAGGCTGCGCGAAGGCCGCCGAAGCCGCCATTACAGCAACGAGTGAAATAAGCGCCAGTAATTTTTTTATCGTCAACGTAAACTCCTCCTTCTGCCGGAAGCTCTTTTTTATTATCCTATCATCTTCCAAAGCTATTATACATGATAATTGTGGAGTTTATATGATGAGGAATTTGCCGTATTCAACGGAGCCGCGCCTTCATATCGACGCCATTACCCTCGGCAGCGCCGCCTTGACCACATCTATCCCGCGCAGGAATTCCTTTATCTCTATCTGTTCGTTCGAGCTGTGGTCGTACTTTGAATCGCCCGGCCCAAAGGCTCCCATCGGGCAGCCCCAGAGGGATAGGACGTTGAAATCGCAGGTCCCCTGCTTTGCCAGCACGCGCGGAGGCTCGCCGGTGACGTCGCGTATCGCGGCGCGGAAGGCGCGAACCACGGGGTCTGACTTGTGTACCTCGTGCGGCGGGACATATTCGATGATCTTCAGCCCTACGCCAAAGGCGGCGGCTGTCTCGCCGAGCATGAATTCAAGCTCCTCCTGACGCGCGCCGATGGGGGTGCGCAGATCCATCGTCACGGAGGCGGAGCGCTTCCCCTCTTCGCGCCCCTCCATCTCCATCACCGCTATTGAATAGCCGCTGCCCATGTTTTTCGTGATCTGCACCAGCGAGGAGGCCGCCATCACCGCGTCGGTCATAGGTCCGGGGCTGCCGGAGCGGTGCGCGCCGCTGTCCTCGCCGACGAGCGAAAAGAGGATGCGTCCGCGATAGGAGAGGGCGACGCCGTTGCTGCCGGTCGGCTCTCCGACGACAAGCGCCGCCGGGTCGTGCAGCGGCATACGGAAGCGCGCTCCGCGCGAGTCTATCTCTTCGCCTACGGCCGCTACGAAGGTTATTCTCCAGTCCTCCGGCACTTCGACCGCGCCGCCGCCGACCGCCAGAGCGCAGCAGGGGCTTTTTGCGTCCACAGAGCCGCGGCCGACGATGCGTTCCTCGTTGACGGACAGCTCCGGCCCGCCCGGAACTGTGTCGATGTGACTTAACAGCACAAGCTCCTTATCTCCGTTTCCGCGCGTCGCGATTACGGAGCCTGCGCCGTCCGTGTGCGACGTCTCCCAGCCAAACCGCGGCAGACGATCCGCGAGCATACGCGCGGCGTCCTCCTCGTAACCGGTCGGGCTGGCCACGGCGACGATATCGACAAGCAGCCCCACGGATTCCGGCAGGCGCACTACGCCACCCCCTTCGCGGCAAGCAGCTCTTTCATCGTTCTCTCAAGAATGTCGATCCCCTCCGCGGCAATCTCCTCTGTCGCGGCAAAGGAGGGAAGCAGCCGCACGACGCGCGGCCCCGCCGGAAGCGCCAACAGCCCGTTATTCTGCAAGCTCCTGACTATATCCTGCGACGGCAGCTCGCTCTCCGCGCCGATAAGCAGCCCATCGCCGCGCACGCCGTGAATGCCGGGTATGGCGCGCCTTTCTATCTCGCTGCGGATAAAACAGCCCAGAGCTTCCGCGTGGGAACAGAGCTTTTTCTCCTCTATCAGCTTCAGCGCGGCCAGCGATACCCGCGCGGTCAGCTCGTTGCCTCCGTAGGTGGAGCCGTGCGAATGTGGCGGGAAGTCGCCCAGCTCGCCGCGCCATATCATAGCTCCGGCGGGCAGCCCTCCGGCCAGCCCCTTAGCCAGCGCTATAATGTCGGGTCGGAGGCCGTGCCTAGGCGACGCGAAGAAGCTGCCGCAGCGCCCAAGGCCGCACTGTACCTCGTCGGCCGCAAGCAGCGCCCCATGCTCGCGGCAGCTATCGCTTATAGCGCGGCCGACCTCTTCCGATATAGGATATACGCCGCCCTCTCCCTGTACCGGCTCGATAAATACTACGGCGGTATCGTCGCTGATTTTCGCGGCGATATCCTCCGGCGCGTAGTGCTTCACAGCCGGGATAAGCGATGCGAAGGGGGCGCGGTATTTCGGGTTGAAGGTGAGCCCCAGCGCGCCGCAGCTTCGCCCGTGAAAGCCGCGGCGGCAGGCGATCAGCTCGCTTCGTCCGCTCCGCAGCGAGACGGCAAGCTTCAGCGCCGCCTCTATAGCCTCCGTGCCGCTGTTGCAGAGAAAAACGCGCCCATCTCCCAGCCTGCCGCCGAGCGCGGCGGCCAGCTCCTCCCGCACCGGCGACTCGTAGCCTGCGCCGCAGCTCCACAATCCGGCGGCCGCCTCGCGCAGCGCGCCGGTCAGCTCCGGGTTCGCGTGGCCGAAAAGCGCCGCGCCGTGTCCGTTGAAAAAGTCGATATAGCGTCTCCCGCCGGCGTCCGTCACAAAGGCCCCGTCGCCCCCCGTGAGCGCAAGCCCGCGCCCTCCGTACAGCCTGCTCAGCGCGCCAGACATGTCGAGCGCCCCTCCATGGCGTTTCTTACAGGCGAATCCGCCCTTCCGTCAGCCAGATAGACGCGGGGAACGGAAAGCTCCAGCGCCTCACGGCAGGCGACAAGCTTCCGCTTCATATTTCCGCGCGCGTAATGCTCCAATATATCCCACTGAGCGAGATTACCGCTCTCAATCAGCGAATCAGGGTCGTCAATATCCTTCATCAGGCCGGGGACGTTGGAAAGTATTATCAGCGCCTCTGCCCCGACAGCGCCGGCGATTTGCGCGGCGAGGCGGTCTCCGTCGATATTCAGCGAAAGGCCGGACTCCTCGTCGGAGGCCAGCGGCGGAACAGTGGGGATCTTCCCCGCGTCAAGCAGCGAAACAAGCGGCGCGGGGTCTATCTTCGTCACAGTGCCGCTGTAATTGCCGCGCAGGATACGAACGCGCCCATTTACGCTCTCGCGCAGAAAATCCTTCCGCTTCGCAAAAACGTAACGGACGGCCTCCGGGTCGGCCTGCTCCGCCTCCGCGCCGCGCGCCGCAAGCATATCCTTTATACGCGCGCCGTATGAGAGCGCGGCCTCGCGAAACAGCTCCCGTTCGGCCTCGCCGACAAAACGGCTGCGGAAGCCGCTCGGGCTTGTCACCATGCGCACCTCGACGCCGCGCGCCGCGCAGAGCTCGTCCATAACGCCGCTCGCGCCATGCACGACTATCCAGCGCTCGCCAGCCGCGCATCTCGCGGCTATTTCGTCCGCCAGCGGCTCCAGCGCGTTGCCTGAAGCGCCGCCTATCTTTACTACTCCGATCATCATTTCATCCTCCTATGCGGGGTAAAGCGGCATCATATCCAGCCCCGCGCTCTCCTCAAGCCCAAACATAATATTGGCGCACTGCACGGCGGAGCCGGCCGCCCCCTTCATAAGATTGTCAATCGCAGAGGCGGCTATCATCCTGCGTCCGTCCTCCGCCAGCACGAAACCGGTCAGAACTCGGTTGCTGCCGATCACGAAGCGCGGATCCGGAATGCGGAAATGCGCCGGCTTCGCGGCTGTGAAGGATACGAAAGTCTCTCCCTTCCACGCGGCGCGGTACAGCTTCCAGATATCCGCCTCGCGCTGCTGACGGTTCAGCGTAAGATGAGCCAGACACTGAATACCGCGCACCATCTCCACCGCCGTGACACCCATCGTGAATGCCTGTCTGGGAACGGAAAGCTCCTGCTCCACCTCCGCCATGTGGCGATGGACGAAGGGGCTGACCACGCGCAGCGCGCGGCTCCGCACGGCGTGAGCGGAACCTTCGTCCGCCCCCGCCCCCGACTCAGACGAACCGACGCGGCACTCGATACGGGCGCTTTCAATCAGCCCCGCGCGCGCCAGCGGAAGCAAAGCCGTTATCGCGGCCGTCGCGTTGCAGCCGACCCCCGATATAAGGCGGGCATTAGCCATCTCCGCGCGGTGCAGCTCCGGCAGGCCGTAAACCGCCTCCGAGAGAAGCGACGGGGCGGGATGCTCCACGCCGTACCACTCCTGATACGCCTCAGCGCTGCGCAGCCTGAAATCCGCGGAAAGATCGATCACGCGCTCCCCCGCCTCCAGCCGCCGAAGCGCCTCACGCGCCGACGCGCGGTGCGGCAGAGCGAGAAAAGCCGCCGCCGGCGAAAGCCCCTCCGCATCCTCCGGCGAAATAAATGTCATATCGTTATAGACGTGGCGAAGCTGCGGATGAACCGCCCCGACCGCAACGCCCGCCTTTGAGCGAGAAACCGCCCCTATCACCTCAAAACGGGGATGGCGCGCGAATATCCTCAGCAGCTCCGCGCCGGCGAAGCCCGTCGCCCCCCAAATCGTTACCGGAATAGCCGTAGTCATTTCAAAATCTCCTTTTTCAATATAGCCGCCTCAACGCCGCAAAAGAGGCTCTCCATACCCCATAAAAAAAGCCCGCTTCCCCCGGAAGCGAGCCGTCCCCTTGCCCTTTGCGCCGCTTCTAAACCGGCGCGGCAAAAAAGCACGACTCGTCGGGCAACCGCTTAACCCCGCGCTTGCACTTATCCTCAGCCTTTTTTATCTCGTTAAAAAATACGGACAGCGCCGTCATCTCAGCCTCTCCTGCTCCACGCCGCCTCCACGACCGCGCCGGGGATATCCTTTCCCGTCGGGGCTATGGAATTGCGGAACTCTCCGCCGTCGTTGACCTCGTTGACAAGCCAGCGGCCGCCGCTTTTGAAAAGATCCACGGCGAGAAACTCTCCGCCAATGGCCGCGTGAACGGAGCGCAGCAGCGAAGCCAGCTCGCCGTCTACCTCCTTATTGGAGGCTGAGCCGCCGCGCGCCGTGTTCGTTATCCAATGCCCGCTTGTGCGCGCAATGGCGCAGAGCGGCTCCCCGTCAACGACGAAAGCGCGCACGTCGAAATTTCCCTTGTCAACGAACTCCTGAATATAAAATGTATTGTGAATCGCCCCAAGCATCGACTTATGCTCAAAGACAGCCTCCGCGCTCTCCCTGTCGTTAAGCTTCGCCAGCAGCCGCCCCCAGCTTCCGCTCACCGGCTTGCAGACGGCGGGATAGCCAAGCTCCTCAACGGCGGCAAGAGCCGCCTCCGGCGTGAAAGCGACGAGATAGCGCGGCTGAGGCAGCCCCGCCTCCTCCAGAGCGGCGGAAGTGGAGAGCTTATTGCCGCATAGCTCCATCACCCGCGAAGAATTGACGACCCTGACTCCCTGCGTCTCGAGCATACGGGCCACCGCCTCATTCTGATTGTGCGAAACACAGCGGGAAAGAACGACGTCGTCAGCCGAGCAGAAAGGCGCTCCGCCGAAAACGCTGTCGCTCACATTCTGAAGCTCGCAGGGAATGCCAAGACGCTCCGCCGCTTCCTTCAGCAGCTTCTCCTCGGCGCGCAGCCTCGTGAAAAGAATACGCAGAGTCGCCATTACTCGCCCCAATCCTCCTGAACCTGCGGAGCCTCCTCCACCGTAAGCGGCTCAAGAGAAACGACCTCAAGCTCCGTTCCGCAGTCGGGACAGATAAGAAGCTCCCCCTCGCAGCAATCCTGCGGGATGGTCACGTCGGCCTCACAAACGATACAAGTTGCGGTCATGATAAAATTACCTCCATTAAATATTTTTTTTAATTTTGAATCAAACGAATTTCTATTACCTTTATTATCTAATAATTTTATCTCCGGCTCCCCATCTGATGCGCCCCGCGCAATAGAAGTTCACAAAATGAGGCGGATTTAACTATATAGATTGGATAAAGTAATAAAAAGTTCATTTATCCTGATGGGGTATAATACACCTATATCTATATTTGTCAAGGCGGGAAATTTTATTGTAACGCGGCCCTCGGGAGAGCTATTTTTCAGGGCGCAGCCAGAGGTAGAAGAGCGTTTCGCCTCCGATTACTTTCTCTCCGCGGCTGTCGAGCGTTTCTGTCGATACGGTGTAGAGCCTCTTGCCGGGGGCGGCGGGCAGCTTTATTTCGTGGCGGAACTCATATATCGAGGGCGACGCCCATTTTTCATCGCGCGGGTCGTAGAAGCGTTCAAGGCCGGTGGGAAATTCAAGCTCTATCAGCTCGCCTAGGCTTTTTTCCTCCAAGCGGTATCTCACGCCGGCGATTCTGTTTTTTATCGTGAAGCTTCCGTCCCCATTCTCCTCCACATCGGAGAGCATCGGCTGTATCGGCGGCGTTACGCCGTACAGCGTCACGCTTTCGCCCGGACGCGCGGCGACTGAATCATATACATTCCAGTCCACGACGCCGGCATTCTCCGTCGGATAATAGCTTTTCGGCCTCGCTCCGACCTCCGCGCGAGTGAAGCGCAGCAGCTCTCCCTCTTCGAGCCGCGTCAGCTCCCCCTCTTTTGTGCGTTCGCCATCCCAGGCGGCATATTTCAGCGACGGCTCGCCGATATCGTAGCAGTAGAAAAATATCTCGTCGCCGCGGAAGAGACGCCCTTCGTAGGCTATCCGCCCAAGCTCCACCTCCTGCGCGGCGCAGCGCTCCTCCGGTATGTTGTAGAGCATCGTATGGACGAAGCCGGACATATATTCAAGGCTGTCGTTTGCGCGCCAGCGGAGCGGTATTTCGCAGGGCCGCGGCAGAGCGGCGGACCAGTAGCCGGGGAATGGGTCGCGGTACACGCGCCAGCCTTTGGCGCGGGCCAGCTCCGTCGCCTTTTTCATATGCGCGGGGGGCGAGAAGCGGGAGAGCAGCTTGTCCGGCACGGAGCCGAACATAACGTCGATATAGCGCTCGTCCAGAAGCTCGCCGCGGCAGCGCGCGCTGACAGTGACGCGATAATAGCGCCAGCCTAAATCTTCGCCGTACAGCTCCCTGTAAGAGCTGTCATAATCCTTCGTGCAGCCGCCCTGAACCAGCGCCGCGTAGCCCCCTTCGGTGACGGCGGCCTTGACGCGCGGGTCGTAGAAAGAATCCGGGTCGCCGTGACGGTACACAAGATCAGGCGGCGGCGAGAGCGTCAGCTGCTCCGGCGTGAGCTTCGTCCACGGGGCCTTGCCCTCATAGCGGAAATATATGTCGCGGCGCGGCGTTATTCCCGTCGCCGAATCCACGCGGCTCTCCACCACGCGCAGCGGCCTGCGGATATTGTCGCGCATCAGTCCGGCGTCTGCCACCTCGACGCGGATATCGACCGGCTGGTCGGCTGGGGAAATTCCCTCCCTGTCTATGCGCCCCGCCACGTAAAAGTCGCGTCCCGATTCCATTACGCTTTCTTCGACGGAGGGAATATCTATCGTTATTTTAAGCGCCTCAGCCCCGCGCGGCGCGGCGAGGGCGCAGAGGCATGTCAGCGCCGCCGTCAGTAATATTTTTCCTTTCATCCCAGAACCTCTTTTCCGCCAGAAATCTTCCGCACCATTATAACGCGAGAAGAGCGAGGGGGAACAGCCGCGCCGCCGCGCATACGAAGACCGCCCGAAGCTTTTTCCGCTTCGGGCGGCTTTGTTTGTTTTTTTTACTCTTTGTTTATTGCCTTACTTTTTTCTTCTCCGCAGCGCAAACGGCAACAGCGCGAGCAGCGCCGTTGCTCCTATGCCGGCGGCGCAGCCGCCGGAAGAGCCGCCTGACGGCGTCGGGGTCGGAGTCGGCGCGCCGTTTACCGTTACGGCACAGGTTGCCGTGAAAGCGCCCTCTTCGGTCGTTACCGTTATCGTCGCCGTGCCGGCGGCTATTGCCGTTACAAGGCCGTTCGCGTCTACCGTGGCGACGGCGCTGTTGTCGCTTGACCAGCTCACATTCCGGTTTGTCGCGCCGGCTGGCAGCACTGTCGCGGTGAGCTGCGCCGTGTTCGAGCTGCCGGCGGTCAAATTAAGCTCCGTGGATGAGAGCGTCACGCCGGTAACTGCTATTGGCGGTACGACGGTTACCGCGCAGCTCAGGTCGGCAGATATGCCTGGCGTTACAGCGCTGCCGATGCTGGCGAAGTTTGTCGCCTTTATTTCAACGTTGGCCGCCGTCAGCGTCGCTCTGCCATCGGCGATTCCCGTCAGCCTGTACGGCCAGCTGTTGTCGATGCTGGCAATGTCGGGGGAAATGCTGGTCGAGGTTACGGAGAAGTAACCGCTCATATCCGCCGACGTGCCAGGGTAGGAGGCGAAGGCCGCCACTCTGCCGTTCAGGCTGACCGTGATATTGCGCTCTTTCGGGAGGACTGTCGTTACGACCATATTCTTTTGCGTCTGGTCGAGCGATACTACGTGGGTGGGGTTGCTGCCGCTGTTATCGCCGACAGCATTAAGACCCGCGTTGATATCACCGGAGACGAGCCAGCCGCAGTTCGTTATCGTGCCGTTGCTGCCGTTATACCCCGCGACGCCCCCAGCGTAGTTGCTGCCGGAGCCGGAGGCCGTGACAACGCCGAGGCTCGCGCAGTTCGTTATCGTTTGGGCGTTATACCCCGCGACGCCGCCCGCGTGGTTTTGGCTGCCGCTGTCGGAGGCCGTGACAGCGCCGGCGCTCGCGCAGTTCGTTATCGTACCGTTGCTGCTGTTCGACCCCGCGACGCCCCCAGCGTAGTTGCTGCCGGAACCGGAGGCCGTGACATCGCCGAGGCTCGCGCAGTTCGTTATCGCGCCGGATAAGTTATTCCCCGCGACGCCGCCCGCGTAGATGCCGTTGCCGCTGGAGCCGGAGGCCGTAACAGCGCCGCCGTTCAGGCAGTTCGCTATCGTGCTTTCGTTCTGCCCAGCAACGCCGCCCACGTTGCTGGCGCCGCCTACGCCTCTGGCAGAGGCTCTGACAGCGCCTCTGTTTTCGCAGTTCGATATCACGCCTAGGTTATCCCCCGCGACGCCGCCCGCGTATAACATCCAGTCTTCGCCGCCGTCGACGTTTATATCGCCGCTGACGGTGAGATTGCGCACGTCGCCGCTCGCGGCTATCAGGCCAAAGAGGCCGGCGTAGTAGCTCCTGTATCCATTCGAAGTAAGGTCATTTGAGGTTATTGTGTAGCTGCTGACTGTGTGGCCGCCGCCGTCGAATTTGCCGGCGTACCGAAGGTTGCCGTTGGCGATGGGAATCCAGTTCGCGCCGCCGAGGTCTATATCGGCGGTGAGCTTCGCGTCAGATGAGATTGGGATACCGCCGCTGTTTATGCTATCGCGGAACCATATGAGGTCGCCGCTTGCGGCTATCAGATAAGTTCCGTTCGCATCCCGCTGCGGCGCTGTCGCCGCCCGCGCCGGCACGGCGAAGGCAAATAGCGAAATGAGCAGTAAGAGCGATAATAAGGCGAAATAAACCTTATTACAGCTTATGGGGGGGGGGCGTACCTTTGTTCAGCAAATTGTCATAGCTCTCCGTTTTCTCTTCCAACATTTTTATCCGACTCCTTAAAGCTTTGAATTTGAGCGGCCTCGCGGCGCGGCGGACAGAAAAAAGACCCTCCGAGCGTATATAGCCGTCCATGAATGTACAATATAAGCTTTTCGCGGTACTGTCAAGCGGCGGATTTTGTTTTTTCCGCGGGGAGCGGCGCGGGGCTCTCTCTTCCCTTTCAGCGTAAAAGGCCGCCGTCACAGCGAAAAGGCGGATGACGGGCGGTTCGCTATCGGTTAATTTGTTTTTCACGAAATAACGACTTCCGCGAGAAGCGCGGCGGGATTTTCTCTTTGTGCTGCGGCTCGGAGGCGCCTTTTCTGCGGCGGCTTTCGGGTCTTTTTTATCACGGAGCGGCGAAAGGATGTGTTTTCAGATGAAGATGAAGGAGCCAGCCCCATATCAGGAGAGCGCGGAGGAGACTTTGCGCCGTCTGGGGACGGATGCGCGCGAGGGGCTGAATGAAGGTCAGCTGCGCAGGAACAGGGAGCTTTACGGCGTGAACAGCTTTACGCGCGAGAAGCCTGTCTCGCTGATTAGGCGGGCAGCCGAGGCGCTGCGGGAGCCGATGATGATTTTGCTGCTTTTCGCCGCATTTGTCACGCTGGCGGTGAATGTCGCCCGCGCGCTGACGGGAGAGGCGACGGATTTCATAGAGTGCGCGGGGATCTTCGCGGCTGTTTTTCTTTCCGTGACTATTACGGTGGTGATGGAGGGGCAGAGCGCGAAGGCCTTCGAGGCGCTGAACCGCGCGGCGGAGAAGGATGAAGTAAGGGTGCTGCGCGAGGGGGCGGTTGTGCTTGTGCCGCGCGAGGGGGTCGTTGTAGGCGATATCATTCTGGTCGAGACGGGGGATAAGTTTCCCGCGGACGCGCGGCTTATTGCCGCCTCTTCGCTGATGGCGGACGAGTCGGCTCTGACCGGGGAGAGTATGCCTGTCCTGAAGGAGGCTGACGTCGTCCTGCCGGATGAGGATACGCCGGCGGCGGAGCGCGCGAATATGATATATTCCGGCTGTTTCGCCGCGGGGGGCAGCGGGAGGGCGGTGGTCACGGCGGTAGGAGACGCGACGGAGTTTGGGAAGATAGCCGGAGCGCTGTCGTCAACCGAAAAAACAAGCACGCCGCTTCAGGAGAAGCTGGCGAAGATGGGCGGGAGGATAACTATTCTCGGAGCGGCCGCCGCGTCGCTGCTATTTTTTATCCAGCTCGCGCGTCTTGCGAATGCAGGCGAGGCGAACTGGGAGAATATTTCGCAGGCCTTTATCACCGCGATCGTGCTTATTGTCGCCGCCGTTCCGGAGGGGCTGCCGACGATCGTCGCGGCGTCGCTTGCCATAAATATAATCAGGATGTCGCGCCAGAAGGCGCTGGTCAAGAAGCTGGCGGCCTGCGAGACTATAGGCGGGGTGGATGTGATTTGCTCGGATAAGACGGGGACGCTGACGGAGAACCGCATGACTGTGACGGAGCTTTTCAGCGGCGGAGGCCGCCGTGGGGCGAATGAGCTGACGGAGGGGGCGCTGCTGGATAATTTCGCCCTCAACGGCACGGCCGACCTGCGTTTCGAGGATGGGAAGAGGGAGTTTATCGGCAATCCGACGGAGTGCGCGCTGCTGGCCGCCGCGCATGAATCGGGGTACGATTACCGCCTGCTGCGCGAGGCGAACAGGATTCTTCACAGCTTTCCTTTCTCGTCGGATACGAAGAATATGACTACGATCGCCGATAGGGATGGGCATATAACGGCTTACACGAAGGGCAGCCCCGAAAAGGTGATTTCGATGTCAGATATGACGCCGGAGGAGCGCGCGGAGGCGGAGCGGGAGATAGCCGCGCTCCAGGGCGAGGCGCGCCGCGTTATAGCTTTCGCCCATAAGGAGCTGAAGGAGGCGGGGAACTATGAAGAGCGGCGCGGGGAGATCGAGTCGGGTATGAAGTTTGACGGCTTTGTCGCCATCTCGGACCCGCTGCGTCCAGACGTTTTCGAGGCGCTTGAGGGCTGCCGCGATGCCGGTATCGACGTCAAGATGCTGACGGGGGATAATCTGGTCACGGCCTCCGCGATAGCGAAGGAGCTGGGGATGCTTGAGGAGGGGCGGCTTGCCGTCGAGGCGCGGGAGCTTGAGAAGCTGAGCGACGGCGAGCTGGCGGAGCGGCTGCCGTCAATTCGGGTCATCGCGAGAAGCACGCCCGCGATAAAGATGCGGGTGGTGAAGGCGCTGAAGGCGCTTGGCAGCGTGGTCGCCGTGACTGGGGACGGCATTAACGACGCCCCCGCGCTGAAGAACGCGGATGTCGGGATAGCTATGGGGATAGCCGGCACGGAGGTCTCAAAGGAGGCCAGCGACATCGTGCTGCTCGACGACTCTTTTTCCACTATCGTGAGGGCTGTGCGGTGGGGGCGCGGGATTTACGAGAATTTCCAGCGTTTCATACAGTTTCAGCTTACGGTCAATCTTTCTTCGGTGCTGGTGGTGCTGATTTCGGTGATCGCGGGCTTTCCGGCTCCTTTTACCGCTTTGCAGATATTGTGGATAAATATAATCATGGACGGCCCTCCCGGGCTGACGCTGGGGCTGGAGCCGATAAGCGGCGACCTGATGGCGCGGAGGCCGGTAAGGCGCGGCGCCTCTATCGTGACGCGGCCGATGATGCGTCATATAGCGGTGAACGGCCTCTATATCACGGCGGCGGTAATGGCGCAGCGTCTGGCGAATTTTCTCGGCGTGACGGAGGCGCAGACGCCGACGGCGCTGTTTACGCTGTTTGTGGTTTTTCAGCTCTTTAACGCCTTTAACAGCAGGGAGACTGGGGACGCGGCTGGGAGGCTCGGCGGCAACAGGCTGATGCTTGCGGTTTTCGCGCTGACTTTCGCCCTCCAGTTTCTGATAACGCAGTACGGCGGGCGGCTTTTCGATACAGTTCCGCTTCCGGCCGCCGTCTGGCTCAAAATATTGGCGGCGGGGGCGACGGTGCTTCTGCTTCCCCGGCTGATAAGGGCGGCGAGGGGAAGCTCCCGCGGCTGAGGTACGGCGATAATGTCAGGGGGAGGCGCGCGGGCGGCCTCCCCTTTTTTTCGCCTCCGCGCCGTCGCGCGGTGAAAAAACTTTTCCGTCCCCTTATCGTGGCTTATAATCATAATATGAAGCGCGGCAGAGCGATAACGAATGAAGGGAATGGTCGTCATGATGAGGAATTTTACATATTACGCGCCGACTAAGGTGGTTTTCGGCAGAGGGGCGGAGGCGGAGGCCGGCCGGCTGGTCAGGGAGCAGGGGGCGAAGAAGGTTCTGCTGCATTACGGCGGCGGCAGCGCGAAGCGCTCCGGTCTGCTGAGCCGCGTCGCGGCTTCGCTCGCGGCTGAGGGTGTGGAGTGCGTCGAGCTGGGCGGGGTGGTCCCGAATCCGCGTCTTTCGCTCGTCTATAAGGGTATAGAGCTTTGCAGGGCGGAGGGGGTCGACTTTATTCTGGCCGTCGGCGGCGGCAGCGTCATAGATTCCGCGAAGGCTATCGGCTACGGCGTCGCCTGCGGCGGAGATGTCTGGGATTTTTACGCGAGGAGGCGAAAGGCCGAGGGCTGTCTGCCTATCGGAACGGTGCTGACTATCGCGGCGGCGGGGAGCGAGATGAGCAGCTCTTCCGTGATAACGAACGAGGATGGCTGGATAAAGCGCGGCTATAACACGGATTTCTGCCGCCTGCGCTTCGCCATTCTCAATCCGGAGCTGACGATGACTCTGCCCGCCTATCAGACGGCCTGCGGCTGCGTGGATATCCTGATGCACACTATGGAGCGATATTTCAACGGCGGGGAGCGTATGGAGCTGACGGAGGCGGTGAGCGAGGCGCTGATGCGCACGGTGATGAGGAACGCGAGGATTTTGCTTTCCGAGCCGGATAATTACGAGGCGAGGGCCGAGATTATGTGGGCGGGAAGCCTTTCGCACAACGGCCTGACGGGCTGCGGCACGGACGGCGGCGACTGGGCTTCGCATATGCTGGAGCATGAGGTCGGGGCTATATTCGACGTCGCGCACGGTGCGGGGCTCGCCGCGATATGGGGAAGCTGGGCGCGCTATGTTTACAGGGATGCGCCGGAGCTTTTCGAGAGGTTCGCGCTGCGCGTGATGAATGTCGCCCCCGGCGCGTCGGCGGAGGAGACGGCGCTTCGCGGCATTGAGGCGATGGAGGATTTTTACCGCGAGATGGCTATGCCTCTGTCGCTGCGCGAGCTTGGCGTGGAGCCGAGCGAGGAGGATATCGTCAATATGGCCGAAAAGTGCGCCCTCAAGGGGGGCGGCGCGGCAGGCGTCGTGAAGAGGCTGACGGCGGCGGATATGGCGGAGATTTTCAGGGCGGCAAGGTAGGGAGCGCCGCGAATAGACAAGGCAAAGTCAAGGGCCGCGGCCGCGCTTATCCGCGCGGGGCGGCTCTTTTTCTCTTTTTTCCTCCGCGCGCGGGGAATTTTCTCGTGTTTGCCGGAGCTTTTCCAATTTGAAATTTTTTTGTGCTGCCGCCCTCTTCGTGGTAGAATTTATATGAAATTTACGCTTTTTATCTTATGGGGTATGGATATGAGAAGAAGATTTTTCCGCGTTTTCGTTTTTATTCTGGCCTTCCTCTTTCTGCGCTGCGAAACGGCTCTCGCACTTGATAAGACTTTCCTGTCCAATTACGCGCAGACGCTTTTTAACGCCGACAGCGGCATGGGGGCGAATGAGGCGAATGACGTGCTTCAGACGCGCGACGGCTATATATGGGTGGCGACCTACAGCGGGCTGCTGCGCTACGACGGCGCGCGTTTTCACCGCTACGGCTCCGGCGGCGACGGCTTCAGCGCGAAGAGCGCGACTGTGCTGCACGAGGACGGCAGGGGGCGGCTCTGGGTAGGCACGAATGACGAGGGGCTTTTCCTGCACGAGAATGGAAAGTTCCGCCGGATACCCGACACTACTGACGGCTTTTTCAGCACGGTGCGTTCGATCGCTGAGGATTCAGCCGGAAATATATATTTCGGCTCAAGCGGCGGCATCGGGCGCGTTACGGAAGAGGGAATGGAGCGTATCCCGCTTGGCGACTATGACACTTCCTTCGTGCAGAGCATGGCCTGCGACGATATGGACAGGATCTGGGGGGTAACGCGCACCGGGGAGCTGATCATCGCCTCAAAAGAGGGGCTGGAACGCCTGATGACCGAAAAGGATATGGGCGGGCACAGCGCGCGCTGCGTCGCGAGGGTGAACGGCGGCATTTTTTTATCAATATCCGACGGCGCGATTCTCGCATTCTCCGGCAAGGGGAGAGAGCTTTCATTTGAACGCCGCGATACTCCGGGGATAACGGATATCAATGAGATTTACGAGGATAAGGCGGGGCGCGTGTGGGTGTGCGGCGATAACGGCGTCGGCTGCTTTGACGAAGAGCTCTCCTCTTTCACAAAGATAGGCGGCTCGCTTGTAGACAGCTCAGTTGAAGAGATGATTCAGGATTACGAGGGAAATTACTGGTTCACATCTTCGCGTCAGGGGCTGCTGCTGCTGACCAGAAACAAGTTCGTTGACGTGAACTTCGCAGCCGGGATACCGCGCGGCGTGGTGAACGCCGCCGTAGTGTCGGATAAAAAGCTGTATGTCGGAACGGACGGCGGGCTTTATATCAGCGATTTGGCAAACGACTTCAAGCCGGTGCGCAACGAGCTTACAAAGGCGTTGGAGGGGAAGCGCGTGCGCTGCGTGATGAAGGACTCGTCGGAGCGGCTGTGGATAAGCACTTACGCGGACAGCGGCCTCATCTGCTATGAGCGCGGCGGTAAGATAAGCAGCTATACGATGAATGAGGGTATGCCGGAAAATCAGACGCGCCTCACCTTTGAGCTGACGGACGGCTCGATAGTAGCCGGCACGATACAGGGAGCGGCGATAATCCGCGGCGGGGCCGTCGTCGATGTGATAGACGACGATGACGGCCTGACTAATCTGACGGTGCTTTCGATGTGTCAGGATAATGCCGGCGTTCTGTATATCGGAACGGACGGCGGCGGCATTTTCGCCCTGAAGGACGGAAAGCTGACGAACTACACGCGTCGCGACGGGCTGAAATCCGGCGTCATTCTGCGCATGATGTACGACGCGGCGAACGACGGTATATGGATAAGCGCCGGAAACGGCCTCAGCTTTATGGACTCCGGCAGAAAGATACGTGAGATAGAGGTCGACGCCCCCATCACCAGCGGTATTTTCGACATAAAGTATTGGCTGGACGGTAGACTCATGCTGCTCGCGGATACCGGCGTCCACATCGCCGACCCCGACAGGCTGCTGCGCGGCGAAAAGGTCGAGTGGGTATCGTACACCCGCAGAGACGGATTAAACTCAACTGTAACCGCCAACTCCTGGAGCAATTACGATAAGGCGGGAGATTTCTTCCTGTGCGGCACGCGCGGCCTCTATATCATCAACGATATGAGCGTGCGCAAGAACATGAATAAGCCCAAGCTCGCCGTCAACCGCGCCATCGTGGACGGAACTGTCTACGAGAATCCGACGAAGCTCGCGCTGCCGCGAAGGGCGAAACGCCTCACGCTGGAGCTTTCCGTGCTGAGCTTTACGAACCGCGCCTATAACAGCGGGGAATATTTCCTCAAGGGCTTTGATAAAGAGGTAAACCGAGTCGCGGCAAACATGCTGGGCAACGTCAGCTATACAAACCTCAAAGGCGGAAATTACACGCTCATCTTCAACGCCGAAAACAGCGACGGAATAAAAAGCGAAAGCCCGATCGTGCTGCCGATAGAGAAGGAAAGGGCTCTTTACGAGGAGCCGGCCGTTATAGCTCTCCTGCTGGCCGCCGCCGCGGCGCTCATCTTCCTTTCCACGCGCTGGTACTATCGCCGCCGCAGCCTTGAGCTGGAGCGGAGGCAGGAGGAGCTGCGCGCGATAACGGGACAGGCGCTCTCCGCCATAGCCGACACGATAGACGCAAAAGACCCCTACACGCGGGGACATTCGTCGCGCGTCGCGGAATACTCGACGGCCATAGCGAAAAAGCTTGGCTTCACAGGGCAGAAGCTTGACAACCTCTACTACACGGCGCTGCTCCACGACATCGGCAAGATAGGAGTGCCGGACAGCATTCTCAACAAGCCCGGACGCCTCACCGACGACGAATACGAGATAATGAAGCAGCACGCGGAGCGCGGCGGCTATATTCTGCGCAACATCACGATAATAGACGAAATAAAGGACGGCGCGGCCTATCATCATGAAAGATACGACGGAAAGGGCTACAACTGCCGCCTGAAAGGCGAAGAAATACCGCTGATAGCGCGGATAATAGCCGTAGCGGATTCAGTAGACGCGATGGCAAGCACGCGCCCCTACAGGACGCGCCGCACAGATGAATATGTCATATCAGAGCTGGAAAAAAATTCCGGCAGCCAGTTCGACCCCAAAATCGCGCAGGTAATGATAGAGCTGATAAAAAGCGGCGAGCTGGAGCTGTTCCACGAAGGAAACAAGGGCGGCGAAGGGGATTAGGAGGATTCAATAAGCAGCCTCCGCCTGCGGCGGAGGCTGCGCTTGTTATGAAAGAGGCGTATCCCGCGGTGGGATACGCCTCTTTCGGATTTGCTTTGCTTTACTGATTTTCTTCCATATGTTTGTATTTCGCGTATCTTTCCGCGGCCTCTCTGCTGCCCTCTTTGAAGTATTTTTTCGCGTTTTCCGGGAAGGTGCGTTTCAGCGCGGAGTAGCGTACTTCGCCGTCCAGAAATTCTTCGTATTCCATCGTCAGGGCTTTGGAGTCGAGCGTCAGCGGCTTTTCTTTGCGCGGGTCGTAGCGGTAAAGGTTCCAGTAGCCCGCCGCGACGGCGCGCTTCATCTCTTCCTGAGCGCAGCCCATGCCGCGTTTGAGGCCGTGGGCGAGGCAGGGGGTGTAGGCGATGATGACGGAGGGGCCGTTGTATTCCTCGGCTTCGCGCAGCGCCTTCACGAGCTGGTTCATGTCCGCACCCATCGCCACCTGCGCGACGTAGATGTTGCCGTAGGTCATGAGCATCGCGCCGAGGTCTTTTTTCGCGACCTTTTTGCCGCTGATGCAGAATTGCGCGACCGCTCCTATCGGCGTTGATTTTGAGGACTGGCCGCCTGTGTTGGAGTAGACTTCTGTATCGACTATCAGCGCGTTGACGTTCTCTCCCATCGCAAGCACGTGGTCGAGGCCGCCGAAGCCTATGTCGTAGGCCCAGCCGTCGCCTCCGTACATCCAGAAGCTTTTTTTCGATAGCTGTTCTTTGTTGGCGAGCATTTCGCGCGCCGTTTCCGCGGCGCTGTCAGCGAGGCGCGCCGTCTCCAGCTCCGCTATAAGTTTTTTCGCCGCGGCGGCGGAGCCGTTGAAGTCGTCGAAGGCGTCCAGCCATTCTTTCAGGGCGCTTTTCAGCCCCTCCGGCAGCTTCGCGCCGAGCAGCTTTTCAGCGCGCAGCCTTTGCGCCTCGCGCTGCTGTTTGACGGAGAGGAACATGCCGAGGCTGAATTCCGCGTTGTTTTCAAAGAGCGAGTTTGACCAGGCCGGCCCTTTGCCCTCTTTGTTTTTCGTATAGGGGATGCCGGGCATCGCGCCGCCCCACGCCTGCGAGCAGCCGGTCGCGTTCGCCCAGTAGACGCGGTCGCCGAAGAGCTGGGTCATGAGCTTCGCGTAAGGGGTCTCTCCGCAGCCGGCGCAGGCCGCCGAGAATTCCAGCAGCGGCTGGCGGAATTGACTGCCTTTTACCGTCCATGGGTCGAATTTTCCCTCTTTATCAGAGATGGAAAGGCCGAATTCCCATTCTTCGGGGAGCGATTTTGACTTCTCTATCGGAACCATGACGATCGCTTTTTCTTTGGCGGGGCAGACTGTTACGCAGCTTCCGCAGCCTGTGCAGTCGTCGCGGCTCACCTGCATTGAGAAGTACAGCTCCTTCTGTCCTGTCGCCGGAGCTGTGAGGAAGCCGGCCGGCGCGGCCTTTTTTTCTTCCTCGTTCAGCAGGTAGGGGCGGATGACGGCGTGCGGGCAGACGTAGGCGCAGCGGTTGCACTGTATGCAGAGCGAGGGATCCCACTCCGGAACGCTTGTCGCTATGGCGCGCTTTTCAAAGGCGGTCAGCCCCAGTTCTACGGTGCCGTCTTCGTAGCCTTTGAAGGCGCTGACGGGGAGGCTGTCTCCCTCCTGGCGGTTGATGGGGACGAGCAGCTTTTCAACGATGGCGGGTGCTCCGGCGCGGCGCGGCTTCGGCTCATCCTTCGCTTCGAGCCATGAATCCGGTATTTCTATTTTCACCAGCATCGCGCCGCCGTCGTCTATGGCGGCTATGTTGCGGTTCACCACTTCGTCGCCTTTCGCGAAGAAGGTCTTTTTTACCGCCTCTTTCATGTATTTTTTGGCCTCTTCGATCGGTATCAGCTCAACGAGGTGGAAGAAGGCCGATTGCAGCGGAATGTTGACGTGGCTGCCGAGGCCGTGTTTTTCGGCTATCTTTGTCGCGTTGATTATGTAGAGCTTCGCCTTTTTTTGCGCCAGTTTGCGGCGTATGTCGGCTGGGATCTTTTCTTCAAGCTCTTCCGGCTCCCAGGGGCAGTTGACGAGCAGCGTGCCGCCCTCTTTCAGTTCGCTCACTATGTCGTAGTTCTGGATATATGTCGGATTGTGCGCCGCGACGAAGTCCGCGCGCTTGACGAAATATGAGGAGCGTATCGGAGCGTCGGAGAAGCGCAGATGCGAGATAGTGACGCCGAAGGATTTTTTCGCGTCGTATTCAAAGTAGGCCTGACCGTATTTGTCCGTGTAGCTGTTGATTATGTCGATGGTGTTTTTGTTCGCGCCGACTGTGCCGTCGCCGCCCAGCCCCCAGAATTTGAAGGAGAGCTGGCGCGCGCCGTCGGGATTGACGCGCGGGCCGAGCGGCAGCGAAAGGTGCGTTACGTCGTCAGTGATGCCTATCGTGAAGTCGTTTTTCGGCTTCTCCTTCGCGAGGTTGTCAAAGACTGCGATTATCTGCGTCGGGTCAGCGTCTTTTGATGAAAGGCCGTAGCGTCCGCCGACTATCGTCACGTCGCGTCCCGTTCCCGTGAGCGCCGTGCAGATATCCTGGTAGAGCGGCCCTCCGTTGGAGCCCATTTCTTTGCAGCGGTCGAGCGCGGCTATTTTTTTCACTGTCGCGGGGAGGACGGCGAAGAGATGTTTCAGCGAGAAGGGGCGGAAGAGATGTACCTGTATGAAGCCGGTCTTTCTTCCCTGCGCGTTGAGGTAATCGACCGCCTCCTCTACCGTGCCGCTGACGGAGCCCATCGCGATTATCAGCTCTTCGGCGTCCGGCGCGCCGTAGTAGTTGAAGAGGCGGTAATCGCGTCCCGTTACGGCGCTGATTTTCGCCATATAGTCCTCTACTATGCCGGGCAGCGCGTCGTAGAAGCCGTTGTTGGCCTCGCGCACCTGGAAATATATGTCCGGGTTCTGCACTGTGCTGCGCATCATCGGCCGCTCCGGATTCAGCGAGGCGGCGCGGAATTCCGCGAGTGCCGCGCGGTCGAGCAGAGAGTCAAGGGTCTCGTAGGGCATTTCTTCTACCTTGTTTATCTCGTGCGAGGTGCGGAAGCCGTCAAAGAAGTGCATAAAGGGGATACGGGATTTTATCGCCGCCAGATGCGCCACTCCGGCGAGATCCATTATTTCCTGCACGCTGCCTGTGGCCAGCATGGCGAGGCCGCACTGGCGGCAGTTCATCACGTCGGAGTGGTCTCCGAATATCGAAAAGGCGTGCGTGCCGACGGTACGCGCCGCGACGTGCAGCACGCCGGGGTGACGCTGTCCCGAAAGACGGTGAAGCACGGGAATCATCAGCATCAGCCCCTGCGAGGAGGTGAAGGAGGTCGCCAGCGCGCCTGTCTCAAGCGCGCCGTGAACGGCCGCCGCCGCTCCGGCTTCAGACTGCATCTCTATCAGCGAGACTGTTTGACCGAAGAGGTTTTTTTTGCCCTTCGCCGACCAGGCGTCTGTCTTTTCCGCCATAGGCGAAGAGGGCGTTATAGGATATATAGCCGCGACCTCGGTAAAGGCGTAGGCGATATAGGCCGCCGCCTCGTTGCCGTCCATTGTTACAAGTTTTTTCTCACTCATCGAGCGAACTCCTTTCAAACTTCCCAGAAAATTTATCCTGCCGTATGCCGTCAATCGCCGTGAAATCAAAGCTTATTTTATAGATTCTATCACAATATCCCCGGCGATAATAAGCTCGCGCGCAGACTGGGGCGCGAAGCTTCCGGCTTATCGCCGGTTTTTTAAGCGGTTTTGACGGAGGCCGCCTTTTCCAGTCCGTATTTCTTCACCGCGTCTTCACGCATTTTGTATTTCAGTATCTTCCCCGCGGCGTTCATCGGAAATTCCGTGACGAAATCTATATAGCGCGGACATTTGTGGCGCGCCATCTGCGAAAGGAAGAACTCTTTTATCTCCGCCTCGCCAGCCTCTTCGCCCTCCCGGAGAATCACGCAGGCGCATATCTCCTCGCCCAGCGCCTCGTCAGGAACTCCTATCACCTGCACATCCTTTACCTTCGGGTGCGTGTAGAGAAATTCCTCAAGCTCCTTGGGGTATATATTCTCGCCGCCTCTGATTATCATGTCTTTCAGCCGTCCGGTGATACGGTAATTGCCGTCGGCGGTGCGGCAGGCGAGGTCTCCCGTGTGAAGCCAGCCGTCGGCGTCGATAGCCGCCGCCGTGGCCTCCGGCATCTTGTAATATCCCTTCATGATGTTATAGCCGCGCGCCACGAACTCGCCGGTCTCCTCGTCCGGCAGCTCCTCGCCTGTCTCCGGATCCACCACGCGGCACTCTATCTCCGGCAGCGCGTGGCCGACAGTCTCGACGCGCACTTCAAGCGAATCGCCGGTGTCGCTCATCGTGCAGCCGGGCGAAGCTTCCGTCTGCCCATAGACTATGACTATTTCCTTCATATTCATCTTATCGACGACATCCCGCATTTTCGATATCGGGCAGGGACTTCCGGCCATGATGCCGGTGCGCATGTAGGAGAAGTCTGTCTTATCGAAGTCTTCATGCTCCATCATTGCGATGAACATCGTAGGCACTCCGTGGAAGCAGGTTATGCGCTCCTGATTGATGCAGGCGAGAGAGGCCTTCGTCGAGAAATACGGCAGCGGTGAGAGCGTGGCGGCGTGCGTCATAGAGGCGCTCATAGCCAGCACCATACCGAAGCAGTGGAACATAGGCACCTGTATCATCATCCTGTCCGCCGTCGATAGATCCATACGGTCTCCGATGCACTTTCCGTTGTTGACGACATTATAATGCGTCAGCATGACTCCCTTTGGAAAGCCCGTCGTGCCGCTGGTGTACTGCATGTTGCATACATCGTGGATGTTGACGGCGGCGGCGAGGCGGCGAACCTCCTCGATCGGCGTCATATGAGCGCGCGCGACGGCCTCCTCCCATGTGAGGCAGCCCTTCATTTTGAAATCGACCGTTATCACATTGCGCAGGAAGGGGAGGCGGCGGCAGGCAAGCGGTCTGCCGGGGACGGCGCTTTCCAGCTCGGGGCAAAGCTCCTTTATTATCTCGTCGTAATGCGAGTCGCGGAAGCCCTTTATCATCACCAGCGTATGAGTGTCGGACTGGCGCAGCAGATATTCCGCCTCGTGTATCTTATAGGCGGTGTTGACTGTCACAAGCACCGCGCCGATTTTCGTCGTTGCCCAGAAGGTTATATACCACTGCGGCAGATTCGTCGCCCATATCGCGACATGACTGCCGGGGCCTACGCCGAGCGATATCAGCGCGCGCGCGAACTCGTCCACATCGTCGCGGAATTCCGAATAGGTGCGGGTATAATTCAGCGTCGTATACTTAAAGGCGTACTGATCCGGAAATTCCTCTACGACGCGGTCAAGGACCTCGCCGAAGGTCTTTTCTATAAGCTTGTCCTTCTGCCAGGGGAAAAGCCCTGTGCCGCGCCTGTTCTCATAGAGGCGCTTTGACTTCACCATACGCGCGGGGCTGTCAAAGCGGTTCATCGTGTTCACGAAATGCAGCGATATCAGCTCGATGCTCTCGATATCCGGCATCCAGCGCGGATCCCACTCCATGGAGATGAAGCCGTCGTAATTCAGCGAATAGAGGGCGCGCATCATAGCCGCTATGGGCAGGCTCCCTTCGCAGACGAGGCGGTACTCCACAGTTCCCTCCTCCTTCACGACAGAATCCTTGAGGTGGACATGTTTGATATAAGCCCCCAGATTCTTCACCGTCTTTTCCGGCGTCTCTCCCGCGTCGCGGAAGGTATGCTGCATATCCCAGAGCGCGGCGAGGTTGTCGCAGGAGAAGGAATTAAGCATGTCGCAGAGCCTGTCCGTATCCGAATAAATGCCTATCGTCTCTATCAGCAGCGTCACACCGGCCTCCTGAGCGGCGGGAAGCATACGCTTCAGCACCGCCGTCACGGCCGCCTCCTCTTCCTCCCGCGAGCCGCCCGTCTCTTTCGCGCCGATGCGCACGTAGGGAATGCGCAGATTCTTCGCCGTACTGATATAATCGGCGATCTCGGCGCAGTTTTCCTCAAAGGCCGCGCCGTCGGCTATATTATGCCAGGCGTCGATACAGGGGATAGACAGCCCCGCCTCCGTCATCTCACGGTGCGTCGCGTTGGCCGTCGCCGGGTCAAAGAGGCGGTTCTTCTCCGAAAGCCTTGGGTCGTGGATATTGTGTACCTCTATCCCCGCAAAGCCGCCGTCAAGGGCGACGGCGCAGAACTCCTCCCATGTGTGGTCATGCCATCCGAATGTCGAAAAAGAAAGCTTCATTATCTGTGATTCTCCTCGTACGCTATTTTATTCAGCGCGTTGAAATAAGCTCTTATACTGGAACCGATGATATCCGTTGAAATGCCGTTGCCCGAATAAAGCCTGCCGTTAGAGCGCAGCTTGACAAGCGTCGAGCCCATGGCCTCGCGCCCCTCCGTAACGGCCTGTATCTGGAAATCGTCCAGTTCGTAATGATGTCCCGTTATCTGTTCTATGGCGAGGAAGGCCGCGTCGATAGGGCCGTCGCCGACCGCAAGCCCCGAAAGATCCTCCCCGCGCCTGCGGCAGTGAATATTCGCCGTGGCGTTGATGATATTGCCGCTGTTGATTACGAAGCTCACCAGCTCATATGTCGGCGGAACCTGCAAGGCGCTTGTGGCGATGATAGCCTCAAGCTCCTTCGTGCCGACCGATTTTTTCTTGGCCACATTTATAAAAGTATCGTAAACCTTGGTCATATCCTCCTCCGAGAGGTCATAACCGAGACGCGAGACCGCCGTTGACAGCGCCTCAATATCGTCGTTGGCGTCCAGCAGCACGTCTGAGCCGCCGGAGATAGACAGCCCCGTGTCAAAAGCGCTCGTCTTGCTGCGCTGCGTGCGCGTTATCCAGTTCATCTGGGCGATAGAGCGGTGCAGCTCCGTATACTTTATCCCGCTGTAATAGCCGCAGTCGTCGCCGCGAGTGCGGATGATATGCGCCGCCGTCTCCAGCTCCGGCGCGCAGCGGCCGCTGACGGCCACGTCCACCTCCGACGCTCCGGCCTTCACAGCCGACACGGCGCAGGCGGCTGCCATCGCCAGCTCGTCGGAGCATTTCACCCCCAGCGCCGCCTCCCTCAGCTCCGGCACATTGGCATATATATCCTTGATAAAAGAGTTGAACTCATAAGGCATCATAGTGCCGGCGGAATCACAGACTGTGACTGTCGTCGCTCCTGCCGCCAGCGCGGTGCGTATGGCCTTGTACAAAAATTCCGGCTCGCTGCGCGTCGCGTCAACCGCCGCGAACTCCACATCGGGGCAGAGCGCGCGGGCGCGCCTGACCAGCCTGTCCGTCATTTCGATCACACCCTCCGGCTTCTTATGGCAGACAAATTCCATCTGCACGGCGGAAAGGGGCGCTTCGACATAGAGGCGCGGATGAGCCGCCTCCGCGACGGCGTTCCACGCAACGTCCACCCCCGCCTCCGAAAACCCCACAGGAATCGAAAGCGCGCTCTTCCTGACGGCGGAAGCCACAGTGCGCACCAGCAGAGAGTCTATCTTCTCGTTGACTATCGGCGCGAGGCTGATAACGTCCAGCTTGAGCTTATCCAGGATCTTGGCCATCTCTATAATCTCTTTGAAAGAAAGCGCCCCGTCGCCTCCGCGCGCTACCTCGCGCAGCGTAATATCCGTAAACTTAATTTCCTTCATATCAGACACCCCTTTTAATTCTTTCGCCGGAACCGTCCGGCGCGCCAATAAAAAAGCCCCCGAGGCACATAAGTGCCTCAGGGGCGAAAATACAAATATCCGCGGTACCACCCTGATTGCCGCGTAACAACATAAAAAGCGGCCTCTCATTGGGGCCTGTAACGGGGCCTCCCGTAATCCCTTAACAGCAAAGCCTTAGGGGATTCCGCTCAGGAGCGAGACCGTATCGCGCATCTTCAACCTCGGCTCTCACCTGCGTGCCGATTCTCTGTAATTTCAGATGTCGCAAACGTAACTCCGTCTTAGCGTTTTCCAATATTTAGTTTTTCATACTGCAAGACCAGCCGACTCACACAAAACAGAAAAACGCTGTTTTGGTTCGCTGGAGATGCACCGCAATCGCGACAATCCGTAAATCGCGACTGCATTTTTTAATAATATTACCATTATGGCGAAACTGTCAAGAGGTGCGAAAGTCATTTATGCGGCTGACCTGTTATACGCCACCGCCGCGCGCGAAGAGAGGCCGCCGCGATTTTTTCTTGACTTTTGAGCCTCGCGGGGATATTTTTAACAGGTTACGGAAGGAGGGGCAGCGATGAAAGAATGTATAGAATCAAAAAATCTGCATCTGCGGCTGAGGAAAGTCGCGGGGCAGGTGAACGCCGTCGAACGGATGATAGACGAGGATGTCCCGTGCGAGGATATCCTTATACAGATAAACGCGGCGAAGAACGCGCTGCATAAGATCGGACAGGTCATACTTGAGGGGCATCTCAGACATTGCGTGCGGCGCGGCATAGAGCAGGGCGACGCTGAAAAAACTATCTCCGACTTCATAAAGACGCTCGAACATTTTTCACGTATGTCATAATATCCGCTTCGCCTCCGCGGCAAGATGGACGTCTTTGCCGGAGCAATTTTCAAAACCGGGGTTGACAATCGCGCCTTTTCTGTCTACAATCTCAGCCGTTGGTTGGAAGCAGTTGATATTTCAGCAAAAGGAGGCGCAGGGACATGACAAAGAAAATAAATACAGGCTCGGAATACGTTCGTGTCACACGCTTCTCCTTTACCGGCGCGGGTCCTCTTCACGGGATCTGCGCGGCGTCTGCATGATTCATAAAGAACTTTAGAATCGCATACCGCGTATTTGTCGTTGAAGCAGGGCTCGCATTTTTGCGGACCCTGCTTTTTTTGCCCTTTTGCGGCAATAAAAAATTTTAAAAAAGCATTTTGCCGCTGGCGAAATGCGGAAGAAAGGAAATGGATGTAATGGAAAAACAGAACTACTATCAGCCGGAAATCGAATGCGCGCCGCGCGAAGAGATCAGGAAATGGCAGAGCGAGGGGCTTGTCAGGACGGTCAGGCACGCCTATGAAAACTCGGCCTATTACCGGAAGAAGATGGACGAGCACGGAGTAAAGCCGGAGGATATCAGAGGGCTTGAGGACATTCACAAGCTGCCCTTCGTCTCCAAAAACGACCTGCGCGAAGCCTACCCCTACGGACTGCTCTGCAAGCCGCTCTCCGAGTGCGTGCGCATCCAGTCCACCAGCGGAACCACCGGCAAGCGCGTCATAGCCTTCTACACACAGCACGACATAGACGCGTGGGACGACTGCTGCGCGCGCGCCATCGTGGCGGCCGGCGGGACAAAAGACGACGTCGTGCATGTCTCCTACGGCTACGGCCTCTTCACAGGCGGCGCGGGGCTTAACGGCGGCTCTCACAAGCTCGGCTCCCTTACCCTCCCCATGTCCTCCGGCTCTACGGAGCGCCAGATACAGTTCATGCAGGACCTTGGCTCGACAATACTCTGCTGCACCCCTTCTTACGCCGCCTACCTGGGCGAAACGATAGTCGAGAAGGGGCTTCAGGATACGATAAAGCTCAAGGCGGGGATCTTCGGCGCGGAGGCGTGGAGTGAAGAAATGCGCCGCGATATCGAAAGCAAGCTCCGCATCAAAGCCTACGACATCTACGGGCTGACGGAGCTGGAAGGCCCCGGCGTCAGCTACGAGTGCTGCGAGCAGCATGGGATGCACCTCTGCGAAGATCAGTTCATCGCCGAGATAATCAATCCAAAGACGGGCGAGATCCTGCCGGACGGGGAAAAGGGAGAGCTGGTATTCACCTCCATAAACAAAGAAGCCTTCCCGATGATACGCTACCGCACCCGCGACATCTGCGTCCTCTCGCATGAAAAATGCTCCTGCGGCCGCACCCACGTGCGCATGGCGAAGCCGATGGGACGCAGCGACGACATGCTTATCATCAAAGGGGTCAACGTATTCCCCTCGCAGATAGAGACCGTGCTCATCGACAACGGCTACTCTCCCAACTATCAGCTCATCGTGGACCGCGTGAACAACAGCGACACGCTTGACATCAACGTCGAAATGACGCATGAGAGATTCAGCGACACGCTGGGCGAGATAACCTCGCGCGAAAAGCAGCTTGTCAACGCCCTCAAAGGCTTCCTCGGCATCTACGCGAAGGTGCATCTCGTAGAGCCTAAGAGCATACCGCGCAGCGAAGGCAAGGCGGTGCGCATCATCGACAAGCGCAAACTGTATTAAGAAGCCGCGCCCACAATAACCATGCGGTATAAAATCGTAAAATATCAGATAAAAAAGAAAAATTTGATTATAATAGAGGGAGGAATCACCCAATGAAGGGGGAAAAAAATATGACAGTCAGGCAGATTTCCGTTTTCTTAGAGAATAAGCCGGGAAAGCTCGCGGAGTTTGTAGAGCTGCTGCGCAGCCACGGCATAGACATGAGGGCGCTCTCGCTCGCGGAAGCGGCGGATTTCGGCGTACTGCGCACGATAGTTGACGACCCGGAGAAGGCTCAGCGCGTGCTCAAAGAGGCGGGCAGCATATCCGCCGTGACCCCGGTGCTCGCCGTAGAGGTCTCCGACAAGCCGGGGGCGCTCTATGAAATACTGGACATACTGAAAGACGGGGAGATAAATCTGGAATACACCTACGCTTTCACTGCGCGCAAGGATGAAAGCGCCTACATGGTATTCCGCGTCGCGGACAAAAACATCGACAAAGCGGTGGAGCTGCTCGCCGCAAAAGGCGTCGGCATCGTCGCGCAGGAGGACATCTACGGGCTGTAAGCCGCCTTATAGCAATGCGGAAGGCGCGGCGCGAAATATAATTGATCGAAAGGGCTTATACAATACAGGCCTCCCGCGCGGGAGGCCTGTATTTCTGTGTGGTATGGAAAGGGGAGGCCCCTTTTTATGCCGTCCTGTTATCTCTTTCTGAAAATGACCGCCGCTCCGCCGAAGGCCAGCAGCAGAAGCGGAAAGGAGGCCGTGCTGCATCCGCTGGAAGAAGATTCGCTCCTCTCGTAAGCGCCGGCGTCGCCACCTGCCACCTGCGGGCGGGACTCGCCGCGCGCGTCTGTCTTCGGCATCCACGCAGTGCCGGATGGAATAAGCTCCAGCGCCGCGCTGTTATCGGCGAGCGCCACTGTATGCACCTTGCCGCCATTGTCCTTAAGCGATGGTACGCCCGCCTCGTACAGAAGAACATTCGCCGCAGCCGCGTCTCTGACGTCATTGGAAGTCAGGGTGATTGTCACGTCGGCCGACACGCCCTCAGGCTTCGTCAGGTCAACCTGACCGAGAACATTATAGCCGCCGCTGACAAAGTTGCCGTCGTAACGGGCGACCCATGGGCCAAGATTAGGATTAGGGTCTTTGTCCGTGTTGGGGGAGTAGTGAACGCTCACATCCTGTGCCGTTCCATCCGCAAGCCGGTTGCCGACGATGACGCAGCCCATAAAGTCAGCTTTTCCAACGGCCTTCATCGTATCGTCGGAATGCGACCCGTCGTGCGCGTAGAGCCCGCCGCCGCCCTCCGTCGCCACATTATCAGCCATCGTACAGTTCACGATCTTTATCTGAGAGACAACGTCAAGGATGAAACCTCCGCCATATCTTGCCTTGTTTCCAATGATCGTACAGTTCGTCAGCTCAGCGTTCGCATTGTAAAAGAGAATACCGCCGCCGTTGCCGATACTGTTATCTGAAACGTCGTTGTTGGCGATTGTACAATTTTCGAAGACGTTGAGCGTCTCATTCTCGGCGTTCACATAAACACCGCCGCCGCGGCCGCCCTTGTTGCCGCTGATCGTGCAGTTGTACATTTTGACATTTCCGCCCCACTCGCCGCCGCGCTCCGGCGACCTGTAACCCGGATCGACATAGAGACCGCCGCCGCGCGAGCCGCCGGTGTTATTTATAATTTTAGTATTGGTAAAGACCGCGTTGCCGCGCATATAGATGCCGCCGGCCCTGTCCTTCCCTGTATTTTCGGAGATTTCGCAGTCCGTGAAGGTCACATTGGCCTTTGAATCGACAAAAATCGCCGCTCCGCCGTCGCGGGTGTGAACGCCTCTTTCTGTGCCGCATTTGGTTATTTTGACATTCTCAAAGGCAACGGCAAGAGAGCGCGCGATATGGATGCCGCCGCCGCTTACCGTCGAACCGCCCTTAGTTATCGTAAGATTCTTAAAGGCGACATCGGTGCTAGTTACCTGAAATACGCGCACTACCCCCATCGCGTCAACCGTATGGCCGCCGCCGTCGATCGTCAGCGCCTTGCCGACCTGGATACCGTCCTCCGGGATCGCCGTGTCAGCCGATATGTCGTAGCTATAATCCTCTGACAGGACAAGCTGCGAGCCTGCCGCGGCGCCGTCTATCAGCGCCTGCAATTCGCTGAAATTCCCCGCCTCCGCCGCGCCGGTAAACAAAAGGGCGCACAACAACAGTACAAAAAACCGTCCGGTAATTCGCTTCACGATGATTCCTCCTGAGTTTTTTTATTGGCAATTTCGCAATCCGGTTGCAAGAAAATTATATCAATTACCTGTACGCTGTCAATTTTTGTTCATTAAAGAATTCTATAAACTGTTAATCGCAAAAAGTGAACGCAGCGTCGACTTTGACAAGATTTTGCGGAAGCTGAGGCTGCGTCCGCCGCCGCAGGCCGCGTTTACTTTTGCAATTCAGGGAAGAATAACAGGCCGGAGCTAGAACTTGACGCATTCGTCTATTGCGTATATCTTTTTACAATATTTTATATTCCTCAAGGAGGAAAGAAATTTTGCGTATAGCTGTACTTGTGAAGCAGGTTCCCGCTGTGGATACGGTAAAGATAGACGAAACGACGGGCACGATGATACGCGACGGCGTGGAGGCGGAGCTGAATCCGCTCGATTTGCACGCCGTCGAGGCGGCGGTGCGGATAAAGGAGTCCCGCGCGGCGGGTGAGGTCGAAATCACCGCCGTTACGATGGGACCGCCGGCGGCGCGGAAGGCGGTCAAATACGCGATAGCGATGGGCTGCGACCGCGGGCTGCTGCTCTCCGACAGAAAGTTCGGCGGCGCGGATACTCTCGCCACGGCGAGGACGCTGTCGCGCGCGCTGCTGAAGGCCGGCCCCTTCGACCTTCTTTTCGCCGGCGAGCGCGCCACGGACGGAGAGACGGGACAGGTCGGCCCCGCCTGCGCGAAGCTGATGGGCGTTTCCGTCCTCTCATACGTCAGCGCCATCGACGATCTGACAGATGAAAGCATTCGCGTCGTCCGCGCGGTAGAGGGCGGCCACGAGACGGTGGAAGCGCCGCTTCCCGCTATCGTGATACCGGTGAAGGAGATGAACATTCCCCGTCTCTGCACGCTGAGCGGAAAGCTCAGGGCGAAAACGGCTGAGATTCCCCTTGAGACTGCGGAGGGGCTTTTCATGGCTGAGGAAGAGACCGGGCTCAAAGGCTCCGCAACGCAGGTCGTCAACGTCACCTATCCCAAGGTGACGCGGCAGGGACGCCGGGTAGTCGCCGCGGAGGGGCTGGAAAGGGCCGTTGAGGCAGTGATGGGGCTTCTTGAAGAAAAGAACGCTTTGGAGGAGGCGAAGTGATGAGCTCTGGCGAAGTCTGGACTCTTGCGGAGGTGCGCGGCGGAAGGATTCATCCCGTCTCGCGCGAGCTGCTGGCCTGGGGACGGGAGCTTGCCGACGAGCTCGGCGCGCCGCTGGCCAGCGTGGTTATCGGCAGCGGCGTAACGGAGCAGGCGGCCTCTCTTATCGCCTTCGGCGCGGATAAGCTCTATATCGCAGACGAGGCGGAATTTGAAAATTTCAAGGCCGATATCGAGCTTTCCGTCCTCTCCGATATGATAGAAGAATATAAACCGACGATATTGATAGCTTCCGCGACCACTCAGGGGCGCACGCTGATGCCGATGCTCAGCGCCGCCCTCGGCTGCGGACTGACTGCGGACTGCACGGAGCTGGCCATCGACCCCGCGTCGAAGCGGCTGATACAGACGCGCCCCGCGATAGGCGGCAATGTGATGGCGGATATCAGGACGAAGGGGCGCGACCCGCAGATGTGCACCGTGCGCCCGAAGTCGAAGCGGCCGCTTCCCGCCGATGAGAGCCGCCGCGGCGAGGTCGTCGCCTATAAAGCTGAAAAGGATATGCTGCGTTCGCTGATAAAATTTATCGGCTTCGACCCTGAGCGGAGCGTCGGACTGCCCTTGCAGGAGGCGGAGATAATCGTCTCCGGCGGCAAGGGGATGAAGAACGCGAAGAACTTCGCCCGCCTCGAGGAGCTTGCGGGGCTGCTGGGGGGCACTGTCGGAGCCTCGCGGATGGCTGTGGATCTCGGCTGGGCCCCCTATTCGGCGCAGGTGGGACTGTCGGGAAAATCTGTCACGCCGCGCATTTATCTGGCTTTCGGCATCTCCGGCGCGGTGCAGCATATAGCGGGCATGTCCGGAGCTGAGACTATAATAGCCGTCAATCAAGACCCCGAAGCGCCTATATTCCGCGTCGCGGATCTCGGCATTCAGGGCGACGCGATGGAAATCCTGAACGCTCTGATCGACGCGGTCAGGAGATACAAAGGCGAAAAGTGATGGAGCGCTACGGGAGGGTAACTAAGGAGATATACGACGAGCTGCTTGCCCTGCTTGGGCGGGGCGGCGTCGTTATGAACGACGCGGAGGCGCTGGACAATTACGCCTGGGATCAGGCGGGGCGTATCTGGGGGCGGATGCCGGAGGCTGTTGTGAAACCGGCTGACAGCGCGCAGGTCGCAGCCGTGATGAAGATAGCGAGCCGCGAACGGATACCGGTGACGCCGCGCGGCGCGGGCAGCGGCCTCAACGGCGGCGCGGTGCCGCTGGCGGGCGGCATTGTGCTGTCTCTGGAACGGATGAACAGGATTCTGGAGATCGACCCCATCAACCGTGTCGCGGTGGTGGAGCCTGGGGTCGTGACGAACGACCTCTGCCGCGCCGTCGCCGAGCATGGCTTTCTCTATGCAGGATATCCGATGAGCACGGAGACGAGCTTCATCGGCGGCAATTTCGCGACGAACGCCGGGGGCGGAAAGGTGATACGCTACGGCAATACTCGCCGCCACGTCCTCGGAGTAGAGGCCGTGCTGCCGAACGGAGAAATAATAGAGCTTGGCGGGCGCTTCCGCAAGGATACCTGGGGCTACAGCCTGCTGAGCCTGCTGGCGGGGAGCGAAGGAACTCTCGCGGTCGTCACGAAGCTTATCGTCAATCTTGAGCCGGCCCCCGGCAAGACGGTGAATCTGCTCGCCTGTTATCCGACGCTGGAAGAGCTCGTCGAGAGCGTGGCGAAGGTGATAGGCTCCGGCAGGCGGATAATCTCCTGCGAGTTTATGGACAGGAATCTCGTAAAGTATACGACAGAATATCTCGGCTGTTCTCTGCCGGAGCAGGAGCGGAGCGAAGGCTATCTGCTGATTCAGATAGAGGGCGACACGGAGGCGCAGCTTGAGGACGGCTATGAGACGGTCGGAAAGATATGCCTTGAATGCGGAGCCTTTGAGGTCTTCGTCGCGGAGAGCCGCACCGACTCCGCCGCGATGTGGAGCGTGAGGCAGAACGGACTTGAGGGTATGCGCGCGCGCGACCCGCACGCCTGCGCCTCCGGCGACCTTATGGTGCCGCTTTCCGCCGTGCCTGAAATGATAAGGCGTATAAAGAAGATAAGCGAGGAATGGAAGGTCGAGATCGGAATAATCTCACATATCGGCGACGGCAATATCCACCCGATACCGCTCAAACCGGAGGGAATGACCCCCGAAAGATGGGCCGTCTACGCGGAGGAGTTCTTCGCCGTGCTGATAGGCGAGGCTATAGCTCTGGGCGGCGTCGGCAGCGGCGAACATGGCGTCGGGCATGTAAAGCAGAAGATTCTGACTGAGAGCAAGAGCGCGGCGGAGCTTGAAGTGCTGCGCGGCGTAAAGCGCGCCTTTGACCCGTTGGGGATAATGAATCCCGGAAAGATGTTCTCACCTCTCGACTAAAACCGCGGAACCGCAGGAAGAGAGAAAAATTTCGGGGCGCTTCGCTGAGAAGCCCCCCGTTTTTTTGTTTTCAGCCTCGGTACAGCATCGCCGCCGCCGCGCATGAAGCGGCGACCGCCGTGCTGGCGCGCATTATGCGCGCTCCCAGCGATACCGGCTCAAAGCCTTCGGCTATAAGGCGCCCGCTTTCGCGCGGAGACCAGTCCCCCTCAGGCCCTATGGCTATGGCCAGCTCTTCGGATATCTCCACGCCGCGCAGAGGCTTTGTATCTTTCGTCAGCATTGCCGCCAGACGCTGAGCGGGAAGCCCCGAAAAATCGAAGCCGTCAAAGCGCGTTGGCTCCGCAAGGCGCGGCGCGGCGGCGGCTCCGGCCTGTTTTGTCGCCTCGTCTAGTATTTTGCGCCAGCGCTTCATCTTCTCCGCAAGCTTCGCCCCGTCGCAGCGGGGGACGCTTCTCTCGCAGAAGAGCAGCTGTACCTCATAGACGCCAGTCTCGGCGCAGAAGCGCAGCGCGTCGTCGAGCTGGTCGTTTTTCAGCAGCCCCAGCAGCAGCACGACCCTGGGGCGGCAGGAGCTTTCGGCGCTGCGGGATATCTCCCTCGCCCTCACGCTCTCCCCCTCGCACTCAAGGCGCAGCTCTATCTTTTCCCCGTTAAGCAGCCCCTCGACAAGCGAGCCGCTGTAGCAACGGCGGACGCGGACGAGATGATGAGCCTCCTCCGCGTCTATAGTCCATATACCGTTCTCGCAGGAACAGCGCTCAAGCCTTAACCTTGGCAGCGACACCCCACCAGTCTCCCTTTACGAGCTCGTCGGCGGCCTCCATCTTCGCGTCGGCCAGCGCTTTGAGGAACACAGGCTTTTCCGTCTCAAGCATACCGGAGAATATCGCCGTTCCATCTCTCCCTATAACGGCTGGAACCTCCGCCACCATAGTCGTAAGCGGGTCAAGCAGAATATTCGCGGTGAGAATGTCGGCGCTTCGGCCAAAGTCCTTCAGAAGATCGCCTGTCGCAAGCTCGCTCTTTTCCGCGTCAAGGCCGTTCAGCTCAAAATTCTTGCGAACCTCTTCTATAACGGCGGGGTCGATATCGCGGGCATAGACCATCGACGCCCCCAGCTTCAGCGCCCCTATCGCGAGAATGCCGGAGCCTGTGCCGATATCGGCCGCGACGTCTCCCTCTTTGATATATTTTTCCAGCAGCTCAAGGGCTATCTGAGTGCTTTCATGATATCCGGTGCCAAAGGCGCTGCCCGGATTGATGTAGAGCGCCGTCTTTCCCTCCGGCTCCGTTCCCTTATGCCACGGCGCGAGAACGACAAGGCCGCGTCCGACCGGAAGCGGCGGAAAGGCGTCCTGCGCGGCGACATGCCACGGCTGGTTTTCTATCCTGCCCCAATCCTCTATCGTCACTCCTGGAAACTCTCTCATCGCGGCAAGCAGCTTGTTCTTCCAGTAAGAAAGCTCCTCGCCGCTTCTGTAATACATGCGAAGCCTGCATCCGCCGTCAGGCAGCTCCTGCAGCTCCGTCCCAATACTTTCCGATATGTCGGCGAGTGAGAAAAGGTTGTCCTCCTGCCCCGCTTCAGCGTTTATCGTTATATACCACCAATAGCCGTCGTTCACGCTCATACCGTAACCCCTCCTTACGTCGCAATATGGATATTGTACCCCAATATGACGGCCAGCGGCAGGGATTATCAACGAGATGAAGACACAGGCAAAAGAAATTTCCCCGCTCCCAGCAAAAAGCATAAAAAACAGACGCCGGCTGTTTGCCGCGTCTGTCGAAAAGGTATTCGGACGATAAAGCGCCCGTATCAGTAGGGCATCTTCATCTCCTGATAGCCGGAGGGTACCTTAAAGAGCGCGTCGTCCACCTTCGCGCCGTATTCCAGGATTTCTATAAGCTTGTCTGACATCGCGCTGTTGAGCCAGTACTTCCACTCGTCGGTCATCACGTTGAAATAGAAGCTCTGAGGCTCGCTGTCCTTCTCGATCAGCTTGTCATAGTCGTAAATTTTGCCGCCTATATCCTCGCTGCCGGCGCTGTAGCTCGGGGCGGAGCTTTTAGCTTCCTCGCCCCCCTCCGTCGGTTCGCCGAATACCGGCAGCTTTATCGGAGAATCCTTCATCTTCATATACATCTTGTCGCCGTGCATTATCAATGTGTGAGAATGATCGCCGGCATCGCTTATCACGCTCATGTGCTGCGCCTTTGACTCCATCTCCAAAAAGGTTATATTTCCCTTCATTGCCAGCGTACAGAGAGTCATGAGCTTTTCTCCGTCCATATCCATCTCCGCCCTGTACTTTAGAAAGACGGGATGCTTCGTCTTATTGAGGACGTCAAAGATAATGTGCCGCGCCCGCTCTCCGACCTTCGGCGGATCCTTCTCGTCGTAGACTTTGGCCGACGCGCCGACAGACATAAACGAGACTGTCATAAGCATGACGGCGGCAGCCGCCATAAATTTGCGCCGTATATGCCCCGCAAATATCATTTACCTTACCCCTTTCACAAAATAGTCAATAACTCATGTCAACAGTATATCATGCTGAATCAGAAAATGTCTCAAACAAAAATAGCTTTCGCGGGCAAGAGCTGTAAAAAACGGCCAAAGGGAAAATTGCCGCTGTATCTGCTTTACGATGCATATTTTTGTACATGGCCCTATGATATATTTTTACTGTCCTTCTATGATGCGGAGTAACAGCTGAGCCTCCCGCCTCTGACATGTCCGCGCACCATGACAATTAAATATTTGCCTGCAAATAAATCAAAAAACCTTGAGCTTGACATAAGCCTCCCCCTCCGCTTTTTCGAAGCAGCTGAAATTAAGTATTTTTGCGTACGGAAAGTTTTATTTGATTAATCATTATTGGCCTGTACCGGAGGTTGCTCATGAATGAATCTGTAGAATTTTATCTTATTGAAACAAAGGCTCTTACGGAGGAAGAGATTAGCTACTACGCTGAAAAGGCGGGGGTCATCTACGGATGCAGCCGCTATAACAGAGAGCTGCTCATGCCATATTACGGCGCGGAGGCTAAAGACAAAAGCTGCTTCGTATGTATTAAGCAGGAGGATGACGATGACACTGACGAACATACTATAAACAATACTGTGCAAGAACTTAAAGCGTTTTTCGGCAGAGACGCGGTCGTTACAAAGGCCGATTATTTATCTTTCCAGGACGACCCGCAGATACGTAACGCCCAAAGGACATTATCGTTCCCAACACCGCGCGGCCGCAGAAGATTCCGCTGGCACAAAAAGACGGTTGATGATGTTCTTGCAAAAGTGAACGCCTTAACCGGTTTTGAAGAATTCAAATCCGGTCTTGAAAGGCTGAGGATATACATAGAAAACACCAAGAGCTGGAAAAAGCGCCCAAAATACAATGTCGTCATCGTTGACGACACGAAAGGTGACGTAACGCCTTTTGTGGACGCCGTCTATGATCTTTACCTGTCAAGCGGCGTCATCCTCGCTCCTGAGTTCATCTCAGGCTGTCTTGAAGAAGCAAGCGGAACCGTGGTTGATTCAGCGTTTTTTTACTCTATAGTTGAAAACTGGGGCTGCGGCGCATTCGGCAGATTCCGATCTCGGACGCCGCAAAGCAGCCAGCTCCGGGAAATCTCAAAGCGCAGCTCGGTATATATCACATCCACGAGCGCCGAGTCGTATGAGTTTCTGAAAGACGACTCAGATTTTGCATCTTTTTTCCCATTTGCTCTTTATGTCAAGGAACCTGCCGCGAAAGAAAAGCTGGCGTACCTTCAAAAGGAGGCGGCCGAATTTGGTTTCAGCGTACAGGCGGCAGAGAATGCCGAGAAAGTATTGGCATCGTATCCTATAACGAAAATCAAGACCGCCGTCTCCTTGGCGGCGTATAAAAGACTATCTGAAATCCCGAGCGGCAATACGCTGAGCTTTGACGAGATAATAAAGCTGAAGCCCAACGCGTGTCAAGGCGCCGGTAATGACAGAAAGAGCGCGCAAGAGGAGCTGGACGAGCTTGTGGGGCTTGACAGCGTGAAAAAACGCGTGCGGGAGATAATCGCCTTTGCAAAAGCAAGAGGCACTGATGCGCTGCCTACCCTGCACATGGTTTTCAAAGGAAATCCCGGCACGGGCAAAAGCACCGCGGCAAGGATAATCGGAAGAATTTTCGCAGAGTCAGGGCTGCTCAAAGATGAAGGGAAGTTTATAGAGGCTGACAGGAACAAGCTTGTATCCGTCTATCTCGGAGGAACAGCGGAAAGGACTCACAGCGTAGTGGAAGAAGCGCTCGGCGGAATCCTGTTCATAGACGAAGCATATTCGTTATACGCCGGGGACAGACGCGATTATGGCAGCGAGGCGATCGCGACGCTCGTAAAAATGATGGAAGACCACAGGAAAGAATTTGTCTGTATACTCGCCGGATATACAAAAGAAATGGACAGTATGCTCAACATGAACCCGGGGCTTCGCGGAAGGGTGCAGTTCTATCTGGACTTTGAGGATTACAACGCGCGCGAAATGACACAGATATTCGAAAAGATGTGCTCCGAAAATTCATACGTCATTGAAGAGAGGGCGCGGGCACGTCTCAATAATGAATTTGAGAAGATATATAAAAACCGAAACAGCAACTTTGCAAACGGCCGCACAGTCAGGAACATTTTTGAGCGCGTAAAGATGAAGCAGGCTCTGCGCATCAGCGATTCAGACATTATTGCTGAAAGGGACATCGCAGATGCACTTGAGGAAAGAGACATAGTAAGACAGCTTTTCGAAGCCGACAGAAAACAGGCGATTGGATTTTGAGCAGGCGTATACGAATCCAAAAGCAACATTTGAGATAAAGGGCGGACTTCAATCATTTGCGGAGGCAGGCTCCCAGGAGAGAATGAAAGAGCCGCGTCGTGGATTAATATCCTAGTTGATGTTATAATTGTTTAAACAAGCAAAATAAAGGCGGGATGGAAATGTATACTAACAAAGCGAACGCCATCTGTCTCCTGAACGTTCTCCGTGAATTTTCCGATGAGAGCCACATCATGCCAATGCGCGAGATATTGGCAAAAATGGCCTCTCTGTATGACGTGACCCCCGACAGACGCACCGTATACAGCGCTATCGACACGCTTGCATCGATGGGCTTCGACATATCCTCCCCCTGCGACAACAACAAAGGCTACTATCTGAGAAGCCGCGAGATCAGCAGGGAGGAAGCGCGGCTTCTCATGGACGCGGTTTATTCATTTCCCTTTATTTCCCAAAAGGAGACAGCCTCGCTGATTAAAAAGCTCCAGCAGCCGCTGAGCGTCTATGACCGAAAAAAATACAAACATCTCTCCATTGTCCGCGAAGATAAAAAGAGCCAGAACAGAGAAGTATTCCGCAACATTGACCTGCTGGACAGTGCGATATCCGACAAGGTGAAGGTAAGCTTTTCCTATCTCAGATATGACGTCGACAAGGCGCTGAAGCCAAGGCGCAAGGAAAAATACACTGTCAACCCGTACGGCATGATCTACACAAACGAACACTATTACCTCATCTGCATAATGAGCGGCATGGAAAAGACAAGCCTCTACAGGATAGACCGAATGGCGGAGCTTGCCGCTTCCGAAGAACAAATCGACCAGCCGCCGCACGGCTTCGATTACAGGCGGGAAGTAAAAGACGCTTCATATGCCCATGCCGGAAAGCCGGAGCTGATATCCATGCGCTGTTCAAGACAGATACTAAGCGATGTGATAGACAGATTCGGAACAGGGATCTGGGTAAAGGAGCAGGACGAAGAGACGATTCGCGTCCGCTTTACGGCCCCGCCGCGCGGCGTGAAATATTGGGCGCTCCAGTATATCGAGCACGTGGAGATAGTGGAGCCGGAATGGCTGAGAAATGAGGTGATAAGGGCGATCTCAAAAAACCGTTACGGCAGCAGGCGAAGGGACGGCGCGGGGAGTTGAAGGTGAAAAAAACAGGGCGGCATGGGGTACGTTATGCCGTCCTGCAACATTATAGAATCACTTTTTAGCCTGCTATCGCCTTCTCAGCGCTATTTTTTCTTTCCGCCGAGGTAGGCTTCTTCGATCTCCGGGTTGTGGAGCAGGTCGTCCGATTTGCCTTCCATGATTATCGTTCCGGTCTGGATGACGTAGGCGCGGTGCGAGAGCTGCAGCGCCTTTTTCGCGTTCTGCTCGACTATCAGTATCGTCATTCCGAGCTGTTTGTTGACCGCGGTCAGCTCTTTGAATATTTCGTTGATGATGATAGGTGCCAGGCCAAGAGACGGTTCGTCAAGCAGGAGCACGCGCGGCTGAGCCATCATGGCGCGGCCGATGGCGAGCATCTGCTGTTCTCCGCCTGAAAGCGTTCCGGCGTATTGATCTTTGCGTTCCAGCAGCCGCGGGAAGAGGTTGAATACCTCTTCTTTCTGGCGCTCTATCTGGCTTCTGTCTTTGAGCGGGAAGGCTCCCATATCGAGATTTTCCAGCACGGTAAGCGGAGCGAATACCTTGCGTCCCTCCGGCGACATGCTCACTCCAGAGGAAACGACCTGGAAGCTCTTCGACGGCAGCGCTTTGCCTTCGAGCAGTATTTCACCGGAGGCGCGCGGCACGCTTCCCATGATGGCGTTCATCATCGTCGATTTTCCGGCGCCGTTGGCTCCGATGACCGCGACTATCTCTCCTGAGTAAACGTCGATGGAGGCGCCTTTGAGAGCCTGAATGGCGCCGTAGTTGACGACGAGGTTTCTGACGGAAAGGATGGGTGTATTATCTGCCATTGCCTTATTCCTCCTCTCCAAGATATGCCTTGAGCACTTCTGGATTGCTCTGTATTTCGTCGGGCGTCCCTTCGGCGATCTTCGCTCCGAAGTTCATGCAGACGATGTGCGGGCATATCGCCATCACAACGTCCATGTGGTGCTCTATGAGCAGTATCGTCAGCTTGAAGTCCCTGTGGATGTTTGTGATGAGGTCGTTAAGCTGTACCACCTCGTCGGCGTTCATGCCGGCGGCCGGCTCGTCCAGCAGCAGCAGCTCAGGCTGAAGCGAAATGGCGCGCGCTATTTCCAGGCGGCGCTGCAAACCGTATGGAAGCGTTCCCGCCGCCTGGTTTGCGCGGTCGGCCAGCCCGACGCGCTCAAGAAGCTCCATGCTCTCTTTTCGCGTGGCGGCCTCTTTGGCTTTCCAGCGTCCGAGATGCGAGACGGCCTCGAAGAAGCCGTAGGGATAATGCTGCTGCGCCGCCGTCATTACGTTTTCGAGAACGGTGGAGGCGGCGAAGAGTCTGAGGTTCTGGAATGTGCGCGCTATGCCGAGCGATATGACCTGAAAGGTTTTGAGTTTATTTATATTTTTTTCTTTAAACTCTATCTCACCGCTCGTCACATCGTAGACGCCTGTGATAAGGTTGAATATCGTGGTCTTGCCGGCTCCGTTGGGGCCTATGAGCCCGGCAAGCTCACCTTTCTGTATCACAAAGCTCATATCGCGCACGGCCTGAACTCCGCCGAATGCCTTGTTTACATTTTTAAGTTCAAGTACTGTGCTCATCAGCGCGCTCCCTCCTCTGCGGCCTCTGATTTCTTGCCGCGTGAAAAGAGTCTCTTTACATATTGTGGCGTAAGTTCGTTTGTTCCCATTATGCCCTCAGGACGCAGCACCATGACCAGCACCAGCACCAGCCCGTAGATGAGCATGCGGTACTGCGATATCGGACGGAAGAGCTCCGTTACCAGCGTCAGGATGGTCGTGCCTATCAGGCTTCCGCTCATTGAGCCGAGCCCTCCGAATACGACGACGGAGACAAGCTCCGTTGATTTCGCCATGTCGAACATCACGGGCTGGATGAATGACATGTAGCCCGCGAGCAGAGCGCCCGAGACCCCGCAGTAGAAGCCTGAGATGGCGAGGCTGAGGACGCGGAAATGGGCGGTGTTGAAGCCAAGCAGCGAGGCTGCCACATAGTCGTCGCGGCAGGCTTTGAAGGCGCGTCCGTAGGAGCTGTTCACAAGAAAGAACATCGCCACGGCCAGCACGATGAAGAAGCCGACGGCCACAGGCATCGTCGTATAGCCGTCGATGCCGGGATATCCGCGCGCGCCGCGCGTGACGCTGTTCCAGTTTTCAATGATGAGCCTGATGGCTTCGCCAAGTCCGAGTGAGACGATGGCGTAATAGTCGCCGACCAGCTTCAATGTCGGCAGCCCTATCAGGTAGGCGATGATCATCGCCAGGATACCGCCAGCCACGATGGCCACGGTAAAGTGAACGCCGTATTCGACGGTCAGGATTGCCGCGGTATAGGCTCCTATCGCCATATAACCGGCGTGGCCGAGCGTAAAGACGCCGGTGAAGCCGGTGAAGAGAGAGACTCCGAGTGCGGCGACACTGTTGATCGCAAGCAGGGTGATGACGCCAACGGCATAACCTTCCATCAGTATCCCCCTCCTATACTTTCTCGCCGACGGATTTTCCGAAGAGCCCCGTCGGGCGCACTATCAATGTGACGATGAGGATTCCGAAGACGACGAGGTCACGGAACTGGCTGGATATGAATCCCGCCGTCAGCATTTCCGCAAGTCCCAGTATCAGGCTGCCGACGACCGCTCCGGGGAGCGAGCCGAGGCCGCCTATGACCGCCGCTACAAAGGCTTTTGTCGTGATCATGCCAAGCTGCGGGTAGAGCGTGTAGCGCACGGAGAGGAATATTCCGCCGACTCCGGCGAGCAGCCCCGCCACGAAGAAGACGATCGCTATCAGTCTGTTGACGTTGACCCCCATCAGACCGGCCGTCTTCAGGTTGTAGGAGGCCGCGCGGATGGCGAGTCCCCATTTTGTTTTTACAAGGAATATCTGCAATCCGACGAGGAACACTACCGCCGTGACGAGCGAGAGGATGTCAAAGGCGCTGGTCGTCGCCAGACCGAAGAAATTTACCGGATTCGTCGGAATTACCGGCGGCAGCGCGCGGAAGCGGCCCCCTACCGTAACGACGAAAATATTCTCGATAACGATGCTCATACCCATCGAGGCGATGAGCATATAGAGTGTGATGGGCGTGCGTTCCCTGATGGGGCGATAGGCGAGACGTTCCACAACGATGGCGGAGAGTCCGGCTCCGACCAGCGCCGCTATGGAGGCCAGCCAGATATTCATTCCGAGAGTACGGAGCGCGAAATAACAGATGTAACCGCCAATTACAAGAAATCCGCCGTGGGCGAAGTTCGAAAACAGGAGAACTGAGTAGACGAGCGAATAACCGACCGCGATAAGGGCGTATACCGAACCCAGCGACAGCCCGTTAATAAGCTGCTGAATGAAGGTCTCCAAATTGCAACACCTCAATCTTTCCTTGCCAGATAAGCAATTTAGCGTATTTTTGAGAGAAAAAAGCCCAAGGCTCGGCGAAGAACCTTGGGCTGCCTGTCAGATGTTTATTTCGGTTCAACCTTCTTGTAGAAGTCCGTCCTGAGGTCGTCTCCGACTTTCAGGATGATGCCGGCCTTGTTGAGCGGGTTGTGGGTCGCGGGGTCGATCGTGAGCGTCGCGTGATGCAGCGCAAGTCCCTTTGTCTCTTCGAGAGCCTTCGCTATCGCTACGCCGTCGGCTTTGCCGGCGCGTTTGATAGCGTCTACAAGCCAGTACATCGCGTCATAGGCCATCGTTCCGTTTACGAACTCTTTGCAGTCGTCCTTGTAGACTTCCTTATAGCGCGCGAATATCGGAGCCATTCCGGGGTCGTCGAGGTATGTGTGATTCACCCAGTAGGTTCCCTTCATAGCGTCTCCTGCGATTTCGTTCATGAATTCGCCGTAGCCGTCGCCTCCGATGACTGTGACGTTAAGTCCAAGCTCCTGAGCCTGTTTGATGGCGAGCGCCATGTCTTTGCCCATGCCGGGGAGGAAGAGGAGGTCTGCGCCGGAATTCTTGATCTTCGTCAGCTGAGCGCGGAAGTCGACGTCCGTCTCGCGGAAGCCTTCGTCAGCGACTATCTTTCCGCCGAGCTTCTCATAGTTGGAGATGAAAAATTCGCGGAGTCCGTGGGCGTAGTCAGAGCCTACGTTGTAGAGGATAGCGGCCTTTGTCTTTTTGAGGTCGTTGTAGGCGAGGTCTGCCGCGAGCGCTCCCTGATAGGGGTCGGTGAAGCAGATACGGAAAGAGTAGGGACGGACTTTGCCCTTGTTGTCAACCGTTACGAGCGGGTTTGTCCCAACCGTTGATATCTGCGGGGTCTTGCCCTTGTCAACTATCGGCGCCGTGGCGATGTTGATGCCGCTGGAGTTCGCTCCGACGATGGCGCAGACTTTGTCGTTCTCAATCATGCGGCGGACGGCGTTCACCGCGTCTTCGTTGCGCGTCTTTGTGTCATAGGGAATCAGTTCGATCTGACGGCCGAGAAGTCCGCCTTTGGCGTTGATGTCGTCAACAACGAGCTTCGCCATGTTCACTTCGGTGATCCCGTACTGGGCGTAGTCCCCGGTGAGAGCCGCGAGATAGCCGATTTTGATAGGTTCCGCCGCAAATGCGCTTCCCGCCGCGAAAACCACAACCATGAGTGCCAGTAGAGCCAGTACCTTCTTCAATATAGTGCACCTCCATATTGTATTGTGTATCAGTTGTTGCTCTGTTATTTATTGTATAGTTTTCTCTGCGATATGTAAAGGTTTTTTGCCGCCTTTAATTTAGTTAATTAAAAATTTTGAATTGAACGCCGAGCCGAGTTCATTTTTTTGAAATATGGGAGCCCTCCTTTTCGCGGAAAGCTCCCCTTTTGGCCTTTTCTCTCGTTTGTATTTATGAGGCTCCGAATGAACCGGGCTGATTCGATTTATATCAAAAGCCCGCGGGGCAGGCCGCCTGTCTTTTCTCTAAGCGTTTACCTGCTGGCCTGTCTCTTTCGCGAGCTCTTTCAGCAGTTCGCGTTCTTTCGATGTCAGCGTTTTGGGCACTTTTACCTTGACGAGGATGTTCATGTCTCCGCTGCCCTTGCCTTTGAGCCGCGGCATCCCGCGTCCCTTGATGCGGAGCTTTGAGCCGGCCTGTGTTCCGGCCGGTATATCCAGCTTTTCTACGCCGTCGAAGGTATCGACTTTGACTTCGCATCCCAGAGCTGCCTGCGGGTAGGATATTTCAACCGTAGTGTTGAGGTCGTCGCCTTTGCGCGTAAATCTGCTGTCCGGCAGCACCTCTGTCAGAATGAAGAGGTCTCCGGCCGGGCCGCCGTTCACTCCGGCCTCGCCTTTGCTGGATACGCGCAGCCTCGTGCCGTTGTCCACGCCGGCCGGTATCTTGATTTCGACGCTCTGGACGCGCTTGACGCGCCCTTTACCCCGGCATTCCGTGCATTGTTTGTCTATTATCTTTCCCTTGCCGCCGCAGCTGCTGCATGTCACCGTCTGCTGCATCTGGCCGAATGGGGTGTTGACGACTTCATGCGTCTGCCCCGTCCCGTGGCAGGTGGGACAGTTTTCGACCCTGCTGCCCGGCTCCGCGCCGCTGCCGCCGCAATGTTTGCATGTATCGAGGCGCGGTATTTCAAGTTTGCGCTTCACCCCTTTATAGGCCTCTTCGAGCGTCACTTTTACAGTGGCTTCGAGATCCGCCCCGCGCCGCGGCGCGTTGGGGTTGGCGCTGCGTCTGCGTCCGCCGAAGGAGCCGCCGCTGAAGAGGTCGCCGAATATGTCTCCCAGATCTTCCTGAGTGAAGGTCTGTCCCTGGCCTCCAAAGCCGCCGAAACCTCCGAAGCCGCCCGCTCCGCCGAATCCGTCAGGAGGAACGTCGCCGACATAGCCGAACTGGTCGTACTGTGCGCGTTTTTTGGGATCGCTCAGCACCTCGTTCGCCTCGTTTATTTCCTTGTATTTTTTCTCCGCCTCGGCGTTGCCCGGGTTTGCATCGGGGTGATATTTCCGCGTTAAAGCACGGTAGGCCTTTTTAATTTCGTCAGCCGATGCTCCCCGGCTAACACCCAATATTTCGTAATAGTCTTTTTTCCCGGGAGCAGCCATCAGCGCTTCACCTCTCAATAGAGTTTAAGTCCGGCGATTATTGTCTGATATTTATTTTATAATATTAAAATCGCCGTTTTAATATTCGCCGCACAGGATTATACTCCTGTGCGGCTATTTGTCAAGATTAGTTAAAAATCTCGCGCCCCGTTCTTAGCCGAGTTTTGCCATCTCGTCAAGAACAAATCTGGCTTCGATTTTAATAGATGTTGCGTCGTCGCCCTTGGCTTTTTCTTCGAGCTTCGCAAGGCGCTCTTTGAGCTTCGCGATTACGTCGGGCGTACCTTTTCCGCCGGCGAGGGCCGCGTTGGCTTTCGCGATTACTTCCTGCGCCTCGGCGCGGGCTTCTTTGAGATCCGCTGCTTTATCCATCATTTTTATTTCATCCTTTCAAAGCAAACCGCTTGCCGCGGCTGCGAAGTGTGCTATAATCTAACTATTCGTTTAAGGGGCTGTATTCGAAGCGCTGGGTGGTTCTTCGGATATGGCCTTGTTTCTTTCCCGTCCATTACTATTTCAGCATCGCGAGAGCGTCGAGAACGAACTTCGACTCGACTTTGATTGAGGTCGCGTCTGTTCCGGCCAGCTTCTCTTTAAGATGCGCTACGCGGGTGATGAGCTTCGCTCTCACCGCGGGATTTCCTGCGTTCGACTTGAGGGCCTTCTCCGCCTCCGCGAGGACTTTTTCTCCCTCCTGAACGGCCGTGGGGAAGTCCTCCGCCTTTGCCACGGCACGCGCCGCGACATGTTCCGCGAGGAGGTTGAGGGCGTCTACGACGTAGCGGGCCTCATCTTTTATCGAAGCGGCGTTTTCCCCTTCGAGCTTGCGGGAGAGCTTCGCGACTCTCTCCATTACCGTAGCCTGTTCCGGCTTGTCTGTGTTTCCTGCCGAAGCGAGGTATTTCTTCGCTTCCGCCAGTACGGCTTCGCCCATCTGGCGGGCCGCGGCGAGATCCTGAGTCTTCATTTCTGCATCCATGGTCATTACTTCCTTTCTTTACCCGCCTCGGCGGGAGTCGTTTATGTTACTCTCTTTTAGGCGCGATTCACGGGCTTTCGCCCGTGAATCGCGCTTCCAATTCGGAATTGCGGAGATTAGTTGTCCTCTTCGTGGAATTCGGCCTCGACGGTCTCTCCGTCAGGGTTTTCCTCGTGCTGCGCCTGCTGGCCGGGCTGTCCCGCCGCGCCGGCTCCGGCGTTGGCGTTGTGGGCGGCCTGGGCGAGAACGTTCATCTCATCCATAACATACTTTGTTTCGCTCTTGATGGACTCTGTATCTTCACCTGACATCTTCTCGCGCAATTTGCCGATTCTCTCTGTCAGTCTGGCCTGCGCCGCGGGGTCCGCGCTGCCGGATTCCTTGACGAGCTTTTCAGCCTGGTAGACGACAGATTCCGCTTCGTTGCGCGCTTCTATCAGCTCTTTACGTTTTTTGTCGGCGCTCTCGTTTACCTCGGCGTCGCGGCGCATTCTCTCTATCTCTTCGTCGCTGAGCTTGGAGGACTGGATCGTGATGTTCTGCGCCTTGCCGGTCGCCTTGTCCTTCGCCGTGACGTTGACGATGCCGTTGGCGTCTATGTCGAAGGTTACCTCTATCTGCGGAATCCCGCGAGGCGCCGGTTTGATGCCGTCAAGGAAGAAGCGCCCAAGCGACACGTTGTCGCCTGCCATCGCGCGCTCGCCTTGCAGGACGTGTATCTCGACCTGCGGCTGGTTGTCGGCGGCGGTGGTGAATACCTGGCTCTTGGAGGCCGGTATGGCGGTATTTTTGTCGATGATTTTCGTAAAGACTCCGCCCAGCGTCTCAAGTCCCAGCGAGAGCGGGGTCACGTCTACGAGGACGATGCCCTGCTGTTCGCCGGCGAGTATCGCACCCTGTATTGCGGCTCCGATCGCTACGCATTCGTCCGGGTTGATGCCCTTGGTCGGCTCTTTGCCCATCAGCTCCTGCACGAGCTTCTGCACCATCGGCATACGGGTGGAGCCGCCGACGAGCAGTATCTTATTGACCTGCGACGGCTCAAGGTTGGCGTCTTTGAGGGCCGTTTTGACCGGCGCGATGGTTTTGTCGAGGAGGCTGCGCGTAAGGTCTTCAAATTTTGCGCGGGTGAGCTTCAGCTCAAGATGCTTGGGGCCGTTGGCGTCCGCCGTGATGAAGGGAAGCGAAATCGTCGTCTCCTGCATCGAGGAAAGCTCTATTTTTGCCTTTTCCGCCGCTTCGCGCAGACGCTGAGCCGCCATTTTGTCTTTCAGCAGGTCGATGCCGTCGCTCTTTTTGAATTCAGCGGCCAGCCACTGCACTATGGCGTTGTCCCAGTCGTCGCCGCCGAGCTGGTTGTCGCCGGCTGTTGAGAGAACTTCAAAGACTCCGTCGCCGACGTCGAGTATCGACACGTCGAAGGTGCCGCCGCCGAGGTCGTAGACCATGATTTTATGGTCGCCCTTTTCGAGGTTCACTCCGTAGGCGAGGCAGGCCGCCGTCGGCTCGTTGATGATGCGCAGCACGTTAAGCCCCGCTATGGTTCCGGCGTCCTTCGTAGCCTGGCGCTGAGCGTCCGTGAAGTACGCCGGGCAGGTGATGACCGCCTCCGTGATTGTGGTGCCGAGATATTCTTCCGCGTCCTTCTTGAGCTTCTGGAGGATCATCGCCGATATCTGCTGGGGTGTGTAGCTTTTGCCGTCTACCGTTACGGTCTTGTCTGAGCCCATCGAGCGCTTGATCGAGATGATGGTGCGGTCTGGGTTGACTATCGCCTGACGCTTCGCGAGCTGTCCGACAAGTATCTCGCCGTCCTTTGAGAAGGCGACGACAGAGGGCGTGGTGCGCTGTCCTTCGGGGTTGGGGATTACCGTTATGTTGTCTCCCTCTTTGACCGCCACGCAGCTGTTAGTTGTTCCAAGGTCGATTCCTATTACTTTTCCCATAATTCATTCCACCTTTACCGTTAGGTATATTTATTCTTTCTCTTCGTTTGGCATATATTTTTCTATATATGCCCTCCTGTTGCTTCCGTTTTATTGCCTAATAATTGCTAAGCATATAATCTGCATCTTTTAAGCGCATTTCATGGGTATTTTATAAATATTTTGCGTTGTTTACTTTAAAAATACCCCGCGCAGTGACGCCTCTTATCCGCCGTATCTGCCCACGCGCACCTGCGGCGCTTTGAGCACGCGCCCCGCCAGCTTGTAGCCGCGGCAAAGAGCTCCGATTATATGTCCGTCCTTTGATTCGTCGTCGATAGCTTCCATTGAAACGGCTTCGTGGAGCGCCGGGTCAAATTTTCCCTCAACGGGAATGAATTCCAGCCCGAGACGGCAGAGGCCGTCGCTGAACTGCTTTATGACCATTTCCATCCCCTTTGCGAGGCTGCTTTCCGGCTCCTTGACCGCCGCCGCTATCCTCTCAAGATTCTCCAATACCGGCAGCATCTCGTTTATCGCCTGTTCCGCCGCGAGCTTCGCGTTGCTCTCGCGGTCGCGCTCCATTCTGGTGCGGAGGTTGAAGTAATCGGCTCTTGAACGGGCGACTTCTTCTTTCAGCTTTTTTATCTCTTCCCTCTGTCTCTCCGTCTCTTCCGTCAGCGCCGCCAGCTCCGCCGCGTCAGGCTGCGAAGCGCTCTCTTCGGCGGGGGCCTCGCTTACCGGCTCTTCGTTTACCTGCGGCTCTTCGCCGCGGGCCTTCTTCTCATGGTCGCTCATTTATTCCTCTCCTCTTTCGCCTGATTCGGAGTCCAGCTTGCGCAGCACCCCGTCGATCGCCGTTATTACCTTTTCGTAGTCCATTCTTTCAGGGCCGATGACGCCGACTACGGCCTTCTGTCCCCCCGCCTCTCCGGTCGCCGCCACCAGCGCCGAGCGTTCCATTCCCGGCAGCTCGTTCTCGTCGCCTATCATAATGTTCATCTCATCTATCGAGCAGCGGTCGACGAGCTTTTCCATATTCTCTTCCTCTTCGAGGAATGAGCAGAGCGCCTTTATGCGGCCAAGATCCTGAAAGTCCTGCAAATTCATGATATGGCTGAAGGAACCTGTAAAAATCTTTGTCTGCGGAGCGCCGAGCATCGCGTCTATCTCCAGCACGGCCTTTGAACATTCCTCGTGATAGCGTCCGATCTCGTCGAGCAGCTTGCCCTTCAGCGTCTTTTTTATCTCGCTCCACGCGCGGCCGGAGAAGCGGTTCAGCTTTGAGGCCAGCTCGTCAAGATCCTCCTGCGTCATATCGACCGGCATGTCGATGAACTTCTGATGGACGAGCCCTCCCTGAAGAACCACCAGCAGCAGGACCTGCCTCTCGCACATCCGAACGAAGCTCACATGGTGAAAGCGTACCGTGTCGAGCGGCGTTATGGCCGCGATCCCGACGTAATCCGACACGCGGCTCAGCATCTCCGAGGCCGATTCCAGCACCTTCTCAAGCCCCTGCCTGTGCTCCATCATCTTTTTTAGTAATTTTACAGACGGGCCGGCGCTGTTCACACGTTGAAGTACCGAATTAACGTATAGTCTATATCCCTGAGTTGTGGGAATTCTGCCTGACGACGCGTGCGTCTGCCGGAGGAAGCCCAGATCCTCAAGGTCGGACATTTCGTTTCGGATCGTCGCTGAGCTGCGCCCCGTAAGGTAACGGCGTGAAACAGTGCGCGAACCGACCGTCTCTCCGCTCTTGATATATTCATAGACTACGGAGAGGACGACTTCCAACTGTCTTTCTGTAATCATGATGACTCACCCGTCATTTCAGTCTCCTGCCTTTGTTAGCACTCAATGGGCACGAGTGCCAATACCTTAATAACGGATAAATAATAATCGTCATAAAGCCGTTTGTCAATACAGGTCAAAGAATTACCGCTAATCGCGTGAAAAAAATATTTATCCTCCGAAGATTAAAGATAATGCGCCGGCAGCCTCATAATGTATAATAATAGTTCGTTTGGCGCGGCGGGGCGGAAGGCTTTTCGCGAAGCCCGGCGCGTCTCAGGAATTATTTTTGCAGGCAGCAGGAGTGAAGCAATATGAAAGATGATAAGACGACCATATACCTCATCCGTCACGGAGAGTGCGCGGGCAACAAGGAGAAGCGCATACGGGGCTGCATGGATTTCCCGCTCAACGACAATGGCGTAAAGCAGGCGCATGCGCTCGCGGATGCGATGAAGGATAAGAATATCGAATATATATACACCAGCCCGCTGTCGCGCGCGACCGCGACGGCAAAGATCCTTGGCGACGCCCTCGGGCTTCCCTATACGGCGCGGGAGGGCTTCTGCAACATTCATCTCGGGCCGTGGGAAAACAGGATCAAGGCGGAGCTGGCCGTCGAAGAGCCGGAAAAATGGCAGACCTGGCTCGACCAGCCGGAGGAGCTTGTCATCGATGGGGGCGAAACGCTCGATCAGGTACGCGACCGCGCGCTGGCGGAGCTGAACAGCGTGATAGAAGAGCATCGCGGCGCAAATATCGCGCTGATAGCGCACCGCGGCGTGCTGAAGCCGCTGATGGCCGGAGCGCTCGGCGTTCAGCGGCCAAGCTACTGGAGGCTTCATGTGGACACAGCCTCCTACAGCGTTCTCACATTCGACAGCCTTCACGGCTACTGTCTGATGGGGCTGAACTTCACGGAGCATCTGGCGGGGCTGGATATCATACAGGAATTTGATTAAAGATGAAGGCGCATCTTATAAAATTCGCCGACGAAGCGGAGCTTGCGCGGGCAATCGAGGGCATAGGCTGCAATATGGAGTCGCAGCCCTTCTTTGAGGCGAAACGCGAGATGCTGCAAATATATCTCAGAGAAGTTCCATCTCCGGCCGCCTCCATCATCAAGCAGGAGCTGCTGGCGCGCGGCGGCGACGCCGCTACCCACGCGCGGGTCATCACCTGCGGCGTCGATAAGAGCGACGTTATTCTTTTCGGCACGGCAAAGCAGCTCGGCTATCTGGCGGAGAAGCTGAAAAAGATGCCCTGGTGGGGGCTTGAGGGCTGCGCGGAGGAGATAATCGCGCTCACGGCCCCGCGCAGACCACGCGCCGCCGCCCTTCCCTGCGGTGCGGAGCTGGTCTTTGGAGAGAGAACGCTGCTGATGGGTATAATAAATCTGACGGACGACTCCTTTTTCGTCGGGAGCAGAAGCTTCGGCGACGGCGAAAAGGCGCTTGCCGCCGCGCTGAGAATGGCGGATGAGGGGGCGGACATTCTCGACCTGGGAGCGGAATCGACACGCCCAGGCTCGGAGCGTACGCCGGAGAAGCAGGAGCTCGAACGCATGACGGCCGCAGTAAAAGCCATACGCCGCGAGCTGCCGCGAATGCCGCTGTCAATAGATACGACCCGCTCCGCGGTCGCCCGCGCGGCTCTCGACGAAGGGGCCGATATCATAAACGACATATCCGGCCTGCGCTTCGACGAGGATATCGCCGCCGCCGCGGCCGAATACAGAGCGATGCTGGCGCTTACCCACATGCGCGGAACAACCGCCGATATGATGGAAAGATGCAAGTACGACAACCTCCTTTCGGAGATATGCGAATTTCTTAAGGAAGCGGCGGAAAAGGCGCGCTCTTACGGCGTGGCGGAAGAAAGTATTATAATAGATCCCGGTATCGGCTTTGCCAAGAATCAGGCGCAGAATCTCGAACTGCTGCGCCACTGCGAGAGCTTCAAGTCGCTGGGCTACCCGCTGCTCGTCGGAGCTTCGCGAAAGGGCGTGGTCGGCTGGGCGACAGGGCGCGAAAGGGCGGAGGAGAGGCTTTACGGCACGCTGGCCGTGACCGCGGCCTGCTGCCGCCAGCGGGCCGATATAATAAGGGTACACGACGTTCGCGCCAATAAAGAGGTGCTGATGATGACAGAGGCTATATGGAGAGCGGACTATGCCGGATAAGAAGATATATCTCTCGCTGGGCTCCAATCTTGGAGACCGCCTGCTGATGCTTAAATCGGCGCTTAAAGCGCTGATATCGGGCGGCCTTACGATCGAGGCCAAGAGCCGCGTCTGGGAGACGAAGCCCTGGGGCGTTACGGAACAGCCGCCCTTTCTCAACATGTGCGCGGCGGCGCGCACCGAGCTGGAGCCATTTGAGCTGCTGCGTCTTGTGAAGGCGGCTGAGGCGGAGGTAGGGCGTTCTGAAAATATACGCTGGGGGCCGCGCGAGATAGATATCGACATCATATTGTACGACTCGCTCATCCTCGACGACCCAAAGCTCACAATCCCGCACCGGAATATGCATGAGAGAGGCTTTGTGCTGAGGCCGCTCGCGGAGATAGCCCCGCGGGAGCTTCACCCGCTGATGAAAAAGAGCGTCGCCGAGCTGCTTGCCGCGCTGCCTCCGGCAGAGCGGGACGGAATGGTCTGGATAACCGCGATATGAATATAACGGAGAGCGCCGGCCTGCTCAGAGGCTGGTCTAGAAAAAGGAAATTCAAAGCCGCGATGCTGGCCGTGCCGCTGCTGGCGGTCATCGCCGCGCTCATTCTCATTCTGATGCCCGTAGCTGAGATAGACAGAAAAAAAATCAGCATCAGGACGCTTGAGATACCGGCCTTTCCGATAATAGTAGTTCTTGAGCAGGAGGGAGGAAGCGTGACCTCCGCCTGGCTGCGCACGCCGGCCGGAGCGCGCCGTCTTGACCGGCTGGAGGGGCTTTCCTTCATATCGAGCGAGCCGATAATAACGCGGGTAGACCAGGATTCAAAGGATGACCTGCTCTGGCGGCTATCTTTCATGAACATAGACGGCGAGGGGCTGAACCTCTGGCTGGGGATGACCACATGGGCGCCGCGGGTATTCATCGCCTGCGCCCCGTTAAACTATACAAGGTGGCACGCACTTCCAGCCAAGGTAGAGGTGCCGAAGGGAACCAGCATTTACATCGCTCCGGCCGCGCCGCTCTATCAGAATCTCGATAAGCAGTTCCGCGGCAAGGACAGCTATTCCTTCATCTACACGATGATGCTCACGCCGGAGGGGCTTAACTTCGTGCCTGTGCCGTCGGTATATAAACAGCTCTCTGTGCTGTTGCAGGCCGGAATGCGCGGCGAAAGCTCCCCGCAGAAGCGGCTCGCCTACGTGCGTATGCTGACCGAGTTCAACCGTCTGGCTGACGGCAAAGCCCCGCAGGCGGACACGCTGCTCAATTTACAGGTAGAAAGGCTCGACACCCTCAGCTGGAAGAGATAGCCCTTTAAGGAGCGGCGCGTATAATAGGCGGCTCCACGACGCAAAAACCGCAAAGAGACCCCGCCGACGCCTTGGCGCGCGGGGCCTCTTTTTGATTTTTCTTTCCGGCGGCGATTAGTATTTCAGGCCGAAAATCGGGTGGAATATCCTCTCGTCATGCAGGAACTGCGCCTGTTCGTCGAAGGACTTTTTCGCTTCGACGCCGAGCGACACCGCGAGCGACGAGGTGAGGACATGCGTGAGGAATATCGGGCCGATGGTGCTGCTGCCGAAGGTCGGGCTGTTGGCGGAAACGTTGAGCTGAAGCTCCGCGAAGCGGCAGACCGGCGCGGCCGCGCTATCCGTCATCGATATGATTTTCGCCCCGTTCCTGTGGGCTATCTCAACCGACTCCGTCACCTCGACCGCGTAGCTCGGAAGCTCGCAGACGATCACCACGTCGCCCTTGCGCACGCTGCGCATCTGCTCCCAGAGGGAGAGTCCTCCGCGGCGGCAGAGAGTCGCGCGGCAGCCCATGATTGTCAGGCGCATCTGCATAAGCTCCATCACCAGCGACGATATACCCCAGCCGACACAGTAGATGTTGTTGGCTCCGAGTATCAGATTGTTGAAGCGATCGACGCTTTCAGTGGCGAGCTGCGCCATCGTGTCGTCAAGATTCGCGTGCTCGGCCTTGAATACGCTCTCCGGGAATGAATCGTTTGAGCTGACGGCGCGCGCGAGCAGAGCGGCGGGGTTGATCTGCTCGAGTATCGTCTTTTGCAGGCACGATTTAAGCTCCGCGTAGCCCGTGAAGCCGAGCATCTGCGCGACTCTCACAAGCTGCGCCTTGGATACCTTCAGCTCGTCGGCGATGTCGCCGATGGAACGGAAGGAGGCCTCGCGCATATTGGCGAGGAGGTATTCCGCCACGCGGCGGGCCTTGTTCGGCATCGTATGCGCCTTTTCCATCAGAAGATTCTGTAACTGACTGCTGTCCATCTAAATACACTCCTTAGAAATTATGCTTTTTATAAATTTCAGCAAAAATCTTCAAAGGAGTTTAATTTCTTTTCGCTTAACTGTCAACATCTGTCCACTTTATTTTATGCAGGTTCATGAGGGAATATTAGCCGCCAAAGCAACCGCGGGCGGTATTTTCTCAAATTCGCGTTTATTTCGGCAAAAATTCCGCATCACGATTGTGAACCGCGGCGACGCCCAAAGCAGGGCAGGCCGCCGGGCAGAAAAAATTTATCTCCGCGGATAGCGTCAAAATATCTGTTGCAACACCATATATAGTGTTATAATCATCTGACCGCGCACTTGCGGCAATGGAGGAGTTCGTTTATGAGATGTCCTGTTTGCGGCGCGCCGGAGACGAGAGTGATTGAAACGCGCAGTTCGGATGAGGGGCGGGTGAACCGCCGGCGGCGGGAGTGCCCCGAATGTCAGAGCCGCTTTACGACGTACGAGCGGCTGGAGGAAAAAAGTTATCTCTGGGTCGTGAAGAAGGACGGCCGCAGGGAGGCTTTTGACCGGGATAAGCTCATCCGCGGCTTTCAGCATGCCTGCGAGAAGCTGCCTGTGGCGCTTGATACGCTGGAGGCGGCGGCGGCGCGCATCGAAGAGAGGGTGCGTGGCTCCGGACAGGGCGAGGTCGCGACGACGGCGCTTGGAGAGATGGCGGCGGAGGAGCTGCGAAGGATAAATAAGGTCGCTTATGTGCGATTTGCCTCGGTATATCGTGAATTTACCGATGTATCGAGCTTTACGAACGAGATAGCGAGGCTTTTGGACGATAAGGAGGCAGGCCATAATGGCTGAGGATTTTATCAATAATTTCGGCAGGCAGGGACATTTATTTGATAAGGGCGAATCCACGGATCTTGCCCTGATGGTGGACGCGCTGGCGCAGGAGGAGCGTTCTCCGTGGGACGCGAGCAGGATACGCGACGCGCTTATCGTTGAGGCGGGCGTTGACCCGGCGACGGCGGAGGGGATCGCGCTGGAGGTCGAGGAGGAGCTGCTCAGACATGGGCGTTCCAATGTTACAACTTCCATCATCCGCGAGATGGTAAATGTAAAGCTTTTCCAGCGCGGGCTGGAGGCGAAGCTTGCGGACCACTCGCGCATCGGTCTGCCGGTTCACGACCTCGAGACGATGATGTTCAATAAGAATAAGGAAAACAGCAATACGAGCCATAATCCAGAGTCGATAAACCTTTCCATAGCCGAGATGGTGCTGAAGGAGTACGCTCTGACGAAGGTATTCACGAAAGATATCGCGGACGCGCATCTGAAGGGCGATATTCACCTTCACGACCTCGGCATGGTGAACCGCCCCTATTGCTCCGGCCAGAGCGTCGCCTATACCGCGCGCTACGGCCTTAATATCCCATCGATCACCAGCGTTTCCAACCCGGCGAAGCACGCCGACGTGCTGTTGGCGCACATGCTGAAGATGACGAGCGTCTTGCAGAATCATTTTGCCGGAGCTATCGGCTGGGACGCGGTGAATATGTTCTTCGCCCCCTATACGGTCGGCTGGAGCTACACGCAGTATTTGCAGCTCGCGCAGCAGCTGATTTTCGAGTTCAACCAGCTCGCGGGCGGCCGCGGCGGACAGGTGGCCTTCACCGACATCAACCTTTATTATGAGATTCCGAATCATTTCCGCGACGTTCCGGCCATCGGCCCCGGCGGTAAGTTTACCGGGAAGTGCTACGCCGATTATTCCGCTGAGTCAAAGATGTTCCTGCGCGCCCTCTTCGACGTTTACATGAGGGGAGACAGCCGCGGCCAGCCATTCTTCTTTCCGAAGCCGCTGCTTCACATTACGGACTTCTTCTTCAAGGAGGAGGGCTGGGAGGACTTCCTCAATCTGGCCTGCACGCTCTCTTCGGAGAAGGGGAGCACTTACTTCGTCTTCGACCGCGGCGGAGTGGCGAAGCTCTCGGAGTGCTGCCGTCTTTCATTCGAGCTGACGCCTGAGGACTTGGAGGAGGCGAAGCATCCCTGGAAGATGCGCTACTGCGCGCTGCAAAATGTGACGCTGAATCTGCCGCGCGCAGCCTATAAGGCGAACGGCGACGACGAGATGCTCTTTGATATTATCGACGCGGAGATGGAGCTTGCGGCGAAGGCTCATTTGCAGAAGAGAGCCTTTATCAAGAGTATTCTGGATCTGGGCGAGAGGGGGCCGCTCGCTGCGCTTTGCGTGTCGCACGATGACGAGCCGTATCTGCGTATGCGCAAGGCGAGCCATCTGATAGGCATTCTCGGCCTCAACGAGATGGTACAGGCGATGACCGGCTGCGAGCTGCACGAGAGCGAGGAGGCGGCGACGCTGGGGCGCGCCGTGATTCAGTATATGGATCTCAAATGCCAGCAGCTTTCCGAGCGTTACGGCCTCAAGATAGTGCTCGAGCAGACGCCCGCGGAGAGTACGGCGCTGCGTTTCGCGAAGCTGGATCTGCGCGCCTATCCTGAAATCGCGAAGAAATATATCAAGGGCGATATGGACAGCGGCGAGATCTATTACACGAACAGCACGCATCTGAATTACAAGCTGGCGCAGGACCCGATAGACAAGGTGACGCGGGAAGGGGAGCTGCACCCGATGATCAAGGCGGGGGCTATTACTCACGTCTGGATGGGCGAGCATAAGCCGGACCCCAAGGCTCTTGCCTCCTTCGTCATCAAGACCTTCAAATATTCAGAGAACGCGCAGGTCGCCTTCAGCCCAGAATTTACGATCTGCAACGAGTGCAGCCACATGGAGCGCGGCCTCTCCGACCACTGCTCCGTCTGCGGCTCGGAGGATGTGGACGGCATTACGCGGGTGACGGGCTATTTCACGCGTACCTCCTCGTGGAACGCCGGTAAGCGCGGCGAGCTGAAGGATCGCGCCCGCCGTCCGGTGACGATGCCGGCGTAAGATATGGAAGGCATGGAAAAGATGAGGGCGGGGGGCTATCTCCCCGCCTCTTTTTTAGACTGGGACGGCCATGTCGCCGCCGTGATATTCACCAGCGGCTGCAATCTCCGCTGTCCGTGGTGTCATAATGGCGCGCTGGTGAGCGCCGAGGCCGGCGGCCCCGCCTTCGGCGATATCATCTCAGATATAAGGCGGCGGGCGAAATTTCTTGACGGCGTTGTGATAAGCGGCGGCGAGCCTACGCTTTTTCCCGCCATCATTCCGCTGCTGACGCTTTTCAGGGAGCTGGGGCTTCCCGTCAAGCTCGATACGAACGGCACGAACCCGGAGCTGCTGCGCCGCGTTATCGCGGAGGGGCTGGCCGCCCACATAGCGATGGATATCAAGGCGCCGCTCGACGCAGCCTCATATGAGCGGCTTGCCGGAGCCGCTGTCGATATCGAAAAGATAAAGGAGTCGGTGCGGATCATCAGGGAATCCGCCGCATCATATGAATTTCGCACGACCTTTGTCCCCGCTCTTCACAGCCGCGGCGACCTGACGGAGATAGCCGCGCAGCTCGACGACGACGCGCACTGGGTCGTGCAGTGTTTCAAGCCCGCGGGCTGTCTTGACGGCGGCTTTCTCGAAAAAGAGGCTGCGCGCCCCGAATTTATCAGAGAAATTTTTCCGAATATTAAAATTCGCGGCTGATAATTATATAAATATACTGTATAATTTCTTCTGTGTTTATCTAAAAAAGAAAAGAAGAGGTGCGGAGAAATGAAATTGGCAAAGAAACTTGTAGTCGCTTTTTCGTTGGTTCTCGTCATGGCCGGCATGGCCCTGGCGGCTGATACGGTGAAGATTGGCGTATATCTTCCCATTACCGGCGGCAACGCTATTGGCGGACAGCTCGAGCTGGACGGCGTGAAGCTTGCCCACGCGCAGTATCCCACGGTGGATGGAAAAAAGATCGAGCTTGTAATCGTTGACAACAAGAGCGACAAGGTCGAATCGGCGAACGCCGTCAAGCGTCTGATCGAAAAGGACAAGGTAAACGCTATCATCGGAACCTACGGCTCGTCGCTGGCTATGGCGGGCGGCGAAGTCGCTGAAAAGGCCGGAGTCCCGATGGTGGGCACATCCTGCACGAATCCGCTTGTCACGCAGGGCAAGAAGTATGTCTTCCGCGTCTGCTTCATCGACCCCTTCCAGGGAGCCGGAGCGGCGGATTACGCCCTTAAAGAGCTGAAGGCGAAGAGCGCCGCGATGCTTATCGAAGTAACGGAGGATTACAGCGTCGGCCTCGGCAACTTCTTCAGGCAGAACTTTGTGAAGAACGGCGGCAGCGTCGTCTCCGTGATGAATTACCAGAAGGGCGACCAGGACTTCACCGCCCAGCTGACGGAAATCATCAGCAAGAACCCCGACGTTCTCTATATCCCCGCCAACTTCGCGGAGGGTGCGATAATCATGCGTCAGGCGCGCGAGCTGGGAGCGAAATTCAGCATCCTTGGCGGCGACGCGATGGACAACCCTGAAATAGTCAAGATCGGCGGAGATTCCGTCGAAGGCTTCAGCTATACCTCCTTCGCATATTCGCCGAACATGCCGGAAAAGCTTATGAGCCCGATTCAGAAGCAGTTCACCGAGCAGTGGCGCAAGGCCTACCCCGGTAAAGACCCGGCGGCTCTCACAGGCTGCGGCTACGACGCCTATCTTCTGATCTACAACGCTATCAAGAACGCGAAGAGCGACGACCCCGAAAAGATCACCGCCGCGATAGCCGCGACGAAGGATATGCCCGGCGTTACCGGGACGACGACCATAAACGCGACGCACGATGCGGAGAAGTCTGTCGGAATCATCAAGATTGAAAACGGCAAGCAGGTATTCCACGCCATCGTTGACCCCAAATAGTCACTGACGCGCCGCCGGCGCATTTCGCCGGCGGCCTTTTTTCGTTCTTATAAAGGCCCCATTTCCGGTTTCCGGAAAAAGCGGGGCAAAAATTCCTTTCCCTTTTAACGCAGGGGAGCAGAGGGGTAATCTTATGACATTCAATATGATGGTCCAGCATTTTTTCAACGCGCTGATGCTGGGGAGTCTCTATGGACTCATCGCCATAGGCTATACGATGGTCTACGGTATTTTGCGCCTTATCAACTTCGCCCACGGCGACATTTTCATGATCAGCACCTATTTTGTCTTTATCGGCATCACGATGATCAATCTGCCGTGGATTCCAGCAGTCATTCTCGCCATAGCCGCCACGGCGCTCTTCGGCGTTATGATAGACCGCGTGGCCTACAGGCCGCTGCGCAGCGCCCCCAGAATTTCGGCTCTGATATCGGCCATCGGCGTCTCCTTCTTCATAGAAAATCTCTGCCTCGTCATCTTTACCGGCGTGCCGAAGCCGATGCCGCGCTTTGAGCCGCTTGTGAAGGTGATGACGCTCGGCGGCGCGAGGATTCTTCCGCTTGCCATATTCGTGCCGGTGATCTCCTTTATGCTCGTCGGCGCGCTGCTCTGGATGCTCTACCGCACGAAGCCGGGGCTTGCGATGCGCGCGATATCGCGCGATATCGAGACTACGCGGCTGATGGGAGTGAAGGTCGACCGGATAATCGCCCTTACCTTCGCCATCGGCTCCGCCCTCGCCGCCTGCGCCGGCATCATGTGGGCGCTCCGGTATCCGCAGATACATCCTTTTATGGGGGTATTCCCAGGGCTCAAAGCCTTTATCGCGGCGGTGCTGGGCGGTATAGGCTCCGTGCAGGGGGCTATGATCGGCGGCCTGCTGCTCGGCTTCATGGAGATAATGCTGATCGCCTTTTTCCCCGCGCTGTCGGGCTACCGCGACGCATTTGCCTTCGTGCTGCTTATTCTGATTCTTTTCTATAAGCCGACCGGGCTGATGGGCGAGAAGCTGGAGGACAAGATATAATGAAAAAATCCACGAAAACCGTGCTGAATATTCTCTGCCTCGGCTTGCTGGCGCTCTTCCTCCACTGGGCGCAGGGCAGCCTCGACGGCTACAAGATACAGGTGCTCAACCTGATAGCCGTCAACGCGATACTTGCGGTAAGCCTTAATCTGATATACGGCTTCACCGGCATGTTCTCGCTCGCGCACGCGGGCTTTATGGCTATCGGGGCCTACGTGACGGCCATTCTCATCCTGCCTGCGGCGCAGAAGCAGATGATGTATATCCTGGAGCCTATGATATGGCCATTCTCCGTGATGCACGCCCCCTTCTTCATCGCCGTGGTCGCCGGAGGGCTGGCCGCCGCGCTGGTGGGGCTTTTCATGGCTCTACCCTGTCTCAAGCTAGGCGGAGATTATCTCGGCATAGCGACGCTCGGCTTCGGCGAGATAATCCGCGTGCTCTTCACAAATATGACCCCCGTCACCAACGGCGCGCTCGGGCTGAAAGGCATACCGGCCTACGCCAACCTTGGATGGAACTATTTCTGGTGCGTGCTCACCTTTTACGTGATAATCAAGCTGCTTTCCAGCAACTTCGGCAACACGCTTCGGGCGGTGCGTGACGACGAGGTGGCGGCAAAGGCGATGGGAATCAACACATTCCGCGCGAGAACGATATCCTTCGTCGTCGGCGCCTTCTTCGCCGGCGTCGGCGGCTCGCTGATGGGCAGCCTCATTACGACCATAGACCCCAAAATGTTCAACTTTCAGCTTACATTCAACATCCTGATGTTCGTCGTCGTCGGCGGCCTTGGCTCCATAACCGGCTCGCTGGTCGGCACTGTGGTCATCACAGTGCTGCTTGAATGGCTGCGCTTCGTCGAGGACTCGATAGAATTCGGCTCGTGGGTATTCCCCGGCATTCCGGGAATGAGAATGCTCATATTCTCAATTCTGCTTCTTTTCATAATCCTTTACCGGCGCGAGGGCATCATCGGCGGCTATGAATTCAGCTGGGACGGAGCGGCGCGCCTTTTCCGCCGTCTCGCGGGAGGAAAGGGAGGGCGCTCCAATGGCTGATATTATCCTTAAAACCGAGGACGTGATGATAAAATTCGGCGGCCTTACAGCCGTCAGCGGCTTCACGACGGCGCTTGAACGCGGCTCGATAACCAGCCTCATCGGCCCGAACGGAGCCGGCAAGACGACCGCCTTCAACATCATCACAGGCTTTTACAAGCCGACCTCAGGGCGCGTGATCTTTGAAGGCGAGGATATCACGCAGCTGGAGCCGCATCTGGTCTGCAAGCGCGGCATAGCGCGCACCTTCCAGAACATCAGGCTTTTCGCTGGCGGCACAGTCCTTCAGAATGTGATGACGGCCTGCTGGGTGCGCCAGAAATCCCCGTGGTGGAGCGCCCCTTTGCAGCTTCCGCTCTTCCGCCGCGAGGAGCGTGAGATAGTCGAGCGCTCGATGGAGCTGCTGAAAGCCGTCGGCCTTGAAAAATATGCCTCCGAGGTGGCGACAGGGCTGCCGTACGGAGCGCAGCGCCGCCTTGAGATCTCTCGCGCGCTGGCGACGCAGCCGCGCCTGCTGCTGCTCGATGAACCGGCGGCCGGCATGAATCCGCAGGAAAGCCTGGAGCTGATGGATTTCATCAGAAGCATACGCGAGAGATTCAAAGTAACCATATTGATGATAGAGCATGATATGAAGGTCGTCATGGGCGTTTCGGAGTGGATCCGCGTGCTGGACTACGGAGAGCTGATAGCCGAAGGAACGCCGGAGCAGATACGCTCCAATCCGAAAGTGATAGAGGCCTATCTTGGCAAAGAGGCCGCGGCGAACAGAGGCGGTGGAAAAGATGCTTAAAGTAAGGGAGCTCTCCGTCAGCTACGGAGGCATTCAGGCGCTGCGCGGCATATCGCTGGATGTGCCGGTGGGAAAAATAGTCACGCTGATAGGGGCGAACGGCGCTGGAAAGAGCAGCACGCTGCGCGCGATCGCCGGACTTGTGAGAAACAAAAGCGGCAGCGCGACGTGGAAAGAAAAACATCTGCTCGGCCTGCCGCCCGAAGATGTGCTTGCGCGCGGCGTCGCGCTCTGCCCCGAGGGACGGAGGATATTCCCCCACCTCACAGTGCTTGAAAATCTCAGGCTGGGCGGCTACAGCTGCAAAAACAAAGCCGAAGAAGAGGCCGGCATAGAAAGAGCATTCGCCCTCTTCCCGCGTCTTCGCGAACGCTCGTGGCAAAAGGGCGGCACGCTCTCCGGCGGCGAACAGCAGATGCTTGCCGTAGGGCGCGCGCTGATGAGCGACCCGGAGCTGATAATGTTCGACGAACCCTCGATGGGACTTGCGCCGATACTGGTCGAAGAGGTATTCGACATCATCGGGCAGATCAACAAAGAGGGAAAGACCGTGCTGCTTGTAGAGCAGAACGCCTTTGCCGCGCTTAAAATAGCCGACTACGCCTATGTGCTTGAAGTGGGAGAAATAACGCTGCAAGGCCCCGGCGAAAAGCTGCTGACCGACCCAAGGGTAATCAGCGCATACCTCGGCGGATAGCAATAAGCAATAAAAAAGACGGGCTTTCGCCCGTTTTTTTATTGCTTCCGCCGCGTCGTGTCAATAGCGATATTTATCTTTGTTTTTATAGATCATATAGGCAGTGATGATTGAATGCCTTTCTGACTGATTAAAATAATCAAGCCCGCATATATTTTTTATTTTTTGCAGCCTGTAACGGATAGAATTAACATGTACATTCTGCTCTTGCGCGGCTTCTTCCAAACCAGCATTCTCAACTACGCTTGAGAGCGTATGCAATATACAATCATTATGCCGTCTGTCATGTTCTACCAAAGGCATGATCGTTTCTTTCAGAAAAAACTCGCTTTCTCCCGATCCCGCTCCTCCGAGCAGCGCGAATTGCATAAGATTTTCCTTGTAATACACGACATTCGAACTTTCTCTGTTTTTAAACAGGAAAGAATTTATTGCCATCCTGATACTGACGCGTAAATCAGAGAGCAATGTGACCGCGGGACCTATTGAGACATATATTTCTCTGTAATTTTCTGATATTTTTGTCACATTATATAAAAATCCGCGCAGTAAATCTTCTTCGTCTTCTTCACGGCTCTGACCGTCCACCAGGAGCGTAAATGAATCGGCGGCCTTATCCCATATATACAAAAGATTTGGCTTGATGGCCATTAAATCAATAAGGAAACGCTGAACTACAGAAAAGTTGACTTTCGCATTGCTCTTCTTAGACTTGCTGTATTTTAATTGAATAGCCCGTATGCCGGAAGCGACGTCTATGGACTTTTTATTCAAGAACTGTATTATCTGTTTCTGATCTCGTTCAGGGCTGTTCATAATCATATCCAGCAAAGAGAGCAGAGAGTCGTTTTCCTGCTCCTGCCTGTCAAGCCACTTTATCGTTATAATATTGACCAGTTGCGTGATATACAGCCGCTGGCGATCCGATAAGGCGTCCGCGCTCAACACGACGAGATAACCGTAACAATAACCGCGAGCGATACAGGGGAAAACGTGATATTCGTTCTCACAAAAATATTCCACACGGCTGGAGCTTGATTTGATGATATCCTTCACTGTCTGAAGCCTGTATTCGTGATCCGGCAGCTTTTGAAAAGAACGCAGCCCCCTCAGCTGCTTAAAATCCGTGGAGATCGTGAATGCGATCAGCCCCGAACGCCTCGCGAAATCAAGCAGCATCGAGTCAGCGCTCCCGTCCTCCAGCGCGGTCTTAAAAAGATATGTATAATAATCGTTCAGCTGAATCAGGACATTGACGTGCGCCATATTAATCTCAAGCGTAATGCTTCTGATAATCTCACGGAATTTGACATCTTTGTCTACAACGAACAGAGGTAGATTGCATTCGTCGGCGCATCTTATATATTCGGCGGGAACCTCGTTGAGAAAGCGATTGATTTTTATACAGACCCCCGAAGCCGTGTCGCGCATATTGCGTATAGCGGCAAGCCCCGCATCCACATTATCCTTGAATGCGTACCAGGTGGAAAGGACAAACACACCGCCGTCAATCCATTCATAGAAGTCTGGAGCTTCCTGTACCGTTACATATGTGACGCGGCGATGCAAGCCGCCCTTACCCGCTACCAGCCGGACATTATCTTTGAACATCGCGGTCTCTGCCAGCCATTCGACATCTATAAATTCTCGCACGACGCACACCTCCTATTTGTTAAGATTATAACAAAGGTTGCCTTGCAGCGTTTATATTTTTGTATAAAAACATAGCAGATTATTTGTTATTTTATACAAACCAGAGCGTATATAAGAAGCGTTATGTCGCTATATCAGTGTATTTTTGGCTTTTTTGTTGTTTAATCACAGTTGCATCCAGAAATCGGTTTTTGTATTTTTTTACAAAAACATCCTCTGATTCTTATTTTGCAGAATATACCTGAAATTACCGACCATTGATATCTTAAATACGCACACAGGCAGGTTCTACAAAAACGCACAACGCAACACCGTACGAAAGGTTGATGGTAAACAATGAAAGAGGTTTATGTGATATCCGCCGCCAGAACTCCGATAGGCTCTATAGGCGGAACCCTGAAAAACATCCAGCCGGAGGAGCTGCTGAAAGTAGCTCTTGAAGAGGCCGTCAAGAGGGCTGGTATCGACAAAAGCGCAATCGACGAAGTGATCTGCGGGCAGGCAAAGCAGACGACGGACGCGCCAAATATTGCTAGGGTCGTTTCGCTCATGATGCGGATACCGGAGGCTACGCCGGCATATACCGTTCATCGCCAGTGCGCCTCTGGAATGCAGGCGATACTCAGCGGTATGCAGCAAATCCAGTGCGGCTACTCCGATATCGTCCTTACCGGCGGAGTGGAGAGCATGAGCACCGCGCCTTTCTATATCAGAAACGCCAGATTCGGCGTCGGAAACGGCAACGGCGTTTTCGTAGACCCCAATATCGAAAGCCAGCCCAAAAGCCAGCCCAACGACATCTACGGGACTTTCTCGATGATCCAGACTGCCGACAACGTGGCGAAGCAATTCGGCATATCCCGTGAAGCGCAAGACGAATTTGCCCTCGCGAGCCAAACAAAGGCCGTCGCGGCGATTGATTCAGGGCGCTTTAAAGACGAGATAACGCCGGTTACCATACCACAGCGCAAGAAAGATCCTGTTGTTTTTGATACGGACGAATTTCCCAAGCGCGACACAAATATGGAAAAGCTGTCAAAGCTCAAGACAATATTCCCTGACGGCTTCGTAACGGCCGGCAACGCCTCCGGACGCAACGACGGCGCGGCCGCTCTCTTGATAGCCTCAAAGGAGAAAGTTGAAGAACTCGGACTCAAACCGATGGCCCGCATAATCGCCGGATGCGCCGCAGGCGTCGACCCGCGCATAATGGGAATGGGGCCAGTTGCCGCTACTCGCAGGCTGATGAAAATGCTCGAAGCGCAGAAACTCGGCCTTGATGATTTCGGCCTTGTCGAAATCAACGAAGCCTTTGCGGCACAGTCCGTAGCCTGCGTCAACGAACTCGGTTTGAATCCTGAAATAGTCAATGTCAACGGCGGCGCCATCGCGCTGGGACACCCGCTCGGATGCTCAGGGGCGAGGATCTCAACAACGCTGCTCTACGAAATGCAGAAGAGGGATGTTCGCTACGGACTGGCGACAATATGCATCGCGGGCGGCCTTGGAATGGCAATGGCCTTTGAAAAAGCCTGAGAGAAAGGAGGTGGAGAAAATGCAGAACACGGAATGCGCAAAGCTTCGTTCCTTTGAAGAGGCGATGGAGCTCATAAAAGACGGTGATAAAATATTTATCAGCGGTTTTGGCAACGCCGGCGACCCAAAGCAGCTTATAAAAGCCCTTGTTGAAACGGACAGAAAAGAGCTCACGATCATCAGCAATGACCTCGGCTCGCCAAATGTCGGATTGGGACAGCTGTTGACAAAGAAGAAGATAAAGGGACTCATCGGCACTTACTACAACTGGAATACAGAGGTCGCCGACGCTTATAACGCCGGGGAAATCACAGTGGAACTCGTACCGCAGGGTTCTTTCGCCGAGGGCATCAGAGCGGCCGGTGTCGGCGCCGCGGGCTTTTACACAAAAACGGCTGTAGGCACGGAGCTTGCCAAAGGCAAAGAGACAAAAGAATTCAACGGCGAAACATATCTGCTCCAGGAGGCTATCCATGGCGATGTCGCTCTCATCTGCGCTGATAAGGCCGACGAATTGGGAAACCTCGTGTACCATAAAACCGCCAGAAATTTCAACCCTGTAATGGCAATGGCTGCTAAAACAGTCATCGCAGAAGTGGGAGAAATTGTTCCGGCCGGAACGCTGGACCCCGAAAGCATTGTAACGCCGCATATTTTTGTGGACGCTATCGTATTAAGGAGCTGCTAGAAATGTTTACCTTTACCGAAGAAGAGGCGAAAATCAGAATCGCAAAATATATCGCCAAAGAGTTCGACGAAATGAGCAAAGATCACGACCTGTTTGTAAACCTCGGCGTAGGTATCCCCACGATGGTAGCCGACCACACCGCGAGCAAGCGGGTATTCCTACAGGCGGAAAACGGAATGCTGGGAGTAGGCCCCGTTGCCGATGAGGCGCATATTGACCCGCTGCTTATCAACGCCGGGCGCGCAAAGGTGACAGAAACAAAGGGCTGCAGTTACATGAACAGCGCCGATTCTTTCGGGATGATTCGCGGCGGACACGTGGACGCGACAGTCATCGGAGCCTTTGAGGTGGATGAAAAGGGCAACGTCGCCAACTGGATTATCCCAAACGGCAAAATGCTCGGCGTAGGCGGCGCGATGGATCTGGTATCGGGCGCAAAAAAAGTCTACATTGCGATGCAGCACGTATCCAAAAAAGGGAAAAGCAAGCTGGTACGCGCGTGTTCTCTCCCAGTTACGGGATACGGCGCTGTCGATACCGTCGTCACGGAATATGCCGTCTTCAAATTTGAGAATGGGCAGATGACGTTGACAGCCAAGGCGAAGGGAATGACATTTGACAAATTAAAAGCAATTACGGAAGCAGAATATTCCATTGCAAAAAATTTATCTGATTTTTAAGAACGAAATTAAAGTATAGGGTTATTCTATATTTTACGACACGATCTGAAAGGGGATTTTTGCATGCCATCGAATTTGATTCCGCGTAATTACAAATCAGATTATTTGAAAGCTTCGCGCGGCAAAGGTATTTATATCTATGACAATGACGGTACGCCTTATATTGATGGCTGTTGTGGCGCTCTTGTATCCGGATTAGGGCATGGTAACACAGAAATAATAGATGCTATTACCGAGCAATACCACAAAATTGAGTTTGCGCATCCTTCTAGATGGTCATGTGATATTGTTGAAAAAGCAGCGACTGCTGTTGCCGACTTTGCGCCGGAAAGTCTTGACAATGTATGGTTTGTCTGCGGAGGTAGCGAGGCTATTGAGTCTGCCATAAAACTTGCGCGACAGTATTATTACGAAAGAGATGGGATCAACACAAGTAAACATTTAACAATTGGAAGATGGTACTCCTATCACGGAAGCACCTTAGGCACAATGTCTGTATGCGCCTCAATTGCACGACGCAGAGTATTTGCTCCTTTGTTAAGAGATCATCCCAAGATAGAGAATTCATATTGCTATCGTTGCCCTTATGGCAAAACATACCCCTCTTGCAACGTAATGTGCGCGCATAAACTGGAAGAAACGATCCGTCGTATAGGAGCTCAATACATTACTTCGTTTATCGCAGAGCCAGTGGTGGGTTCTTCAATTTGTGCTCTTACACCCCCCAAGGAATATTGGCCAATTGTCAGAGACATCTGCACAAAGTACGATATCCTCCTTATCGCAGATGAAGTTATGAGCGGCTGTGGCAGAACGGGCGAAAATTTTGCTGTAAATCACTGGGACGTCATTCCCGACATCATTGTGACGGCTAAGGGGCTTGCCGCGGGCTATGTCCCAACAGGCGCAATTATTACTAAGAGCAATTTAGTCGAGGCAATTAAGAATGGTACTGGCGGATTTGTGCATGGACACACCTATAATGGCAACCCCATCTGCGCTGCTGCGGTTGTAGCAGTATTAGAGTTTATGAAGAAAAATGACATTGTTTGCAATGCAAAAGTTATAGGCGAAAAACTCAGAAAAGGACTGGAAAAGATAGCTTCGGAAAACCCGATTGTTGGTGAGGTTCGTGGACTCGGAATGCAGTTAGGCGTAGAACTTGTAGCGGATAAAATGTCCAGAAAACCGTTTGATCCCAATCTTAAAGTAGCGCAGGTTGCTGCCCAAAAACTTATTGATGAAAAACTTATAGTTTATCCCAGTACTGGGACAATTGATGGCATTGAAGGAGATAATTTCCTTATCGCTCCTCCTCTCGTCACAACAGAAACGGAAACTGATGACATACTCGAGAGACTCCGGAATGGGCTTGCAAGTACAGCCAATGAGATGCTCCTTTAAGCTCATTGTTATAACGATAGCCCAATCTCTCATTGTGCGCCATAGTCTTGCCTTGTTTTAAGATATAAAACAACCAAGGCGAAAATTAGCCCAAGGAGTCTATTATAATTCAAGTAAAATTATTAAAATGGGAGGAATAAAGTTGCCAGTTTTTCCAAGAAATTTTCAACGAAAGTTTCCAAAGATAACGCACGGAGATGGGATATACCTCATTGACGATAAGGGGAACCGCTACCTTGACGGATGTTCTGGAGCTGTCTCCGCCAATATTGGCTATGGGAATCAAGAAATAGCCAAGGCCATTTATGATCAGCTCTGTAAGGTTTCCTTTGCGCACGGTTCTATTTGGGAGACTGAGATAAATGAGCTTGCAGCCCAAAAAATACTCGGCATCGCCCCTAAAGGGTTTAACTATGTCTGGTATGTCAACGCAGGAAGCGAGGCTACGGAAGCCGCTATAAAAATGGCTCGCCAATATTTCCTCGAGCGGGACGGTGTGTCAGAAAAACATCTTGTGATAGGCAGAAATAATGGATACCACGGCAGTACACTTGGGACGCTAGGTATCGGAGGTAACGTAAACCGCCGAAAGCTTTTTATGACAATGATAAAAGATCACCCAAAAGTTGAGACACATTATTGTTACAGGTGCCCTTTCAATAAACAATATCCTGGCTGTAATCTTGAATGTGCCCGATCGCTCGAAGAAAATATTAACCGCATCGGAGCACAGTATGTTTCGTCCTTTATCGCGGAGCCAATAATAGGCTCAACAGCCGGCGCAGTGGTTGCTCCCCCCGAGTACTGGGGGATCGTCCGCGAAATATGCAATAGATACGATATTCTCCTAATTGCAGATGAAGTCATGACAGGAGTTGGCAGAACTGGTAAAAATTACTGTGTTGAGCATTGGGGGATAACCCCAGACATTATCGCTTCTGCAAAAGGGCTTGCCTCATGTTACTTCCCAGCAGGAGCCACAATTGTAACACAAAAGGTTGCTGACGCTTTTGCAAATGGAAGCGGGGTCTTTGCGCATAGTCATACTTTTAACGGGATGCCAGCCGCTTCAGCAGCTATCAATGCGGTTCTTGATTTTTATATAAAAAATCATCTCTGCGACAATGCGGCAGAAATGGGCAAGATAATGGAAAAATACTCTCAGCAGATACTTAGCTGTGAGTATGTTGGTGATGTCAGAGGCAAAGGCCTCATGTGGGGTTTTGAATTTGTAAAAGATAAGGCAACGAAAGAACCTTTTACGAGGAACGAAGGTGTAGGTATGAAGTTCAGAGATTTCTGCCTACAAAGAGGCTTCACGGTCTATCCAGGAGCAAGCATGGTTGACGGGGTAAACGGAGACAACATAATAATAGCTCCGCCGCTCATAATAACAGAACAAAAGCTTATTGAGCTCCTTGATATGCTTGTCGACGCGCTAAATGCGTTTGCGAAAGAACTATATTAGGTGGTGAACGTGATGAAATTGCCCGACAATGTCATTAAAGGCTGGAATATTGTTGGAAAAATTCAGGGAGGAATTGTTGTATTCTTCCTTGTATTTACCATGCTTCTGATCTTTGCACAGGTCGTCTTGAGATATGTGTTTAGTGCTCCGTTGATGGGAATAGAAGATTACCTTCTAATACCTATCGCATGGATGTATATGATCGGTGCTGCTCTTGCCTCGTTCCACAGGGCACATATAGATTGCGGGATTATATTGCTCTATATCAAACGTAAAACGACCTATAAGCTACTAATGCTTATGAGAAGCGCGATAATGCTCGGAGTCTGCCTATGGCTTCTCAAATGGGCGTATTGGTACTACCTGTATCTGCTGAGAGTCGATAAGACCAGCGCGCTTGGCTATATAAGAATGGTTTATGTCGAATCAGCAGCTTTCTTCGGCATACTCTTGATGACTATTTTCACAGCTGTTGAGTTTACTGACTGGATTCTCATAATTTCTGGCAAAAAAGACATTAATTTTGTGCCTATCGGAGGTGGCGTGAGCAATGATAACTAGTTTCTTTATCGGAGTAGCAATACTTTTAGTGCTCTTGTTGGCAAGTATTCCAATTCCTTTTGTCTTTGGTTCGGTTGTTGCTTTTATGACCGAAACTACTACTGTGGGGATGAAAAGCCTTATGCTTTGGGCATTACCACAAATGTGCAGCTTTGTGCTTTTAGCCAGCCCAATGTTCATCGTCGCTGGCACACTCATGGGCGGTAGTGGGATAGCAAAGCGACTACTTGACTTTGTCGATATGTTTGTCGGGCACATTCGTGGAGGGCTTGGGATCGTTGCCTGTATTACATGCGCGGTCATAGGAGCCATTTCAGGCAGTGGATTTACCGGTGTAGCGGCCACTGGGCCAATGATGATCCCGCGGATGCAGGAGATGGGATACCCAAAAGGATATGCTACGGCGCTTGTCACGTCAGCCTCTATTCTTGGGCTCCTCATTCCTCCCAGCGTCATCATGGTCATATACGGCTGGGTAACGGAGACATCAATATTAGCATGCTTTCTCTCTACACTTGTTCCTGGGGTGCTGATATGTTTTCTGATGTGCGTTGTAAATATGTACTGGTGCCGTAATTTTAACCTAAAACTCGTAGAGCGGTCGGTTTTGCTCGAAAAGAGAAAGAAAATCGTCCCAATTACACTCCACGCTACACCAGCGCTATTCATGCCGCTGATAATTCTCGGAGGGATATACGGAGGGGTATTTACCGCGACAGAAGCTGCCGTTGTGGCTGGTATTTACGCTATTCCGGTCGGATTATTTCTTTATAAAACGCTAAGATTCAAGATGATATACGAACTCTTGCATGAATCAGGAGTTATGGTCGGTTCAATTATGGCCATGATCTTTACCGGGCTTATGCTAGGGCAGATATATGCGATGTTACAGATCCCGCAGGCAGTGGCACAAATGGTATTCAGCCTTACAACGAACAAGTATATACTTCTTCTACTCCTTAACATCTTTCTCTTCTTCGTCGGAATGGTGGTCAGCGACACAATGGGAATGTTAATATGTGCGCCGTTGCTCCTTCCGTTAGTGGTGTCCATAGGTATAGACCCTATCCACTTCGCCGCGATAATGGGAGTCAATCTGGCAATGGGGGGAATCACACCACCTTATGCGAGTATCCTCTATTTTGGTATGAGAGTGGGGAATGCTGAATTTTCGGAGATAATAAAACCTGTACTCTCGTTTATCATCTTTGCATACGTACCTGTGATCATATTAACGAGTCTTATCCCGGCGCTATCTCTTGCTATCCCTCGAATGCTGGGGTACTAGTTTCTCGCGTATTAGAAAGGAGGTAATCATTTATGAAATATTCAAGTTGTGTATCAAATAGGAGGTGGTTTCCGGAATATTTTGCGGCCATACTAGTTCTTTTATTATGGAACTTATCTTGATCAAAAATCGAAAAGGAGTGTTTTTAATGAAAGTGAATCGTCTCATAATATTCGTATTAGTTGTATGCGCAATGACAGCATCCTTTGCATCTTTTGCCAGCGCGGCAGGACGGATGGCAGTCTCTCATCATCGTGCCGCCAATTCGCCATTCGATAATGATATTAAAGCGTTGGTGGCAAAAATTGAGAAAGCCACCAATGGCAGAGTAGCTTTCGACGTATTCCCAGCGTCAACGCTAGGCAGCTATGAAACAGTCCAGGAAAGAGTGTCCATCGGTGACGTAGCCAGCCAATTTGCCCCACTTGCAATGCAAACAGATAGAAAACTTGGTGTGTCGTGGTTTCCGTATCTTGCCGTCAATCTAAAAGAAGCAAAAGCTCTTTATGGACAGAACGGCCTCGTTAGAAACATGCTGATTGATCTGCTTAGGAAACAAGATCTTATTACAATTGCAACATGGCCCGCAGGAATAGGAGGAATTTGTGTATCAAAGAATCTTCCAAACGCGAACGACCCTTTCAACGCTATAAGAGGTCTTAAAATAAGAGTTATGGCCAATAAGGTCAACGAATATGTTTACAATGACGTATTGCACTCTGTTGCTACTGGCATGGCTTGGGGTGAACTATTCACCGCCCTTCAGACCGGTGTTCTGGACGGGCTTCAGGGTTGTGCAAGCGCCGAAAGTGCCTATGTTATGTTCCGTGACGTTATCAAATACTATCTCTGCTATCCTGACCACTACGAGAGTTTCTACTTTGTCATCAATAAGGACATTTGGGATAAAATTGACAAAGACGATAGGGATACTGTGCTGAAGCTTTGTGCAGAAATGGAAGAGCAGCGTTGGGAGCAGATTGCAGTTGACGAGAGTAATTACCGTAAAAAGCTCGCCGAAAGCGGCGTTCAAGTTATTACGTACAAAGATGATGACATGATGAAGATTCGTGATATTGTGTCAAAAGAATGCTGGCCCAAAGTATACAATGAAGTTCCCAAGGATATGCAAGATAAAATTATTGCTGAGTTAAAAAAAATAAGTAAAGAATAATTTTTCTCGCCACCGTAACACCCTTGCAATATATTATAAAAGAGGACTGAAATGTCCTCTTTTATAATGCAAAAAAAACAACTGGGCATTTCTCTATTTTGTGTTAATGGCATTCGCTAAAGCACCTAATACATTCATGAAGCTTGTCCTCCGTCTGAAACGATCTGATTGAACAAAATCATAACGCATTCGCGAATGTAATACCGATCTGTGCCGGGAAACATAGTAGACAGACGCGGCGAAAGGCCGCCGCTGCTGAAAGCGCGCTCTTTGATTTCCGGCCGTTCGTTTATAATAGAGGCACGGAAAATCAAAAGGGGGATGAGAACATGGCGATGGAGCGTAAGGTGAAAATTACAGTGTTGCGGAGAGAGTGCTTCGCGGATTTGCAGAGGGAATATCTTGCGGATCCCGATTCTGGGAAGTGTCCCTTTTTTGAGGACAGTCAGGAGTTTATCGTCGATAACGACGGCTTTTTCCGTATGATGCACGGCAAGTTCTGCGCTGAGGCGTGGGACTGTATCAGCCGCTATGTATACGCGGCGCTGCAAGGCGGCTCTATCATGCGCGGCTGGACGAAGGATGAAAATGTGATGATCGCCTGCTGCAACGACGGCACGCGCCCCGTTGTCTTCAAGATAGAACGGCTGGACGGGACGGAGCTGTAAAGATGAAAAAGATTCTGGCAGTCGTCGGCAGTGGGCGCAAGGGGGGCAACACGGACATGCTCGCGGACGCCTTCATAGAAGGGGCGCGCGAGGCGGGGCACAGCGTGAAAAAAATCTTCCTCGGAGGTATGGAGATAAAGGGCTGCCTCGGCTGCAACGTCTGCCGCTACGGGAAACCCTGTATCCAGAAGGACGGCTTCAACGAAATAGCTTCCGACATACGGGAGGCGGATCTGATCGTCTTTGCCTCGCCGCTTTATTTCTGGACGATCTCCGCGAAGCTCAAGGCTTTTATCGAGCGCTTTTACTGTATTGCGGAGGAAGACCCGGAGCCGCCGCTGGGACGGTACGAAAGATATCCTGTCAGGGACTGCGCTCTGTTGATGACCGCGGAGGATAATTATTTCTGGACATTTGAGCAGGCCGTCTCCTATTACCGTTTCGCACTGGTGAATTATATGGGTTTCCGCGACAGGGGGATGATTCTGGCCGGAGGCTGCGGCGGCACGAACGGCAGGAGAGCCATTACTGAGACCGGCTTCCTCCGCGAGGCGCGCGAGTTCGGAAAGAAGCTTTATCAGGAATAGCCGCGTTTTCGGCGCGGAGAGCGCTTTTCAGATATATTATCCGCGCCGTTATATAAAAATATGATTACTTTCAACAAAAAAACAGCAAATCTACATAAAATCACCATATTTCAGTTGTATATTATTCCCGTGGATGATAATTGATTAAAACAACCTGGGAGTGATCGATATGACGGCAGTAAAGTCTTTAAGAAGAATGGGAAAGCTAATTGCGTCGGCGGCGCTTATTTCGGTGATGACGGCCTCGGCGGCTCTGGCAGCTCCTGTGCCTCCTCAGCAGAATAACCATCAGAAGAATCCGCCGGCGGCCAGCCACGCCCCCAATAATCAAAAGCCGAAACAGAACCAGCCGGGAAATAACCCCGCGCCGCAGAAGCAGCCGCAGCCAAACAAGCAGCCACAGCCGGCTCCGCAGCCTAATAACCAGCCCAAACCGGCGCAGCATCAGCCGGCACCGACACCGGCCCCTGCCCCCGCGCATAACGAGCCGCCGCGTCACCACGATGAAGGCAGCTCAAACAACACCGGCACGCTTGTAACAGGCGCTATCATCGGCGCTGTGCTGGCGACCGTCGTAAACAACGCGTCGAATTAGGGGGAAGACAAGATGAGAAAACTTCTCCTGGCGGTGCTGGCGCTGACATTGTTCGCCACTCTCTGCCTTTCGCAGGCGGCGTTCGCGGAAAATTTCGTCGAGGTTGACAGGACGGAACGCAATATCGCCTATCTTGACACCGATTCGATAAAGGACGAGGGCGGCTATGTCACCGCCATATCAAAAATCACGATACGCTCGGCGGAGGCGCGCGCGAAGTTCAAGGAAAGGAGCGGCGTGGAGGCTCATTATTTTATCCTGACCTTTGCCTATAATAAGGCCGCGAAAGAGGATCAGCTGCTTGACGCAAAGTCTTACTACGGCTATGAAGTCACCGGAAGCGAAACGAGAGTTTTTTCCGCCGACGGCTGGCGCGAGATACCTGCCGGAACGATCGGCGAGATCATGTACGACAGGCTGATGACGCTGATAAAATAGATTTTCAAAAAGTCTTCTCAAAACATCTTCTCAACTGAAAGAGGGCGTCCAAGTATGGTTCGCCCTCTCTTCTTTTCGCTCGTTTTCAGACGAGCGCCGCGCACCTTTTCCGCGGGGCTGTTTTTACGGTGAGAAACGCTTGTAACTTCATTATCAGTGTGAGATAGGATCCTCGGAGTGTAAGTTACAATATAAGGATATTTACAGCGCATACACTCTAAACATCACTCCCGGTAAACTTCACTGTAACGTGATATTTTGTAAATATCACGTATTTGAATGACTGAGAGGCTGCGTGAGGTGAAATTCTCACACAGCCTCTTTTGTTGGGTAAATATCGAATCATAGTTCGTGTGCAATAATCTTCATCAAGATGGCCAACCTTATTCTATACTTGACAGAGTTTTACACAAAATGAGAGATAGCCCATACCCCTTTCAACAATACCTTAGTTTCTACCATTAAAGTCCCATAGCGTTGGGAAGCCATGTAATGAACTCTGGCACATATGTGACAAGCCCAAGTACAACAAGCAACGGAACGAGTAGCATACATAGATCTTTAAACATGTCGCGCAACGTAACGTTAGCAACTCCGGCAGCAACGAACAGACATACGCCAAGCGGCGGCGTACACATTCCAATCGTAAGATTTACCGTTACCATTACGCCGAAATGGACTAAATCTATCCCATAGAGTTTTACAAGCGGAAGAAATAGTGGTACGAATATCGTGAGCGCGCTCGTTGTGTCAATGAAGGTTCCGGCAATCAACAGTATGACATTCATAAGAAGCAACGCCATCCATTTGCTGCCGACTATTGTCATAAGCGTCGTCGCTATTTTCTGCGGTATCATGCCGACGGTTAAAAACCAAATGAATAAGCTCGCCGTCATAAGCACAGTCAGAATTATACCATTCATGATTGCAGCGTCGACAAATGACTGCCAGATAGATTTCAAGGTAAGTTCACGGTAGAAAAGACTACCGATAAGAAGTGCGTAAGCAACCGCAGCGGCGGCAGATTCCGTAGGCGTAAAAATGCCGGCTACAATGCCGCCAATAATGATAAAGGGCATGATGAGAGCCAATATCGCATCCTTAAATCCCTTTACCACTTCAGATAAGGTGCTCTTTTTGCCCCTTCCGATGTACCCTCTTTTCTTGCTGATTATGTAGTTGCATATCATAAGAAACACACCCATAAGAAGGCCAGGGACAATTCCGCCCATAAATAGCTTTGCGATTGATGTGCTGACCATAACTCCGTAGATGACAAGAGGTATACTCGGCGGTATGATTGGTCCTATCGAGCCTGAGGTAGCAACAAGCGACGCCGCATACGCAGGTGAATATTTCTGCTGTATCATCTCCGAGAGCAATATTCCTCCAATTGCGGCGGTTGCAGCGATAGCGGATCCCGTTACGGCAGCAAACATCATCGAGGCGACAATCGCCACCATACCCAGACCACCTGGCCAGTGACCGACGAGTATCTGCGAGAAGTCGGTTATCCTGCGCGAAATGCCTCCGGCAGCCATAAGGTTGCCAGCAAGTATAAAGAGCGGGATTGCGATAAAGGTTATGTTGTCAACGCCTGTAAACATACGCTGAACTATAACCTGCATTGGAATGTCTGTGGTGAGCAGCCCAAGCAGAGTAGTAAAACCAAGCGAAAAAGATATTGGCACGCCGAAAAGGAATATCGCAAAAAGTATTATAATCCAGATCATGCCTTCGCACCCCTTTTTCCGCAGATCAGATGCCAGATGGCGGGCATCGTGTCATAGATAAGGTAAAAGAGCATTACAGCTACGCATACTGGAAATACGCCATAAACATAGCTCATCGGATATTGGAGATAAGGCATCATTTGATCCCTGTTCGCCGCTATAAAAGGGAAGCTTTCCTTAAAGACAAAGCTCAGGAATATTATCACAAGAATATTCGAAACCGCCCTGATAATTACACGTCCTCTCTCTGGGAGCAGGTGGATTAAAACGTCGATGTTCAGGTGCGACTTGCGCAGAACGCCAACACACATCCCCGTAAATACAGAATAGACGAAAAGTATCCTGATTGCATCAGGAGCCCACTGTATTGATATCTGAAAAATGTATCTTTGCACTACCTGCATGAAAGCTATTGCAAAGACGGCAACGAGGCTGACTCCGCTCATCACTGAGAATAGTTTGTCAAGAAATTTTATCATGCGTTATACCTCCAATTCATTTTATTGGTTTTGGCGGCGAGGTCTCTCGCCGCCATTTTTCGCTCACTGTTTAATTTATTTTGCTTTTCCCGCGGCATCAGCAAAGCCATTAATTAGTTCCTTCGGAATACCTTCTCTTTCCAAAAGAGCAGCTATATCTTTTGTCGCTTCACGAAAGGCTTTCCTATCGGGATTTTCCTCAATATTTACACCAGCCTTCTTCATTTCGGCGAGCCTTGTTGTGTCAAGCTTCGCAAGAGTGTCGCGCTGGATATTGCCCGCATCAATCGCAGCCTTGGTTATAAGCCGCTGATCTGCCTCCGGTAGAGAGTTAAACCACTTAGGGTTTACAATGACGACCGATGCCTCATATGTATGGCCGTCAAGTGTCATGTACTTTTGAACCTCATAGAACTTCATAGAATATATGGATGCTGTTGGGTTTTCCTGCCCATCGACAACCTTCTGTTGAAGCGCGCTGTAGAGCTCTCCGAATGATACCGGCGTTGGGACAGCCCCAAGCTTTTTAATCATTTCCATCCAGCTCTTGGACTCCTGGACACGAATCTTCAAACCCTTCATATCTGCGGGACTCTTTATCGGGCGCACACTGTTTGTAAAATTGCGGAAACCTATCTCCCAGAAGGCGAGATTCTTGAACCCCTTCTTCTCGATAAGACCGTTTAGCTTTTTCCCAAACGGTCCGTCAAGGACTTTGTAAGCCTGCTGCCTTGTTTCAAGCACGTATGGGATTGCGATGACGGACATCTCCGGGACAAAGCTCGCTAATGCGCCAGCGGCGGCGACTGTCGTCATGTTAATAGTTCCCATTCTTATGCCTTCGATAGCGTCACGTTCATTACCAAGTTGTGATTGGGGAAAGATCGTTACCTTAATGCTGCCGTTTGAGCGCTCTTCAACAAGCTTTTTGAATGCTTCCGCGCCTACGTTGTATTGGTGTTCCAAACTCCCAACATGCGCAAACTTAATCTCTGTAGCCGCAAATGCAGTTGTGGAGACCAGCATGGTTACCGCTATAGCTACTGTGATAATAATACTCTTTTTCATAACAAATCCTCCTGAAATTATTTAAAATATATATTTGGAGTTCTGTCTCCAAATACCGGTAAAAATGCTCTCGTCGTATCTACCATCTCTGTGTCGATCTTAACGTAACCAACGCCTTCATCTGTTCCACCATCAAATAGCGTATAACCCAACGGATCTATTACAGCAGAGCGCCCCCCAAAGATCGTATCTCCGGTAACCCCAGACCTGTTGCAGGCTACGACAAACATCTGGTTTTCAATTGCTCGCGCACGCAACAACGTATTCCAATGCTCAATGCGTGGTATTGGCCATTCTGCGCTGATAAAGAGCAGTTCTGCACCGTCGACCGCAAACGTGCGTTGCCATTCGCAGAAGCGTAAATCGTAGCAGATGCAGGCAGCAGATTTAATACCAGCAAAATCAAACTCACATTTGCGCGTGCCTCGCATAAAATGCTTATCCTCGTCCATAAGACCTATAAGATGTACCTTGTCATAGTAGTTTACAAGCTCACCTTTTGGGTTTATTACTTGCGCCCTGTTGACGAAACCATCATCAACCTTTGCCATCACAGAGCCGCCGATAAACCACACACCATATTCACGCGCCAAGCTTCCAAGGAATGCCAAAGCCTGCTCTCCATTTTTATCTGCAAGCTGTTCTTTTTCGTTCAGAGCATAGCCGACATCCCAAATCTCCGGCAATACAATAGCAGTAGGTGTATCGTCCGGTAAGTAGGTGCGTTTGAGCCAATCGCGCACATTTTGTTGATTGTATTTTCTGTCACCGATGCGTATATCCAGTTGAAATATACCAACACGAAGTTGCATTGCAATCCTCCTTAGTTTCGGTCCGGTAATTCGCAGGCCGTATATATATGTTTAATCTTACGCCCGAGCACAGAGTCCTCCATCTCTATGCGGAAACTGCCTTTATAGCAAATTTCGCCAATCGTTGGCACTGTACCGCTGAAATAAGCAATTGCACCGTTGTTTATGCGATCTTCAACTGCAAGTTCGTAGAGTTTTTCTGGAGGCAGAAGATTTGAGAGCGGTCCTTCCTGATAAAGACGTTCCTCCTTGTCCGGCGCCTCGCGTACCCACGAACGAATCATAATATCGTCCCAATGGTGGCGCACATCTGAAAGCTTCCAGAAAATAGGAGCCAAAATTTTGGTGCACCCCTGCTTTGCTTTGGAAACAGAAACCGTCTCAAGTTGCCTGTCAGTGTGGTCACTTGCTACTGTGACAAATACATCACCGCTTCTGTCGCGGGCTGCAAAGAACTCCACTTCTCCAGAGCAAGAGCCTCCGACAACATAAAGTATGGCGCCGTTTGAGATGTGCTCAGGGTCAATCCAATACATGCTGGGGACCTTCTCCGGCGTAGGAACACCTATTGCCCGCAGTTCGTTGATATGAGCCATCACACCTTTCTGGTCTCTGCCAGAATAACCAATAGCCACGCACTGATCCCATTCGATAGCCGTCTTCTCAATAGAACCATGCCTCGTTTCATAAATGCATTCTAATCGCATTTATACGCCTCCGTTCCAATTTACGTAATACCAAGTTTAATTCAATATGCCAAAATATAAAAAGGCTAAAATTTATTGTTTTATACCTTTTTGGCATACAAATTATTACATGGGAATGCCATTGTGTCAAGCGCTATATTTGAAAAAATACAAAATAAACAAGTCTTTCTGTCTGAAACGGACAAAAAGACTTGTTAGTATATCTGTTCTATAATGAAATATTGGATAGGTTACAAATCGTCTGGCGTACTAAGAGTGTTAATGCGATTACTGAAAGATTTATAACTGTTTTCAATGTGAACACGCAGCGCATCAAAAACCTTTGTTGAATCTTTATTCCAAAGGTAATCCACCAGCATCTCATGCTCAATGATTACCTCAGCAAAGCGGTCTTTGCTCTGGAGCGCCATAAGCGCTATTCGCTGAGCTTCCTCCCTTATCGTATCCCAAAATCTAAGTATTCGGCTATTGTGCATGTTTTCAATAACAAGCGTGTGAAAGTCCAAGTCAAGACCTGTAAACGTGTATTGATCATCTGTCTTGCGCATGTTATTTAATATATTATCCAAAAGACCGGCTAGGACCCTGCCATCTCCTTGCATGACAGCCCATTGCATTGCCGCCATTTCAATGATAGTGCGAATCTGGCACACTTCATTAATATCCTCCGTAGAGATGTTGCTGACTAATATTTTCTTACCGTCTCCCGGCACAACCCAGCACTCCTGAGACAGTCGCTGGAGTGCCTCGCGCACAGGAGTTCTGCTTACGCCGATAGACTGCGCAAGCTCTCTTTCTTTCAAGGGCGTACCTGGCGCATATTTAAGAGATATAATGTCGCGTTTGATCGATTCGTATACCTGTGTAGACAATAGATTTTCTTTCAACATATTCCCCATGTTGATATACCTCTCCAGTATATTGTATGCCAAAACCATATTTAGGTATTTAAGCAAAATTATTAGTTTCTGTCAAGGCAAAACTATGTCTGTGCCAGGGCGACAGCATTTACTTTTTTGGAAAGAACAAGATGTCAAGCAAAACCTGTGGGTTAAGCGCCGCCTTGAACATCATCTTTTTCTTGCTCCAACGACCGTATTTTGCCTGATTCAACAGGGTAAGGGCATTCTTGCGCAAGACGTTCAGGTTGAGCGGCGAGTTGTCTTTTCTGGCTCTTGACGCATCCTCTCGGAATATTACATCCAGACACCAGTGAAGTTGGTTTTCTATCGACCAGTGCTTTCTTACCGCTTTGGCAAATTCTCCGATATCTGTCAGCGATGTTATGAAATATCTCGTACATGTACGTTCTTCTTCTTTTTCATACACTACTGATTTTACAGCGCCCAATGCCATAAGCTTTTTCCAGTCCTGACGCTGTTCAAGCCACGAAAGTTCTGTCAGCAGTCTATATTCACGCTTCTCTATCCTGCCGTGTCCCTTGTCTATCGTTCCTGTCTGTTCTGTCGTTTCGCCGAACGTTTCAAAATATAGTGCGGCGTCGTCATGCAGGGCAGACTGATTGCCTTTCAGCCCAATCACATAATCGGCGCCTTTTTCGCATATCTTTTCGACTATTTTCTTCTGGCAGCTCATAGCATCAGCCGTTATAATCGCATCTTTCACATCTATCAGTTCAAGAAGCTCCGGAACCGCCGTAATCTCATTTGTCTTTTCCGGCACGGTTATCTCGCCAAGTGCGATCTGGTTTTCAGCGACAAAAGCGCTCACTACATGGTATGCCCCGTGTTCGGCATTGCCGCTTCCTCGAATTGTTTTCCCGTCGACCGCTATCACAGAGCGTTTTTCACGTTCAACATCCAGCCAGTTTAAAAGACATTTTGATAGTTCGACTGGATTTAAACGTTCAAAAATACGGCGAAATGTATCGCTGTCCGGTATTCCGTTTGGAAGCTCAAGAAAACCGCGCAGCCACTCTTCGCGTTCCAGTCCTAATGCCTCCATATCGGCATAATCTTCGCCGCCGCATATAGTCGTACACAAGCCAATAATTATTATATCTTCAAGCTTGTGCCGTATATTGCCATGGCTCGTTCGTCTCGGTTCCGTGATATTCTTGATTTCTTCTTTCAATGTTTTTATTTCCATTCTCTTAGTTTCTCTCTAATTGCACAAAATCGAGTAGGAGGCTACCCATTAGTTGAGCAGCCGACCTCTCACACCACCGT
>JAUNJZ010000005.1 GCA_030533085.1 Synergistaceae bacterium
ATGTGACATTTTCTCTGAACTTTTAAGGTGACATTTTCTCTGGCTATTGACAGATATCTTCCGCTCGGCCGGCTGCATCATTTATGTAGCTGCCGTTATCGTCGCCGTACCGGCGGCTATGGCCATTACGAGGCCATTGGCCGCCGTGGCTAAGCCATTATCGGAGCTTCCCCAGCGCGCGGGCCATTCAAGAATCGCCCCGCGGCGTTATTTTTCTTCTTTTCCGGCAGGCTTTTTAGGATCCTTTTCCGGCTCCAGGAGCAGGCAGGCCAGCGGCGGGAGCGTCAGCTCTGCCGAGTAGGGCCGGCTGTGGAAGCCTTTTTCTTCGGCTTGCACGGAGCCAAGGTTTCCAACGCCGGAGCCGCCGTATATCAGCGCGTCGCTGTTCAGCGCCTCGCGCCAGCGGCCGCCTGACGACAGTCCGACGCGGTAGCCGGAGCGCGTGACCGGGGTAAAGTTGGCGGCAAGTACGAGCTGCCGTCCATTATCGTCGCGCCGTATGAAGGAGACGACTCCGGCGTCGCGGTCGCTGCAATCTATCCAGGAGAAGCCTTTATCGGAGCAGTCAAGCTTCCAGAGCTGCGGGCGCGAACGGTAGTATGCCCCAAGGTCGGCAAACCAGCGCGCTATGCCGGCGTGCCGCGGCTCGTTGAGCTGATGCCAGTCGAGGCTTTGGTCATGGTTCCATTCGCGGCTCTGGCCGAATTCGCCGCCCATGAATATCAGCTTTTTGCCGGGGTGGCAGAAGAACCAGCCCAGGGCAAGACGCAGGTTGGCAGCTTTCTGCCATTCGTCTCCGGGCATTTTTTCCAGCAGGGAGCATTTTCCGTAGACGACTTCGTCGTGCGAGAATGGGAGCACAAAGTTTTCCGCGTAGGCGTACCACATGCCGAAGGTCAGTCTGTCATGGCAATATTTGCGGTAGATCGGGTCGCTGGAGATGTATGAGAGGAAGTCGTTCATCCAACCCATGTTCCATTTGTAGCCGAAGCCGAGGCCGCCGAGCCAGACGGGTTTCGTCACCATCGGCCATGAGGTCGATTCTTCCGCCGCGGTCATTATGCCGGGGAAGTCCTCGTATAGGGAGCAGTTCAGCTCTTTGAGGAAGTCTATCGCTTCGCAGTTTTCTTTGCCTCCGTAGCGGTTCGGCAGCCATTCGCCGTCGCGGCGGGAGTAGTCGAGGTAGAGCATCGAGGCTACGGCGTCCACGCGCAGTCCGTCCGCGTGGTAGCGGTCGAGCCAGAAGGAGGCGGAGGATATGAGGAAGCTCCGCACTTCGCTCCGGCCATAGTTGAATATCGCGCTTTTCCAGTCAGGATGGAAGCCCTGACGAGGGTCTTCGTGCTCGTAGAGCGCGGTGCCGTCAAAGCGCGAGAGGCCGTGCGGATCCATGGGGAAGTGCGACGGGACCCAGTCCAGTATTACGCCGATGCCGGCCGCGTGCAGCGCGTCTATCAGCGCCATGAATTGCTCGGGCGAGCCGTAGCGCGATGTGGGGGCGTAGTAGCCGGTGGTCTGGTAGCCCCATGAGCCGTAGAAGGGATGTTCCATTACGGGCATAAATTCCACATGGGTAAAGCCGTTTGATTGAAGGTATGGGGGAAGTTCTTCGGCAAGTCCCAGCCAGCCCAGCGGGGCGTTGTCTTCGCCGCGTCTCCACGAACCGGCGTGCAGCTCGTATATGAGCTGCGGCGCGTCAAGTGCGTTTTTTTTCGCGCGTTCGGCCATCCACTGCGAGTCTTTCCATTGGTAGGAGGGGGCTTCGCATATTACAGAGGCGGTGGCGGGCGGCATTTCGCAGAAGAAGGCCAGCGGGTCGCTTTTTTCAAGGCGCGCCCCTTCCTGTGTCGTGACCGCGTATTTGTAGCGGCAGCCTGCCTTGGCCGAGGGGACGAAGCCCTCCCATATTCCTGAGGAGTCCCAACGCGGCGCGAGAGGGCAGCTTTCACCGTTCCATGCGTTGAAGTCTCCCATAACGGAGACGGAGCGCGCGTTCGGCGCCCAGAGGGCGAAGAGCACCCCGCGTTTTCCATCGTGCTCTGTTATGTGAGCGCCGAGAAAATCATATATCCGGCGGTGTGTGCCTTCGCGAAAAAGGTATATGTCCTGCTCCGAGGCCAGGGTCGGGCCGTATAGGATATTGTTTTCCATGTCATCGCCTCCACTCATTTATGCTATTATATCCTGATATTACGAATCGGAGGTAACGCTATGAGCGGCATCTTTTCTTACGGTAAGATAACTGACGAAATAATAGATGAGTTAAAGGGAAAGATAGGGACGAACAATGTCTGCGCCGATGAGGAGAAGCTGGAGAGTTATTCCCGCGACGAGGTGCCGCAGAGCGCTTACGACAGGGAGTACCGCGCTGCTCTGCTGGTCTTTCCGGAGAGTACGGAGCATGTCAGCGAGGTGATGAAGACGGCTTCAAGGGAGCGGATTCCGGTGACGCCGCGCGGCGCTGGGACTGGGTTGTCTGGCGGCGCTTTGCCGGCTTTCGGCGGTATTGTGATGAGTTTTGAAAAGATGAACCGGATCCTGGAGCTGGATGAGGCAAATCTTACGATCACGACGGAGCCGGGTGTCGTCACGGCGGAGATAAGCCGCATGGCGGCGCGGCACGGGCTGCTTTACGCTGGAGATCCGTGCAGCGGCGACGCCTCTTTTATCGGAGGCAATATTGCGGAGAATGCCGGCGGCAATAAGGTGATAAAGTACGGCGCGACTGGGGCGCAGCTTCTTGCTTTGGAGGTCGTGCTGGCGGACGGTTCTGTCTGCTGGTTCGGCGGGAAGAGGCGCAAGGATGTCACGGGGCTTGATTTCGTGCATTTGATGGCAGGCTCCGAGGGGGTGCTGGCGATAATCACGAAGGCGATTCTCAGACTGATGCCGGCGCCGCGCCACAGCGTCGATTTGCTGGCGGCTTTCCCCGACGCGGAGAGCGCTGTCGCCTTTGTTCCGCAGATCATAAAGGAGGGGGGGCTTATTCCCGCCTCTGTGGAGTTTATAGACAGGAAGGCGCTGCGTCTTGTGGCAAGCTATCTCAATACCGAGATTCCGGCCGGCGACGCCGGCGCGGCGCTGATAATCCAGCTTGAGGAGAATGACGCGGAGCTTCTTGAACGGGAGTTTGAGGAGATAGGCAAGCTCTCGCAGAGTCACGGCGCATACGAGGTTTACGTCGCCGACACGCGCGGCGCGAAGGAGCGGATATGGCAGGCGCGCAAAAATGTACCGGAGGCCGTCTCCGCCATCTATAAGCGATATACGAAGGAGGATCTGGTCGTCCCGACCGCCGATGTTCCCGCGCTGCTTGAGCTGCTGAATGATACGGCGCGGAGCGAGGGGCTGGAGTGCGTAGCTTACGGCCATGTAGGCGACGGAAATATGCACTGTACGATAATATCCCCGGAGTGCGGGGACTGGCACGAACGGCTGCGCGCGGCGCAGCTCAGGATATATGAAAAGCTGGTCGGCATGGGCGGAACGCTGAGCGGCGAGCATGGCATAGGCTACAAGCGCAGGGAGTATATGAAGTATTTTCTGGATGAGGCGCAGCTTGAACTTATCCGGCGCGTGAAGCTGGCCTTTGACCCGCAGAATATTCTGAATCCGGGCAAGCTGGTGGAGTGGGGAGAGTAGGCGCGCCGCCGCTTCGACTTCGCGATATAAGCGTTTCATGAAGGATGATAAAGGCCCCGCGGGAGCGGAGCCTTTATTTTTATCATGCGCGGGCGGGGCTTTAATCCTTTTCTATCTTCATCTTTCGCAGCTCGCGGCGGAGTATTTTGCCTGTCGGGGAGATCGGGTATTCGCTGACGAAGCCTATTTTGCGCGGCACTTTGTAGTGCGCGAGGCGCTCGCGGCAGTAATCGGTCAGCTCTTTCGCCGTGAGCTGCGCCCCATCTTTGACTATGATGAAAGCTTTGACAAGTTCTCCGGCGACTTTGTTCTTTTCGCCTACGGCGACGGCGGCGCTTACGGCAGGGTGTCTGCAAAGCACAGCTTCGACTTCCTGCGGGTAGACGTTGAAGCCGCTGACGATGATGATATCCGTCGCGCGGTCTACTATTTTGACATAGCCCTCTTCATCTATCCGCACGACGTCGCCGGTGTTGAACCAGCCGTCGCGGAAGCGTTCCTTTGTGTTTTTTTCGTCGCGGAAATAGCCTGAAACGACGGAGGGGCCTTTGACCCAGAGGACGCCCTCCTGATGTATATCCAGCGGCTTTCCGTCGCGGTCGCGTATTTCGACCTGGTAGCCGGGGAAGATCTGCCCCACCGTGCCGAGTTTTCTCGCCTCTTCGGAGCGGTTGACGGCCACTACCGGCGAGCATTCGGTCAGGCCGTAGCCCTCTATGATGCCGACGCCGAGGTATTCGCGGCTGCGTTCGTCCATCTGTACGTTAAGGCGGTCTCCCCCGGTTATCACGTGGGTGATGCCTCTCAGCCGCTCATTTTTCTTGGCGAGGGCGCCCAGCAGGAAGGCCATTACCGTCGGCACCGCTATTATCCGGTTGACTCCGGCCTCTTTTATCACGCGGATGGTATTGTCAACGGGAACGAAAGAGGGTATGAGCGCCTGCTTCATCCCGTATACGATGGAGAGCATTCCGGTCATGGTAAAGCCGAAGGTGTGGAAGTTTGGCAGGACGTTGAGGGTTACGCCGTCATCGCTGATGAGGCTGGGGACATGCTCAATTACAGGCGAAAGGTTGCCGATTATATTTGAATGACGGCAGGGAACTGCTTTCGGCAGTCCGGAGGTTCCGGAGGTGGAGAATATCACCGCGATATCCGCCGCCTCCGCCAGACCGCCGCGCCCGCGAAAGGCCGGCAGCGGCCCCTCAAGGGGGGCGGAAACAAGCGGTATGCCCGGCAAGAAGCCGGTTTCCGCCGCTTTTTCGCAGCCGTCCGCCGTGAGCACTACGGCGTGAACGTCAAGCATTTTTATCGTGTCGGAGAGATTTACCGCGCCGGTGCGGGCGTTCAGCGGCGCTATCGCCCCGCCGAGCCGCCAGCAGGCTATTGAAAGCGCTATGACCATCGGCGAGTTCGGCAGCAGCGCGGCGACGCGATGCCCCTCCGAGAAGCCCGAGGCGCGGAGCTTTTCTTCGCAGTCGTCGGCGAGGGCGCGCAGACGTTCCCAGCTCCACCATTCTCCCTGCCACCAGACGCAGTCTTCGCCTTTTTGGGCGTTCCAGACGGAATCGATCAGTTCATTAACACGCTTGATTGAAAAATCCACAACAGACATAATAACCAAGCCACCTATCCCATTTCTTATGATTACATTATCCCATATTCCACAGATTTTTTCACTAAGCGGCGGAGATTATGCGCCCCCTCCGCTCAACGCTCTTTGTTTATCCGCACGCGGCGCTGAAATATTCCCTTGTCTCCTGCGCAGTAGACCGCCGCCATAGCCTTGTTGAGAGGCAGATGCGTGCGCGGGTCTACTGTAAGGGTGGCGTGTGTCAGCGCCAGATTTTTGGTCGCAAGCAGCGTGTGCCGTATCGCCTCGCCGCGGAAGCCCGGGGTGTTCTGCAAGGCTGAGGCTATCCATCTGACGCCGTCGTAGGCCAGTATCGCCGCAGTCACATCTTCCGGCGGACAGTTTTCGTTGTAGAGGCCGCGGTAGTCGCTGAGAACTGAGCGTACCGGCGGGTCCAGCGCGGAGATTTCATTCAGCCACCAGCTTCCCTCTATCGCCGCCCCAGCCTCCTGAGAGGTTTTTTCTGTGTAGTCCTCGCCAAGTATCGTTTCGTTGAAGCCGGCGTTTTTCGCCTCGCGGACGATCGCGGCCGCTTCGCCTCCAACGCCGGGCAGCATCAGCAGGTCTGCCCCGCTGACGGAGAAGGCCTTCAACGCCGCGGCATGGCTGCCGCCGCGGCTGTAGGGAAGCTCCGCTACTACAGCCGCGCCGAAGCCGAGCGCCCATTTTCGCGCCGAGCGGTATATCTGCGAGGATAGTTTATCGGAGGGGTCGTAGTAGAGGGCGATTTTCTTCTTTTTCAGCGCCTGCGTCGCAAAGTAGGAGAGCATTTTGCCGCGCGCGGCGGCGTCGTTTTCAAGGCTGAATGAATAGAGGTAGGGCATTGAAAATTCGTCCAGCAGCTCTTCGCTGGGGGGAAGCGGCGAGACGGCGACCATCGGCGCTTCCATGCTTTCCGCCAGACGGGCTATTTCTGCAACCGCGCCGTCGTTGCTGCCAAGCAGCATCGCCAGGATGCTTTTGTCCTCCATGGCCTTGCCCACCGCCGCGACAGCCCCTTCAGGCGTTTCGGGCAGGTCAAAGCCGACAACCTTCAGCCTGTAGCCGCCGCGCAGAGGCCCCTGCCGGTTAATACGCTCCACCGCGAGCTGAGCCGCGCGCAGCTGCACGTGGCCAAGTCTCGCCTGCGCCCCCGACATTGGGGCGAAGAAGGCGATGCGCAGTTCGTCTCCGACAGGGGTGCGCTGGCTGCTGATCTGGAAGAAGAGTATCGCCAGCACGACGACGGAGGCCAGCATTATAAGGCCGTTATAAATTGATTTCTGGCGCGGCAGCTTCCCGCGCGGGCGCTTTGAGATGCCGCCGCTTATTTTTTTCAGATTGCCCGGAGTGGCGACGAAGATATTGTCGCCGTCGGAGGCAGCCTCCGTATCATCATTACCGCCGTATTCCTGCTCCATCATCCAGTCTATGAGCGAGACGACGCGCTCCGCCTCTTCGCCGGTGAAGCCAAGCTGCGAGGTCAGCGCGGCGGCGCGCCCTCCCCCGCGTTTCATATATTCCTTGCGCGACGCCCTCCAGCCGCTTCTGAGAAGGTATCTGAGGGCAAAGGTCAGATGGAAAGTCTCCTCAGGGCGCGCCCCGCAGCGATCCTCAAGGAATTGCGAGAGCCTGTCAGGGTCTTCCAGTATCTTTATTCCATATGTCTCAATCAGCTCCGACAAAACGTCGCGGATATCTTCCGGCATTTTTTCACTCCCCATCTCATGTAAAAGTATACATCAAAGAGGCGGCTAAACAAAACCGGCGGCGAAAATTGTAAATTTGCCCGCTTCGTGCTATCTTACATGGATTGCGAGGTGTTGACTTTGAAGATAAGAGGACTGCTGCCGGATTCTGTGTTTTTTATTTTGTTTTTTCTGCTGTCGCTGGCCGTAAGCATGGCCGGCTGGCGCGTCGATTCGCTGCTTTTTCTCGACAAGGAGGAGAATATGCTTTTCTCACTCCCAATGGCCTGCGGTCAGCGTTTTACCACCGTCTATATCCACTCCGTAGAGCTGACGCCAGTCGAGGATGAATATATGGTGAAGGATGGGGCGATTTGGAGCTGGCAGGAGCGCGTCAAATCATCGAATGCAGGTATGCCCTTCCTGAAGCCGGAGCGGGGAAAATATATAAAGAGCGGCGATTGGATGATTTTTCAGGGCGGGAGGATAAGGTGGGAAAGATATCATCTGCGCGTCGGCGGGGAGCGCTTTGGGAGAAACAGGCTGATAATAGAGCCCTTCGGCGGCGCCGACCTCTACAGGGTATTCCCCGGCGAGAGGCTGACGGTCACCGCGAAGAGCGCCCCTCTGCTGTTTTCGCGCGGAATCGGAGTTGAAAAGATTTACCCGGCAGCAGGACTCTAGCCGCGGCGGCTATAGATAAAGCTCAGCCATGAAGAGCAGGACTCCGCCGCATGAGAAGAAGACGTAAGGTGAGCCGCGATGCCCGAAGGGAAGCATAGACCAGAGGTCAAGGTAGACGGCGCGAATCGGCGGTATCAGTACCGCCTGCACGATAAAGACCTTGAGCCAGAAGAAGATAAAATCGGCAAGATACATTGAGAGTCCTGTCAATTTCATAAAGGCGCTGATGTTCCACGGCAGAAAAAGCGCGGTGATTATCGCCGGGTAGAGCGTCGAATGCACAGCGTCAAATATCCCCAGCAGGGAGACATAGCCCGACAGCTCGTCGCAGCGCCCCACGCGGCATGGAGAGATGACTGAGAGCGACATGAAGAAGAACAGCATTCCCAGCTTTCCCCAGACGTCCGTCATGTCGCTGATAGGCATCGCGGAATAGGTGCTTATATTGAATATGCTGCCCGGTATGCCGGTATTTATCACATACCACGCCATTGTGACGACGGCGACAAGGAGAGCGAAGGCGAATTTGAAGAGCATGTTTACGCGCTCTCTGTCCAGCGAGACATAGACTCGCACCGAATATTTTTTCAATCCTCTGATGTAGAAATCCTGAGCGAGAAGCAAAAGGCCGATAATCAGAAAAAGTCCGGCTTTGGAAGAGAAGAATGGCGGAAGGGAACCCATCGGTATAAAGAGGAAGACCGCGCAGAGCGACAGGCCGGAAAGGCGAAGGGCTGCCGGTACTTCGGATGATAGGCAGAGGCTGCATCTGATGAAAACTCTGAATAGGGCGAATATGGAAAGATGAAGATTGTTCTTATTCGTTCTGTGGAAGCACTCCTCAATCCCCATGAACAAAAGTGCAATACAGACGATCAGGCACATAAAGGCCGCCGTTGACAACAGCATAATTATCATTTCCATTAACATTCTCAGACCAGTCCTGTCAATGATATTTATTTGAAAAAGATGCTGAAAACCCACGCAAGCGGTTCAATTATAATTCTTTGTGCCTAAAGAGAACAGGTACAACCACAGGCGCAGTTATAACCTTACAATGAAACTTTTTTACATGGCCGTTATAAGCGATCAAAAAGCAGACGGAACGCCCTATATTTTCCAGCCGGCGGGGCGCCGGCAATGATCCCGCCTGCAGCCACTCAGCTATATTATCAGCAAAAGCATGGATGCCGTCCTGATTTAGGCCCGTTTTTATAAAGGCCATTTTACAGAAAAAAAGAGCCGTCTTTGTTGCAAGACGGCTCTTTCGGATACATTGTTCAGACTCTACTTAATGAGTCCTCTCTCTTTGTAGAACTGCTCCGCGCCGGGATGCAGCGGCGCTGTAAGTCCGTCAAGAGCGCCCTTAAGTGTGATTTCCTTGCCCTTCGCGTGGACGGCGGCGATATCGCTCAGGTTATCGAACATCGCGGTAAGGAATGCGTGAATCTGGTCGGCGGGGACGGAGTCGTTGGTGATGAGGATCGCCATGACCGCCGGTGTCTTCGTGTCTTTGGTTATACCTTTGTAGGTATTGGCCGGAATCGTGCTGGGAACGAAGAAGGGATATGCCTTGTGGAGCTTCTCGAGGAAAGCGTCGTCAAAGCTGAGGAGATTGACGTCTTTCGTCGTGGTGAGGTCCATGATCGAAGCGGTCGGGAATCCGGCAACGACGAATCCGGCGTCGATCTGGTTGTCCTTGAAGCGGCTGGTTACCGCCGCGAAGTCAAGGTAGTCGGCCTTTCCGAGGTCGTCATAGGTCAGTCCGGCAACTTTGAATATAGCCTGCACGTCGCCCTCAACGCCCGATCCGGGGGCGCCGACGCCTACGCGCTTGCCTTTAAGGTCGGCTATGCTGTTGATTCCCGCGTCTTTCGCGACGACTACCTGAACGTTCTCAGGATAGAGAGAGGCTACTGTGCGGATGTTCTTGAGGGGTTTGCCCTGGAACATAAGCTCGCCGTTGTAGGCCCAGTAGGTGATGTCGTTCTGTACAAAGGCGATTTCGATGCCCTTTGTCGCGATAAGGTTCGCGTTGGCGACGGAAGCGTTTCCGGTCTCCGCCGTGCACTGGATCTTGCCGCCCTTGGTAACTGCCGCTGCGAGCGCGCCGCCTACCGCGTAGTAGGTGCCGGATGTGCCGCCGGTGGCAATCGACATATAGGTCGGTGCCGCCGCCGCGACGGTGCTGAGGGCCAGTGCTGCAAGAAGCGCTACAACTGTTACGATGATGCCTTTCTTCATTTCTGTTTCCTCCCTGAAAATATTATTTTTGCAATGCGGACGGCTTTGCGTCGTCCGCTGATCGCCTCTTATGATACTCTTTTTTGCGTAAAGACTCAATGCGCGGCAGGTAAATCCGCTGATGTATTACGCTGTTACGCCGCCGCTCCGGCCGCCTTGTTTTTCTTCGCCTTAGCTGTCTGCACTACATAGATAACGGCAAGGACGGCAAGTCCGGCAAGGTCGGAGGTGGTGCCGGGTATCAGAAGCCCGAGCGCTCCGCCGAAGGCCAGTATGCGCATGTACCAGGCCATCTGCGCCTTGAAGAAGCCTATCGTGAACATGGCCAGCAGGAACACTCCGATAAGCGCCGTGCATATCGCCTGCGCCATTACAAGCGGCACAACGTCAATGAAAAGCAGCATCGGGCTGTATACGTAGATATATGGGACGAGGAATCCCGCAAGCGCCAGCTTGAAGGCCGTAACGCCGGTTTTCATCGGGTCCGAGCCTGCGATGCCGGAGCCTGCGTAGGCCGCGAGCGCGACCGGCGGCGTGAGGTCTGCCGCTATTCCAAAGTAGAAGACGAACATGTAGGCGGCCATGGCCGGAACGCCGAGCTGGAAGAGCGCCGGCGCGGCCATCGTACTGGTGACGATGAAGTTCGCCGTCGTCGGAAGCCCCGTTCCGAGGATTATACTCGCGCACATCGTGAAGATGAGCGTCAGAATTTTGCTGCCGCCCGCCGCCGCGACGATGGCTCCGGCGATACGGAGAGCAAGCCCCGTGAGCGTCCCCATGCCGACGATCATGCCGACTGTGGCGCAGGCGCAGGCCACGCCTATAGCTCCGCGCGCGCCGCTCTGGAAGGCTTCAAATATCCTTACGGGCGTAAGGCGCGTCTCCTTGTTGAGCCAGGAGAGGACGAAGCTGACGAGGATGCCGTTGAAGGCCGCCTTGAGCGGCGTGTAACCGGCGAGAAGGAAGTAGATTATCGCGATAAGCGGGATAAGAAGGAAGCCCCTTGATTTGAGCAGCGGCCATATCGGCGGAAGCTGCGACCAGGGAATGCCTTTCAGCCCGAGGCGGCAAGCCTCAAAGTGCACCTGCACCATGACGGCGAAGTAGTAAAGCAGGGCGGGAACTATCGCCGCGATGGCGACCTCTATATAGGGAACTCCGAGGAACTGGGCCATAATAAAGGCGCCCGCTCCCATGACCGGCGGCATTATCTGCCCTCCGGTCGAGGCGACGGCCTCTACCGCCCCCGCGAAGTGCGGCTCATAGCCGACGCTTTTCATCAGCGGGATTGTGAACATACCCGTGGTGCAGACGTTGGCGACCGAAGAGCCGGAGACCGTTCCCATCAGCCCGGAGCTGACGATCGCGACCTTTGCCGGGCCGCCCGTGGACCAGCCTGCGATAGCCATAGAAAGGTCTATGATGAAGCGTCCAAGCCCCGTCTTTTCAAGCACAGCCCCAAAGAGGATGAACATGAAGACGAAGGTCGAGGAGACCTCCAGCGGCGTTCCGAATATCCCCTCCGTGCCGAGATACATGTGGTTCACTATACGCGCGACGGAGAAGCCGCGGTGCGCAAGCATCTGCGGCATCGAGCGGCCGAAATAGCAGTACAGCAGCGCGAGAACCGCGAGGCAGGGCAGCACCGGGTTTGATATGCGCCGCGTAGCCTCAAGCAGCGTCGCGATGAGAATGAATCCCATCACAAGGTCGGCCGTAGTCGGCAGACCTGCCCTTGTTACAAGCTCATTGAAAAATATGACCAGATACAACGTGCTGGCGACGCCGAGTCCGGCGAAGATGAAATCGTAGAAAGGAATACCGCTTGTCTTTGACTGCTTCGACGACGCCGGATAAAGAAGAAACACCAGCGCCAGCGTGAAAGCCAGATGAACGGCTCCCTGCATCTGGGCGAGCAGCAGCCCGAAGCCGGACGTGTAGAAGTGGAAGCAGGACATAGCTACCGCAAGCAGCGCCACCATCTTTCCCTGCCAGCCTCCGAGCGTCCTGAAACGCGCTTCGGTGTCATACTTACGCATAAGATCTTCAATGTCGATCTTTTCGTTTTCCACCACCTGATCAATTACCTTTACCTCTTCGCTCACAAAAAATTCCTCCTCCGTGGAGAGTTTGAGACATATAAACGGCTGCGCGGGAACAGATTAAAAATTTCTCCCTTTCTTTGTACAGCATCGCATGGCTCTACGTCGGTTCTGTCTCCCCTGTAAATAATAAAAGTCTCGATAGTTATTATATACGCAAACTCTTCAAGTTTCAACAATCGTCTACGCTCATTTTAAAGCGCGAAAAGTTAAGAGTATCGAAAAAAGCGCCGTCATTCCGCGCTTTTTTACAGCGCAGCGGCTTTCACGCGGATTTAACGAAGAAAAAAAGTTCCCTTTTATTTTTTCTATTATCAGGGAAATCCGCCGCCGGACCAACCGATTTTATCTCTCTCTAGCTCACGCTCATTCCTCCCCTAAGTTGAAAATTCGTAATCTGTAAATGCAGCATGCCGGCAGCAGAGGGCACTTTATAGCGCCGGCCGGCGGAGGCGCAGGGGAAAATTACCCGTTTCCCGATGAATATTTTATGAAGGAGCTGTGCGCCGCGCCCCTCAGCTCCCGCCTCCGCAGATATCGACGGATTTCGAGGCGCCGATACGATCCGCCCCCGCCTCTATCAGGCGCAGGGCAAAGTCCGCGCTGTTTATGCCGCCGGAGGCCTTTATCTTCATACCGGCTCCGACGGAGGCGCGCATCAGCCTTACGTCGGCCTCTGTCGCCCCCGCCTTTGAAAAGCCTGTAGAGGTTTTTACAAAATGCGCCCCAGCCGCCTCGGCGGCGCGGCAGGCGCGTATTTTTTCCTCGTCGGTAAGCAGCGCGGTCTCGATTATCACTTTGACGGCGCAGCCGGGGACGGCCTCGACCACCGCACTGACGTCGTTCGTGACAGCCTCGTCATCTCCGTCTTTCAGCCGCCCTATATTGATTACCATGTCTATTTCCGACGCTCCATCCTCAGCCGCTTTTTGGGCCTCAAAGGCTTTGGCGGCGCTGCTCGCCGCTCCCAGCGGGAAGCCCACGACGGCGCAGACCTTCGGGGCCGCTCCGCGAAGAAGCTCCGCCGCCAGCTTTACGCGGGAAGAGTTCACGCATACGGAGGCGAAGCCATGCTCCGCCGCCTCGCGGCACAGCTTTCTGATATCCTCCGCCGTCGTATCGGCTTTCAGCGCGCTGTGATCAATATAGGGGGCCAAATTCATCATTTATTTCACCTTTTCTCCTTTGCCGAGTCCGTCCACATGCTTCCGAAGCAGCTCGTCAAATATTGTAAGCGCCGGTATGGAGCTTGATTTCGGATATCTGTGGGTCAGTTTGTAGTAGATGATATCCGGCGGCGAGTCGGAGAGCCTGTGAAAGACAGCCGACGGTGATTCTTTCGCAAACTGCTCTATCGCCGACTGCGGTATCATGCACCACTGTCCGGCGCGGTGCATCAGAGAGGTAGCCAGCTTCAGCGAGTCCACTCTGACCTTGAGCGCCTTGACAGGATCCCATATATGGTCGTGCCAGAGACGGTAGCCGCCGCTCCACTCGATATAAAATTCCATCTCCTTGTCGAGCGAGGAGGGCTTGATATATTCCTCCGCCGTTTCGTTGGGATATGGAATGCGGGCGACGGCGAAACCCTCGCGGTAAAAGGGCTCTATCTGCACATATCTGGTGTTTTCCTCGTGTATCGTTATGGCGACGTCAAGCGCGCGGCTCTCCACAGCCTGATACATGTGGTCGGAAGGGTCGGTGAGTATCCGCAGATAGACGGGCGGCTCATGCTCAAAGAGCGCGCAGTAGACTGAAGGCAGCAGGCGGTTGTTCACGCTCTCCGTTCCCCCGATGTTGAGAGAATAGGCGGAGCCCGGGGAGCGCGCGTTGCCGATCTCACGGCTGACCTCCTGCCATTTGAGGGCGAGCGGCAGGAAGCTTTCCCCGGCCGGAGTAAGGCGGATCGATTTCATCCCCTTCTGTCTGTCGACGAGGATCATTCCCATCTCCCCCTCAAGCTCGCTGAGGTTATAGCTGATGGTCGACTGCGTCACATTCAGAAGCTCCGCTGCCTTTCCCAGCGTGCGCGACATGGCGACGGCAAGAAATGTTTCTATCCCCTTTTCGTGCATTCACATCACCTTACCTTTTTGAAAAATCTCCGCGAACAGGGGCGCCGTTCGGGTCAATTTTACTTGCTCAGCAGCGTAAGCATCGCGCCGGCTGCGACAGCCGTGCCGATAACTCCCGCGACATTCGGCCCCATCGCGTGCATCAGGATGTACTGCCCCGGGAACTCCTGCGAAATGACCTTCTGGCAGACCCTCGCCGCCATCGGTACGGCGGAGACCCCGGCCGCTCCGATGATCGGGTTTACCCTGCCGCCCGACATCGTCTTCATGATCTGGCCGAATACGACGCCTCCGGCCGTGCTGAAGATGAAGGCTACCAGCCCGAGGCAGATTATTTTTATCGTCGCCGCGGTCAGGAAGCTTTCCGCGCTCATTGTCGCTCCGACAGATATTCCAAGGAAGATAGTCGTCGCGTTAAGCACCTCGTTCTGAGCCGCCAGCGAAAGTCTCTCCGTGCAGCCGCATTCGCGCATCAGATTTCCGAACATCAGCATACCGATGAGCGGCACCGCCGCCGGAAGCACCAGACCGCAGGCGATAGTCGAAATGATCGGGAAAAGTATGCGCTCCGTGCGTGAGACGGGGCGAAGCTGTTCCATCTTTATCGAGCGGTCGGCCTTCGTCGTCAGCATCCTGATGACGGGCGGCTGTATCAGCGGCACGAGCGACATATAGCTGTAAGCGGCGACGGCGACGGCTGAAAGTATCCCAGGAGCCAGCTTCGCGCAGAGATAAATGGCCGTAGGTCCGTCCGCGCCGCCGATTATCCCTATCCCCGCCGCCTCCTGTATCGTGAAGCCCATGACCATGGCTCCTATCACCGCTACGAAGACGCCAAGCTGCGCCGCGGCTCCGAGCAGGAAGGTGACAGGATTTGCAAGCAGCGGGCCGAAGTCCGTCAGCGCGCCGATACCCATAAATATTATTATCGGGTATATCTCATGTCTTATGCCAAACATTACATAATAGAGAAACCCTCCTTCATCTATTATACCTGAGAGAGGAAGATTGACCAGCAGGCAGCCGAACGCTATCGGCATGAGCAAAAGCGGCTCGAAACCTTTGGATATCGCCAGATAGAGCAATATAAAGGATACCAGCAGCATCAGAATGTTGCCCCAGGAAAGAGCGACGAGGCCGGACTGCTCCACCACGCCGCGCAGCGCCGTCATATAGAGTTCCATCTTTATTTAGCCTCCGACGATTTTTTGTCAAAGATTGCGACAATGCGGTTTGTCGCTACCATCACGAACATCAGTCCGATTATCACGAGAAAGACGATGCTCATCGCGATAAAGGACATGACAAGCGCGCCGGACGGGCCGGCAAAGTTTGAACTGAGAGCTTCAACAGGCATAAGTCTCTGCCTCCTATTTAAGAGAACAAAATAATGTAATGTTCCTCACATTACAGCGGAACAACAGTGAACAGCACTATCAGCGTTATTTGGAATTATGTTTGGGGGTGGGGTCGTTCTCTTCTCTTTTACTCTCGTTTTTGGACGATTTTGGGTTCTGCGATGCCGCAGAGGCGGGTACGCGCTGGCTGGAAGGCGGGAAGCGGACGCGGCATATTGAGAGAAATGTGCGCCGCGGCGTCGCCGCAGCTGACGGCGGATATCTTTTCCGCCATCAGCGGGGCGCGGCCGCGGAAGCTCTTTTCCGCAACGGAAGGTTTTGAATCCTCCGATTCGGAGATGGTTCCTATAGGCGCTCCGCATCCGTCGTCAACGCGCAGGAAAGCGGCGTCGCGCTCCAACGCCTCGACGGGAAGGCACGGCGAAAGAGACGGGGCGGAGAAGGCGGCCAGCAGCGCCATTATAAAAACGGCGACGAAGGCGGCTCTGTTTTTTTTCCAGTCAAAAGCCCGCATACTCTCCCGCTCCTTTCCTCTTTGCCGGTTATTTCCAGCAGACACAGTCATAATTAAATACTATTTTCCCTTATATTTCAACTCGTAAAATTATTTATATATCTAACCCATGAATTTTTTCATCAGCACGGCGCATACGACGACAATAAGAACCATCGCCGCGATACCGATATTGCCGGAGGCGCTGAATATCCCGTCAGCGGCTTCGGCTGACGAAGCTTCCAGCGCGGCCGGAGCGATTAGCGCAAGGGTGAGAATAACTTTATTTTTCACGGCAACAGTCACCTTTCATAGGCACACAAAAATGCCTATCAGAAAATATGGCTCTGATAAGTGCTGTTCATAATTTTTATATCATAAAAATGTAATAAGTCAATAAAAAAATGCTATATCTCCGGGCGGCGTGAAGGGCGGTGTATCCACGCCGAGGCGCGGAAAGGGCGGCCATCTTAGGGGCGGAACATAAGCGCAAATCCCGTGAAGAACATTCACGGGATTTGCTTTGGTCTGTTTCATGCCGCCGGAGGGCGGCGGGGAGGCTTTAGAAGCCTTCCTGCGCGTTTCTCGCGATTATCTCTTCCTGCTGATAATTATCGAGATCCACGAAGTAGTCGCTGTAACCGGCCACGCGGACGAGGAGGCCGCGGTATTTGTCGGGATTGGCCTGTGCCTCGCGGAGCGTCGCTTCGTCCACCACGTTGAACTGGATGTGGTGTCCGCCGAGCTTGAAGTAGGAGCGGATGAGATTCTTAACTCCCTCTATCCCCTCTTCCCCGGCAAGCACGGAGGGGAGGAAGCGCTGGTTCAGCAGCGTGCCGCCCGTCTTTACCTGGTCGAGCTTCGCGAGCGACTTGACGACTGCCGTGGGGCCGTTGCGGTCAGCGCCGTGGCTCGGGCTGGTGCCGTCTGACTCCGGCATTCCGCTGAAGCGTCCGTTGGGCGACGCCGCGAGCTTCTGTCCGAAGTAGTTATGGCAGGTCGTCGAGAGGCCGTTCATGTGATATGTCGGGCCAAGGATGCTGCGTCTGCCGTCGATGCGTTTGAAGAGGCTGTCGAATACCCGTCTCGTGATGTCGTCGGCGTAGTCGTCGTCGTTGCCGAAGAAGGGCGTTTTGTTCCAGAGGGTGAGGCGCATATCCTCGTGTCCCTCCCAGTTGGCTTTCATCGCTTCGACGATCTCTTCCAGCGTGTATCTGCCCTCGTCATAGACATGCTTCTTGATCGCTGAAAGGCTGTCCGTGATCGTGCCGAAGCCGCAGCACTGGATGTAGTCGCTGTTGTAGCGCGGGCCGCCGTTGTAGTAGTCTTTGCCGTTCTGGATGCAGTCGCGTATGACGCAGGAGAGGTAGGTCGCGGCCATGTTGGTGGCGTACTGATAGCGCAGGTAGTTGTCCACTCCGATTTTCGTGTCTATCGCGTGCGACATCTGCTTCTCAAAGGCGGCGTAGAGGTCGTCGAAGCTCTTGAATTCGGAGAGTTCGCCGGTCTTGATGCTGACCTGTTTGCCTGTAAGGAGGTCTACGCCGTTTGAAAGGGCGTATTCAAGAAGCTTGGGGACGTTGAGGTAGCCGTGGAGCAGATAGGCTTCCTTGCCGGCGCAGCCCGTCTCTATGCAGCCGCTGGTGCCGCCCTGACGCGCATCTTCAAGCGTCTTGCCGACGCGCATCTGCTCCTGTATCACCATGTCGGCGTTGAACATCGAGGGATAGCCCATTCCGTTGCGGAATACGCGGGCGGCGGCGCGCAGCACGTTGTCAGGCGTGCGCTCGCTGACCTGTATGTTGCCCTGCGGCTGGAGAAGGCGAAGCTCGTCGAATATCTCAAGGCAGATGTATGTAACTTCGCTGGAGCCGTCCGAGCCGTCGGCTTTCAGTCCGGCGAGGTTGATATTTGTGAAGTCGTTGTAGGTTCCGCTCTCTTTGGCCGTGACGCCGACTTTGGGAGGCGCGGGGGTGTTGTTGACCTTGATCCAGAGGCAGGAAAGAAGCTCTTTCGCCCCGTCGCGGGTGAGCGTGCCGTCCGCTATGTCCTTCTCGTAGAAGGGGGTAAGATGCTGGTCGAGATGTCCCGGGCTCATTGCGTCCCAGCCGTTAAGCTCCGTGATCGTTCCGAGGTGTACGAACCAGTAGGTCTGCACGGCCTCCCAGAAGTTGGAGGGGGCGTGTGCGGGGACGCGGCGGCAGACTTCGGCTATCTTCAGCAGCTCCGCCCTGCGCTTCTCGTCCTTCTCCTCGGCCGCCATCTTTTCGGCAAGCTCGGCGTGGCGCTCCGCGAAGATTATCACTGCGTCGCATGAGATATCCATTCCCTGAAGCTGCTCGTCCTTCGCCGTGGCGTCGGGGTCGTTGATGAAGTCCAGCTTCGCGCGGGCTTCCGCGATATCCTTTTTAAGGTCGAGCGCCCCCTTCTGGTAGATGAGGTCGTCAAGGGCCGTATGACCCAGCGCGCGCTGTTCGCCGAATTCCGTGAAGGTGCCGGCCTCGTAGAGGAGCGTCCAGTCTTCGGGCATACGCTCGAAGAGGCGGTCTCTCATGCAGCGGCCGCGCCAGTACGGCTCGACGATTTTTTCATAAGTATCCATATCTTCCGGCGCGACGGTGTAGTTCTGCTGGGCGCGCGTCGTGAGAATTTCAAAGTCCTGTCTCGTATGGCAGGTAAGCTCGGGGAAGGTGGATACCGCTTTGGGTTTGGGGCCGCGCTCTCCGACTATAAGCTCATCCTTGCCGATGTATATCGTCTTCTTCTCGCAGATGTACTTGAAGTTGGCGGCGCGGAGCACCGGCATCGGCAGCTTGCCTTCGTTTTCACGGTAAAATTCTGTTTCAAGAAGAGCCCTTTCAATGGAAATGGAGGGGTGCTGGTCAAAACTTTCGTCGCGGAGTTTCTGAATACGTTCGTTCATTGCTGTTACCTCCCTGAAATTATTGTCTCTATAAAAACGGCGCTAACCGCCGATATGTACCTTTAAGCCGTAATCTTCCAGTATCCTGGCCGCGCGGCGCGTCTGGTTCTCCGTGGGCGGCAGCAGGTCGTTCAGCCTGTATTCCATGTGCCAGCGGTCATGCTTGCCCTTCGCCACGGTATGATACGGAAGGATGTTCACGCCGGTGATTCCCTTGAGCGGGCGGACGAAAGCGCCGAGCGCTCTGATGTTTTCGTCGTCGCTGTTAAGCCCGGGCATGAAGGGGACGCGGATATTTATCTTCGCTCCCGCCTCCGATATTGCGCGCAGGTTCTCAAGTATTACGACATTGTCCACGCCGGTATATTCCTTGTGTTTATCAGGATCCATATGCTTCAGGTCGTAAAGATAAAGGTCGGCGCGCTTGACGGAATCGACGATCACGCTCCTGCTCACAAAGCCGCAGGTATCGACGGCCCGATGATATCCCGCCGCCCCGCAGGCATCGAGCGCCTCAAAGAGAAATTCCGGCTGCATGAACGGCTCGCCGCCGGAGAAGGTGACTCCGCCTCCGTCGCGGAAGAATATTTCATCCTTATTCAGCCGCTTCATCAGCTCGTCCACGCTGTAACGCACGCCGCACAGCTCGCGCGCCTCAGGGGGGCATACCTCGCAGCATTTGCCGCAGCCGCCGCAGAGCCCGTCGTCCGTTGCCAGCCCGCCGTCAAGCACGGATATCGCCCCATTCGGGCAGCTTTTGACGCAGGCGCCGCAGCCGATGCACCTTTCGCCGCGGAAGAGCACCGACGGAGTCACTGACTGGCTTTCGGGGTTATGACACCACCAGCAGGCCAGCGGGCACCCCTTGAGATGTACTGTGGTGCGTGTGCCTGGGCCGTCATGTATCGAATATTTTTTTATATCAAAAACAATTCCGCTTTTACTCACCTGCGCCGTTCCCCTCCTCCGAAAGATCAAGGTCGAAATGTCTGGAAAAATAATATTTGCGGATAAATCGCTCCTGAACGGAGAAGGACCAGTGAACGTCGCGGATATAGTCGGCGGCTCCGTTAAAATCCTGCTTCCGAAGCAGATCTATCATGCATTCATGTTCTTCAAGGGAGTGAAGCTCCCACTCTTTTACAAAGGACTTGTTTCTTGGAAAATCATAAAGACGCTCCTTGCGTATCTTTATCGAATGAAGCATCTCGGAGTTGTCGGACATGTCGAGATAGACGTTGTGAAATTTCAGGTTGGCGTCGTAAAAGACGGAAAAATTATCCTGATCCAGCGCCTTCCTCATCTGCTGGTTATACTTTTCCATCTGGTCGGCGTCGCTCTCGCGGAAGCGCACCGCTACAAGCACGAGCGTGGCGGCTTCAAGCGCGCCGAGGATCTCGTAGATGTTGCGTATCTTTTCCAGCGTCAGCGCGTTCACAACGACGCCGCGCCGCGGAAAGATGGTGACGAAGCCCTCTGATTCCAGCTGAAAGAGCGCGTCGCGGAGAGGAGTCCGGCTCATGCCCAGCTCACGGCTGATGTCGTTCAGATTGAGAAAGGAGCCTGGGCGTATCCGTCCCTCGTTCATCTGAATACGGAGATAGTCGTAGACCTGTTCCCTCAGCGATTTTAATGTGAAATGCGACTCACATGTCATAAAATTCTTCCCCTTCCAGTAAAGTAATTGTCGCACAGATATATCAGGCTGTCAAGATATTCTAAAAGATATTTTCATCAGTCTGAGCTGTTCATTTCAATAATTCTGTGATATCCGTGTTTTTTCAAGCATCTCGCCTTCTGCGCCGTGATATTTTTCTAATTATTCCATACAGGCTTATCAAATGCCTTCCAGCTGATATGATATATTATAAAACAATATCCACTTTGTTGAATAATAATCAAAATAAATGATTACAGCTCTGAAAAAAAAGGTTATACTGTATAGATAAGGTGATATATTGGCTCATTGTGACGCAGGGAAATTCTAAAGACGAAAGGGGAAACCTTGATGAGGATTCAGACATTCAAACTTGAACGACTATTTGCGCGCTACGGGGCGATGGCAGAGTACATGCTGAGCCAGTCGTCATGTCAGGGCTGCTCCATGCAGGAAATACTCGACATGGCCGACCCCGAGTGTAAAAAACTCTGGGACAACCTGAGCCTCGGCTACACAAGACCGGAGGGCTTCCTCCCTCTGCGCGAGGCCATAGCGACACGTTATACCTCCATCCGCCCGAACGACATACTGGAACTTACGCCGGAAGAGGGCATTTTCATCTTTATGAACAATATGCTGGAGGCGGGCGACGAAGTTATAGTGATGCACCCGACGATGCCGTCGCTCTACGAGATCCCGCGCGCGCTCGGCTGCAAGGTCATCAAATGGCCGCTGGAGGTAACGAGCTGGGGCTGGCGGCTTGACGTGAGCTTCCTCGCGGAAAATATATCTCCCAAGACGAAGATGCTGATCCTCAACATCCCAAACAACCCCACAGGATATATACCGGTGCGCACGGAGATGGACAGAATACTCAACATAGCGGACCGCATGGGGACATGGGTCTTCAACGAAGAGACCTACCGCGGCATGGAACACGACCCCGCGGCGGCGCTGCCGTCGCTGGCGGACATCTATCCGCGCGCGACTGTCGTCGGCGGCCTGAACAAGTACGGACTGCCCGGCACGCGCATGGGCTGGCTGGCCTCCAAGAACCGCCGGATAATAGAGGACTGCGCCGGCTATAAAGATTACACGACATATTGCAACAACGCCCCCGGAGAGGTGCTTGCCACTATCGCGATGAGAAACGCAAGCGACCTGCTCCAGCGCAACCATAAGATAGTGCTGGAGAATCTGAATCTCGCAGAGGCATTCTTCAAGAAGCACCGCGGCCTCTTCCAGTGGGTACAGCCGAACGGCGGAGCGACCGCCTTCCCGCGCCTGCTGCCGCCATTCGACGTGACGGAGATGTGCGAGCGGGCGATGAATGAGAAAAAGCTGCTGATAATCGGCGAACGCGCCTTCGGACTCAGCACAAACCATTTCCGCGTCGGCCTCGGGCGGCTTGACTTCAGCAAGGCTCTGGCTGTCTTCTCCGACATCGTAGAGCAGATGGAAGCCGAAAAGGAAAAGAAATAACGGCCGCCTTCCGGCGAAGGGGCGGCATTCCTTCGCCGGGGCCGGTATATAAAGAGATACAGAAGCACGATTTTATCAAGGAGTGATGCAACATGCGCTATTCAAACAGAATCATGAACACCCCCTCTTCTTTCATACGCGATATACTGAAAGTGACCGGAGACCCGAGCGTAACCTCATTCGCAGGAGGGCTGCCGAATCCGATATCCTTCCCTCAGGAGGCTCTTAAAGAGTCCGCCTGCCGGATCATCGACAACGAGGGCGGAAAGGTATTCCAGTATTCCATGACAGAGGGCTACGTACCGCTGCGTCAGTTCGTCGCCGACAAGTACAACAAAAACTTCGGCCTCAGCCTGACGCCGGAAAACGTACTGATCACGACCGGTTCGCAGCAGGCCCTTGACCTCATCGCGAAGATACTGCTCAATAAAGGAGACCGCGTCATCATCGAAGAGCCGGGATATCTCGGAGCGATACAGGCCTTTACCATGTTCGAGCCTGAATTTCTCCCCGTGACGCTCGAGGAGGACGGCCTCAACCTCGAAGAGCTGGAAGAGGCGCTCAAAAAGGATCGCGTAAAGTTCGCCTACGTCGTACCGAACTTCCAGAATCCGACCGGCCTTACATACACGAAAGAGCGCCGCGAGGCGGTTTTCGCGCTCTTTGACAAGTACGACACTGTGCTCGTCGAGGACGATCCATACGGAGAGCTGCGCTTCAAGGGAGAAAAGCTGCCCTACATCGGAGCGGGCAAACTGGCGCACAGCGTGCTGCTCGGCACCTTCTCAAAGACGGTAACGCCCGGAATGCGCCTCGGCTTCATAATCACGCAGGATAAAGAGCTGATGAACCATCTGGTCACGGCCAAGCAGTCAAGCGACCTCCACACAAACATATTCTCTCAGTACATGATCGCCGACTACCTCGCGCACAACGAGTATCAGAAGCATGTCGACAAGATAATCGCGCTCTACAAAGAGCAGGCTGAGGCGATGCTCGGCGCGATGAAGGAATACTTCCCGGCCGACGTGAAATATACAGAGCCAGAGGGGGGCATGTTCATCTGGGTCACGCTGCCCGAAGGACGCTCCGCGCTGGATCTCTTCCACAAAGCCATGGAAAAGAAGGTCGCCTTCGTCCCAGGAGACCCCTTCTACTGCGGCAAAAGCGGCGTCAACACATTCCGCCTCAACTACACGAACTCCACGCCGGAGGTCATCCGCGAGGGCATCAGACGCCTCGCAGAGAGCATAAAGGAATAAAAAGCGCCTCTGCTCTAATAGCCGGACGGCCCCGCCCATCGAGGCGGGGCTTTTTTTGTGGGCGGAGTCCCTTCGCCAATATCAATTTTTTGTTCCTCAACTGTCAAATTTAGTGTACAATAAAAGAGAAGAGGGGGCGGCGGCGATGAAAACGATCCAGAAAATGAACCCGAAATTAAAAATCTTAATTCCAGTCGTTCAAGGGCTGGCTAAAGTCCTTGGCAAAGACTACGAGGTGAATCTTCACGACGTGTCAATGCCGGAACAGTCGCTCGTCATCTGCGAAAACGCCCACGTCACGGGACGCCGCGAGGGAGGGCCGATGACGGACTTCGGACTCTTCATGCTCCAGTCCGAAGAATACCAGAGCAGAGACGGCATCTATAACTATCTCGCGAAAAACAACCGCGGCGAGCTGATAAAATGCAGCTGCATCTTCATCCGCGACGAAAACGAAAAAATCATCGGCTTCCTCTGCGTCAACTACGACCTGAAAAAGGCAATAGCGGCTCAGGAGCTGATAGAAGCTCTGGTCAATGTGGACATGGGCAGGATAGAGCAATATCCGGAGAGCTTCGAGCAGCCGGACGAGCCGCGCGGCAGATTTCCGGAGCCGGTGCGGGAGTCCTTCGCGCAGGATCTTGAAGAGGTCGTCGGCGACTCGCTGACACAGGTCAGAAAAAAAGTGGGCAAGCCCTTCAAATACCTCACGAAGCCGGAGAAAAAGCAGGTAATAAAGGAGCTGCACGACAGAGGCTTCTTCCTGCTCAAAGGCTCCGTCGACACTCTGGCCGCCGAAATGGGCAACACCAAATTCACCATTTACGCATACATCAGAGATATACAGAAAAAAGATTGAAAGCACCCTCATATAGGGAAAAATGCTTAGTTTTTTATTGAGAAAACGGCCTTTGCCTGTTATATTATTTTTTTAGTGTAATTTAAAGCTTCTGTCTTGACAAAATTTCAAATTAGACGCACAATAATCTAAGTAATCATCAAAAAATTGACGGAGGGAATCATTTTTTTGATGTACAGATATCTTCACGGCATTTCATTAAGTTCATTCAGCATCAGCCATGCCGGTCCTTCACTGCCGGCATAACACCAAGGAGGGAGAGGGGTCATGGAACTAATCAAGAACCACCCGATACTGGAATACGCGCACGGAGAAGAGGTAACGTTCACCTTCGACGGAAAGGAACTGAAGGGGTACGCGGGAGAGCCGATAGCGATGGCGCTGCACGCGAACGGAGTTCATATTTATCGAGTAACGCCGGAGATGAAGCGCACGCGGGGATTTTTCTGCGCCATAGGCAAGTGCAGCTCCTGCTTCATGGTGGTGGACGGAGTCCCGAACGTCCGCACCTGCGTCACGCCGCTTACGGCGGGGATGAAGGTAGAGACGCAGAAGGACAAGGGGCGAGTCCCCCTGGAAGTATGCTAGGGAGGGATATGTGAGATGAAAAAAGTGTATGAGACAGACCTCCTGGTAATAGGCGGCGGAGCGGCCGGTCTTTGCGCGGCGGCGGAAGCGGCCGGAGCCGGAGCGCAGGTGACGGTGATAGAAAGCGACCTTCATCCCGGCGGACAGCTTGTGAAGCAGACGCATAAGTTTTTCGGTTCCAAAGACGAATATGCTGGTACGCGCGGCTACAAGATAGCGGATATTCTTCTTGACGAGATCAAAGCTCTCGGCGACAAGGTAAAGATCAACTGCAACACGACGGTAACTGGCTGCTATCCCGAAGACGGCGTATACACCGTAATGGAGGGAGAGGAGAACTACTACCGAGTCAAGGCGAAGAAGACGGTAATAGCGACGGGAGCGCAGGAGCGCATGATCCCCTTCCCCAACAACGACCTCCCCGGAGTCTACGGAGCGGGAGCAGTCCAGACGCTGATGAACGTCTACGGAGTAGTTCCCGGCAAGCGGGTCGTCATGGTCGGAGCCGGCAACATCGGCCTCATAGTCAGCTACCAGCTGACCCAGGCGGGAGTCGAAGTCGCGGCGGTAGTGGAAGCCATGCCCAAGATAGGCGGCTACTGGGTTCACGCGGCGAAAATAAGACGCCTTGGCATCCCCATCCTGCTGAGACACACAGTAGTCGAGGCGATAGGCGACAAAGTTCTTGAAGGCGCAGTCATCCAGGGACTTGACGACAAATTCCAGCTTATAGGCGAGCCTCAGACGATAGACTGCGACATCATCTGCATGGCGGTAGGGCTCACCCCGACGACGGAACTCTTCTGGCAGGCCGGCTGCAAAATGCAGTACGTTCCGCAGCTCTGCGGCTACGTTCCCTTCAGAGACGGAGCGATGCGCACCAGCAACCCCGACATCTGGGTAGCCGGAGACGCCTCCGGCATAGAAGAGGCCTCGGCTGCGATGGTAGAGGGGCGCATAGCCGGCCACTCAGCGGCCAAAGCGCTTGGGCTGAAAGTAGAAGACAAGAAATTTGACGAATACTGGACGAGACTCCACCACCTCCGCGCGGGAGAAGTGGGAGAAAAAATCCTGGCCGGAATCAACCAGGTACTCGTCAGCGGATGGGAGGCGTAAAAATGGGCTGCGCATGCAACTGTGAAGACAAAGAGAAACTATTCAACAGCGGAATCCTGGTGGAACACATAGAGGGAGCGATCCTTCCGCCGCGAGAGAAATGGGAAGCTAAAAAAGGCGGATACGTGGTAATAGAATGTCCGAAACGCATCCCCTGCAACCCCTGCTACACCAGCTGCCCGACCGGGGCTGTGCTTCCCTTTGAAGACATAAACGACACGCCGAAAATAGACTACGACAAATGCACCGGCTGCGGGATATGCGTATCGAGATGCCCCGGACTTGCCTGCTTCGTGATAGACCTGAGCTACGCGGCGGACAAGGCTGTAATCAAACTTCCCTACGAGCTTCTTCCGCTGCCGGAAAAGGGCAAGACAGTGAAATGCCTGGACCGCGCCGGAAAAGAGATAGCGGAGGGAGAAGTCCTTGCCGTGACCGAACCGTCGAAAGACAAGACCTACGTGGTAAGCGTCGTGATCCCCAAAGAGCTTGCCGACGATATCCGTGCTGTGAAGGTGGTGTGCTGAGATGGCCAAAGCAAATGTTATTTGCCGCTGTGAAGAGATAGAAATAGAAGAGATCCGCGAATGGATAGCGCGCGGATACGACACATTCGACGAGCTGAAGAGAGAGCTGCGCGTCGGCATGGGCCCCTGTCAGGGGCGCGGCTGCCGCGACATCATCCTGCGTGAAATTTCCATTGCGACAGGCAAACCTGTCGCAGAGCTGGCGCCGGGCACAATGAGGCCGCCGGTAAAGCCGATAAAGCTCAGCCTCCTTGCTGAGGACTGCGAATAGGAGGTGCAGAATATGGATTTCCCGAAAACAGCTGATATAGTAATCATCGGAGGCGGAGTTGTAGGAACAGCCACTGCCTACTACCTTGCGAAATCTGGAAGAAAAAATGTCGTTCTGCTTGAAAAGAACACAGTCTGCTCCGGCTCGACCGGACGCTGCGGCGCAGGGATACGCGCCCAGTGGGGGCTTGAGCTGAACTGCCGCATGGCGCTCGCCTGCCTCGACACCTTCGAGCAGCTCGACGATGAGCTTGGACTGCCCACCGGCCTCAACCAGGGCGGATATCTGCTCGTCGCCTACAAAGAGAAGGAGTGGGAGCAGTTCAAGAAGAACGTCGAACTCCAGCACTCGCTCGGCATAAAGACGGAAGCCTTCACCGACGTAAAGCGCGCGCAGGAGATATGCCCCGGAGTAGCGGTAGACGACGCGCTCGGCTTCACATACTACAGCCGCGACGGCCACGCCGACCCCTTCCTCACCACCTTCGCATTCCAGGAGGCGGCGAAACGCCACGGAGCGAAATTCTGTAAATTTACAGAAGTGACCGGCCTCAAGACAGATGGCGGCAAAATCACGGCAGTAGAGACAAACCGCGGCACGATAGAATGCGGCAGCGTCATCAACTGCGCCGGAGCCTGGGCGCAGGACGTGGCGGCCATGGCCGGCATCAAACTGCCGAACTGGGCCGAGCGCCACGAAATACTCATCACAGAGCCGGTCGATCCGGGCGTCTGCCCGCCGATGCTCATGAGCTTCAGCGGAAACTACTACATCCAGCAGCGTCCGCACGGCTCCATAATCGCAGGCGAAAGCCCCGCTCACGAGCCGCTCCTTGGCTACACCTCGACTGTACATTCAGTCGCCAGCATAGCGAGAACCATACTCAAGCTGCTGCCGAGAGCGAAAAATATCCGCGTCGTGCGTCAGTGGGCCGGTTACTACGACATGACCCCGGACGCCGCGCCTATCCTCGGCGAGACCGACGTTAAAAACTTCTGGCACGCGACGGGCTTCTCCGGCCACGGCTTCATGCTCGGACCGGTAGCCGGACAGGTCATGACGGCGCTCCTCAACGGAGACAAACCGCCCATCGACCCGACCATAATGGACTACAGAAGATTCGAGCGCGGCGAAAAGATAGTCGAGCCGAACGTCGTTTAAACGCTCAAACTAAAACGGCGGGAATCAGAAGAAACAACGATACGGGAGGCGTAGATAATCCGCCTCCCCTTTACAATGCGCAGGGCTTCCCTTTTCCATCAGGAAAGGCTTTTTATTACGAGCGCGGCTGCCTACCCCGCCGCTTCAATCCTCTTCGTAGTAATATGAGTAATCTATACCTTTCAGGAACAGTTCGCGGTCGTCCGTCTTATCGGTAAGCGCGGCTTTGAGCAGCTCCTTAATATCGCTGCCGTCAACGACGCTTCGCGTCATAGCGTCAAGATATTTTTTCTTATCGACCCGGCTCCAGTCAACGCACAGATTGAGGCGTTTTTTCAAAAGCATATCCAGCCATATACGCATTGAACGGCCGTTTCCCTCCATGAACGGATGAGCAACGTTCATTTCAATATACTTGCTTATGATCTGATCGATATCGTCATCCGGCATCCTCTCGACGTCGAGCAGCGTCTGATCCAGATAACGCGCCATCGCGAACTGAAACCCGCCCTTAGCTATATTCTTCGAGCGCAGCTGCCCGGCGAAATCATACAGGCCGCCGAACAGATATCCGTGTATCTGCCGAAGCCCCTTTACCGTACCGACCTCGACGCTGTCCATAAAGGAGCTTCCCCACAGCGCATAGGCCCTGCTTTTGCTCCTGCCGTCAACCGTTTCATCGCCGCGTGCAAACCATTCTATAAATCTGTTCGCGTTTTTTGAAGGGAATTCCCTTGCAAGGGCAATAATCTGTTCATAGCTCATTACGTTGGACATTCGCCTTTTCCCGTCGGGAGCCGGCAATTTCAACTGGGTAGTGACGCTACCCAGTTCATTTCCCTCTCGCCTTAACTTCGCTTTCAGATATTTCCAATAATTTCTCGTCTTTTCGTAATCGTTTTCGTTTCTGAGCAGCGCAACAATATCAAGGACGGAAAACAGCCAGCAGCCGCTCTCTTCATCCCAGACGGCGCGAATCTCGCGGTCGTCAAAAAAGCGTATGGACACTTTGTTTTCCATTCCGTCGCCCCCTTACCTGCCCAGCTCAATCATTAAATAAAATTATACATCCTTACGATAAAAAGCCCGTAGCTGTAACAGCTCCGTTCGCAATACAATAACAGCGCAAACCTTTCAGGCAGAGATTTTCCTATCAGTTGTCAGGATTCTCTTTCCTTTACAGCACGATAATACAAGGTTATCACCTTCTGGTCTCTCATGTATGCAATAACTTTTTCCTTCGCTATTCTGTCCAGATCCTTTAAGAGAGCGATTATTTCGTTATCCAGCGGATCGGTGAATATCCGAGCATCGCACGCTGACATGGAAATCACGACATCCGATGTCTCTCCATCCTGCTTTGAATTCCTGCTTACCCCCATTTCTTCGTAGGCCAGCTCTTCGACTTTACAGCGCAAAGCTTTTGCCACATTCGCCAAAACATCAATGGGAATTTTTCTCATGCCGTTTTCATATTGACTCATCGTGTTTGGCTTTACGTTTATCAATCTGGCAAGCTCACGCTGGGTGAGACCGATTCTCTTCCTTCTCTCGAAAATTTCTTTCCCAATCACAATTATTCTCCTCACAATCTGCATATAGCTTTACATATTTCAATATTCCAATATCACCCAAAATGAGAATTTCTAATTGACAATTCCCGAATTTGAGATTATATTTATTCACAATTTGAGAATTTTTTTCTCAAAAGGTGGTGGCAAGCTGTGAAAAGGAATGAGTTGCGGTACCTGCGTCTGAAAAATAAGCTTACCCAGCGGCAAATGTGCGATATTCTCAAAATTTCCTGCGACAGGTATTCGCGTATAGAAAGGGGGTATACGGCTCCAACTGAGAAGGAATGGAAAAGCATAGCGGGTTTTTTAGGGATTCACGAAGAAGAATGGCTGTCGTAAAAGTTTCCAACAGTGGAATGTAACAATGTATCAGATCAATGATGTATCAAAAAACCTATTTTAAGGGAGAGTTATCTATCATGAAAAAGGCTGTCTTGGTTGCTTTGATTTTCACCTTAATCATTTCAACATCGGCGTTTGCCGCTGAAACCACTTTCATTACAATTGGAACCGGCAGTACCGGCGGAACCTATTACCCGGTAGGCGCCGGACTCGCAAAAATCTGGACAGATCATGTTCCCAACCTCAAGGCCGACGCGCAGTCAACAGGCGGGACCGTGCATAACATCCAGTTGATGGAGAAAAAAGAGATACAAGCGGCAACGATGGACAACAATTATTACAACGCCTATAACGGCCTGCTCAAATACAAAGGGCAGGAACATAAATATCTGCGTGGGGTTCTTCCTCTATATCCCGAACCTGTGCAGATAATGGTGGCGAAAGGGAGCGGGATCAAGTCTCTAAAGGATCTTAAAGGCAAGCGTATCTCTATTGGAGCGGTCGCAAGCGGCACGGAACTCAGCGCGCGAGAACTGCTTCTGGCAGCCGGCCTTGACCCGGACAAAGACATTAAAGGCGAAAACCTGGGCGTTGGCGACACAGGAAGCGCTTTTGCCGACAAACACATTGACGCCGCCGTTATGCTTGGCGCGCTCGGAATGGGAGGCGTAGTCGAACCTTCTACACTGGGACTCGTTGAATTTATCGACATTCCCGACGATGTCATAGAAAAGATAATAAATCAGTCGCCATACTGGTTCAGATTTACAATACCGGCCAATACCTACAAGGGACAGCCCAATCCGGTAAAGACCTATGCCGGGCCGAATATCATAACCGTTACCGCCGAAATTCCGGAAGATACGGTTTATCAGATGACTAAGTCAGCATTTGAAAATAAAAAGGATCTGGTAGCTATTTCCGCCAATTTACAAAATATGACGGAAGAGGGCGCTAAAAATATCATGATCCCGCTGCATCCAGGCGCTCTAAAGTACTACAAAGAAATTGGCGTAATCAAATAACCCAACTTACGCTGCTTCTCTCTCTGAGGATGGGAACGAGATCGCGTTACTTCGCGTTCCCATCCTCATTTATATGACGCAATGTAATATATCAGTTCGTTATAAGCGGTAGTCTTATTGTCTAAATGCAGAATGTTATTCCATAAGGAGATGAGGTTATGGCGCCTGTCTTTCGCCCAACGTGGGTTGAGGTGGATTTAGAAACAATAAAGGAAAATTACAAAAATATAAAGAGATATGTTTACGGAGCCGAGGTTATCGCTGTCGTCAAGGCTAACGCCTATGGTATGGGATTGCTGCCGACAGTCGGAGCTCTGGCTGGTGCGGGATGCCGGCATTTTGCCGTCGCCACGCCAGACGAAGCATTTGAGCTTCGCGCCGCCGGTTTTAGCGGCTCAGTATTGGTAATAGGGCCAGCTATAGAAAGCTGCGCTCCTCTTTATGTTAAGCACGACATTGAGACCGTATGCCCAGACGAGAATTTTCTCAATCATTTGAACAGCTGCGGCGCGGAACAGGGAAAGCGCGCGAAGGTACATTTCAAGATTGAGACCGGACTTGGCAGGAGCGGCTTCGCGCCGGAACATTTTCTCGCAAAGGCGGATAAATTTTACTCCCTCCCCGGAATAGAGGCGGTAGGTATCATGAGTCATTTCGCCGTAGCGGATGAGGGGCGCAACGGCTTCACGGAACGACAGTTTGAACGATTTCAAAAGGTACTGAAAGCGCTTGATGCAAAGGGGATAAAAGTCGGTATCCGGCATATATGCAACAGCGCCGGTACGCTGCTCTATCCGCGAATGCACCTTGACGCCGTGCGAGTCGGCAAGATTCTATATGGTTTCTGTCCAAAGACGATTGACAGCCCCATTGAATTAAATTGTTCCTTCAGTGTACGTTCGGAGATAACATCCGTCAGGCAGGCTTGTTTGGGAGAATCTTTTGGATATGGGCTCCGTTACGTCTGCCGCGATGACGACCTGATTGCCGTAGTACCGATAGGCTATGCGGACGGCTACAGCAGAATGTACATGGGAAAGAGCTTTGCGCTGGTTCGTGGACGGCGCGTTCCAGTCGTTGGCAGTATCTGCTGCGACCAGATTTTCTTAAAAGTGACAGATGTGCCGGACGTAGCCGTAGGCGACGAGGTAATTCTCATCGGAAAACAGGGCGATGAAGAAATTATGGCGGAAGAGCTTGGCGATCGTATCAGTACAAGCGCCTGCGAAGCCTTCAATATGTTCAGAGGACGTATTCCCCGCATTTATAAGAACAATGATAAGGAGCATGGAGAAATCTGATGAATGACAGCGAAAATAAAAAAGTCGATCTGCTTGAAGAGCTGACGGACAGCAATGAAGAGATAACGAATCTCATAGAAAAATATGACGCTGAGAGCAGGTACAGGATATTAAAAGGCTTGCCGGGTAAGTTTATCAGTCTGTGGCTGGTGGCGATGTCTCTCTTTCATCTCGCCACGGCTGGACTCATTTCAATGCCGCTCGCTATCCAGCGTGCGATACATCTGACATTCGCGATAACCGCAGTGTTTATTCTCTACCCTGCGACAAGAAAAGGATCGAAAAACCACACTCCATGGTATGACTGGCTGCTGGCCGCCGCTGGATTTGCCGTAATAGGCTACATCGTGGTTTTCTTTAATGAAATATCGCGGCGCGGCGCCGACCCGACAAAGGCAGAGATATACCTCGGCATAGCCGCGATTATCCTGCTCGTAGAAGGAGGGCGGCGCGTAGTAGGGAATGTGCTGCCTTGCCTTTCGATGATATTCCTCTCATATTGTTATTTTGGCAATAACGTCCCAGGAATATTCCAGATAAGAGGGTATTCCCTGAGCAGAATCATCCAGCACATGTACCTGACGCCGGAAGGGATATTCGGTCTCGCACTCGGCGTGTCGGCGACTTTCGTCATTGTGTTTATCATCTTTGGCGCCTTTCTATCGCAAAGCGGCGGAGCGCGTTTCTTTAATGAACTTGCGTTGGCGGTCGCAGGGGGGCGTCCGGGAGGCCCGGCAAAGGTCGCTGTTGTTGCGTCGGGACTGCTTGGTACAATAAGCGGTTCGTCCGTGGCGAATGTGGCAACGACCGGGGCCTTTACCATCCCACTGATGAAACGGGTAGGTTATCAGCCATATTATGCTGGCGCTGTAGAGGCGTGCGCCTCAACTGGAGGGCAGCTGATGCCTCCGATTATGGGAGCCGGAGCGTTCATCATGAGCGAATTTTTAGGCATTCCATATCTTACAATCGCCGGAGCCGCTGTCATTCCTGCTTTTCTTTACTATGCGTCAATCTTCACCAACGTCCATATAAGGGCAAGGAAGCTGGGGCTACAAGGGCTGCCTGACGAGCAGCTTCCGGTATTGAGAAATGTCATGAAAACAGACGGTCACCTGGTGATCCCCGTCATCATAATCATCGTGACGCTTCTCATGAAATACACGCCGCTTCGTGCGGGATTTGTCGGCGTCATCTCGGTAATTATCGTCAGCTCGCTGAAAAAGAACACCCGCATGAGCTTCGCAGCTATTCTTAAAGCTCTTGAGGAGGGGGCGCGTGGAGCGCTTGGCGTGGCAATGGCCTGTGCTCTTGTCGGTTTCATAGTCGGCACTTCGTCGCTGACGTCGCTTGGCCTCACCATTTCAAACAATGTCATTGAGATTGCGGGAGGCAACTTGCTGCCCACGCTCGTTATGGCGATGTTCGCGTGTATAGTTCTTGGAATGGGGCTGCCAACAACTGCGAACTATATAGTATGCAGCACTATCATAGCTCCGGCTTTGGTTGGCATGTCTGTCATGCCGCTCGCAGCGCACCTCTTTGTTTTCTATTTCGGCATCATGGCGGATATCACGCCGCCGGTCTGCCTCGCGGCATTCACCGGAGCCGGAATAGCCGGGGCGAGTCCGTCAAAAACAGGGCTCACTGCGACTCGTATCGCAATCGCAAGCTTCATGCTCCCTTACTGCTTCGTTTACAACCCCATGTTGTTGCTGCAAAACGTTGTATATTGGGAGCTTGCCATCCTGGTAATATCCGCTTTCATAGGCGTGATGATGCTGGCGGGAGCCTTTGAGGGGTGGTTATTCCGCGACCTGAAGACGGCTGAACGTGTTATCGTGGGCATAGCTTCCGTTACCGCGATACATTATGACATCATAGCAAGCGTATGCTCCATTGTTGTGCTGCTTGCCGCATGTTTCTATTTTTACAAAACAACCGCAAAGCAGAAGCTCAGATGTCAAGTTAATGGGTAATTAAATTGCCGCGCAGAGAGGCCGCGTGGTTGGCGCGGCGGCTCTGCGCGGTTTTTGCGGTGCGGAAAGTCTAATACAGCTCCATATATATTTTCAGCACGCGCTCCCTGTCCAGCGGAACGAAGTTGTTCGCCAGCAGCCGCTGTTGGCATTGCATTACGGAATCGGCAAATTCTTCCAGCTCCGTTTCTTTTACTCCGTATTCGTGGAGCGCTTTTTTATGGAGTATCTCGTTGAGCAGCTCTTCCAGGGCGTCCCAGCTTTCTTCTTTCGGGCGGCGCAGCAGCGACGATATGAAGCTCATCATTTTTGATATTTCGCCGCTGTCTTTTATTTCAAGGTAGTTTTTCATCACTCCGGTAAATACAGCGTAGTTGCTTTCTCCATGCGGGACGTGATAGCTGCCGCCCAACGGATAGGAGAGGGCATGTACCGCGGCGCAGCCGGCGGTGCCGAAGGCGATGCCGGCGTAGTTGGAGGCTGTGAGGAAGGAGTCGAGCAGCGGGAGGCGTGCTTCGCGCCCTTTTTCCTTTATTTCGATGTAGTTTTTTATTATTATTTCTATAGCTCTGTAGGAGAGCATTTTTGTGAAATCTGTCGCTTTAGGCGAGAGAGCTGATTCCACGGCGTGGACGAGCGCGTCTATGGAGCTGGCGGCGAATACGTCAAATGGCAGTTCCATAAGCAGCTCAGGGATGAGCGCGGCCTGATCGGCAAAGAGCGCGTCGGAGACAAGTCCCATTTTTACGCCGAGGCTGCTGCGGTTTATTATCGAGATGTTCGTAACTTCGCTGCCGGTGCCGCAGGTCGTGGGGACGATAACAAATTGGCGGAGACGCTTTATGGAGGCCGGGTCGGCGTAGAGTTCGTCCGTTTTTCTGCCGCCTGAGGCAGCCACGACCTTCGCTATGTCTACGACGGAGCCTCCGCCGACAGCGATCAGCCGTTTGAAGTCCAGCTTCGCGGCTGCCTCGATTATCGCGTCTGTCGTCAGATCTGTCGGTTCTCCGCTGCCGAAGTCTTCCCAGAAGAGAGTTTTAACGGGCAGCTTGAGCTTTTCAAAGTAGTTTTCGTAGATGGGGCGAATGGTAAAGATGAGGTCGCCGGCTCCGAGCGAAAATTCACGGGCGAATGCGGCGCAGTCTTTGAAGCGATGCAGTTCTGTTTTAAGAATGACTTCTCTCATAGCGGATACCTCCCAAAATAGGCTCTCTCAATTATAATACAAGCGGCGCGCGGCATGGTTGTTGTCTTTCTTATTTTTTACTTTTTTATCTTTTATTCTGTTCTTGAAATAAAGCCTTTTGCCTGCTGTCCCTTTTGTTTATATGTCGCTTTCTCTGTCGGGAGGTATATCAGAAGGCAGTCTCTGCCTTGACATTTTCTGTGCCGCGAGTATAAAATTTCAGCAATGTTTCTGCGGCGGCTGGCCGATATTCTGTTGAAGGGGGAAGGCGCGGTGTATCAGACGAAGATGTTCTCGATAATGTATATGATGATGCGCGGCGGCTGCGGCTCCCTTCCTGATTTGGCCGGCGTCTGATTTTCGCGTCGTCATTACAGGACCGGAACCGCCCTGCGGCTCCGGTCTTTTTTAATGTCAACAAGCTTTTGGAAGGAGGTTTTCGCGCCTTTTCAGCGGCGCGCCGTGAGGGGGATCTAATTTGTCAGGCCGTTTTCGGCACAAAATTTTTGGAGGGATTTTTATGAAGAAGTTTATCGTTGCGTTTTGCGCCTTGCTCGCGCTCTCACAGCCGGCCTTTGCGGCCGAAAGGATCGTTCTCGGAGTCACGCCGTTTCCGGCTCACGAGATAGCGTCTGTCGCGAAGGATGTTCTCGCAAAAGAGGGTTACGATTTGAAGATAGTGGAGTTCACTGATTTCGTACAGCCCAATCTCGCGTTGGAGGATAAAAGCCTTGACGCGAATTTCTTCCAGCATGTTCCTTATCTGGAGAATATGAAGAGCGAGAAGAAGCTCGATATCGTGCCGCTGGTGAAGGTGCATCTGCTGCCTATAGGCATCTATTCCCAGAAGATAAAGTCGCTGAATGATGTGCCGGATAGGGCGGTTGTGGCGCTGCCGAGCGACCCGACGAACGGCTTCCGCGCCTATAAGCTGCTGGAGCGCGAGGGGCTGCTCAAGATGAAGCCTGGCAATAAGCTTACGGCGCTCGATATTGTGGAGAATCCAAAGAAGCTGAAGATCATCGAGCTTGAAGCGCCGCAGCTCCCGCGCACTCTGCCGGATACTACGATATCGGTGATCAATATGAATTTCGCTGTGGACGCCGGACTTGACCCGACTAAGGAGGCGCTGGCGCTGGAAGCGGGCGATTCTCCTTACGCGGTGGTGCTGGCCTGCCGCGGCGGAGATGAGGACTCAGCGAAGATAAAGGCGCTCGCGAAGGCGCTCAATTCGCCGGAGGTGAAGAAGTTCATCACGGAGAAGCTTTCGGCAAAGGGAGTTATTCCGGCTTTCTGATAAAAGATCGGTAAGAGAGAGCCGCTGATTGTATGCGCCGGTCATGCCGCGGTCTGCTTGCGGCGCGGCCGGCGCATTTGACCGGCGGCTTTTTAGTAGATGCTTCCGGCTTTTATTGCCAGCTCTTCAAGCAGCTTCTCCATTTTGCCGCTCACAGGATGGCCTTTCAAGCCGTATGCTCCGGCCAGCTCTTCCATTCTCGGGAAGGCGATCCAGGTCGAGCCTTTTCCATCTTCCCATACGGAGAGACGCAGCGGCAGCTCCAGCGATATGCTAGGATTCTCGAGCATCAGCTTTGTCCCAACCTGAGGCGAGCCGAATACGAGCACTGTGGTAGGCGGCAGCTCCATGCCGGCCTCAAGGGCGTTTTTCCTGTGGTCATACTTCGCAAAGAGCGGTATGCCGCGCTCTTTCAGCTCATTTTCAAGGCGTGCGACAGTCTCGTCCACGGGAAACTGGCTCTCGTAGAGGAATAATCTGTTGTCGTCGCTCCCCGTTTCCATCTCCTGTCCGAAGGCGGCGGCGATGCGTCTGCCGAGGTTTGTAAGATCAACGCCCTCTTTGTTTGCGAGCAGCGTGACGCAGACCAGCTCTGCGGGGTCTGTGAATCGGCTGAGGAAGGCGCTGTAGCCCGGAACGGAGCCTTTGATATCCATCAGGCCGGGGTGTCCGTAGAAATGCCAGCCGGCAACGGCCGGTACGTTTTCTCCGTTCGGCAGCTTCCACGGCCCGTAGATGAGCGCCCTGTTTTCAGGCCGCGCTATCAGCACGCTGCCGGCAAGGGCGATATCCCAAAATGATATATCCTGCGCGCTCGCCCATATATCGGAGTATCCGCGCAGCGCCGAGGCCGCCGTCTGAGCGGCCTTTTCCCCTCCCTCGCCGCCGGAGGCCGCTTCGGTGGGGTCTATCATGCGGCGGTCGCTTTTGAAGTGTTCGTGCAGGTCGTTTGTGAGGCTGATATCTTCGTGAGGGAATTTATCAAGGTCGCCGGCGAAGCCGGTGTGACGCAGCCCGAGAAAATCTATCTGGTTTTCTCTGACGAAACCCTCGTAGCTCCTGCCGCTTACGCGCTCTATGGCCTCAGTCAGCAGCGCGAAGTTCGTCGCGCTCAGAGCGACGGCGCTTCCCGGAGCAAAGGCCAGCGGAATTTCCTCTACAAGCGCGAGCGCCTTCGCGAAATCGAAGCCCGCCGCCGCATTCCAGCCCGGCTGCTTGCTGTAATCGGCAATTCCCGACGAATGGCGCAGCAGGTCAAGCAATGTGATATCCCTCCACGACGCGGGCAGCTCCGGAATATAGTTCGAGACCTTGTCCTCCGCGCGCATCAGCCCGCGTTCGCATAGCTGCATCAGCGCGACGGCGGCGAAGCCCTGGGATATGGGGCCGGCCGGCCACATCGTATTGACCGAGGCAAGGCGGTGTTTTTTATCCGAGAGGCCGTATCCGGCGACGCGCGATATATACGGCGCCTGCACTATAGCCAGCGCCATTCCCGTTATGCCCTCTTTTTCCATAAAGTCCCATATCATCGCGTCGACCGTCCTTCCGAGATATGAGATATCGGCGCTGCCTCTGGCTTTGATCTTTCCGTCCTCTTCCCTGTTCATCTTCATCATTCCTTTCATCGCTTATGCGGGCGGAAATGCCCTCGCTCTACCTTACAGCGCGAAGGGGACGGCGGAAAGATAATCTTATTCAGCGGCGGCTAGTGATTTATGCTCAATCCGCGGATAAAAAAAGGAGGGCAAAGCCCTCCGCTGCCGTTTCGTCTCTTGTAATTTTTCAGCGCGCGGCGGCCGGGCTAAAGCTTTTCCGCATGGCGAACCGTTTCCATCGCGTCTTTCGCGTAACAGTCAGCGCCTGTGTATTCGGCAAGGCTTTCCGTGAGCACTGCGCCTCCGACTATGACTTTTACGCCGGGACATTCCTTTCTCAGCAGCTCTATTGTCTTTTTCATGCTGGCTACCGTGGTGGTCATCAGCGCTGAAAGGCCGACTATCCCGGCGCCGCTTTCTTTTACGGCGTCGGCTACGCGGCGCGGCGGAACATCTTTTCCGAGGTCGGTCACGTCGAAGTTGTAATTTTCCAGTATCACTTTGACTATATTCTTTCCAATGTCGTGTATGTCTCCATGTACTGTGGCGATTACGATTTTCGGTCCTTTTCTGTCTGCCCCGCCGCTTTTCGCAAGCTCGGCGCGCAGCGTTTCAAAGGCGCTTTTCGCCGCCTCCGCCGATTTTATCAGCCCCGGCAGGAATATTTTCCCGCCTTCGTAGTCTTTGCCTATCTTGTCCAGCGCCGGGATTATCTCCTTTTCGACGACGGCGAGCGGCTCCATCTCTTTCAGCAGCAGCGCCGCCGCTTTCGCGGCCTCATCTTTCAGCCCGCGCGCTATCGCGTATTCAAGCCCAGGAATTTCGCCCTTTGCCGTCTCCGGCTGAGCGGGCAGAGCCGCGCCGTATTTTTCCATGTAGCAGGCTGCGCCTTCATCCTGCCGCAGCAGCACTCTGGCGGCGGCTGCGGTATCCATCATTCCAGCGTCGCCGGGATTCATTATCGGGGCGTCCAGTCCGGCGGCAAAGGCCATCGCGAGCATCGTGCGGTTTATTATCGGGCGGGCAGGAAGGCCGAAGGATACGTTGCTGACTCCCAGCACAGTCCGCACTCCCAGCTCCTTTTTGACGAGCGATATCGCCCTCATTGTTTCAAGCGCCTGATGCGGCTGCGCGCTGACTGTCATCATCAGGCAGTCTATCAGCACGTCTTCGCGCGCTATTCCCGCCGCTTCCGCCGCCTCGACTATGCGGCGCGCTATCGCGAGGCGGCTCTCCGCGTCGTCGGGGACTCCATTTTCGTCGAGCGTCAGGCCAAGCAGCGCACAGCCGTATTTTTTCGCTATCGGCAGAATCCTTTCCAGCGATTCTTTTTTGCCGTTGACGGAGTTCAGCAGCGGCTTGCCATTGTATATGCGGGCGGCGCGTTCCAGCGCCTCCGGCGAGGCGGAGTCGAGCTGCAGCGGAAGGCGTGTCACGGCCTGTATTTCGCGCACAGCCTCTTCCAGCGTCGCCGCTTCGTCTATGTCAGGCAGCCCCACGTTCACATCGAGGACTTGCGCCCCCTGCTCCTCTTCGCCTATCGCCTCGCGCAGCAGGAAGCCGATATCGTGAGAGCGCAGCGCAGCTTGCAGCGCTTTTTTGCCGGTAGGGTTGAGCCGTTCGCCGATTACCGTTATCCGGTCGAAGCTGACAACGCGCGACGGAGTGCATATCGCGCAGCGCTTCGTCGTTTTTCTTTCAAATGGCTCCGCGCCTTTCAGAGCTTCGCGGGTAAGGCGTATATATTCCGGGTCTGTGCCGCAGCAGCCGCCTACGAAGCGCGCCCCCTGATCCACAAATTCTCTGGCGTACATCGCGAATTCACGCGGCGTTATGTCGTAGTCCGTCTTTCCATCTCTGAGAACGGGCAGTCCGGCATTTGGCTGCACCAGAACCGGAAGGGATGTAGAATCCAGTATTCTTTTGACGATGGGGGCGAGCTGTTTCGGGCCGAGCGAGCAGTTGACACCCAGCGCCGCCACCCCCAGCGCCTCGAGCGTCGCCGTCATCGATTCGACGCAGCTTCCGAAGAAGGTCGTTCCGTTTTCCTCAAAGCTCATTGTGGCGAATACAGGCAGCTCTGAATTTTCCTTTGCGGCGATGACCGCCGCCTTCAGCTCGTATAGGTCGGTAAAGGTCTCCAGAAGGATAAAGTCCGCTCCGGCCTCATCCCCCGCGCGAACTACTTCAGCGAATATCTCTACCGCTTCGTCGAAGGGCAGATCCCCCGACGGAGAGAGCACGCGGCCGCATGGGCCGATGTCGAGCGCGACGTATTTTCCCTCATAGGCTGAGGCTGCCTCTTTCGCGTTTGTCACAGCCGCCGTCACCATGTCGCGCAGCGGCAGCCCGGCCTTTTCCGCCTTGAAGCGGTTGGCTCCGAATGTATTTGCGAGTATCACGTCCGCTCCGGCCTCAAGATATTCCCGGTGTATCGCCGTTATCATATCCGGCGCGCTTATGTTCAGGCTCTCCGGCACTGTTCCCAGCTTCATTCCCCTGCGCTGGAGCATCGTCCCCATTGCGCCGTCGAATAGCAATATTTTATCAAGCTTTATCACCGCAGCAGGCTCCTCTCATTCTGTACGGACAGGATTCGGCGGCGGCGCAGCCGACGCAGTCCCTTCTTCTGTTTTGCGGGCTGTCGGCGAGGCCGACGACCGCCGTCACTGATTTCATCGGCGTAAGCATGCTGCTCCGCGTGAGCCTGAGACCGATCTTCCTCCCCGCGTCAAGCGCTTCGATTATTTTTGCCGATTCCGACTGCGCGACGCCGCCGTAGCCGGGAGAAAAGCGCATGGTAAGAAACTTTCCCTCTCCCGCTTCCGCCATTATCGCAAGCTCCGTCTCGTCGCAGAGACGTTCCGCCTCGGCAGAGGCGCAGGCGTCAAGGATAAGGGCGCGCGACAGATTTTCGACTCCCCTTCTTGCAATCAGCCTGTCCGTCTCAGCGCCAAGCGTCACGGCCATCAGCGCCGCTCTGCCGCAGCCGCGGCAAAGCCCGGCCAGCTCCGCGCCGCGCAGTCTGAGGGCGGGGCTTATCTCGATTTCGTCGCCGCTCACAGTTATATCGAATATCCTATAGACCGAACGGGAGGCGGCACTCCGCCGCAGCTCCGCGTAGGATTCTCTTATCTCCTCTTCAAGCTCCTCGTCAGCCTCGCCCTTCACTCCCAGCAGCCGCCTTATCTCCGCCGCGACGGATGGCGGCGGGAGCAGTTCAGCCACGCTTGACCCTCAAAGAATAGAGTACGCCGCGGATATTTTCGCATATCCGCTTCGCGATGTCCGGCTGGTTCATCGTATAAAGATGTATTCCGTCCACACCCTCCGCGAGCAGCTCTATTATCTGGTTCGTCGCGTAGGCGATGCCGGCCTCGCGCATTGCCATAGCGTTGTGGCCGTAGGCGCGGATTATCTTCTGCACCGCCTCCGGCACCGACGCGCCGCACATGGAGACCATGCGGCTTATCTGCGACGGCGAAGTTATCGGCATTATGCCGGCCTCTATGCGCGTCGTCACGCCGAGCCTGCGCGCGCTGTCGCGGAAGCTGTAGAAGAATCTGTTGTCGAAGAAGAGCTGGCTTATGAGCACATCGACGCCGCAGTCGCATTTGGCCTTCAGATATTCCAGATCCTGCTGCATCGAGTAGGCCTCTATATGCTTTTCGGGATAGCAGGCGGCAAAGATGTGAAAGTCATAGTTTTCATTGATGAAGGTTATAAGGTCGCTGGCATGTTTGAAGTCCTTCGTCCCCTCGTCGCCTATGTCGCCGCGCATGGCAAGTATGTTCTGTATCCCGCGCTCGCGCAGCGAATCCAGCGTCGCGCGCATCTCGCCGCGCGTGCTGCCGACGCAGGTAAGATGCGCCAGCGCCGGAATGGCGTAATCACGCTGTATGCGCGAGGCTATTTCCGCCGTGTTCTCGCGGCTGGTGCCTCCCGCTCCGTATGTGACGCTGATAAGATCCGGGTCGAGGCTCGCCAGCGCGTCTACCGTGGCGAATATCTGCGACAGCTCTCCGCTGCCCTTGGGCGGGAATATTTCAAATGAAAATGTCGGTTTGTCCAGCTTAAAAAAGTTTTTCACAGCATTCGCTCCTTATGCTCACAGCGCAAGCGCCGCCTCTATCGCCCACGCCGCGCCGTCCTCGCTGTTCGGCGGGGCTACTATGTCGGCAGCCTTTTTCACGGCCTCCTTCGCGTTGCCCATCGCCACCCCGATTCCGGCCCAGCGTATCATCTCCGCGTCGTTGCCGCCGTCGCCGATAGCCATCACCTCTTCGCGCGCTATATCGTAGCGGCAGCTCACACGCTTCAATCCCTCAGCCTTGTTCACCGTCGGATGCACTATCTCCACAAAGGCGTTCCATGAGGTCGCCTGATATATCCTTCCGCCGAAGCGCTGGCGTACCTCGTTGCACATTTGCAAAAAGATTTCCCTGTCGAAGGATATTCCCAGCAACTTCGCGGAGTCCAGCCCGCAGCTCCAGAAATTATCTCCCAGCGACATCGCCTTCAGCCCGCAGATATCCTCGTAATATTTGCAGCGTTCGTCGGAGGCGTCCTTTACTATCAGCCTGTCGTCGCTGTATATCTGGATATACCAGCCGCGTTCCCTGAAAAATGAAAGGATCTCCGCCGTCAGCTCCGCTCCGAGATTTTTTTCGTAAATCGTCTCGTCCGTCAGAGGGTCGCGTATCAGCGCGCCGTTGTAAAATATCGAGGCGCTTTCTATACCCGCGTCGCGGATGTGTACCATCGCGGAGGGATACATTCGCCCAGTGGCCACGGCGACCCTGACGCCGGCCTCCTGCGCCGCCCGCAGCGCAGCCTTCGTCCTCTCCGTCAGACGGCTCCTCTCGTCAAGCATCGTGCCGTCCATATCAAGCGCAATAAGTTTCGGTCTTTTCATATCGCCCACACCGCCAAAGATATAAGTTCCGCCGCAACCGCGGCCGCCCCCATCACGTCTCCGTTGACCCCGCCGAGTTTCGCGTTCATCATGCGCGCGATGAAAAAGGCGGTAAGCGCTGAGAGAGCGACGCAGAGCGAAAAATGAAATATTGAGACAGGAAGAAAAACTACAAGCGTTAATGATGAAATAAACAAGTCGTATGCTGTGAAGCCGTCCACCCAGCCCTTGCCCATGCCGCTTTCCCACGGGTATTCGCCGAAATACGCCGCCACATCTTCCGCGAAGCGCGAGGCCGCCCCTGCCGTGACGCAGGCGGAAAGGCGGTATTCGGGAGCCGTCGAGGCCAGCAGCGCCGTCCAGAGGCCGAAAGCGATTATCAGCGAAGCGCCGCCGTAGGAGCCGAGCCTGCTGTCCTTCATCACCGCCCGAAGCTCCTCGCCGGAGCGTCCTGAGCCTATTCCGTCCCAAAGGTCGCTCCAGCCGTCCAGATGCAGCGCCCAGCCTATGACAAAGTAGAAGGCCGCGCCTATCCACGCGCAGGCGACGGCATTCAGATCAAAGGCGGCCGCCGCCGAGACCACGAGTCCTGTCAGCAGCCCCATCAGACCGCCGGCCAGCGGCGCTAGGGCAAGAGCGCGGTTGCCGGCCGGAGCCGGCTCCGGCCACCACGCTTTAGGCAGCGGGATTCTCGTCAGCAGCGTCCAAATCACAATGAAACGCGCCGCTAAGTCGCTTTTAAAGGATTTATCTCTGATTTCCGCGTCAAGCCGTTCGGAATAGCCGCGCATCCTCTCTCTGAAATCCACTATTGTAACCACCCTCCGAGATTTTTGGAGCAAGTCTGTCTTTATAGTGATTTTGTAATATTATACCAAATGCGCAAAGCCGGCGTGAATCTCAAATGGGCGCGCCGCGGCGTTTTTTATCGCCCGGGCCAGCCGCCCTTTATCCACAGCGGACAGCCTGCGACTACGAGCGCGACGTTGGCCGCGTATCCCGCGCATAGCTGATTCATTCGCCCCTGCATGTCGCGGAAGCGCCGCCCCATCAGATATGGCGGAACCAGCCCGAAGCCGACCTCGTTGCTCACGATTATGAGCGAGCCGCCTTCCCTGACGCTTTCGCAAAGCTCCCGCGTCAGCGCGCCGATTTTCTGCTCGGCGGCGAACCATGCCGCTTCATCCTCGCCCTCCGACTCAGGCGCAGCGAGAAAAAGGCGCGTCAGCCACATCGTCAGGCAATCCAGCAGCAGCAGCCCGGAGGATGATGCGACAGCCCCCGGCAGCTCCTCAGGGCGTCCCTCCCATGTCTTCCACGCGGCGGGGCGGCGCTCGCGATGCAGCTCGATACGTTTCTTCATCTCGCCGTCGCGGCAATCGGCCGTCGCCAGATATGTGACGGCCTCCCGCGATTCAAGCGCCAGCCGCTCGGCAAAGCTGCTCTTGCCGCTGCGCGCGCCTCCTAAAATCAGTGTGATCCCGGCAGTTGTCATAGCCCGAAATCTATATTCTTCAGCAGATTTTCAAGCGTCTGCTCTACGACCTGCCCCTTCGCGTCTCCGCGCGTCTTGTCGTCGCCCGGCCCCATCGGTATCTCAAATTTGAAGCGGAACGTCGTGTTGCCGTCCTTGAGCAGATTCTTTTCGTTCGGGTCGCTCGCGCTGATGGGAATGTTGTCCTTCGCCGAACTCTGCTGCATCGCGCGAGCCACCTTTACATTGTAAAATTGCGGCTTGGCAGTCGTGCCGCCTATATTCATAGTGATAAAGCGAAATTCGTTCTTAGCGAAGCCTGACAGGACACCGCCCAGTACGTTTTGCAGCAGCTCGCCGCGGTCGACCTCTCCAGAAACGAGATCCATTCCCGCGCTGACTATCCCCTGAAATGCTCCGATAAGCGAATTGAGGGCGCGTATGTTGACCTTGCCCATCGCAAAGAAGGAAAGCTCTTTTTTCTGGTTGACCGTGCCGTCGAGCATCACATAGCGGTAGATAGGATCTCCGACCGGCGCGACTGCCTGACTGCCGGGCAGCAGATTAAAATCGCCTCCGTCGTAAGTGAATGTCGCAGTTACCGCGCTGAAACGCAGCGGCTTCCCGCCGGTAAATTTTTTCGCCGTCTCTATCGCGTCGAAGCTTGTCACCTCTCCGTTACGCAGATAGAGCGCTCCCCCAGCCTTGATGGTCGACAGGCGGCCTGTCTCTCCGCCGCCGCGTATCTTCAGGTCGCCTACGCCGGAGACGGAGCCTTTTATATCCGGCGCGGCCTGCTTCATCAGCATCGCCACATCTGTGCTCGTTACGGTGAGGTTGCCGCCCCATTCGCTGTTGTCCAGGTCGAAGCCGACGCCGCCGCTGAGCGCGCCGCCGTTAGTGGCCGCTTTCAGATCTTCGACTATCATATAGCTCTTTGAGATATAAAAAGGAGCGCTGACATTTTCAAAATTTATTCCCATCAGCGTAAGATTCTGCGACGTTATGGAGCCGGTCGCGGCAATATCGGAGAGCTTCCCCTTGCCCTTTATCGCAAAATCGACCGCGCCGCCGAGCCTCGCGCGGAAGCCCTCGGGAAGATAAGCGCCGAACTGACGCAGCATGACGTTGGCCCCCTTGATGCTGAAATCGCCGTACCATTCGCCATCTTCCTCATAAAAATGGCCGTAGCTTTTGAAATCTCCGTCCCGCAAAAGGGCCCTGCCCTCGCTGACCACAATCTTTTTCAGCGAGCCTCTGTAATTCAGATCCACCATCGGCAGCATAAAGCCGCGATAGCGGAACGGCGCTATCCTCGCAGTGCCGGAATAGCTAGGGTCTCCGACCTTGCCCTCGACCTTGAGCTTGCTCTCGATCAGCCCCTGCACAGAACGCACTGCGGGAAGATGACGGCGCAGCAGCTCATAGATATTAAGCTTTTCTATCGACATCTCTATCCCCAGAGCCGACTCCGAAAAAGGCCGCCCGTCCGCCGGCATCTCTATTCTGCCGCCGCCCGCGATGTCGCCGCCCAGGAAAAGCCCCTTTATATTCTTTAACAGTATCTCATCAGGAGTCCCCTCTACCAGCCCAGTCAGGCTGTCAGCCCTGAATTCGCGCCATGCGATTTTCGTTCCGTTGAAATCGAAGCTCCAGTCAAGACCGCCCCCCTCGGCCGAAGCTGCCTTGACCTTGCCGGAAACCTCTCCCGATATATCCTCGCTCGCCTTCAGCAGCCCGTTGATGATTGAAAAGTCCACCCGCGTCACATCGCCGCTCAGACTCCAGGAGGCGGGGCTTTTCGTTCCGTCTGCCTTTGTCTCCGGCAGCCGGATATCGCAGTTCAGCAGTCCATGGCCGCCGCTTGCCTGCACCTTCATCGGCGCAAGGCGCAGAGAATTTTCGGAGAAGCTGACATCCGTTTGCAGCGACGCTATCTTCAAATCGCGGAAACGCCCCGCCCCAACATTGACGGAGGCTCCGACTTGCAGGGACGAGGGGCTGCCGGATACGCTCCAGCCGCCGGAGCCTCTTCCCTCCGCGTCAAGCGTCCGCAGCACCGGCACAAGTTCATAAAAGCGCTCCAGCTCCGCATTTTTGAAAGTGCCTTTCAGCTCCAGCTTCTTATCCTCCGATGCGGAAAGGAGATAGCTCCCTCCGGCGGTTATACGCGCGCCGTTCCATTCCGCCGAAGCGTTTTCCAGCTTCAGCGCCTTACCGGCCGTATCGTAGACGCCGGTCGCTTTGATATCTGATATCCGGCCGATTTTCTCCAGCGTTATCTGCGGAGAGGAAATGGCGGCTCTGACGCTCCAGCCGCCGGGGAGCCCCTTGCAGCTTCCGTTCAGCGCCGCGATCCCCGTCACCTTCATCTTTTCCGTCTGCGGGAAACTCTTCAAAATCTTCTCCACCGGATAGCCTTCGGCGGAAAAGGTCAGATCCGTCGGCGCCTTCTCTCCAAAGCTGAGCGTGCCCCTGAGCGTCAGCTTCCTGCCGTCAGCGAGCGCGCCGACGTTAAGCTCTCCTGCCGGACGCCCCTTGAAAAGCACTGCGCCGCCAAGAGCTTTAAGCGCTATATCCTTATAGGCTACATCGGAAGGGGCAAGCTTAATGCTCCCTTTCAGAGCGTTAACAGGCCCCTCAAGATCTGCGGAGAGAGAGGAAATCCCGCCTTTGAGGAATATCGCCCGCCCTGCCGTCTCCTTTTCAAACTTCGTGGTCCAGTCCGCGAATTTCAGATTTTTTATATCGGCGGCAAGCTTCATATATCTGTCGCCTGAGCGCGTCTCCAGCTCGAAACTGCCGGTAAGGGTGGAATCGAAAATCTTTCCCTGAGCCACCTCGACCTTTATATCACCCGGCCTGTAGCTCCACTTCGTATCCAGCTTTTCCAGCGGTATCCCCTTCACGACCGCGTCAAAGAGACTGCCGCTCCCCTCCGTGATAAAGCTGTCGCCGCTCGCGGTGAGAATGGCGCTTCCAGACAACACGCCGCGCACGCCGTAGCTTTCAAGCTCCGGCAGCAGCTCCGCGACGCTGCTCAGATTCAGCTCCCTGATGGATATTTTTACATCCGGCGATGGATAGAGCGCGCCGGAAAGATTCGCCGAACCGTCCCTGACGCCTACGGCAACATCCTCCGCCGTCCAGAGCCCCTTTATCTTTTGCAGCGCGCCGCTGACGGAAATGGGAACGTCTCTCAGCGTGCCCTTGAGCCGCGCGCTGAAATTTTCGGAGTTCCCGATATCGACATTGCCGCTTTCGAGCTTCAGCTCTCCCCATTCGGTCTCAAGCGAACTGTCGCTTATCACCAGCGTATCGACCGGGATATCTATAGGCCCGTCGGATTTTTTTTCAGTTTTCGGTATCAGCTTTTCCACATCAGCCACAGAGCTGCGCACACCGTCCAGCGCAACCAGAGAAAGGCGCGGGCTGCCGTGCAGCAGGCTTGTCAGAGAAATGTCAACGCCGAGATTTCTGATAGAGATAAGCCTGTCGCCGGAGCGGGATATTTCGATGTCAGAGGCGGTGAAGCCCGTGACCGGATTGCCGAGAATGCCGGACATCGTCAGACTGACGCCGAGCTTATCTTCGGCCATCTCTTCGGCCTTCTGCCGGACGAAATCTCCGAGAAAATTCATGTGCGAAAGGGCGAAAAGCCCTCCGCCGGCGATGAAGAGAACCGCCAGCAGCGCAATCAGCCACTTCGCTCCGCCGTGCCTCTCCTTTTCTGTTTCCATCTCATCAGCCTTATTATCATTCAAAAAATCGCTCAACCGCGTAACCACCTTAATCATAAAAACACAAAATGCAAATACCCTTCCCATCGCCATAAAGCCGCCTGTGCCTCAATTTCGCATGAGACAGAATAATTTTATCACGTCTCTGTAAATTTTAATCGTATATCCGGCATATTCGAAAGACAAAACAAAATTATGCCCGCGCGCCGAACGAAACGCCGCGGGACATATAAAAACGGCGCGCAGCCTGATAATATTCCGGCGGATATGTAACCTACGCGAACTTTGAATGGAAAGTACAGGCTGACAGCGCGGCGTCAGCTATTCACCTTGCGGCGGCCCGTCTCTTCTTCGCGCCTCCCGGCGCTGGGTCTGTCAGCGCGGGCAGCGCGCCGCCGGCTACCTCCCACAGGTACAGCGAGGCAACGCTGCCGCATGGCGAATAGCGTTTCCGGTACTTTTCAAAAAGCGCCGGAGTGATCTCCCTGTGGCGGTAGAGCATACGCAGGCCGCGGCGTATGCCGAAGTCGCCGAAGCTCAGCACGTCGCGCCGCCGCATCGAAAAAATCAGCAGCATCTCCGCTGTCCAAACTCCGACGCCGCGAAGGGCGCTGAGCCTTTTTATCACCGCTTCGTCGTCCAGCTTCCACAGTTCGCCCGGGTCAAACTCGCAGGAGGCCGTCTTCCGCGCCAGCTCCATGATATATTCCGCTTTTCTGAAGGAGATGCCGAAGCTCTGCATCTTCTCCGAACCGGCGGCGCAGATATTTTCCGGCGTTACCTCGCCAAGTCCGGCCAATATCCGCGCCCAGACCGTCCGCTGCGCCAGCGTCGAAACCTGCTGCCCCACGATATGGTGAACGAGCGCCGAAAAGACATCCGGCTCCACATGCCAGCCTGAGAGCGCCCCAATCTCATCGATCGCCGCCGCGAGCCGCTTGTCTCTCTTTTTCAGATGATTCAGCTCTTCTTCCGTATATGAAAAATACAAATCCGCTCCCCCCTGCCCTTATATAGTCAATTATAGACCAAAGGCGCGGCAGACGCGGCAATGCCAACGGCAAGAAAAAAAGCTTCCGCGTCACATGTGATTTCCCCATTCTCTCATCACAACATCGCGCAGATCTTCCTTTCCGAAGAGGAACCTTCTTTCCGGCGGGATATGATAAAAGAGCCGGCAAACTACATTGCTTATTTCGCGCGAAGTAAAATCATACCCGATAGCCCGTACAGCCTCGCCGCGTTCGCCGGTCGGGAGCAGCCGCGCGATCTCAACCAGCCGGAGGCGAATATCCTCATTCTCCAGCAAATCGTACAAAAAAGCCTCAGCGCCCTTTTGCCCCTTTTTCCATTTCTTTAGAAGCGATAGAAAATAGCCTGATTCCATCCTCAGATACCCCTCCCTTAAAGATAAGATAAAAAGCCGACATAACGCAGCGAGACCGGAAGGAATATTCCGGCGGATAATAGTAATGCTTTCCACGATATCATCGAAATACGGCGGCGCAAAGCGCGATGTGTCAGGGGGATCAGCGAGAGGCCGCCGTTCATATGCCGCTTTTGCTCTCGTCTGCCGGCACAGGGACGGCAGACGAGAGTCAGATGTATTACCTTTTCTTTTTGTAAAGCGCGGGAAGCAGTGCGATAGCCAGCAGCGCAAGAGCGCCTAAGCCGGCGTTGCAGCCTCCGCTTGAACCGCCGCCGTTGTTTTTGGCATCCGTTCCGAGGATAACAGACGGATCTGCCACAGCGCCGTCAGTTCTGCGGTCGAGGTCGAACGCGCCGCCGTCCTTAATGAAAAGGACGAGCCGGTAATAGACATTAGCGTTAATTTCGCCGCTGTATATCGTCCCCGTATCATCGTCGGCCTGAATAGTGAATTTCTTATCCATATCGGTTGTGATGGCGTTCGTGTAGCTGAACAGTTCGCCGCTGTTGGCGCCAAGTATCTTCAGCACCTTCACATCGGCTGGATTCGTCTTCTTCAGATCGGAGCCGAGCACACGATAGGCGATCATAACGGTCTTGCCCGTGTCGTCGGGACTGGCCTGTGTGCTGAATACCGGCAGCGCTACCACATCCTTGGAGGTTACGCTGTTGAGCGTTCCCATATTCGCGACAATGTTGACTGCCACGGCTGACGCCGCCGTCACTTTGCCGTCACCGTTAAGCGTAAGGTCGCCGGAGGTGAGCGCGCCGCCAATCTTTTCAGCCGCAGAGGCGACGTTCGTCTCGTTCGCCGCCATCTCCGGCTTTATCTCCGCTTTGACTTCATCGGAGACATTACCGATAGTGGGCTTCACAGGCTCCGGCGCGGGCGGGTCTATCGGGCCGGGAGGAGTGACGGAGGCGACCGTCACACGGCAGTCGGCATACACGTCGTCGTAGCCATAGACCGTTGCCCTGACAGTCGCCGTTCCGGCCACAATGCCGTTTACCTTGCAGCTTCCGTCGCCGTTGTCCACTATCGTGACATAACTGCCGCCATCTGTTATAGAGAATCTCACGACATGCGGTAAACCGGATGGGTCGGTAACAGTCGCGGTAAGCGTGCCGCTGGAGCCGACAGATAGCTGCATTGCCGTATTATCCAGCGCAATTGAGGGTTTTGTGGAGCTGATGACCGTCACTGTAAGCGATACAGGGCTGCCCAGCAGCATATCTTCTTCGTTAACAGCCTCGATACTTATAGTATATGTATCGGCCGGACATTCGGCGGCAGCGGATACAGATATGCTCTGACCTGAGCAGGACAGCTCAAGTCCGGCTGGGAGAGACTGCCCGCTGCTCAGCCTCAGAGCATAATTTGTCTCCTCCGCGCCGTTCTTCGTAAGAGCGCTATCGATATTTAAGACTTCTCCTCCTGCGCTCACATCGACGGAGGCCGGCGTAAGCGTGAGGTTATAAATATCCGTCACGGATGAGGCGACCGTCACATTAAACTCTACGGCATCACACAGTTGAGATCCATTTTCGTTAAAGGCTGCGATACTGAAGTGATAAGTGTTGGCCGGACATTCGGCGGCGGCGGATACGAATATACTCTTATGATCAAAGGACAGATTAAGCCCTTCTGGGAGATCCTGCCCGCTGACATCATTCAGAGCATAGTACTCCACTTCCTCTCCTTCGCTATTCATAAGAGTGCCTCTGCTCTCTATGCGCTCGCCGCCTGCACTCACATCAACGTTAGCAGGCGCTAGCCTGAGTTTCGCATTTCCATCCGCCCACGCCCCCGGCGCGGCGAACAATGTCAGTATCGCCAGGATAGCAAGTATTATTTTCTGTTTTTTCAACACTACGTTCTTCCTTTCTTCTCTCTTCTCTTCTCAACGGTATTTTTTCAGATAAAATTATCTGACGCGCCTTTTGCATTAAACGACGGAGGCTTTAATCACCACCTCCCCTGAGACGCCGGAATAAGATTCGCGCACCCGCCGGTTAGGGAATACGCGAATATGAGAGGCGAACGAATACGGCCTCTCTTTTGTTTCGTTTTTAAATCGGAAATGGCGGCAGCGGCGGTATGAAAAGCTGAATAGAGAAGAGTCTTGTTTAGAAACTCTCTCTCGTTAAATGTATATGCCGGAGAAATATATATACTGAAAGCAGCTATGGCGTTATGATATCCGCCGTTATCTTCTTTCACGCGCGCCGTCTCCTCCCATGAATGACCGGCCACTTAAACGGAAAATGTGATACCGGGCGGACATGCGAACAGAGGGCACGACTATATCCCTGAGGCAACCGGCTGTCATGACTTTCGTCTTAGACCCGTGGTTTTCCGAAACCGCCTTTCAGCGGTCGTGGCTTTTTCTCTTCTCTTTCGCATTATAAAACAGCAAGTACAACAAAAGTACAACAAATCCGCCCCCTTTTCGCCCTAAAAGATGTAATTTATACAAATTTTAACGAGAAATTTTTGCTCTTGTAACTTTTTGTATTAAATGACGCTCTCTCTGTTATCTTTCTGCCTCCGCTGACGGCCTTTTCTGTTAAAATTTACATAATATCCGGCGAAAGGGGAGTTTTTTATGGCGTTTGAAATCATCAGCGGAGATATTACGAAAATAAAGGCGGACGCCGTCGTCAACGCGGCCAATACGGGGCTGCGCGCGGGCGGCGGGGTCTGCGGCGCGATATTCGCGGCGGCGGGAGCCGCGGAGCTGCAAAGGGCCTGCGACGAAATCGGAGGCTGCGAAACGGGGCAGGCCGTTATAACGCCGGGCTTCAAGCTGGCCGCAAGGTATATAATCCACACGGTCGGGCCGGTATGGCGCGGCGGCGGCAGCGGCGAGGAAGGTCTTCTGAGAGACTGCTACCTGAGCTCGCTGAAGCTGGCGAAGGAAAATGGCTGCCGCTCCGTGGCCTTTCCGCTGATATCCGCCGGCATTTACGGTTACCCCAGGGAAGAGGCGCTGCGTATCGCGGAGGAGTCAATCAAAGAATTTTTACGGGAAAACGGGGATATGAAGGTCTCGCTGCTTCTCTTCGGCTGAGCGGCGGCTCTCATACAGCGCAGAAGAGGCGCGTCGTTTTTTGCTCTGTAAAAACAGTATAATAATATACGATACGGCGCTCGATTTTTACGCGGGCGCTATTTCTGCGGCGGGGCGGAGGCGCTATGGAGGGCAAACTGAGTCAGAGAGAGATAGAAATATTTGAAACGATGCCGGCTCCGCGGGCTGTGGCGGCTCTTGCCGTGCCCTCCGTTATCAGCCAGCTGATCCTCGTGGTCTACAATCTTGCCGACACATGGTATATCGGACAGCTCAACGATACGGAGATGATGGCGGCGGTGACGCTCTCCTTTCCGGTATTTCTCATGCTCACGGCGCTGGCGAATCTCTTCGGAATCGGCGGCGCGAGCCTGCTTTCGCGGTCGCTGGGCGAGCACAATTACGAGCGGGCGCGCGCGGCCGGAGCTTCTAGCGCGTGGCTGGCGGCCGCAATTACGCTCGCCTGGTCGCTGGCCGTAATGCTCTGGCGCGTACCGCTGCTGCGCGCGCTTGGCGCGGACGCCGGTACGATAGATTACGCGAGCGGCTACCTTTTCTGGACTGTAGTCGTCGGCGGTCTGCCTACGGTGATGAATATGCTGCTCGCGCATCTGATCCGCGCGGAGGGGGCGTCGCGGGAGGCAAGCGTCGGCATGAGTATCGGCGGTCTGCTGAATATACTGCTCGACCCTCTTTTCATTTACGACCAGGGGCTGGGAATGGGGATAGAGGGAGCCGCCGTAGCTACATGTATCTCGAACGCCGCCGCCGCGCTCTATCTCCTGCGTTACCTTTTCCGCAGCCGGAAAGAAAATGTCATTTCGCTCTCACCGCGCTATTTAAGCCTCAAAAGAAAGGTCTCCGGCGACATCATCTTTGTCGGCTTGCCCTCGTCGATTCAGTTTATGATGAGCGTCTTCTCCAACGCCGCGCTGAATTATCTGATGGCCGCTTACACGGCGAGCGCCCTCTCCGCCGTCGGGATCGTCAAAAAGGTCGATATGGTTCCAACTCATGTCGTTCAGGGAATATGCAGCGGAGTTATCCCGCTTATGGCGTATAATTACGCCTCCGGCAGCTACGGGCGTCTATGGCGCTGCGTCCGGATAGCGGGGCTGTGTTCGTTGGGAGTCACGCTGTCTTATCTGGCGCTCTGCGAGTCGTTCGCCCCTCTCGTCATACGGATATTCATAGATAACAGCAAAACGGTGGAACAGGGGGCGGCGTTCCTGCGGATGCATTGCATGGCTACTCCGTTTCTTGCGATATTCTTCCTCATAGTAGCCTTTTTTCAGGCCACGGGCAGGGGCACGCCGGCGCTTTTCCTCTCTTTCCTGCGCAAGGGGGCGCTGGACATTCCATTCATGGCCGTGATGAATATCTTCTGGCCGATGTACGGAATCATGGCCGTGCAGCCGATGATGGATTTTATAACCGCCGCCGTATGCCTCATGATGTACCGGCTCTTTCAGAAAAGCGACGGGCGGAAGCCGGAAGCGCGCGAAAGCTCCTGAAGGCCGCGTGTATATAATCGGCGGCTGTTTGCGTTGTTTTCCCGCGCGGGAGGATTATCTGTATAAATTTTTCCACAAGGCGCGCATTTAGGGGTAAAATCTTTTAGGTTGTCTGATGAGATAATTTCCTTTAACTTTGAGAGGAGTTTTTGTTAAATGAGAGTCACAGAGGAGATGCGGAATTTCAAGGCGGAGAGTATCGGCGAGGAATGTGCGGCAAGGCTGCGGGAGGCGGCGCGCGAGGCCCGTATGTGGGCCGTCGTGGCGACCTCGGCCGCTAACAGCGGCCATCCGGCGGGGGCGCTTTCGTCGATGGATATTTATATCACGCTGCTGGGCGCGGCCAACGTCTCGCCGGAGCTGGCCGACTCGCCGGAGCGCGACCGTATCGTCGTAAGCCACGGCCATACTTCGGCGGGCTTTTACGCGGCGCTTGCGGCTTACGGCTTCTTCCCCGCCCATGAAATGGCGGCGAATTTCCGCCGCGCCGGCAGCCCCTATCAGGGACATGTCGAGCGCGACGTCCCCGGCGTGGACTGGGGTACAGGCAATCTCGGCCAGGGGCTGGCGGCCGGCGTCGGCTTCGCGCTCGCTGCGCGCGCCCGCGGCTCAAAGGCTCACAGCTGGGTGGTGATGGGAGACGGCGAGCAGGTCAAGGGGCAGGTAGCCGAGGCTCGCAGGATCGCGGCGAAGGAAAAGCTGACAAATCTCACCGCGCTGGTGGACTGGAATGACATTCAGATAAGCGGACGTCTTGAAGATGTTATGCCGGCCGATATCCCCGCGCTCTGGGCAGCCGACGGCTGGAGGGTGCTGGAGTGCGACGGCCACGACTACAACGCGCTGTATACGGCGATGAAGTCCGCCGCGGCTTCGGAGAAACCGGCCGTTATTCTCTGCAAAACGGTTATGGGCAAGGGCGTCTCCTTTATGGAAAATATTCCGGATTATCACGGAAAAGCTGCCTCCGGCGAAAAGCTGGAAGAGGCTTTGAAGGAGCTGGGCGGCGATATGTCGCTCTTTAACGCGGCGCTGGCCGAACGCAAGGGGCCGCTGCCGGCCGGACGCAGCGTAAAGCTCGAAAGAGCCGCGCTCGACACAGGCGCGCCGCGCACATATACAAAGGATGACAAGAAAGACAACCGCGGAGCTTTCGGCAAGGCTCTGGCTGACGTCGGAGAGCTGAACCGCAAAAAAGAGGGGGCCGCCCCGCTGCTCGTCTTCGACTGCGACCTCGCCGGGTCGGTAAAGGTGGACGGCTTCGCCAAGCTTTGCCCTGAGAACTTCATTGAGGCCGGAATACAGGAGCATTGCGTGGCCACGGCGGCGGGGGCCGCCTCTGTAGCCGGAGTCGTCTCCGTCTGGGCCGATTTTGCCGTTTTCGGCAGCGACGAGGTCTACAACCAGCAGCGGCTCAACGATATAAACCGCGCCGGAACTAAAACGGTGCTCACCCACTCCGGCCTCGACGTCGGAGAGGACGGAATGACGCACCAGTGCATAGATTACGTCGGCCTTTTCAGAAACTGCTTCGGCTGGCGCGTGATCGTGCCTGCCGACCCGAACCAGACGGACCGCGCGACGCGCTGGATGCTCGCCGAGCCGGGCAATATCTGTCTGGCCATGGGGCGCGGCACGCTCCCGGTGATTGTTGACGAAAAGGGAGAGCCCTTCTACGGCGGCGATTATAAATTCCGCGACGGAGAAATCGACCTGCTGCGCGACGGCAGGGACGCCGTGATACTCTCTATGGGACACATGGCGGGGCGCGCGATAGAGGCGCGCGAGACGCTTGCCGCCGAGGGGATAAGCGTCAGGGTGCTGCACTGCGCGACGCCGCTTTCGATGGACAGCGAACGGCTCTTCGAGCTGACGGGCGGCCTGCCGCTGCTCACCTGCGAGGATCACCACGCGGACAGCGGCCTCGGCGCCGCTGCGGCGCTGGCCTTCGCGCGCGCAGGCAAAGCCGTGAAGATAAAGAATATAGGCGTCACCCGTTACGGACTTTCCGGCTCCAATAAGGACGTGCTGGCCGATATGGGGCTGGACGCGGCCGGGATAGCGGCCGGCGTAAGGGAACTGCTGAAATGATAGAGGCGGGAGATCTGGTCTTCATCTGGAATCCAAAGAAGGGCGACAGCTTCCTCGTCAAGGTTCAGCCGGGGCAGTCGCAGGGAACGCACTTCGGACAGATAAAGCACAGCGAGCTGATGCAGCATGACTACGGCGAGGGGGTCAGGACGCCGAAGGGAGAGATATACTTCCTGCTGCGCCCGACGCTTGGAGAGTATACGCGCCGCCTCAAAAGGCAGACGCAGATAGTATTCCCCAAAGAGGCCGGCTTCATCATCGAACATCTGAATATATTTCCGGGCTGCACGGTAGTCGAGTGCGGCACCGGCTCCGGCAGCCTCTGCTGCACCTTCGCCCACTTCGTAGGCGACGGCGGCAAGGTCTGTACCTACGACCGCCGCGAGGAATTTTCCGCGCTCGCGCGAAAAAACGCCGAAAAATGGGGCGTCGCTCACCGGATAGAATTCAACGTCCGTTCGCTCGACGAGGGCTTCAAGGAGCGTAACGCCGACGCGGTATTCCTCGACGTACCCGCGCCGTGGGAGTATATTGACAAGGCATATGAGGCGCTGGCGCCCGGAAATCATTTAGGGATACTCGTGCCGACGACGAATCAGATATCCGAAACGCTCCGCGCCTTGCAGGAATTCGGCTTCGCCGACGTGCAGGTCGTGGAGCTGATGCTTCGATACTTCAAGACGGAGCCTAACAGGATACGCCCGGAGGATATGATGATAGGACACACCGGTTATCTTATCTTCGCCGCCAAGGCGCTGCCGCCGGAGCCGGAAGAGCCGGAAAGCGGCGGCGAAGCGGAGGACGCGAAGTAAAATTGGAGCGAAAAAAGCTGCTGCTGCATATCTGCTGCGCTCCGGACGCATCGACGCCGTGGCCGGAGCTGATAGCGGAGGGCTACGACGCGGCGGGATTTTTCTACGGCGGAAATATACAGCCGCGCGGGGAATATGAAAAAAGGGCGGAGGCCCTCTCCGCGCTCGCCCTCCATACCGGCGCGGAAGTTTTTTCAGCCCCCTACCTGCCGGAGCGATGGCTTGTTGCGGTCGAAGGGCTGGAGGACGAGCCGGAGCGCGGCGCGAGATGCGCCGTATGCTTTCGCGTACAGCTTGAGGCCGCGGCGCGTTTCGCATCTGAAAACGGCTTCCCGCTCCTCTGCACCACGCTCACGATAAGCCCGCACAAGGATGTGAGGCTGATCAATGAAATCGGCGCAAAGCTCTGCGCGGAGCGGGGGCTTACATGGCTGGAAAGGATATGGCGCAAGAAAGAGGGCTTCAGGCGCTCAGTCGAAGAAAGCAAAAGGCTGGGGCTGTACAGACAGAACTACTGCGGCTGCCTTTTTTCGCTCAGGAGCCGCGCGGAATCAGGGGTGAAGCAACAATGACGGAAAATAAAAAGCTTCCGGCGGGCAAGCTCTCGCCGGAAGCGCTCAAACGCAGCGTACTTTCATACCGCGGCGCGCCGCGCCCGGAGCTGCTTATAGGCCCCGGCGTCGGCGAAGACGCCGCCGTGATAAAATGGCCCGAGGGGAAATATATGATATTCGCCTCCGACCCGATAGTCGGCGCGGACAAAGGTGCCGGACGCCTGCTGGTGAGGATAAATTCAAATGACATCGCCTCCAAGGGCGGAGACCCCGCCTATCTGACGGTTACGCTGATATTGCCCCCCTCCATGGGCGAAGAAGGGGCGGCTCGCATAATGAATGAAATAGACGAGGAGTGCCGCGCGCAGGGGATAGCCGTTGCGGGAGGGCACACCGAATTTAACGACCGCTACGACCGACCGGTCATAATGGGGGCGCTTGTCGGCACAGCCGACAAAGTGATGCGCGCGACGGATGTATCAGAAGGCGATATGCTCATCGTGACAAAGCATCTCGGCATAGAGGGAATGTCGATATTGGCGCTCGACAGACCGGAGCTGCTCTCCCCCTTCATGAGCGAGGAGGAGATCTCCGAAATAGTCTCATGGTCTGAAATGACCTCCGTGCTGGCGGAATCGCGCATTCTGCGCGGCTTCGCGAAGTTCATGCACGACCCCACAGAGGGGGGCTTCCTGGGCGGCCTTGATGAGATATCTTCCCTCTGCGGACTCAGCGCCGAGATAGACTTTGACGCGCTGCCCGTCCACCCGCTCACAAGGCGCGCCGCTGAAATGCTGCGCTTCGACCCGCTGCGTCTCATCGCCTCCGGCTCGCTGCTGGCGGTAGTTCCGGAGCGCCGCGCGAAGGAGGCGCGGGAGGCACTGAAAGCGGCAGGCTTCGACTCCGTAACGGCCGGACGCATGGCGGGGGCTTTGAAGACCCCTCTTCCGGAGCCTGCGGAAGAGCTGTGGCGGCTGCTGAAAATGGGTAAAGAAGCATGATGAAAGAACATATCATAAAAAGATGCTCTCTGCTGCGCGAAGAGATGAAGAAAAGCGGCGCGGACGCCTTCGTCATACTGACGGAAGAGGATACGAACTGGGAAAGCCTCTTTTATATGAGCGGCTTTCGCGGCACGTCAGGGGCGCTGCTGCTCTATCGCGACGACGAGGCGGAGCTTATACTTGACGGGCGCTACGCGGCGCAGGGGCGCGAGCAGTCCCCGCACCGCACAGCCGAACAGCGCGGCGACCTCGTCGGCGAGCTGCGCGAGAAGCTGAAAAAACACGGCGCGGCAAGGATACTCTGCGAGGCCGAAAAGACATATCACAAAAGCTGGCAAAAGCTCTCTGACGGGCTGGGAAGCTGGGAGGACGGCGGAGAAATCATCAGGAGGCTGCGCCGCCGCAAAGACGCCGGCGAGATAGCCGAGATCAGAAAGGCCGCCGATATCGGCGCAAAGGCATTCCTTGAAGCGCTGGAATCAGTCCGTCCCGGCATGACCGAAAAAGAGTTCGCGGCGCTGCTGAATTACAGAATCGCGGCCTCCGGAGGCGAAAGCGGCTTTGATATGATCGTCGCCTCCGGCCCGCGCGGCGCGCTGCCGCACGGACGTGCCACGGATAAGGAGATAGGGCGCGGAGAAGCTGTAACAGTAGACTACGGCGCGCGCTGGAACGGCTACTTCTGCGACATCACGAGAAATTTTTCCATCGGCGAGCCGGACGGCGAGATTCTTGAAAGGCACGCGCTGATAACTGAGGCTCACAGAGCCGGAGCCGCGTCGCTCCGCGCGGGGGCGTCGGGAGCGGCGGCGCACGGCGAAGCGGTGAAGATATTCGCCGCCGAGGGGCTGGAAAAATATTTCACTCACAGCCTGGGGCACGGCCTCGGCCTGGAGATACATGAATCGCCGCTGCTCTCGCCGCGCAGGGACGACATACTCCGCGAGGGAGACGTCGTGACGATAGAGCCGGGGCTGTACATTGAGGGCAAAGGCGGCATGAGGCTGGAGGACGACTACCTGATAAGCGCGGAGGGGGCCGAAAGGCTGACGAAAAGCTTAAATCAGCGTTTTTACATTGCCTGAAAACAACTTAAAACTGTTATAATAGTCCACGTAGTTTTCGACAAAAACGACAAAGGAGAGAATAAAACGATGAAAAAATATGTCTGCACAGTCTGCGGTTACGTTTACGACCCGGAAATCGGCGATCCTGATTCAGGAATAGCGGCGGGAACGGCCTTTGAAGATATCCCCGACGGATGGGTCTGCCCCGTCTGCGGCGTAGGCAAGGATATGTTCGAAGCCCAATAAAAACATAAGGGCGAATCTCCGGGGGCGCGTGAAACGACAGCCGGCCCCCGCGGAAAAGAGCAAAAACAGTGCGGAGCCGGCAGGCTCCGCATTTTATATTTCCTTCGCTTCCGAAATCATTCTTTCCAGCTCTTTCGCAAAGCGTTCGTCGTCCTCCTTCGCGCGTTTGTGCGGGCCTTTCGTCCTCCCGCCGCTCCGGCGGTATCTGGCCTTCAGCTCGCGCTCTTCGAGGCTGGCGTCCATCGTCTCCTGCCTGTATTCAAAGCCTGACGGACTGATGGCGCGGGCCCTTTTCCCAAGCGCCATCGCAGCGAGGCCGATATCCTGCGTCACTATCAGGTCTCCGGCTTCGCTGAGGTTTATTATCCTGATGTCGGCCTCCTGCGGGTCTCCGCCTGTTACTATGTGATTGGCGGAGATTATCTCGTGATTGAAGTTCGCGACGGTCAGCAGCTCTATCCCGGCTCTCGCGGCGATTGCCGCCGCCCGCTCGAATGCGCCGCGCGGGCAGGCGTCTGCGTCGATTATGAGCTTCATCAGCCCTTCATGCAGCCGCAGATGTCCGCGTTTTCCCCGTCTCCAGCCTCCGCCTTTATTTCAGTTATCTTTATCGCCCCTTCTCTGTGCAGCGTGAGCGCCAGAGAAATTATCGTGGCCGGCGTCACCCCGATGGAGGCGGCGAGCTCTTCCGGACAGATAACGCCCTTTTCCTCAACGGCGCGCGTCAGCTCGCCGCCAAGGCAGCCGACCCACTGTGAAAAGAGCTGCTGCATCTCCGGCGTGACGGAGCTGGCAAGCTGGTTCGTCTTTATCACGGAGTCGAAAATCCGCGCCGAAACAAGTTCAAGCGATTTGACGAGCTGTTTCATATCCTGGTCTTCAAGGTTTTTTATATCGATATTCATAAAAATTGCCTCCTTTTGCTGTCTCTTTCGTGCCGCTGTGAATTATAATATAAAATGATACTTTAGGAGAAGGGATTGATTGCCGTTTGTCCGTTCACAATATAGATGATGAAAAGATAGCCATTCTCTCCGACACTCACGGCAGCCTCCCCGCATGGAGGCGCGCGCTGGAAGTCTTCGGAAAAGATATTCGCACAGTGCTGCACGCCGGAGACGTGCTTTATCATGGGCCGCGGAACAGCATTCCCGGCGGCTACACCCCCGCGGATCTGGCAGAGGCGATGAACTGCTTCGCCGATGACGGCGGGCGGCTGCTGATTTCGGAGGGAAACTGCGACGCTCCGGTCGACCGTATGCTGTTAAAGCCGCAGCTTGAGCATTACATATCGGCACTATGGCGCGGCAGGAAGATCCTGATGATGCACGGAGACAATTTCCCTCTGCTGCGCGAGATGGCGCTTGCCAACAGCGTCGACCTGGCCATATCCGGCCATACGCATGTGGCCTCTCTGGTGCGCGAGAAGGGGACGATTTTTCTGAATCCCGGCTCGACGACGATACCAAAGGGGCGCGACCCTGAGAGCGCCGCGTTGGCCGGCGCGGATGGAGTCAGGATAGTCACGCTGGACGGAAGGGAATTGCACTTTGAGAACTGGTAGGAGGGCGGCGAGGCCGCTTTTTAGGCGGCGCGGCTTCTGGCAGTCCGTCCTCTGGCTGCTCTTTCTAGCGGCCGGTTCGATATTCAGCTGCGTATTCGGGGTATTCGCATTTTTTACGGCGGTTTTGACAGCGGCATTCGTCGGCCTTAATGAGTTTGGCCGCTGGTCGTACCGCACAAATTTGATAATATGCACCGGCACGGCGGTCGCCGTAGCGGTAGCCGGTATCTTTTCATGGCTCGAAGTGGCGGCGCTTTTCGTGCTATTCTTTGCCGTCAGCGCTTACCTGCTCTATTTTCGCGACAGGACGAAGCGTCTGCTCCCGCTGCTTGAAGAGTTCGCGGCGGGGCTGGCTCTGGCCCCCGATTACCGCACTGTGATTGAAAGCGGCTGGGAGGGAGTGCAGGAGATGGCTCCCGACGCCGCTGTATTCATCGTTCTTGCGGACGGCGACGGCGGCCTTTATATACCGGAACATTTCGGCGAAAAGCCACGGCGGCTGCGGAGAAACGGCGGGACGCCGTGGAAGGTGTTCGCCTCCGGAAAGCCTGCCTGTGTCGGCCGCGTTGTAACGAGCCGCGACCAGCCGCTGGACAGGGACGCCCTCTCTCTGATATCCGTCCCGATAGCGGCGCGCGGGGAAAAGATCGGCGTTTTGCAGCTCGAGGCGGCGACGGCCGGCTTTTTCTCGGAAGAAGACATGGCGAAGCTGTCGCTTATCGCGATGCTGCTGGGACATGAGCTGTACATGTTTGAGACGGACGGGCTTCCGAACGGCGAGGATGAATGCGATGCTGATGATTGATATGCACGTCCACAGCCGTTATTCCGACGGCAGCCTCGGCACCGCGCAGCTCGCGGCGGCGGCGAAGAGGCGCGGGCTGTCGCTGCTGGCGCTCACCGACCATGACACGACGGCCGGGCTTCCGTCATTTGCCGAGGCCTGCTCCGCGGAGGGGATAGCCGCCCTTTCCGGCATAGAGCTTTCGGCGGAGGCCCCTTATACGCTGCATATACTCGGATACAGGATAGCTCCCGGCGGCAGGCTGGAAGAGCGGCTGGCGGATATACGGAACAAGAGGAACGCGCGCAACCTGCTTATCTGTGAGAAGCTGCGGCGGCTTGGGCTGGACGTGACGGAAGAAGAGGCGAAGGGGATATCGGGGGGCGAGGTGGTGGCCCGCCCGCACATCGCGCGGCTTCTGATAAAAAAGGGCTATGTCGGCTCGACGGCGGAGGCCTTTACAAAATATCTCGACAGGGGCGGAGCGGCATATGTCGAACGCGAGAGGCTATCCGCCGAAGAATGTATCTCGCTGATCCGCGAGGCCGGAGGTCTCGCCGTGCTCGCGCATCCGGCGCAGTGCCGCCTGGACGACGACGGGCTGCTGGCTCTGCTGGCAAGGCTCAAAGAGGCCGGACTGTGGGGCATGGAGGCGCTCTACGGCGCGAACTGCGCGGAGACGACTTATAAGCATTTGAAGATGGCCGGACAAATGGGGCTGTATCCGACGGCGGGAAGCGATTTCCACGACGGGAGCCGCGGAACCGGGCTTGGTATGGCGGTAAGCGAGGACTTTCTGCCCTGGGCCCGTCTTCGTGTCAGATAGAAAAACCGGGAGGAAGCGCCGCCTTGCCGGCGGTGTGAATTTTTGCTATTGGAGGCTGGATAGATGCACAGGATAATGGATTTCAGAAGCGACACTGTAACAAAACCCACTGAGGAGATGCGCGCCGTAATAGCGTCGGCGGAGGTCGGAGACGACATATACGAAGACGACCCCTCGTCGAACGCGCTCTGCGAGTACGCCGCGGAGCTGACAGGAAAAGAGGCGGCAATTTACGTCTGCTCAGGCACGATGGGAAATCTGATCGCCTTCGCCACGGCCGGGCGCGCCGGAGAAAGTCTGCTGGCGGGAAAACGCTCTCACGTATGGTGTTCGGAGGTGGGCGGCTTCTCCGCGATAGCCGGGCTCTGCCCCTATCCGCTCACCGACGACGAGGGCATACCGGAGCCTTCGGAGCTTGCGGCGGCAAGCCGCGCGGACGGAGACATACATCATCCGGATACTACGATTCTTTCTCTGGAAAACACTCATAACTATACCGGCGGCCTCGCCGTCTCGCCGGAGCGTTTCGCGCGGACGGCGCGGGAGGGCAAAAGGCTCGGCTTTCACGTTCATCTGGACGGAGCGCGCATATTCAATGCCGCCGTATTTTACGGCGTGGATGTGGCAGAGTTCACCCGCGAGGTCGATTCGGTGCAGTTCTGCCTTTCAAAGGGACTTGGAGCGCCGCTTGGCTCCATGCTCTGCGCCTCGCGCGACTTCATCGAGAGGGCGAAAAAATGGCGCAAGCGTCTGGGCGGCGCTCAGAGGCAGGTCGGAATAGCCGCCGCCGCAGGCCTTTACGCGCTGAAAAACAATATCGGCCGCCTGGCCGAGGATCACGCGAACGCGCGTCTCTTCGCGGAGCTGCTCAAAAAGGGCGGCGTTGAGGTCGAAGAATATCCGAATATGACAAATATGGTATTCTTCCCGCTCAGGGACGGAGAGGCCAGCGACGCGGATTTTGAGGCGCGCTGCCTTGAGAAGGGGCTTCTGACGCACATGATAAGCCCGCGCCGCGCACGCTTCGTCACGCATCTTGACGTAGACCGCGATGATGTTGAGCGCGCGGCGGAGATAGTTCTGGAGGCGCTGCGGGCGTGAGGAAATTTCTTTCCCGCACGGAGGTGGAGGCGCTGGCAGCCCACGCGCTGGAGGCGGCCGCGAGAGCGGGGGCGTGGGGGGCGGACGTCCTTTACAGCGAGGGCTGCGCGAACGGCCTGACGCTCAAAGACGGAGAGATTGAGGAATCCACCTCCGGTTCGTCGGCCGGTCTCGGCCTTCGCACGATCTTATCTGACGGCCGCCAGGGAATAGCCTACGGCAACCGTCTGGACATGGCCTCCGTCGATGCCCTTGTGGAGTGGAGCCTGCACAACGCGCGCGCCTCGCAGCCGGAGGATGGCGTCGCCCTCTACGACGGCCCGCTGCTGCGCTGCGAGGAGCTTGAGCTTGAGGACGAGAGGATCGGCGCGCTGACAGCCGCCGACCGTATGGAATATTGCCTTGAGATGACGCGCGAGGCGCGCGCCGCCGACAAGCGCGTCGTGTCCGTCCGCTCCGCCTCGTGGCGCGACGGCTGGGGCGCATCGTTCTTTGCCACAAGCAAGGGGCTTGCCGGTTGGGAGCGCGGCTCGAGCGCGAACTGCGGCGTTCTGGTACTGGCGCAGTCCGGCGAATACACGGAGATGGGCGGCTACGGAATGGACTCGCTGCGCCTTGACGAGCTTGACGCAGTCAAATGCGCGCGCAGAGCCGCGGCCCAGACTGTGGCGGCGCTTGGCGGCAGCCAGCTTGAGACCGGCGCATATACGATAATGATAGACCCGGAGGCGGCGGCAGCTCTCGTAGACGTGATAGGCGGCCTCTTCTGCGCCTCGGACGTGCTGCGCGGGCGCTCGATGATGAAGGGGAAGCTGGGGGAAGCGGTAGCCTCCTCCTGCGTCAGCCTGACGGACGACGGACGCATACCCTGGAAGCCCGGAAGCTCCTCATGGGACTCCGAAGGGGTGCCGACCTCGCGCACGGAGCTGATAAAGGGAGGCGTGGCGACGGCCTACCTCTATAATCTGCAATACGCGGCGAAGGACGGGAGCGTATCGACCGGAAACTGTTCGCGCGGTATGTCCTCCCTGCCGGATGTGGGAACGACAAACCTCATCCTCGAACCGGGCGAAAGCAGCCCGGAGGAGCTGCGCTCGCGGATAGGGCGCGGCATGTATGTGACGGAGTTCATGGGGCTGCACACCATCGATCCGATAAGCGGCGATTTTTCCATCGGCGCGAAGGGACATCGAATCGAAAACGGCGGGATAACAACGCCGGTAAGCGGCGTCACCATGGCCTCAAACCTGTTGGAATTCATGAAAAATATTGCGGCGGTCGGGTCTGATCTCACCTTTTCGTCATCCACGGCCGCCCCTGCACTGGTGGTTGATAATGTTGTCATTGCTGGAAAATAAGAAAAAAGTTATAACGCTTCTCGCCGCCTTCGCGCTGCTCTTCGCGGCGCTGCCGGCCTTCGCCGCGCAGAGGCTCGAACTGTGGAACGGAGAGATCAAAAAAGGCGACATAAGCGTGCGCGCGAATGGTAATATGCAGGAGGCCGCCATCGACGAGCTTATCTCGGCGCTTGGCTTCGCCCCCAAAAGGGATCCGGCCTCTATCATAGTCACCCTCGACGGGAAGAAGATAGAATTCTGGAACGCTTCAAATGTCGTGAGAGCCGCCGGAGCCATAATCAGCTTCCCGCTGCCGGTCTCCGTCGCGGACGGACACTGGTGGGGCGAGACGAAATCGCTGCTTACCGCCTTCGACCATTTTTACAGGGCGATAGGCAAGCCCTCATCTTTCCGCTGGGGAGAGGCGAGCGCCGCCGCGCCGCAGCCGGTGAAGGCGGAGCCGACGGCTGCCGAAGCCGCTCCGCAACCGAAAAGCGAAGAACCTCCGATGCCTGTAAAGGCCGAAGTTGAGCCGAAAGAGGAGAAAAAGCCCCAGCCCATAGCGATACCGAAAGCGGAGCCTCGAAAAGATGATGCTGATACCGGAAAGAGCGCCGCAGTCCCCTTCACGGGAAGTAAGCGCCCGATAGTGGTCGTAGACGCGGGACATGGGGGGCATGACCCCGGCGCGGTCGCGAACGGAGTGCGAGAGAAGGATATCAACCTGAAAGCCGCAGCGCGGCTGGCGGAGCTGCTGCGCCAGCAGGGCGTGGACGCGCGGCTGACGCGCGGCACGGACGTCTATCTGAAGCTGGCGGAGCGCACTGCCTTCGCAAATAAAAACGACGCCAGCGTATTCGTCAGTCTGCACTGCAACGCGATGCCCAAAGGCAAATCCGGCGTTGCGGGCTTCGAGATATATATCATGGCGCTCCCCTCCGACAAAGACGCGATGAATCTGGCCATAGCTGAAAACAGGGAAATATCCGGCGGCGCGAGCAACGCCAAGGAGGTTCAGCAGAATGCGGACAGAAAGACGCAGCTGCTGCTGAAAATACTCGGCGACATGCAGCAGAACGACAAGATAAACGAGAGCACCGCGCTCACAGAAGTGCTGCACCAGTCCGCCAGAAGCTCCGGCCTGCCGATGCGCAAGGTCGCCCAGGCCCCCTTCTTCGTTCTTCGCGGAGCCGGTATGCCAGCCGTGCTGGTCGAAATGGGCTATCTGACGAACGCCGCCGAGGCGAGGAAGCTCAACAGCGCCTCATACCGCGACCAGATATGCCGCAGCCTCGCGCAGGGCATAGTCAGATATATACGCGAACATCCCGTGATGTAAGCGGGGCGGACGCCGCGTATACCCCGCCGGCGAGCTTTACGGCGGCGGGGACTTTCCGTTACAATAGGGAACATCGAAAACAAAGGCTGAGGCATTATGGGAGGACGACAGAGCAATGAGAGACTCGGACGAAAGACAGCGGCACTTCGTTGTCCGCGATAAAAAAGAGGAAGACTACGACGCCCCCGCGGTGCGCCGCCGCGGAACGCTCCGCGGCGGGGAGGATGAGCGGGAGGAAAAGGACGAAGCCCCCCGCCAGCCGCGGGCGCGCAAAAGCCTGCGCGAACGCGAACTGGAAGAGGAAGAGGAGGCGCGCTCGCTGCGCGGCAGAAGAAAAAGAGGGCGCGTCGCGGAGCCTGACGACGACGATTTCGACGACGACGAGGAACAGGAGCATAAAGCGCCCGGAATAGTCCGCCTCTTCGCCTGGATAGCGCTGATGATAATACTCTTCGCCTGCGGATATGTGGCGACAAACTACTTCTTCGACTGGTCGGCCGAAAAGGGAGGCCCGAGCGCCGAACAGCGCCGCGCCGCCGAAGCGCCGGCAGAGACGGAGGAAAAAGCCGCCGGCGTGAAATATACGATATACGTGCCGAACGGGGATTCCTTCCAGAGCCGCTCCGTCGAAATAACGGGCGGAGGGAGCAGGGAAGAGGACATTACGAAGGTTCTTTCCATGTATATCGACAGCCTTAAAGAGACGAAGGCGCTCGACACATCTGTGGCGATAGCGGAAGTTTTTCAAAGCGGCGACTGGCTCTACGTAGACCTCACCCCCTCATTCCTAAGCTCGCTGAAAAGCCAGGGCAAGGCAAAATCGGCGACGCTGCTGAACGGTATGCTGAGGACAGTGGAAGAGAGCTTCCCCCCGCTTAAAAAGATAAAATTCTACGTCAACTCAAAAGAGATAACTGACAAAAATCCGCTTGACCTCACACAGCCGTGGGAGGCGGGCAGATAAATGGAGATGCTGCGCGACGACGGCCGCCGCGCTGAGGGGCTACGCCCCGTCAGCTTTGAACGCGGCGTCAGCAGATACGCCGAAGGCTCGGCGCTCGTCAGCTGGGGGCATACGCGCGTGCTCTGCGCCGCCTCTGTGGAGGATAAAGTCCCCCCCTTTCTGCGCGGCTCCGGCTCCGGCTGGGTAACGGCGGAATATTCGATGCTGCCGCGCGCCACACATCAGAGAAGTCCGCGTGAGATAAGCAAAGGCAGACCCAACGCCAGAAGCAGCGAGATACAGCGCCTCATCGGGCGCTCGCTGCGCGCCGCGGTGGAGCTGCCCAAACTCGGCGAGAGGACGATAACGATCGACTGCGACGTACTGCAGGCGGACGGAGGCACGCGCACAGCCTCCATCTCCGCCGGCTTTATAGCGCTCTTCGACGCGCTGCGCTGGCTGCGGAAAAATGAAAAGCTCCCGTCGATACCGCTGAAAAACCAGATAGCGGCGGTAAGCGTCGGCAAAGTGGCGGGAGAGGTCATGCTCGACCTCTGCTATGAGGAGGACTCCGCGGCGGAGGTAGACGCCAACCTCGTGATGACAGGCGGCGGCGAATTTATAGAGCTGCAGGGAACGGGAGAGGGCGGCTCCTTTTCATACGCGGAGCTTGCGCAGATAGTCGAATTTGGCTGGAGCGGAATCGCGGAGATACAGAAAATGCAGCGCGACGCGCTGGAGCTCGACGAAGCCGAAAGGGAGCTGTTCAAAAAATGCGAATAATCCTCGCCAGCGGCAACCGCGGGAAATACCGCGAAATGAAAAAGCAGCTTGAGCCGTTCGGCATAGAGCTGATCCCGGGGGCAGATGTGACAGCGCCTCTGGAAGTCGAAGAAAACGGCGCGACATACGAAGAAAACGCTCTGCTCAAGGCAAAAGCCTGGGCAGAAGCGACGGGACTTCCGGTTATGGCCGACGACAGCGGCCTCGAAGCCGCGGCTCTCGGCGGGCTGCCCGGAATACGCTCGGCGCGTATAGCAGAGGGCGGAGATAAAGAAAGGACGCGCTGGCTGCTGGAACAGATGAAAGACAGGGAAGATCGCCGCGCGCGCTTCGTCTGCTCCATCGCCGTCGTCATTCCGGGAATGAAAGAGCCGCTCACAGTAACGGAATACTGCGGCGGCCGCATAGCGCGCGAGCCTGCGGGAGAATCCGGCTTCGGCTACGACCCCGTATTCATCCCCGACGGATATGAAAACAGCTTCGCGGAGCTTGGCGACGAAATAAAAAATAAAATTTCCCATCGCGCAAAAGCTGTAAAAAGTATAGCCGAAACGCTTATACCTGTGATACAATTGTATGCTGTACGCAGTATGTAATAACGACGGTACGGCGAAGGTTTTCTTTGCCTTTTATTTAGAAAAATTTTGGAGGTGTGGTTTGTGAAAATCCTTCTTGGAATAATTCACATTCTCGTTTGCGTCGCGCTGGTCGCGGTCGTAATGATGCAGCACAGGAAATCCGGCGGCTTCACCGGCGCTTTCGGAGGCGGCGGCACTCAGGCCGATATGGGCGGGACATGGCAGCGCATGAGCGGCCTGACAAAGGTCACGGCCATACTTATCGCGGCCTTTATGGTTATCTCCATACTTCAGGTAATAGTCAGGTAGCGGGCCGGCGATATGACAGTCAAACCGCTGGACAGCCAGAAAGACATCGCTTCATACAAAAATGTCGAAGGGCGTCTCTTCTCTGCGACGCATGAAGAAATACTGTCAGGCTGGACCACTGACATATACTTTTTGAAAACGCGCGACGTACTCCGCTCCGCCGGGCTGCTGGATACGCCCGTTACGGCCGAGGTATTCACGCGCAGGGACGGAGTCTTCGCAGGCTCCGAGGAAGTTCTGAACCTCTTTCGCAAGCTTCCGAATCCCCCCGTCGTCGAGGCGATAGCGGAGGGAGAAAAATTCAAGGCAAAAGATGTTCTTATGCGCATCACCGGCAGCTATGAGTCTTTCGGACTGTATGAGACTGTGCTTCTCGGAATGCTGGCCTCATCCACAGGCTGGGCTACGGCCGCCCGTGAATGCGTCGAGGCGGCGGAGGGGCGCAGCGTCCTATGCTTTGGAGCGCGTCACGTCCACCCTGCGATCGCTCCGGTAATGGAGCGCGCGGCAAAGCTGGCCGGATGCAGCGCCATGAGCTGCATACTGGCGGCGAAGCTTTGCGGCGAGGAGCCGAAAGGGACAGTACCTCACGCAGCCATACTCATGGTGGGCGACACAGTGAAGCTCGCCAAACTTTACGACGCCCAGGTTCCGGCGGAAGAGCCGCGCATAGTGCTTGTAGATACCTTCAAGGACGAGGCGGAAGAGACGATGCGCGTAGCGGAGGCGCTGGGCGGCAGGCTTTCTGCGATACGTCTCGACACCCCCGGAGAGCGCGGCGGCGTCACCCCCGACCTTGTGCGGGAAATACGCTGGCGGCTTGACAGCGCCGGATTTGAGAAGGTACAGATAGTCGCGACCGGAGGGCTGACCCCCGAACGCATAAAGCTCATGAACGAGGCAGGAGCCGACGTATACGGCGTTGGAAGCTACATCACCAACGCGGCCCAGCGCGACATGACGATGGATATAAAAATGGTGAACGGCAAGGCGATAGCCAAAAGGGGCCGCCTGCCGGGGATCATACCGAACCCAAGCCTTAAACGTGTACTCTAGTCCCGCTCTCAGCTTTTCCCCCACGATAACCTGAGGGCGTATCCCATGCCGGCGTCTTGCGTTACGAAAGGCGCGTATGCCACGGCAGACGGGACGCGGTAGAGCAGACACTTTGAGATAAAAAATAAATCAACACGTCTTTCTAAGGAGGAAGATCCATGATAGGCACACGTTCCTACATGGCCAAAGGTGAAGAAGTAGAGCGTAAATGGTATCTCATAGACGCAACAGACAAACACCTTGGCCGTCTCGCAGTACAGGCAGCCCGCATACTCACGGGAAAGCACAAGCCGACCTACACCCCGCATGTTGACACGGGCGACTTTGTAGTGATAATCAACGCGGAAAAGGTCGGACTCACCGGAAAGAAGCTTCTCCAGTCCACCATCAGCAAGCACAGCGGCTATCCCGGCGGACTGAAGACCCTTACATACAAACAGGTTCTCGAACGCCGTCCCGAACAGCTCATCGAGCGCGTAATCCGCGGCATGGTACCGAAAACGAAGCTTGGACGCAGCATGTACCGCAAACTCAAGGTATATGCGGGAGCGGCTCATCCGCACGCGGCCCAGAAGCCCGAACAGATAGATTAAGGACAGGGGTGAAATAAAATGGCAGACAAAAAATCAGCTTTCCTTTGGGGAACAGGCAGAAGAAAGAACGCCGTCGCCCGCGTCCGCATATGCGAGGGTACGGGGCAGTTCCTTATCAACAACCGCGAAGTGAAGGATTATCTCCCCCGCTTCTATTGGGCCTCTCAGGCTGTACAGCCCCTTGAGGTCGCGGGAGTCGAGGGCAAGATAGACGTATTCGTCAACGCCCACGGCGGCGGCCTTACAGGACAGGCCGGAGCGATCCGCCTCGGCGTGGCCCGCGCGCTGCTCAAGATGTATCCCGGCTCGCGCCCCGCGCTGAAAAAAGCCGGACTTCTCACCCGCGACTCACGTATGGTCGAGCGCAAGAAGGTCGGACTCAAAGGCGCGCGCGCGAACAAGCAGTTCTCAAAGCGTTAATCGCCTCTGCAAAGAACAGAACTCAAAAAGAACAGATTCAAAGAGCCGCCCGCAAGGGCGGCTCTTTCGTCGGAGCGATAGCGCGGCAGGCGGAGTCCGTCAATAATGACGGCTCTCTTTAAGCATATTTTGATAGAGCGCTTCCCCCCATTCAGTTATAATATAAGGAATTCATGTCCGGAATTCGGACGGAAATCCCGCCGGAGAGATCATCTTGACCTCCCGCGGAACAGAAACGGAGGGAAACTGAATGATGATGAAAGCTCTATTCGCGGCGATATTATGCCTCTGCCTGACCGCGATGCCCTCTGCGGCGCGCGCGGAGGAATGGAAGACAAAAGCGGGAAATCCTGCCGCCAACCTCGTGACCGCCGCCCAGCGCGCCAGCGTCGCCTCGCTGCGGGATATCGACGGCGGCCTCTTCTACACAATGGACTACAGCGCCGATTACAAGCTTGACGATATTTTGAAGGCAAATGTAGACGACGTTAAATCCTGCATAGACTTCGTGCGGAACTCCCTGCTCAACGGCGGGAATATGAGCGCGGGGCTCCCGGACGCCGGATGCAGCGCCTTCACCGTCAGAACTCCCGAGGGCGCGGTGCTGTGCGGGCGCAACTTCGACTATAAGATGGACATGACGGCAGTCCTGCTGCGCACAGCCCCTAAAGGCGGCTACCGCTCAATCGGCATGGTGGACGCGGGCTGGGTCGGCTACGGCATCGGCAGCCTGAGCAACGGCCGCTCGGATCTCTCCATGGCGGTCAGCTTTCCATACTTGACAATGGACGGAATGAATGAAAAGGGGCTGACTGTCAGCGTGCTGAAGCTCGACGGCGAACCAGCGAGACAGGAGGGCGGCAAGCCGCGCATTATGACGACGGTCGCTATCCGCCTGATGCTCGACCGCGCCGCAGATATCGACGAGGCGCTTGCGCTGCTCAGAAATTACGACATGTACTCGCCCATGCCGGACGCAAACTTCCACTTCCTCCTCTCCGACGCCTCTGGACGCAGCGCAGTCCTTGAATACAGCAACAATAAAATGGTCGCGCTGGATGAAAATTACGCTACGAACTTCTACCTTGACCCCGAGATGAAGGCTCTGGGACATGGCAAAGAACGCTATCAAATATTAAAATCCGTTCTCGATTTCAAGAAAAACATCATGACGGAGGGGGAAGCCATGGCGCTGCTTTCGCTGGTCAGCCAGCCCGAAACGGAGGCCTCCACCAGCATGACCCAGTGGTCGGCTCTCTACGACCTTACCGCCCTTGAGCTGACCGTGGCAATACGCCGTAATTATGAAAAGCTCTTTCATTTCAGCATCGATGATAAGGACGGCGCGGCGGCGGAGCTAAAAAGCCGCTGAAAAAAACAGCCTTCGCCATTACAGACAACACTTCCGCTGATTGGACGCGCCGGCCGCCGAACAGGCTGCCTGCGGCGCGTATGATCAGCGGTTATCTGTTTCGGGGCGCACCGCGCATTTTACAGAGGACGCGATAAGGTGCGACCTGACAAAGCCGTAACTGCGCAGATCGTCAAGAAACTCCTGCATCCGTTCCTTTGATGAAAAAGCCGCCTCGATGAGAAAATCCAGCTCCCCGTATATCTCCCAGAAGCGGATCACCTCGGCTGAGGCGCGCAGAAAGGGAACAAGCACGTCATTGGGCTTTCTTTCATATCTCTGATCGCTGTTGAATTTGAAGCTGACCATCACATGCAGCGCGCGTCCGAGCGCCTCCGTGTCTATATCGGCGCTGTAGCCGCCTATGACCCCGCTCTCTTCCATTCTCAGGATACGCTCGCGCGCGGCGGGGCGCGTCATGCCGACCGCCTCTCCTATATCCTTGTAGGAACTTCTGGCGTCGCGCTGCAGCTCCGCGAGAATCTTCCAGTCCGTATCGTCGGGATTGTTTTTCCGTTCCGCCATAGCGCCGCCCCCTTTATCATTATGTTACTCTCTTTGCCCCCTATATTCAATTAAGTAAAATGGAAGAAAAAGGACTTTTTTGCCTTACAAAGGGAGGGGCGCGGCTATTTTTCTCTTCGCCGGAGCATTTTCAGACAGCCTCCGTTGAGGGATAATAACGGCGGTAAGGGAGATCGGATATCGAAGGGAGAAGTTCTGATGAGCGATGAAAAAATGGAGATAACTTCCGCGTGGGATAACATAAATTTTTGCAGCTGCGTAGACAGAGAGTGCCCCTGCAATCCTGCAAACAGCACGCTGGGCTGCACCCCCTGCGTGCATAAATGCCTCAGTGAAAACGAAATCCCCGCCTGCTTTTTCAGAAAGCAGAAGCCGGACATGGACCGCAAGCAGGATTACAGCTTCGAGGGCTTCGCAAGATTCACTCTGAATAAATAGGCAATCGCGGCTGAGGCTGAAGAGGCGCTCCCACACAAAGGGAGCGCCTCTTCGTATTCGCCGCGGAAGAGCCTCCGCTTAATCCAGGATCCCCAGCGACGCTATCGTCTCCATATCCTTGTCCCCTCTTCCGGACAGATTGACGAGCAGGATATCGCCCTTCTTCATGGACTTCGCGGCGCGCAGCGCTCCGGCTACCGCGTGCGAGCTTTCCAGCGCGGGAATTATCCCCTCCGTGCGGCACAGCAGCTTGAATGCCTCCAGCGCCTCCGCGTCTCCCGCGCAGATATATTCTCCGCGCCCGCTCTCCTTCAGCGCCGCGTGCGCCGGGCCGACCGACGGATAGTCCAGCCCCGCCGCGATAGAATAGACCTCCGCCGCTCCGCCCTTGCCGTCCGTCAGCACATAGCTCTTAAATCCGTGCAGAACGCCTGGGCTGCCCATCGTAAGCGAAGCGGCGTGATTGCCGTAGCTTAGGCCGCGTCCGGACGGCTCCACCCCTATCAGCCGAACGCCGTCGTCCTCAAGAAAGGCCGTGAAAGCGCCTATAGCGTTGCTGCCGCCGCCGACGCAGGCCACCACAGCGTCGGGGAGCCGCCCCTCGCGTTCCAGCAGCTGCGCGCGCGCCTCGTCGCCTATGACGCGCTGAAAATCCTGCACCATTTTCGGATAAGGGTGCGGGCCGACAGCGGAGCCGATAAGATAAAAGAGCGACGTATCGGCGCAGAGCGCCCCCAAAGCGGCGTCCACCGCCTCCTTCAGCGTCCTCTGACCGGCCTCGACGGAGACGACGCGCGCCCCCAGCGCCTTCATACGCAGCACATTCGGAGCCTGACGGGCGATATCGACAGCCCCCATGTAAATGTCGCACTCCATCCCCATAAGAGCCGCCACCGTCGCCGTCGCGACGCCGTGCATACCCGCCCCCGTCTCCGCTATTATCTTCTTCTTCCCCATCCTGCGCGCGAGCAGCGCCTGACCGATGCAGTTGTTTATCTTGTGCGCCCCAGTATGATTCAGATCCTCGCGCTTCAGGAAGATACGCACCCCTCCCGCCTCGCGCGACAGATTGGCGCATTCCGTGATAGCCGACGGGCGTCCGACATACTCCTTCAGCAGACGCAGATATTCCTCCCTGAAGGACGGATCCGCCGCGCAGCTTTCATACTCGCGCGCTATCTCCTCCATTATCGGCTCCAGCTCCTCCGGTATGAAAGAGCCTCCGAAATCCCCGTACATCTTTCCGCTTGGAAAACCCGCTTTTGCCGCTGTTGTCATGATAATTTCCTCCTCTTATCTTTTCCTGGCTTCGCTTCGCTATGCCTGACTTCATATATAGAAAAACGAAAGGGTCTCTTTCACGCCCTTTCGTTCCGCACAAAAAAAGGGCCGGACAAACTACCCGTCCAGCCCCGTAAAAACAGACGCAGGGAGACCGGCGGGCCGCTAGACGCCGCGCCACCACCGATTCGTTTTATTTTTATCGTTCAAAAGGCGATAAGCCATCAAAAAACTCCCCCGCAAAATCTTCATGCGGGGATATTATCACAAAAAGCCAAAATCCGCAACGGCGCGATTAAAAACTTCCGGCGCCGCCGCGCTCCGCTAAAAATAAAATTTACCCCATGATAATTAAGCCGTATCCTTAATCCCGCTGTATTATATAATTGTAAGAGGGTATGGAAAAGGCGCGCGCTCGACGCGGCGAAATCTTTATCAAGGAGGCGTTCCTGATGTCAAAGACAAGAAAGATACTTGAAGCGATGAAGAATAAACTCCTGCCTCTGACGGAGAAAATGGTCGAAGAGGGAAACCACGTATTCGGAGGGCTTGTGCTGCGCGCCGACGACTGTTCCGTCGTCGCAGCCGGAAGCAACAACCGCCTGGAAAATCCCATATACCACGGGGAAATCGACACGATACAGCGCTTCTTCGCGCTCAAAGAGCGCCCAGCGCCGGAGGAATGCATCTTCGTCGCCAGCCACGCCCCCTGTCCGATGTGCATATCCGCCATATCGTGGGCCGGCTTCCGCGAAATATGGGCGCTCTTCGGCTACGAAGAGGTCAAAGATGGCTTTGACATGCCGGTGGATATGATGATGTACAGGGAGATATTCTCCTCGGACGGCCCAACGAGGCAAAACCGCTTTTTCAAAATGTACGATATCCGCGCGGAGGCGGAGAAAGAGCCCGACGTTCAGGAGCTGAAAAAGCTGCTGGAAGAGATAGATGAGCGCTACGCGAAAATGAAGGTAAAGGAATTTGAATACCCCGGAATTTAAGCCGCTGACAGTGATAGTGCGCGGAGCCGGCGACCTTGCGACAGGGATAATATACCGGCTCTGGAAATGCGGCTTCCGCGTGCTCGCGACGGAAATCGCTAGGCCGCTTGCCGTGCGCCGCGCCGTCTCCGCCGCCTCCGCCGTATACGACGGCGAGGCGCTGATAGAGGATATGCCAGTGAGGCTGGTCGGCTCCGCCTCTGAATTTCTCGCGGCGGACTGCCCCTGCGTCATCGTTGACCCGAACGGAGAAACAATAGCCCTGCTGCGTCCGGAGATAGTGATGGACGCCATAATGGCAAAGCGCAATACCGGAACGAACAAGAGCATGGCGCCGCTGGTGATAGCGATAGGCCCCGGCTTTTCCGCCCCCGGCGAGGTTCACGCGGTCGTCGAGAGCAAGCGCGGACACAGATTGGGGCGGCTGATAGTGAACGGCTCTGCGATCCCCGACACCGGAGTGCCCGGATCGGTAGGCGGCTACACGACAGAGCGGCTGCTGCGCGCCCCCGCGTCAGGCAGCGTCATTTCTCCATTTGTCATCGGCGATAAGGTAAAGGCCGGAATGGAGGTCGCCGAAGTTGACGGCGTGAAGATCCGCGCGCGGATAGACGGCGTTCTGCGCGGCCTCATTCACCCAGACGCCCCTGTCACGGCGGGAATGAAAATAGGCGACATCGACCCGAGCGGCGACCCTGAACGCTGCTTCACGATCACAGACAAGGCGCTCGCCGTCGCCGGCGGAGCGCTGGAGGCAATAATGAGCCTCGGAATACGCGCCGGCCGCTTTAATAAATATAGATAAAGATATATACTTTCCGTTGTGTGGGCAAGGGAAATTTATCACGAATCAGCTTAAGCGGAGAGGGTGGAGCGAGCTAATGACGGGGGATAAGAAATTACTTGAAATAAAAGATCTTCGCGTTTCTGTGGAGGGGCGCGAAGTGCTTAAGGGAGTATCGCTCGCGGTGGGAGAGGGCGAGATACACGCGCTTTTCGGCCCGAACGGTTCAGGCAAGACGACGCTGCTGAACACGGTAATAGGCTTTTCGCGCTACAAAATCACAGGCGGAGCGATATATTTCAAAGGACGCGACATCACCGGCGCTACGATTGACGAACGGGCGCGCCTCGGCGTAGGCATCTCATTCCAGCGGCCGCCGACGATAAAAGGGGTCACGCTGCGCTCCCTGATAGAGATAGGCGGCTCCGGGCTGTCGCCGGAAGAGGTCGAAAGGGCGGCGGCAAAGCTTGACGCGGCTGAATTTCTCGACAGAGAGATAAACGCGGGGCTTTCCGGCGGCGAAATGAAGCGCACCGAAATGCTGCAAATAATATTGCAGTCTCCGGAGCTCGTCTGCCTCGACGAGCCGGAATCCGGCGTAGACCTTGAAAACATGGCGCTGATAGGAAAAGCGGCGCGCATAGCGCTGGGGCGGGAAAGCTTCGACGGCGCGGGCTGCCGCCGCTCGATAAAAAGCCGCCGCGAAAGCTACCGCTCCGGCCTTATCATCACACACACTGGGCAGATAATGGATCATCTCTATGTCGATAAGGGGCATGTGCTTATGAACGGCGAAATAGTATGCTCCGGCAACGCCGCAGAGCTTCTTGGGGAGATACGGAGCCACGGCTACACGGAATGCTTCCGCTGCGCCGGCTGCGAAAGGAGAGAGGGCTGATGAAGGATTTTCGCGTGGAAGAACATCTTGGCGATTTCAGAAGCGACGCCCCCGCGCACAGCGAGATAAAAAACGTCGCGGAGCTTCCTGACGGAGACCGGGCGACGCTGCTGCGCGCCGGAGTGGACGCGGGCAAAGAGGCGGCGGGGACCTTCATACATTCAGACCACAGCACGGTCTACTGCAACTCGCAGCTCAAAGGGGTGGAGCTTATGCCCATCTCCTACGCGCTCTTCAAATACGACGGACTGAAAGACTATTGCTGGAAAATCATCGAAAAGGAAAAAGACGCCTTCACGGAGCTGGCCGCGAAGCGCTCCGAAGGCGGCTACTTCATCCGTACAGAGCGCGGCGCGAAGGTAAACTGCCCCGTGCAGGCCTGTATGTATATTGAGACAAACGCGCTGGCGCAGGATGTGCATAATATCGTAATAGCCGAGGAAGGCTCCGAGCTGAGCATCATCTCTGGCTGCGCCTCCGGGCCGAATGTGCGCTCCGGCCTCCATGTGGGGGTATCGGAGATATATGTCAAAAAGGGGGCGACCCTCACATTCACGATGGTTCACGACTGGGCGGAAGAAATGTCCGTGCGTCCGCGCACCGTCGTCGTCGTCGAAGAGGGCGGCCGCTACATCTCAAACTACATCTGCCTGAAACCGGCGAAAGACCTTCAAATGTACCCCTCCGTATATCTTAACGGAGACGGAGCCACAGCCACCTTCAACACTGTGCTGATGGCCGGCCCCGGCTCCAGAATGGACACCGGCTCGCGCGTATACCTGCGCGGAAAAGGCAGCCGTGCCGAAATAATATCGCGCGCCGTCTCCACAGGAGGCGAAATATACGCGCGCGGACATCTGATAGGCGAAGAGGCGGGGGCCAAAGCGCACCTCGAATGCAACGGGCTGCTGCTCTCGAACGCCGGCAAAATTCACGCGATACCGGAGCTTGAGGCGCGTCACAAAGAGCTGGAAATGTCGCACGAAGCGGCAGTAGGCAAAATAAATCAGGAAGAGACAGAATACCTCATGGCGCGCGGCCTATCAGAAACGGAGGCGCAGTCGCTGATAGTCAAGGGCTTCCTCTCGCTGGACATCCTCGGACTGCCGGATGCCCTGCGCAAAGACGTTGACAAAATGATAGAAGAATCGACCGCCGCCGGAGCGATGTAACAAAGCCCCGAACAAACTTTGCCAAAGCCGCCGGCCGCGCCGGCGGCTTTTATCAACAGACAAAAACAATATTGTTTTTATTCGAGGCTTAGAATAAAATATTACCATCCGATATTCAGGGAGGCACAGCATGGAAATTATGTCCGCAAGGGACGCCGCAGAGAAATGGGGAATTTCACAACGCAGAGTAGCGATATTATGCGCGGAAAACCGTGTCGCCAACGCGGCTATGGTCGGCAATATGTGGATTATCCCGAGCAACGCGGAAAAGCCTCTCGATGCAAGGAGCATCAGCTATGGTATACCGAATAAAACAGCGAAGCCTTTTCTTAAATGGGCAGGGGGAAAAGGTCAGCTTCTGAAAGAAATTGGAAAATACTATCCTTTTTCGGACGGTAAGATAACAAAATATGCAGAGCCATTTGTCGGCGGCGGTGCGGTACTATTTGACATCCTGAACAAATTTGATGTAAACGAGGTTTATATCAGCGATATTAACGCCGAACTCATCAATACTTATCATATCATCCGCGATGATATTGATCCTTTGATAGAATTGCTTCTGAAAATGCAGGAAATTTTTATCCCGTTGAAGACTGACAACAGAAAAGCTTACTATTTATCACAAAGAGAGCGTTTTAATGATCTCAAGGTCAATGATAATGAGAAAGTTAATCTCGAGAAGGCGGCCTTAATGATTTTCCTTAATAAGACATGTTTTAACGGACTATATAGGGTCAACAGAAAAAATCTGTTCAATGTGCCTATGGGAGCTTACAAAACTCCGCTGATTTGTGATGAGGCAAATCTGCGGTCAGTTTCCGATAAGTTGCAAAAAGTTCAAATCATATGCGGAGATTACAGGGATTCAGCCGCGTTTATTGATGCGCATACATTTGTATACATTGATCCTCCGTATCGCCCGCTGACAGACACAGCGGGCTTCACTGCATATACGGAGAGGCTGTTTGGTGACGAAGAACAAATTGAGCTTGCCGCATTCGTTGAAAGCATAAATCAAAAAGGCGCGAAGGTTGTCGTCAGCAATTCCGATCCCAAAAATTCAAATAGTGATGATGATTTTTTTGAAAATATATATTCATCACATAAAATCAGAAGGGTAGAAGCAACTCGCATGATCAACTGCAACAGCGAAGCAAGAGGCAAGATAAAAGAGCTACTCATATCAAACTTTTAATGAATACTGCTATGCGAATTGGAAGCGGATTTTTTACCAAAATAGTTCTGACGAGGGAAGAAGAGGATAAGATGAATAGGAATTTTGACAAATGGCTATCCGACTTTCGTGACAGCATTGCTGACTATGGCTATTACATAGACTTTGAAAAGGTCTATCGTAATGTGGATGATATTAAAGTCGAACTAAACATCCTGAATTCATTAATCAGCTCTAAAAACATTGAAGCAGAGTTTGAAAAGCTTATCAAACAGTATCCCGAAGTTATAAAATGCATCCCCACGCTTTTGGCAGTCAGGGCGAACGAGATCTATTGCCGGGACGAAAACGGCGAATACACTTATCGCTTTGATTCCGATAATCACCCCTGTAGCAACAATATCCATTATAAAAGATATGCTTACTTTATGCGTAAAACAGGGTTGTTTGACCTGATGACAAACCACATTATACATAACCTTGTCGACTATGTTACCGGAGTAGAAACAGGGTTAGACTCCAACGGCCGTAAAAATCGCGGCGGTCATCTTATGGAGGATCTGGTAGAAAGCTTTATCAAGAAAGCTGGCTTTATTAAGGACAGAACATACTTTAAGGAGATGTATATTCATCAGATCGTTGACAAATGGGGCATTGACCTATCTGCCATTTCCAATCAGGGAAAGATGGAAAAGCGATTTGACTTCGTAATAAAAACCACCGGCATGATTTACGGTATTGAAACGAACTTTTACAGCAGCGCTGGAAGCAAGCTTAATGAAACGGCAAGAAGCTACAAAACGCTTGCGTTGGAAAGCAACAGCATTGACGGCTTTACTTTCGTATGGTTTACGGACGGCAAAGGCTGGGCGAGCGCACGCCATAATCTTGAAGAGACTTTTGGCGTAATGGAGCACATATACAATATCAGAGATATGGAAAACGGCGTAATCCGTGAGGTCTTCAAATAATGGCGGATAAAAAAATAAGAAAATGGGGGCCTGACGATTTTGAGCTTGAAATGACTACGGTTTGGAGCTTTCAAAAACGCGGAGACTGGGCTACTCACGATGCAAAGTGGCGAGGAAACTGGTCTCCGTATATTCCCCGCAATATAATGCTCCGCTATTCAAAAGAAAATGATTTAGTACTTGATCAGTTTGCCGGTGGAGGAACAACTCTGGTAGAAGCAAAACTGCTTAACCGAAATATAATCGGCGTGGATGTAAATGACGACGCGCTTGCCCGTTGCAGGGATAAAATTAATTTTGAGCATGAGGGCGCGGACGGTAAAGTCTATATTCATAAAGGCGATGCGCGAAACCTTGACTTTATACCGGATGAAAGCGTGGATTTGATATGTACGCATCCGCCATATGCGAATATAATCGCATACAGCGAAGACATTGATGAAGATTTATCACGCTTGAAAGTACCTGAGTTTCTTGACGAGATGAAAAGAGCTGCGTCGGAAAGTTACCGTGTTCTGAAAAAAGACAGCTTCTGTGCAGTCCTCATGGGCGATACCCGTCAAAAAGGTCATATGATACCAATGTCCTTTGACGTAATGCGAATTTTTGAAGAAGCGGGATTCAAACTAAAAGAACTTATTATCAAAGAGCAGCATAACTGTAAAGCTACAGGATATTGGAAGACAAACAGCGTAAAGTATAACTTTCTGTTAATTGCGCACGAGTATTTATTTGTATTCAAAAAGTAATAGTCGAGGGAGTGATAAAGTGGCAAGGGGATTAGATGTCTATACCGGAGAACTGACGTATAAAGAAATAATATTCTCGTTTGTCTTTGATAGAAAAGAGCTGCGTCTTATTCCTCCAAAAGAAAAGTATTGCGATGTAAATATGTGGTTTATGAGAGAACTTGGCAACGGAACTCATACCTTGGGAGCGCCTGTATATGTTGAGGATGATTATTTAGTTGGTATCTGCAACGAAAACAGTCAAAAAATAATTTTTCTGCCGAAACATCTAAGTATAGTAAATTATCATAATGTTTTATCTGTTGTAGTAGAAGCATATATAATTCAAACACATGACCAAGAATGGATCGATCTATTAGGTTTTATGAGCCAAGAAATAGACTATATTTTCCTGACTTTTGCAGTTAAGCCCAGGAATCCGCGCTGTAAGCTGTTGCAATC
>JAUNJZ010000053.1 GCA_030533085.1 Synergistaceae bacterium
TTTTTACAGCTCTTTGATGGCGGCTGCGAGGCGTTTCGCCCCTTCTTCGATCTCATCCGGCTGCGCGAAGGTGAAGCAGGTGCGCATGTAGTCAAGTCCTATGCCCTCCTCTGCGTAGAAGGCGGGGCCTGTTACGAAGGCAACGCCATGCTCTATAGCCTTCATGAAGAGCTTCGTCGAATCGACGCCCGGCACCTGAAGCCAGAAGAAGAAGCCGCCCTCCGGCGTATGATAGAGCGTGTTGGCCGGCAGATGCTTCCTAAAGGCCGCGTCCATCGCGTCGCGTTTTTTGCCGTAATGGGCGATGATCTTAGGAAGGAAGCCGTCCAGATGACCAAGGCGGCAGTATTCATAGACAAGAGCCTGGGCGACGACGCTGGTGCAGAGATTCGTCCCCTGCTTTATCATCACCATCTTCTGGATGATCTCAGGAGCGCCGACGATCCACGCCACGCGCGTGCCGGGGGCCAGTATCTTTGAGAAAGAGCAGGCGTAAACGACGCGGCCGTTCTTATCCATTGAGAAGATAGTCGGCACATGCGCGCCGTTGTAGCGAAGATGTCCGTACGGGTCGTCCTCGAAGATGATGAGGTCATACTTCTCCGCGATGTCGAGCAGCTTTTCGCGGCGTTCCTTTGTCAGCGTCGCTCCCGAAGGATTCTGGAAGTTTACTATTGAATAGATGAATTTGATCTTATGACCGTCTTTGCGCCCCTGTTCGATGATGGCCGGCAGCATGTCTACGCAAAGACCGTCCTTGTCGCAGGGAACGGAAAGGAAACGCGCGCCGCGGTTGCGCATCGCGTGCAGCGCTCCGGGATAGGTCGGCCCCTCGACGATGATGCTGTCGCCGTCGTTAAGAAGCACGGAGCAGAGAAGATCCATCCCCTCCTGAGAGCCTGTCGTTATCAGCATCTCGTCGGATTTCGTCTCGCGTCCCATGCGCGGCGCCATCCACTTTGAGATATATTCCTTCAGCGGCTCATAGCCGCCTGTCACGCCGTACTGCAATACGTCCTTACCCTCGCGGCTGAGCACCTGCGCCGCTTCGGAAAACTCCGCGACCGGAAATACCGCAGGGTCGGGGTTTCCGCCGGCAAAGGAGATGACCCCCGGCGTCTTTGTATACTTCAAAAGCGCGCGTATGGGCGACGGCTTTACATTCAGCGCTATTTCGGAAAATCTTGCGTCCCAGTTTACTGTACTCATAAAAATATCCCTCCGATATAAGGTATAAGCGTATTATACACTCTTTAATTGAAGCGCGTGGCACGGACGACTGATGTATTAATTGTCCGTACAAAAACAGGCGGCAATTTGAATAGAGGAACGGAGAGCAGGCCGCCGCGGCTTGCCCGCTCTATATCCCCGTAACCTCCGACAGACTGCGGATGAATGTGCCGGCAGGGAAAGAAGCCAGCCTTTCCGCGGTCAGAAATATGCCGTCAAGATATATGTCGCTCGTAAAGCCCTGCACGGATATTTTTATAAATTCGTCTTTGCGCGCGAGCGTTATCTCATGTCCGGAAAAAGGGCCTGGCCACGGCATACGCTGCGACAGAATCTGCGTTCCGTCAATATTTCCGCCGAGAACGCCGGGATAGCTTTCCCTGCTCGCCACCTCGCCGGACTCTCTGCCGGAGACTGCCCGCGCGAGCGCCGCCGCCGTGCCGCTGGGGGCGTTTGCCATTTCGTTTGTGTGCTGGTCGATAATGCTGACAAAGGGATAATATTTGCTCGCCTTTTCAATAAAATCCTTTACGAGACTGACGCCGAGGCTGTAATTTGGAATGACGGCCCAGCGAAGCCCGCGCTCCGCCACCTCTTCGGCGAAGGGGGCGAGCTGTTCGTCCGTAAGCCCCGTAGTTCCGATGACCGCGTTCATTCCGGCGTCGAGATATACGCGCATATTATTTTTCAAAATCGGAGTAACTGAGAAATCGATCACCAGCTCCGCCGCCGACGCGGAAAGCCCCTCCGCAAGCTCCGGCGCGACCGTGATTCCCAGCGCTCCGATACCGGCCAGCAGGCCGATATCCTCGCCGGCTTCCTTAGCCCATCCGCCGGCAAGCTCAAAGCCGTCTCTTGCCGAAATCCCCCGCGCAATAGCCCTGCCTACATTTCCAGAAATCCCCGCAACAAATACCCGCATATTTTCTGCCTCCCCGCGCCGCAAGAAAAATTTTTATCACCAACTGAATGATACAGGAGAAGCCGCCGCCGCACAATAACGCAAATGTTGAAAGCCGCCGTCTACACGGCGCTCTTTCGTGTCATATCTTTTAATTCTTGCAGCTCTTCCGGCGTGATGTCTTTTGAGAAGCATGAGCAGTAGACGGAGTTGTTTTGCAGCAGCGGTTCGCTTCGCAGTTCAGGCACTTTTGCGGCGGCTTCTTCAAAGTAAGCCGTTCCGGGGATGGGGGAGAATTCCGCCAGCTTTGGCGTGCCGCCGTTGTCGTGGACGAATTTTATCGTCTCTTTCACAGAATTTATATCCTGTCCCGGCAGCCCCGCCAGTATGTAGCTCTCGCACTCTTTCGCGCCGTAGCCGGCGGCGGCCAGATTTTTCACCGCGTTGGCGTATTCTTCGCGCGCGACCTTTCCGGAGCTGTCGCGGGCGACCTTTGGGTCTATGCTTTCCAGCGAGAGGCGTATCGTCTTGAAGCCGCTTTCCCGCAGCGTATGGGCGCATCTTTCGTCGATCTGGCGCACATGCAGCCCGTTCGGCGTGTGAAGGCGCAGTTCTCCGCCGAAACGCGACGCAAGCTCGCGGCAGAGCGGATAGAAGAAATTTTCCTTGTCGAGTAGCAGCGCGTCGTCGTAAAAGGCGAAGTCGCGCGCCCCCAGCGCCGCCTGAAATTCTATCTCGCGCAGCGTTTCGTCCAGCGTCCGCCTGCGGTAGCGCGGCCAGAGAATGTTCGAGGCGCAGTAACGGCAGGAGAAGGGGCAGCCGAATGAGGTCATTGTCACGCCGTATGGCGGCTTGCCGTAAAGGTCCATAGCCGGATATGGCGCGTCCGGCTCGCGGCGTTCCCGCACGATATAATCCGCGCCCAGCGTAGCCGCATGTTCGTGACAGAGGGAGACGTAGAGGCCGCCCAGCACAATGAGGCTTTGCGGAAATATCCGGCGCAGCAGCTCTATGACCCATCGCACGCCTGTGTACCAGTAGGTCATTGCGGAGGTGATGAAAATATAATCGGGAGCCGGCCGCCCTGCCAGCAACGATATTATTTCGCCTTCCGTCAGACCGAAGTGGTTGTACCTTCGCGGTATCCCGCGGTAGGCTTCCGGCTTTTCTATCTCAATTTTTCTTATCTTCGCCCTGCCGAAGCTCTTTTCTCCCTCCGCCGCCGCCGCGACGCAGTCGAGCAGCGAGACTTCATTGCGCTCTCTCATGCTTTGCAGCAGGTACAGGAGGCCGAGCGGCTTCGACCAGAGATCCATGAAGGCAAAGTCGCGCACCGGCGGGTTGACGCCGAGTATCTTCGCTCCCCGCAATGAAAAAAGCTTTTCGGTATCTATTGTTTCCGCGCCGCTGCCGATTTTCATTCTTCGCAGACCCGCCTTATTTGAAATAAAAACGCTGACATATTACAGCGGATCTTCATCTTCGTCCAGCGCTTCGCGGAAGAATGAGGCGATATCGGACAGATTATTCTTCTGTTTTTTATCTGGTCTGACAATTTGTGAAAATATAGCAAAAGTCTTTTTCGGTTCGACGCGAAGAATACTATTCAGCATAAACAGAGAGCGGGCGAAAGCTATAAATGTCGCAGAAAGTGCTGTAATAGCGGGAATAAAACAGCTTTTCACAATTTGTCAGTCTCATTTGAAATGTAAATTTGGATAAATTATCAAACTATTTAGAATACGTAAAAGGGCTTGCCAATCTCAGTAAAAAGTAGTATAAGGTGTACTGGGCAATCCAGCAAGGAGGTTTTTTCACAATGGTCGAAGCGCCGGTTTTAAGAGGGCCTCGTATTTACGAGAAGGTTGTTGAAAAATTAAAAGGGGAAATTGCCGCCGGCAATATTCTCCCGGGCGACCCGCTTCCCTCCGAACGTCAGCTGATGGACGATTTCGGCGTCAGCAGAAGTTCCCTGCGCGAGGCTTTCAGGGTGATGGAGCTGCTCGGCCTCATCGAGTCCATTCCCGGCAAGGGACGTTTCGTTCGCCATCCGCGCACGATCGCGGAGAACAGGAGCACGATACAGCTTGAGGATTCAGCGATTCTTGAGCTGATGGAGGCCCGCCGCGTCCTTGACCCGGCCATCGCGGCCGAAAGCGCGATGCGCGCGACCCCCTCCGACCTGACGCGGATGCTGCGCGTGATAACCTCTACCGAAAAATCTCTTGAGAATCCGGAGGAGCGGGCGCAGGCGGATTTTGATTTTCATCTTGTGCTTGCCGAGGCGACTCACAACTTTGTCTTTACCAACATTACGAGAATGAATTTTGACCTGATACTGGCGACCCACGAGCGGATTTACAATCTTCTTGACGATAAGGACGCCTTTCTCAACGAACATCGCGATATGTACGAGGCGATACTGGATCACGACGTCGAGCGCGCCCGCGAGACGGCCTCGCACCATATCGACAGGATTTACCGCACGCTGCACCGGGGGATAGCGGCGGGCGAATAAAAAGATCAGCGAGAGCTATACAAGAACTTTAGGAGGAATGAAGATGGAGAAGAAGATCAGAGAGCTGTTTCCGGAAATCGAGTGGATCAAGGATAAGGAGCTGCAAGCTAAGGTAGTGGCCTCCTATGTGGACGCGCTGAAGACGGGCGGCTGGGAGCCGGAGGATATGGACAAGATACCCTTTACGCTTCTCATTCCGAACTGCCCCTTTTCATATCTTGAGCATGTCCGCGGCGTAACGCGCGTTGCCAAGAGGGCGATGGACGAGTTCAACGCGATTTATCCTGCGAAGGACGCGAAGTTTACCATCGACAACGACCTGCTTGTCGCCGGCGCGCTGCTGCACGATGTAGGCAAGCTGGTGGAATATGAGAAGAACGCCGCCGGAGAGACGGTGAAATCGACGATGGGCAAGAATCTGCGCCATCCCTTCTCCGGCACGGTTATCGCGCTGCGCAACGGCTGCTCAGACGCTATCGGGCACATCATCGCCAACCACGCCCACGAGGGCGACGGCACGCTCCGCAGCCCGGAAGGCGTAATCGTCAACAAGGCCGACTTCATCAACTTTGAATCTGTGAAGTCGTTCCTCGGAATGAAGTAATATTCTCACCCAATCCAAAGACGGAGGGATATCAAAAATGGGCAAGACATCTATAGTCAAGATTATGGAAAGGGCCTCTGGCCACCCGGTAAAGGTCGGAGACCGCGTATGGTGCAATATCGACTGGGCCACCTGCCGCGATTTCGGCGGAGCGAACGTCGTTCTTCAGTTTGAGAAGGAGATGGGCAAAGAGGCGAAGGTCTGGGATCCGGACAAGCTCGCCTTTACCTTTGACCTTCAAGCGCCGGCGCACTCTGAAAAGGTAGCCACTAACCAGAAGATAATCCGCGAATTCTGCAAGAAACAGGGCGTGACGCGGGTATTCGACATCAACCACGGCATCGGCCAGCATGTAATGCTCGAAGCCGGAATGATAAAGCCGGGCGACGTAGTCCTCGGCACGGACAGCCACATGAATCTCCTCGGAGCTATCGGCGCCTTCGCGACAGGCGTTGGCAACTCTGATATAGCCGCCTCCTACATCGCGGGGACAAACTGGTTCCGCGTCCCTGAGACGATGAAGATAGAAGTCACCGGAAAATTCCAGAAAGGCGTCTGCATGAGAGACCTGCTCACTCATATCGTCGGCGACCTCGGCGCCGGCGGAATGGACTTCCTCGCGGTGGAGTTCACCGGCGAGACGATTGAAAACTCAACTCTGGCGGAGCGCATCACCCTCTGCTCGATGGTTACGGAAATGAGCGGCAAGGTCCCGCTTATCATGCCTAACGGCGACGTGCTGAAGTGGCTCGTCGAACGCGCAGGCCCGGAGGTGGAGAAGCTGGCCAAAGAGCTGAAGGCCGACCCCGACGCCGAATACTGCAAGGTGCTGCGCTACGACGTTACTGATCTGGAGCCGCTGGCTTCCTGCCCGGACGCTCCCGACAATGTGAAGCCGGTGCGCGAAGTCGCCGGAACAGCGGTCGATCAGGTCCACATCGGCTCCTGCTCGAATGGCCGCTATGAAGATATAAAGGCCGCACACGACGTGCTGATGGCCGGCGGCGGAAAGGTAAGCCCCAAGGTGCGCACGATCATCACTCCGTCGACGGTGGAAGTACAGCTCCGCTGCGCGAAGGAGGGTATGCTGGCGGACTTCCTTGAGGCCGGAGTAGTATTCACGAACCCGACCTGCTCGCTCTGCACCGCCGAGCATTACGGCGCGATGCCGGCCGGCGACATTGGCTGCTCGACGACGAACCGCAACTTCATAGGCAAGGTCGGCAAGGGAAGCCACACATACCTCATGAGCCCGATGTCCGCGATGGCGACCGCCGTCAAAGGCTGCATCACCGACCCGAGAGATATACTGAAATAGAGGAGGAAGAGTGTTATGAGCGAAATTCTCAAAGGCAGAGCGTGGGTATTCAGCGATGATGTCGATACCGACCTCATCTATCACAACAAATATCTCGCCGAGACCGACCCGAAAAATATGCCTCAGTATGCTTTTGAATATTACCCCGGCAAGGAAAACTTCGCCAAAGAGGTGAAGCCCGGAGACTTCGTCGTCGCCGGCAAGAACTTCGGCTGCGGCTCCAGCCGCGAGCACGCCGTCTACTGCCTCGAATACGCCGGCGTCCCCTGCGTGCTGGCCGAGACGTGCAGCCGCATTTACTACAGGAACGCCATCAACAACGGCTATCCGGTGCTCTTCGTGAAAGGCATATCCGAGGCCATCAAAGAGGGAAAAATCAAAGACGGCGACCAGCTTGAAGTAGAGCTTTCGACCGGAACCATAAAGGACGTCACGAACGGCAACACCTTCCACGGAGACGCCGTCAGCGACCTTGAGAACGACATAATGAAAGCCGGCGGCCTCATGAACTACATGAAGGCCAAAGCGGCGGCGAAATAGGAGGATAAATCTCATGGGCAAGACATTTGCGGAAAAGGCGCTGGGCAAAGCCGCCGGATATGAGGTCGTTGCGAATCAGGTCGTCACGGTCGAGCCGGACTTCTGCATGAGCCACGACAACGGCGCGCCGATTGCCAGGACCTTTAAGAAGATCGGCGTCAAAAACGTGAAATATCCCGAGCGTATATGCTTCATCCTCGACCATGCGATACCCGCGCCGTCAAGCGACCACGCGGTCAACCACAAAGAGGTGCGCGAATTCGTGAAGGAGCAGGGGATACCCAACTTCTACGACGTGAAGAGCGAGGGCGGCGTCTGCCACCAGAAGATGTGCGAAGAGGGCTACGCCCTTCCCGGGCTCGTGATGGTCGGAAGCGACAGCCACACCTGCACCTACGGCGCGTACGGCGCCTTCTCGACCGGCATCGGCCGCTCCGAGATGGCCGCGGTCTGGGCCACAGGCAAACTCTGGTTCAAGGTTCCGGAGAGCATGAAGGTCGTCGTCACCGGAAAGTTCAAACCGGGCGTATCGGCTAAAGACTTCATACTCAAATTCATCGGCGACGTGCGCGCCGACGGCGCGGACTACATGAGCGTCGAGTTCCACGGCGACGGCATTGAAAACATGAGCATCGCGGAGCGCATGACGCTCTGCAACATGGGCATCGAATTCGGCGCGAAGAACGCCGTCTGCAAGCCCGACCAGAAGGTTCTCGACACCATCAGGGAGCGCGGCAACGCGAAGAGCGACAAGTGGGAGGCTCTCTGGGCGGACGAAGACGCGGTCTACGCAGCGGAATACAGTTACGACCTCGGCGATATCGAGCCGGGCGTCGCGAAGCCGCACAAGGTCGATAACTACGCCCCCATCGGCGAAGTGAAGGGGACTCCTATACACGAGGCATTCCTCGGCTCCTGCACCAACGGACGCATCGAAGACCTGCGCGCCGCCGCCGCTATCCTCAAGGGCAAAAAGGTCGCCGTCCGCACGGTAGTAATTCCGGCTTCCTGGATAGTATACCGTCAGGCTATGAAAGAGGGACTTCTCGACATATTCCTCGACGCCGGCTGCATCCTCTGCAATCCTGGCTGCGGCCCCTGCATGGGCAACCACGAGGGAATCCTTGCCCCCGGCGAGGCGGCTATCAGCACGGCCAACAGAAACTTCAAGGGACGCATGGGCGACAAAGAGAGCTTTATATATCTCGCAAGCCCGATGACAGTGGCGGCATCGGCAATCAAGGGCGAAATATCAGACCCGAGGGAGGCGCTTTAATATGTCAGTCAAAGGCAAAGTCTGGAAATATGGGGACGACGTGAACACAGACGTCATCTTCCCGGGAAAATACACCTACACCATCAAGGAACGCGCGGACATGGCGAAGGTCGCCTGCGAAGACCTTGACCCGGAATTTACGAAAAACGCCAAAGCCGGCGACATCATCGTCGGAGGCAAAAACTGGGGCTGCGGCTCCAGCCGTGAGCAGGCCGTATCCTGCCTCAAAGAGCGCGGCATCGCCGCCATCATCGCGAAGAGCTTCGCCCGCATCTACTATCGCAACTGCTTCAACGAAGGGCTTCCCATCATCATCTGCGCCGACGCGGTAGAGGCTATAAACGCCGGCGACGAGGTGGAGATAGATTTCGAGCGCGGCGTCATAGTGGCGGGCGGAAAAGAATATCCCTTCCCCCCCTATCCTGAATTCGTTCAGGGGCTTATCAAAGACGGCGGGCTCATCCCGCACGTCAAAAAAGAGCTGGGGCTGTAAAAAGCGCCGCCGGGCCGGATAGGCCGTATAAAAGCCATATCCGGCCGGCGGAATCAATCTGAGAGAAAAAGCAATAAATATAAAAAGGCAATAAACATTAAGAGGAGGAAATACAATGGCACGCAACATACTTAAGGTAAAAGAAAAGAAAGATCGCTACGACGTGACCTACATGGCGGGAGACGACTCCGGCTTTGATATGATGGAAGGGGCGCTGCTCGTTCTCGAAGCGATGAAGCTGCCCATCAACTGGCACCGCGCAGACCTCGGCTGGTGCATGTGGGAAAAGTCAAACAAAAAATTCGGCGAGGGCGACCCCCGCTGCAATACAGTTCCCCCAGAGACAATAAAGTCGATCAGCGACACAGACGCCACGCTGATGGCGGCCATCACCTCCAAGGCCGGCGTAAAGGGCTTCAAATCGGCCATCCTTCAGATGCGTCAGCTCTTCGACCTCTACATCAACATCCGTCCCGCGAAGAAGCTCCCCGGAATCGGCACTCCTCTCGCGAAAGACCCCAATATTGACATCGTCATGTTCCGTGAGAACACGGAAGACCTCTACGCGGCGGTCGAATTCTTCCCGCTTCCCAAAGAGATGTTCGACCTCCATCCCGGCATGGAGCGCTTCAAGGAAGGCAAAGGCGACGTCGCCGTATCATGGCGCGTCTTCTCCGAGCAGGGCTGCGAGCGCATCATCCGCGCCGCCTTTGAATACGCGAAGGCAACAGGCCGCAAAACTGTACATTGCGGCAACAAGGCCAACGTCATCCGCCAGACAGACGGCATGATGAAGAGGAAATTCCTTGAAATAGCGAAAGAATACGAGCAGTACGGCATCAAAGCCTACGAAGAAAACGCCGACGCGACAGCGATGTGGCTCATCAAAAATCCGCAGGACTACAGCGTAGTCGTCGCCTCAAACGTATTCGGCGACATCCTCTCCGACGAAGCTTCGCAGCTCACCGGCGGACTGGGCTTCGCCCCCTCCGGCAACATCGGAGAGAACGCGGCCATCTTTGAACCGTCAAGCGGCTCTGTTCCCAAATACGCCCACAAATACAGGGTCAACCCCAGCGCGATGATACTCACCGCGAAGATGATGCTCGAATACCTCGGCCTCGACGAAGACGCCAAGAAAATCGAAAAGGCGCTCGGCGAAGTTCTCGTCGAAAGCAAGCCCGGAACACTTACCTACGACGTGCTCCGCGACTTCCGCGGCGATCCAGATTGGGAGAAAAACGCGGCCTCGACGATAGAGATGGCCGCGGCGATAGCCCAGAAAATCGATCCTGACTTCACCGGCGAAAAGCTTGAAGCGGCCAAAGAAAAGGTACACAAAATGTGCGCCTGGGACGAAGCGTCGCTCATCGGATTTGACGACTAAACTGAAAACAGGGCATTAAGAGTGAGCGTCGGCCCTGCCGGCGCTCACTGAATAACCCGGTAAGCGGCCTGCCTGGTGCGACATCGACAGGCGGGCCGCTGCGGCGCGAAGCCGGCGGCAGACGGCAGCGCGGGAGAAGAGAGCAAGGGGGAGAAAAATAAAATGAAAAGCATACAGGCCGGCACGCTGGAATCAATGGATTGCCTCGTGACCTTGACCGAAGCGCCGGCGGGAGCCGGAATAAAGATAGCGATAACTGGCGCCAGCGCGGCGCGCTTCAAAAGCGCGATGGAAAAGAAAATCAAAGAGACGCTTGCAGAGCTCGGCGTAAAAGATATTGAAGTCGCCGTACAGGACAACGGAGCGCTCGACATCGTATTAGGCGCGCGCGTCGAAGCGGCGTACGCGAGATTACAGAAAGAGGGGGCCAGATAGATGAGACGTACAATGCTCTACCTTCCGGGCAACAACCCCAACATGCTCACACGCGGACACCTCTTCGGCTCGGACGGCCTCATCCTCGACCTTGAAGACGCAGTCGCGATGGTAGAAAAAGACACCGCGAGAATCCTCGTCTCGAAATACCTGCATCAGGGAGAATTTGGAAAGTGCGAAGTCACCGTGCGCATCAATGGCATAGACACGGAATACTGGAAAGACGACCTCGCCGCCGTAGTTCCGGCAAAGAGGCTGGACGGCATCCGCGCTCCTAAAGTCGACGACGCCGGTACGGTAAAGATACTCGACGAAGAAATATCGCGGCTGGAAGATAAAAACGGCATACCGCAGGGCAAACTGAAGCTCTTCTGCCTTCTTGAGACGGCAAAGGGAATCTGGAACGCCTACGACATAGCCACAGCCTCTCCGCGCGTGGCGGCCATCATCCCCGGAGGAGAAGACCTCCGCGCCGACCTGAAAACAGAACGCTCAGACGACAGCACAGAACTTGAATGGGCCAGAAGAATGCTCGTATTCGCGGCGCGCGCTGCCGGAGTGGATCCGCTTGACACGGTATTTTCGCGAGTCACCGACGACGCAGGGCTGAGAAAAGAGACCAAATTCATCAAACAGCTGGGCTTTGCTGGCAAATCCATAATCCACCCGAACCAGATCGGAATAATTCACGACGTATTCAACCCCACCGAACAGGAAATCGCGAAAGCGCAGAAGATAATCGCCGCGGCCAAAGAAGCGGCGGCCCGCGGACAGGGCGCCGTCTCCGTAGACGGCAAAATGGTAGACGTTCCGGTAGTGAAGAGAGCCGAATACATCCTCGTCCGCGCGGGACTCTCGGAGGTGAAGTAAGATGACAATCAACGCTGTAAAAAGAGAAATTCCCGACTACATAGAGGGCTACGGCAAAGTAAGGCACTATCAGGGAGCCTTCGCGAGAACCCCGGAAGGGCGCGTCGCCGGAGCGGGACTTCGCTGCGTAAACAGCGACAAGACGGATAAAAGAGTCAGCTCAATCAAAGAGGCCATCAAAGCCAGCGGCCTCAAAAGCGGCATGACCGTATCCTTCCATCACCACCTCAGAAACGGAGACTATGTCGTCAACATGGTCCTCGACGCCTGCGCAGAGCTTGGAATAAAAGGGCTTACATTATTCCCGACCGCGCTCTTCGGAGTTCATAAAAAAGTCCTGGAACACATAAAAAGCGGCGTCGTCACCAAAATCATGGGATCTGTCAACGGTCCCATCGGCCAGTACATCTCAGAAGGCGGCATGGAAGTCCCCGTAGTGCTCAGAAGCCACGGAGGCCGCCCGCGCGCCGTCATGGCCGGAGACGTTCACATCGACGTAGCCTTTATAGGAGCGCCCACAGCCGACAAATACGGCAACATCTGCGGCACACTCGGCAAATCTGCCTGCGGCTCCCTCGGCTACGCCTTCACCGACGCGGACTACGCCGACAAAGTCGTAGTCATAACGGACAACCTCGTACAATACCCGGCAGCCCCCGTCTCGATCCCGCAGACAAAAGCGGACATAGTCGTAGAAGTGGAATCAATAGGAGACCCGGCGGGAATAGTATCCGGCACGACAAAAGTCACCAGAGACCCGCTGCGCCTCCTCATATCAAACTATGCCTCCAAACTGATAGAAGCCAGCCCCTACTTCACGGACGGCCTCTCATTCCAGACCGGAGCGGGCGGAATCCCCCTCGCAGTCACCGCCTTCATGAAAGAGGCGATGATCAAAAAAGGCATAAAAGGCAGCTTTGGCCTTGGAGGGATCACCGGCTACTTTGTCGAACTGCTCAAAGAGGGGCTCGTGGACAAACTCATGGACGTGCAGTCCTTCGACCTCGACGCGGTCAGATCCATCGGAGAGAATCCAAACCACATTGAAATCTCCGCCGACTGGTACGCCAACCCGTGGAACGCCGGAGCCGCCGTCAACATGCTCGACGTGGTGATACTCGGAGCCACCGAAGTAGACACCGACTTCAACGCCAACGTCAACACCGAAGCCGACGGAGCGCTCCTCCACGGCACAGGCGGCCATCAGGACACGGCGGCCGGCGCGAAGCTGACGATCATCGCGCAGCCGCTGCTGAGAGGCAGAATCCCCTGCGTGACCGACAAAGTCTACAGCGTCACCACGCCGGGAGAGGTAATAGACGCGATAGTGACCGAATATGGAGTCACAATCAACCCCAGAAGAAAAGATCTCCTCGACGCTGTGAGCGGAGTCAAAGGACTGCCCCTCGTCTCAATGGAAGAGCTGGCGGCCAGAGCGGTAAAAATGTCCGGCCCGACCGACCCCGTAGCGACGACTGACAGAATAATAGGCGTAGTCGAATGGCGCGACGGAACAGTCATCGACGTCGTAAGACAGCTGAAGAAGTAAGATTTTATGAAAGTATAAGAAATATCCGATAAGATATCTTATCGGATATTTCTTTACAAAATAAGGTGTATAAGCTAGGTATTAAGGGATAATACTATATGTAGTGGTATAAATATTTCTCTAAAGTAACAAACCTCGCTGCAATACAAAATATTTCAATAGCTTTCTCTAAGTCAGTCAATGATATAGAAGTGGGGGCAAGGCGAATATATGAATCATCAGGATCTTTTCCATGAGGATGGGTTGCCCCTGCAGATGTTACAATAACGCCCATTAATTTGCATAGTTCAACAATTTTTCTTGCACACCCAGATTTTCCTTTAAACGTGATAAAATACCCGCCATCAGGGTGTATATATTCTCCAGCTCCACGAGGTAACAACTCCTCTTTTAAAGCCTTAATTACTATATCAAATCGCGGTCGTATTATTTCCGCATGTTTGTCCATGATATCTTTGATGTTGGCAATGTTTTTAAGAAAGCGTACGTGGCGAAGCATATTTAGTTTATCCCAACCAGCGCACTGTGTTCCTAATTCATTTGCCATAAAAGTGATATTTTCTTTTGATGCAGCGAAAAAGCAAACGCCAGCTCCAGGTAACGTGATTTTTGATGTTGAGCCAAACATGTAAGCTCTATTTGGGTTACCGCTTTTCTTGCATTCTGCTAAGAGGTTAAGGATATTTACATGTCTATATATAGAGTGCACTGCGTATGCATTGTCCCAAAAAATGCGAAAATCATGCGCGGCTGTTTCCATATTTGCCAAGCGTCTAACGGTTTCATCAGCATATGATGTCCCGGTGGGGTTAGAGTACTTTGGTACACACCAAATACCCTTAATCGTATCGTCATTTTTTACCATCCGTTCTATCATATCCATGTTTGGTCCATGATGGTCAAGTGGTACGTTGAGCATCTCTATACCAAAGTATTCACACATTTTGAAGTGCCGGTCATATCCAGGAACTGGGCAGATGAATTTAATTTTGGGGTACTTTATCCATGCTTGGTCTGAGTTGAGAACACCTCTAAGCATTGAGGATGCTAGGATATTGCTCATGAGTTCTAATGAAGATGAACCGGCAATAAAGATTTCTTCAATCTCAACTTCCATATATTCGCTAAATAATTTTTTTGCATCGATAATGCCAGCAATTTCTCCATAATTTTTACAGTCTACTCCATCTTCAGAATATAAATTGCTTTTGGAGGTCAACACATCAAGCATGGGTAAGGAAATAGCTAGCTGTTCTTCGCTTGGTTTCCCACGAGCCATGACCAAGTTGTATTTTTTATCTTTGTAATCATTGATGATTGATGCCAGGCTGCTAAATTCAGATTGTAGCTCTTCTCGCGTCATACTTTCGTATCTCTTCATTTTTGGATACCTCCATTCATAATTATGGTTATGATGTTAATCATGATATTTTTTGAGCCTTATTCTTTTGTATAAGATAGATAATGGTAAGGATTGATAGCCCTATGACATCAGTTATTGTCCCAGGTATCAGCAGACATAATGCTCCTCCTAAAGCAGCAAAGCGTAATATCCAAGATATGTGCGCTTTGAAATACCCAATAGTAAACATTGCCAATAGACACACTCCGAGAAGTGCTGTCAATATTGCCTGCAATAGAGGTATTGTTTTTGCGTCGATAAATAACAGCATAGGGTTATATACATATATATACGGTACAAGGAAACCTGCAAGCGCTAACTTGAAAGCGGTGATTCCGGTTTTCATGGGGTCAGAGCCAGCGATACCTGACCCAGCGTATGCAGCTAATGCTACAGGTGGAGTGAGATCTGCGGCAATACCGAAATAGAACACAAACATATATGCTGCTTTTGCTGGAACCCCTAGCATTAACAGCGCAGGCGCAGCCATTGTGCTTGTGACTATAAAATTCGCGGTTGTTGGTAGCCCCATACCTAACAATAAGCTTGCTAACATTGTGAAAAAAAGTGTGAGTATTTTACTTCCGCCAGCAAGCGTAATGACGGCTGTAGCAATGCGGAGCGCTAGACCTGTCAATGTTCCCATTCCTACAATTATACCAACGGTTCCACATGCGCATGCTACACCTATAGCGCCTCTTGCTCCTGCTTCAAAGGCATCACAAATACGTGGAAGGGAGAGCCTTGTTTCTTTGTTAAGCCAAGAGAGGGCAAAGCTAACCAAGATGCCGTTGAAAGCAGCTTTTAATGGAGTGTAACCGGCAAGCAGGAAGTATATTATGGCGATTAATGGGATTAGGAGAAAACCTTTTGATTTTATGAGAGGTAAAAGTGGCGGCAACTGTGAAAAAGAGATGCCACGCAACCCAAGACGTGTAGCCTCAAAATGTACCTGTACCATAACTGCAAAATAATATAGAAGCGCTGGAACTATTGCTGCAAGTACTATCTCCATATACGGTACGCCTAGTATTTGCGCCATAATAAAGGCGGCAGCGCCCATAACTGGCGGCATTATCTGACCTCCAGTTGAAGCTACAGCTTCGACTGCTGCCGCGAAGTGGGGTTCATAACCGACACTTTTCATGAGTGGAATGGTAAACATACCAGTAGTGCAGACATTGGCTACCGACGAACCAGAAACAGTTCCCATCAGTCCGGAACTGACAACGGCTACTTTAGCGGGGCCGCCGACAGACCAGCCGGCCAATGCAAGTGACAAATCAATTATGAATTTACCTAACCCTGTTTTCTCTAAAACAGCTCCAAATAGGATAAACATAAACACAAAAGTAGAAGACACTTCAATGGGTGCTCCAAATATTCCTTCTGTGCCTAAATACATATGATTAATGATCCGAGAAACGGAAAATCCTCGGTGTACCAATAGCGATGGCATTGATCGGCCAAAATAACAATAAAGTAATGCAGTGATTGCTAAGCATGGCAGAACAGGATTCGATATTCGCCTTGTAGCTTCTAATAGTACAAATATCATCAAAAGCCCCATGAAAAGATCCATGTTGTTGGGAAGTCCTGCCCTTGTAATAAGATCATCAAAGAAAACAACTAAATACATCGAAGCAGCTATGCTCAGCCCTGCAAGGATAAAATCATATATGGGAATGCCACGACTTTTCGATATCTTAGAAGAAATAGGATAAAGTAAATATACTAGACATAGAGTGAACGCTAAGTGTACCGCGCCCTGTTTTTGTGCTAGAAGTAACCCAAATCCTGATGTGTAAAAATGAAAACACGACATAGCAATAGCAATTATTGTAACTAGTTTACTTTGCCATCCTCTCAATACTCTGAATCGAGCTTCGGTATCATATCTTCGCATAAGATCTTCAATGTCAATTAATTTGCTCTCTCGTTGTGGAGATAAGGGAGTGTTAAAGTCTGCCATTGGGATTCCTCCTTGAGTGTTATAATGTGTTTTTTTTACTGGCTTCGCTAATGTCTATTGTATAATTTTTTATTTTAGTTTACTAGCAGTCAATAATCTAATAATATTATTGGTGAAATGTAATGTGCTATAATGTCATTATCGTTTTCTAGAAAAATAAAGTCTGTGGGCGGAAATGTTGTAATGCATGATATTTGCAAGACTGGGGGGAGGGCGCAAGATGTCATCGTTAACCAATAAGAACTCAGAATATTTTCTTACTGTTGCTAAAGAAAAGAGCATTTCAAAAGCTGCAAAAAAATTATTTATTTCTCAATCATACCTAAGCCAATACATATTAAAATTGGAAAGTACACTTGATATGCAATTATTCGACAGGTCAAAAAGCCCGATTGAAATCACGGAAGCGGGAAAGATATATTATGACTATCTTGAGAATTCTAATAGGCTGTACACGAAGCTAACCGCTGATTTTGATACTTTGAATAAGCAGCGGGTTCATACACTGAATTTAGGATTTGCTCCTTGGCGGGGTTCCACTCTGTTGCCTGACATACTGCCTATATTCATAAAACAGTATCCTAATGTGCAGGTTGTGTTGCATGAGCACCAAGTAAAGGAACTCTATGGTTTGATCGAGAAAAACGTCATAGATGTCGGAATAATGAATTCCTCGTTGGACGCGTCAGATAAAGTTACGACTGAATTTATCACGTATGAAAATATTGTGTTGGTCGCCAATAAAGAGCATCCTTTAACCGAACGGCTGGTGAAGATGACACAAAATAATGGAGAGGCTATTGATTTAAAAATGTTAGAAGATGAATGTTTTATTTACATCAATTTTTCATTTCAACAACCTGTTCACAAAAGCACTGTAATACACTGGGTTTAAGCGGTTTCCGCCTAAGCCCGATTATGATATCTTTCGCTATTGACTAACAAACGACTAACAG
>JAUNJZ010000054.1 GCA_030533085.1 Synergistaceae bacterium
GTGCCTGTTAAGGGCTTCTGGCACCGCTTCTTTCGCGTTTTTCAGTGACGACTAATTATGCATTACAGTTCTCTTATCAACAAGTTCTTTTATTGCCCCTGCCTGTGTACAGTTTTAGTTTACCACTGCCTTTTCCTGCGGTTATCATTTTCGTGACCTCACGAAAATGATCCGAGAGCGTTATGTCGGACGTTTCGCAAGAATCCATCGCACTGCCGCAGGCGTTAAAATTCGTAGCTGAAGCCGACGCGGAAGCTGCGTCCCGGCGCGCCGTAGACATCCCCCTCACCGTAAGAACCCACGGCAATGTCGCTGTAGTACTGGTCGAATATGTTGTTTATCTTGAAGTAGAGCGTCAGCCTGTCGCTGGCGCGGTAATTCACCGCCATGTCGACGACCCAGAATGAGGTGACGGGGAAGTAGTTATACAGGCATTTTCTATCGGGATGCATTATCGGCTTGCCTTCCCTTCCCATCACGCCGCGTCCGAAGAGCGCAGCTGTGAGATCCCTGTTCCTGTAGCTCAGCCCTGCCTTTATCTCGCCGTTGGGGAGGAAGCTGTCGTAGCTCTCCTCTCCATCCGCGTCGATATACTCGTATCTCAGCCATGCGTAGCCGAGCGTGGCTTTGAAATGCTCGTCGAAGGCGTGGGATACGTTCACGCGGAAGCCCCAGACCTTTTCTTTGTTCAGATTTTCATATTTTTCCGTCGCGCCGTCGTAGGCTATCGTGTTCCTGCCGTAGCGGTAGAAGGTATTCGCGTCGATTATCGTGTTGTCGCCGGGGGCGTATTTAACGCCGAATTCGTAGCTCTGGCCGCTCTCCGGCGAAAGGTCTCTGTTGCCGTAGCTGCTGAACAGCTGATATTGCGACGGCGGGACGAAATAATCCTTCGCGCTCAGATAGAAGTGCGTCCTCTCGTTCGCCGCGAGGCCGAGGACGACGGAGGGGGATAGGCGGTCGCCGGCTATCGAGTGATGAAAATAGCGCGCCCCTACGGTGAGGCTGTAGCGGTCGTCCAGCTGCCATACATCCTCCGCGTAGATGGAATAATGGTAGTAGCCTTCGTCGGAATATTCGTTGCCGCGATCCTTCCAGTGGTCTATCTTCTCATTCGAGTATTCAAAGCCGGCCGCGAGCTGATGCTTCTCGTGCCATTTCGCGCGGTATTGGTCTGAGAAGCCCCATGTCGTCGTATCCGCGTCTGCGTCTATCTGGAGGTCGGCGCTGAAATAGGCGCGCCCCTTGAATACGCTTCTGATGCGGTAGAGCGAGAAGAGGTTGTCGCTCTCTTCGGAGAATTGCGTCCGGTAGGCGAGGATCAGCCGCTGCTCCTTTTCATAATAATCCATCGGCGGCCTTGTCCCAGCCTCCTGTCTGTAGAAGGTGCCTGTGCGCACCATATCTGCTTCGTGATGGTCGATGGTGAAGGAGAGGGTACTGCGCTCGCTCGTCTTTTTCCAGAATTTCGCGTTGACATTATCCGCGTCGCCGTCGGAGATATATTCATTTCCGCTGCCGTCCTTGAAGTCGGAGCTTCGCCGTTTGCTCGCGCTCAGCCGCCAGGCCAGCTCTCCCTCGCTTCCGGCGGCGTAGAGGCGGTAGTCCTGAAAGCCGAAAGTTCCGCTTTCCGCGCCTATTTTGACGACATTTTCCTCCGGCGCTTTCGTGACGATGTTGACGACGCCCCCCTTAGCGTCCGCGCCGTACAGCGCGGAGGCGGAGCCGCTGAGAACCTCTATGCGCTCTATCGCGTCGAGGTTCGGCATTGTTTGCAGGTTGAAGACGTTGAACATGCTGATATTCGTGTTGGCGCGTATGCCGTCTATCATGACGACTATCTGTGTGGAGCCGTTGATCTCTATCGTATCCATATCGCCGTAGCCGGCGCCGCTGCCGTATTTATCGACCGTCACGCCGTTGAGCGACGAAAGCGCCTCCGAGAGGTCGGAGAAACGGTTCAGCTCTATATCCTCCGCCGTTATGACGCGAATGTCGGCCTTCGCGTCAAAGGCCCGTTCGTCTATCCGCGAGGCGGTGACGACGACTTCGTCAATCTCCGCGTCGGCGGCTGAGGCGGCCGCGGCCGCGCCTCCGAGTATGAAGAGCGATAACAGCAGAAGAAAAGCTTTTTCGTACATCTATCAATACCTCCCTGAAATTACGCGCGGCTATTCAGAACATCGCCCTTTGCCCTTCGCCTTCGCGCGGTAGAGCGCCGCGTCCGCCTCGCGGTACATTTCGTCTAATGATTTGTCGCCGTCGCGGCATATAGACATTCCGACGCTGCAGCTCAGCTGCACAGAGCGCCCCTCCTCCTCGCATACGCGCCTCTCTCTTTCGCAGATACGCCGCGCGCGATCTCTGGCCAGCTCGGGCGTTCCGATATTTTTCATGAAAACCATAAATTCGTCTCCGCCGATGCGGCCGACGATGTCTGAGTGACGGAAGGTCGAGGACAGTCTGGCGGAGCTTTCCATCAGCTCGCGGTCTCCGGCCTGATGCCCCAGCGTGTCGTTCAGCTTTTTGAAGTTGTCCAGATCTATCAGCAGCAGGGCGTGAATTCCCTTTCTTCCCGCGCCGTCGAGAAAGTCTCCGATCGCGGCGAAGGTGGCCTTGTGGTTCAGCAGGCCGCTCAGGCTGTCGCGCTGCGCCATATCGGAGAGCGCTTCCAGCTCGCGCTTTCTTCTGTCGATGTCGCGCACGTAAACGAAGGCCATCACGTCCCGCGTCTCCGGGTCAACGGTCAGGTGGATGTCGAAGGATATCCATGTGTGGCCGCGCTTTGGCCAGCGGTATAGGAATTCGTAGCAGAGGACATTTTCTCCCTCTTGGAAGGCGTCAAGGAGAAACTCCGGCGACAGCCGGCGGAAATATTCGGCGGCCTCGGGGTTATGCGCGACCACGGAGGCATAGGCGCTGAAAACATTGTCGCAGGAAGCCATTTTCAGAATCCTGTCGTCCGCCTCGATATCGCTGTGAATCTCTTCTATCTCGCGCCGCGTCAGATTTATCAGCGCCGTCGAAAAGGCGTCGGGGGTGACGAGCTGCTTATACTGCAATTCGCGGCGGTAGCGCTGGGCCATATTATATTGCTCCGTCACGTCGCTGGATGTTCCCACCGCGCGGTAGGGCTTCCCGTCGTCGCCGTAGATGTTCGTGTAGCGGATATGCTCGTAAAAGTAGCCGCTTCTGTCTGCGGTCTGCACTTTGAAGACTCCCTCTTCAAAGCGGGAGCCGGCCGCGAGCCTGCGGTACATCTCAAGAAAGGCCTCCGCGCTGTCGGGGTGGACGTAGCCGCTCTTGACGAGAGAATCGGGAACGTCGGGAATTATCGTGCCAAAGCCGTGTTTGCGGCTGGAGTCCTGCCGCTGGATGACGCGGCGGTCAAGAAAATCATATTCCCAGACGCTGATGTTCGCGTTTGCCAGCGCTATATCGGCAAGGCTTTGCAGGTAGTTCGCCCGCCTCTCGCTCGCGCGCAGCGCCTCCTGCGTCTTTTTCAGGTCGGTTATGTCGAGGCAGAGGGCGACGACCAGCGGCCGCCCGCCGTCGTCCTTCGTAAGCTGGCCGCTGCAGCGCGTCCAGATGCGGCTGCCGTCTTTTTTTATAAGGCTGCTTTCCGCCACAAATTCGCCCTTCTCGCGGAGCTGCTCGCGGATGCTGCCGTAATAAGCCTCTCTTTCTTCCTCCGGCACCAGCTCCCACGTCGTTCCGCCGCAAGCCTCGTAAAGCTCTATCTGGCTTTCGTAGCCGAGGCGGAGCGCCATCGCGCGGCTGACATAGGCCAGCGGCGCTTTATCTTCGATGTAAACGCTGTAGACCCCTCCGGGGATGCCGCCGTTCACAAGGTCGAGGAATTCGCGCTGCAAATGGTCGTTGTAGGCGAAGCCGCCGCCGTAGCGCGAGAGTACGTTTTCAACGCGAAGCATGACCTCTTCGGGCTGTATGGGTTTATAGATAAAATCCGCGACGCCTAGGGAGAGGGCGCGGTGCTTGTTGCGCGTGTCGGCATGTTCCGTCAGCACGATGACTGGAATAGGGCTGCGCAGCGGAAAGGCTCTCATTTCTTCCAGAAAGGCGAAGCCGTCCATGACAGGCATCACGATGTCAAGGATGATGAAGGCGATATCCTCCTGATGTTTCTTTAACAGCTCAAGCCCCTCCGCTCCGTTTGCCGCCTCAATAACGTCAAACTTGCCGAGCGCGAGAGATAATATCGTTCTGGATGTTTCGTCGTCGTCTATGATGAGAGCCTTTTTAGCGTTACTGTCCAATTGCGCGGCCTCCGTGGCTGGTTCAAGCCCTGATTTTTTATCTGAAAGGGCGCTTTCGTATGAGAAAATATTTCGCCGGTACCGGAAGCGCGCCGCCGAACAGACCGCGGCAACGGCAAAAACGAACGCAACAGTTAAGGAAGCGTTCGCCGTGCCCCGGCCTCTCCGGTAAAACCTCATTTATTATAGTTTATATCAATATAAAAGTAAAAACAAATATTTGGATAAATTGCGGCGGAAGGGAGTTTTTTTCGACTTTCCGCCGCAGAAGCTTTTTAATCGCGGCCTTTATTCCTCATCGCAGCCGGAATTTTGAAGCTCATAGTCTTTGTATATTCCCGCGTCGCGCTTTTTTGTGGCGTTGGCGCTTCGGAATGTGCCTTCAACGATGTTTTTGTAGCCCTTTTTGAGTATCAGCCTCTTGATATATTCCAGATTCGGACAGCGGTCGTGATGATAGTTTTCCGTTGCCATGCAGGTGGAAAGGTGTACGGCGACCTGATCCTTTTTTATTTCGGTCTGACGCAGCAGTTTGTTGGAGAAGTGCTCCAGCTTTGAGGCGAGGCTCGTTCCGCAGCAGCCGCCGCAGGTAAGCGCCATGTAGCGGACTCCGTGCTCGTAGCCCAGATCTTTGAAGAAGCCTTCGCGGTCATAAAAGCTTTTCATGCAGGCAAAGCCGCTGCAGCGGAGCCTTGCCGTATCGCACTGGATGATAAGGACGAATTTTATGCTCACTTCATTTCCCCCCGACGTTTATATAGTTCGACTCTTGTGACTCTCTGATTATACTCCCTTTCATCTCTTTTCCTCAAGCAGCGGAAGCCGCTCCCTTCGGGATGAGAAGCTTTTTTTTACGCTGATCTCCGCTTCGTCCGACGCGCCGTATTCGTCGGCGACGGCGATTTTGTGTTTTCCGGCGCTCATTCTCCGCGATATCGTCTCTCTTTCGCCGGCCGCGCCGATAAGCTCCCCGTCCGCGAACCAGTAGAGCGTCCCTTCGCCTCCCTGCGCGGACAGCAATATCGCGCCGCCGGTCTCATAGTAGGCCGCTCCTTTCGCCGGAGAGGCTATGCGGAGCTTCGCGCGCTCCGTGCCGCCGCGCAGCGAGAAGAAGCGGGCTATCTCTTCCGGCCATTCCGTCTTTAGCAGGCCGTTTTTCATCAGGTGGAGCGCGCAGGGGTCGCTTTTTGATACGCCGCGGATGCGGAGATCCGTCGTCTTTTGCGGGCAGAAGCTGTTTCGCGGCGCGCCGGAGAGCGGGCATACCTCGGCCTTTATCACAGAGTCCGGCAGTCTGAACCATTGCTCCCCACTGGCCGTGAGGCTGAGCATTATCGCGGCGGCGGGCGGCGCGGCGCTTCTCAGCCCCGTCAGCTCGCGGTGCGGCCTGCCCCCCGGCTCTCCGAACCAGACGACGAGCGTCCAGCGCGGGGTGACGGCGGCGGCCCAGGCGTCGCGCAGTCCGTAGGAGGTTCCGGTCTTCATGGCGAAGAGCTTGCCGTCGGCCTCAGGCTCTCCGAATTGCGGCAGAGAGCGGCGCGTATCCTTTAATATGTCGAGCGTCAGCGCGGCGGCGGCCTCCGACAGAACGCGCTCCCCCTCGCCGGCCTCCGCCCTTTCGTTCCATATCAGCGGCCGGAGCAGGCCGCCGGAGGCGAGCGCGGAGTAGGCGCGGGCCAGTTCCAGCGGGGAGACTTCGCAGCCGCCGAGCGCCAGACTTTCACCGTACCAGCGCGCCTCTTTTGTGATAGACGAAAAGCCGAGGCGGCGCAGCAGCGACAGCAGATTTTCAGTTCCGCACATTCTGAGCGCTCTGACGGCGGGGGCGTTGAGAGAGTCGCGGAGCGCGGCGCGCGCCGTGACGGGGCCGCGGAAGAGGCGGTCGAAGTTGCGCGCCCCTCCGCCCCCCGCCGATGATGGCAGGTCGGCTATCATCGCGGCCGGCGTGAGAGCGCCGGATTCAAAGGCGAGCGCGTAGAGGAAGGGCTTCAGCGCGGAGCCGGGCGAGCGCGGCGAGGCGGCGCAGTCCACCCACGCGGATGAGGCCGCCGTACCCTCTCTGGCGTTGCCGATGTAGCCGCGCACCTTGCCGCTTTTATTTTCGACAAGGACGGCGGCCGCCGTTATCTTGTCGTCCAGCCGCGTCAGCGGCCTGCGCAGCTCCGCGAGCAGCAGGCGCTGCTTCTCCGTATCCAGAGTAGAGCGGAAGCGTCCGTAAGCGTCGAGATTGCCGGCCGCCTCGCCGCTTTCCGCCGCCCTCTCCGCCGCCTGAATGAGCGCGGAGGATATGCCGCGCCTGTATGTCGGCAGCGGCTCCCTTTTGGCGCGCTCCGCCTCGTCACGCGAGATTACTCCGCGTTCGGCAAGGGTATCTATCAGCCGGTCGCGCAGTTCGCGGGCGCGGCGCGGATGGCGGTCGGGGCGGTAGTAGGCAGGGCCGCGCAGTATTCCGGCCAGCAGCGTCGCCTCCGCAAGGGAAAGCTCCTTCGCCCTTTTGCCGAACCACATGCGCGCGGCGGCCTCGACGCCTCTCGCGTTGCCGCCGAGCGGCACGCTGTTGAGATATATTTCCAGTATTTTTTCCTTGTCCGCGATGGATTCAAGCGCGGTGGCCTGCGAAAATTCGATCAGCTTGTTAAGGGGAGTGCGTTCGCGGGCGACGGCCAGCCGCACGACCTGGCTCGTTATCGTCGAGGCTCCCGACAGCACGCGCCCCGCCCTGGCGTTCTGCCAGAGTGCGCGCAGCGCGGCGGGGATGTCAACGCCTCTGTGCAGGCGGAAGCGTCTGTCCTCAAGCTCGACCGCGACGAGAGGCATCCAGCGCCCCATCTCTGAGAGAGGTACCGGCAGCCGCCATTCTCCCTCCGAGGAGAGTCTTCCGCGCAGCGGCGCTCCCTTCATGTCCGTCACCACCAGCGAGGCGGGGCGGTCAAATATCCGTTCCAGCGGCAGCGCGGCCGCAAGCAGCCCCTCCGCCGCCAGCAGGGCGAGGATGAAAAGGGCGGCGTATCTGTCCCTCCGCCCCATTCCCCTGAAGATATCCCTCAGCGCGGAAAGCTGTCTCCCCGCCGCCTGAAGGAATTTATTTTGCCTCATTTATCCTTATCGTGCCGCCCTTGCCGCTGACGCTGGATATGCCGGGGTCGTACATACATTCCGCGTAGATCTGAGGAACGGCGAATGTCCCCGCCGTCGCCGCGCGCAGCGAGCAGCGCCATGTGAGCGGCTCGCGCAGCTCGTCGATGAAGAGGATCAGCCTGTCGTCGCGGATTTCGGCGCGGACGCCGGCCTCGCTTTTTTCTTCGCCCTCCGTCAGGCGCGGATTCTCTATCTCAAGCCCGGCCGGCAGCGGCATCACGGCGGCCACGGAGCGAGGCGCGCCAGCCTTTGGCGTGACTGTCAGAGCCGCGGTCAGCGATTCGCCGCGCTGCGCCGTATCTGTCACGGCCTTTCCCTCGCGGTTCGTGAGGTTAAGGCGTATCTCTATCCCGTTATCCCTCTGCGGAAGCGCCCCCTCCGGAATATAGGAGACTGTCCACGCGGCGTAAAGCGCGGCGCGGCCGCTGTTTTCCGCCCTGTAAGAGCCGAGGCTCTTCGTGACGAAGCTTCTCTCCGAGGCGCTCACGCGCCCTGCGGTATTTCCCTCCGGCTCCTTTATCAGCCTGCCGGCCGGCGCTCCCTCCTTCGGCCGCGCCGCGAACCAGCGTCCGAGCGCCGCCATGGCGAAGCCGCCCTCCTGCGTATTGAACGCGGGGGCGGCGTTGAGCCTCGATATCAGGCCGGAGGCCGCACCCGCCGCCGCGGCTCCCGCCGGGTCGATGTAGGTGCGGGCAAGCAGCGTCAGAGCGCTGTTTCGCAGCGCGGAATCGTAATTGTCGTTTTTGCCGGGGGCGTCCGCAGCGGCGGGGGCTTCCTCGCCAAGGATAGCCTCGGCGGCCTCCTTTTCTCCGGCCGCGGCGAAGGCGCAGGCCAGCAGCAGCCGCCCGGAGGGGGCCATCTGCCCGGTCTTTTCGCGCAGGCTCTCCATCCAGCCGAGCGGCGCTTCTCCCGACAGGGTGAGGACGAATGCGGCGTAAGCGCGGCGCGAAAGCGTCTCGCTCCAGGCCTCGTCGCTCTCCGAATCCGGCTCCGCCGGAAGCAGCGCGCGGGCGTAATCGGCGGCGTAACGCAGCGCCTCCGGCGATACTTTGCGCCCCATTCTCTTCGCTTCAAGCAGGAAATGCGCCCCGTAGAGGCTTTCCCACGGGCGCGAATACTCGCCGTTCCAGCGCGGGAAGCCGCCGTCGCCGAGCTGGGCCGCCTCTATCCTCGCGATACGCGCAGCAAGTCCGCTCTCGTCTGCCAGCTCCGGGTCGATCTGTCTGACCAGCTCCGGCTGCGCCAGCAGCGGCCAGGCGGAGGATACCGTCTGTTCAAAGCAGCCGTAGGGATATGTCACGAGAAAATCCGCGAGCGCGGAGAGCGAGAGCTGCGGCATCGCGGAGAGCATTACGACGCCGGAGGCGAAGTTATCAGGAGCGTTCTTTTCAGGCGCGGGGGCGCTGAAGCTCCATTTCTTCCCCGGCTCTATGACGGCGGAGCCGCTTTCCGAAAGGCGCGGCGCGGCCGGACGCAGCGGCAGCTCTATCGTCGTATCCGCGCGCTCGGAGCCGCCGCCGCCCCATAGCGTGCTATAGCTTATCTTCGCGGCGCCGACGCCCTCCGCCCGGAAGGCCAGCGGCACTATAGCTGAGCCGCCCCCCTCTATGGTCACGCTTGTTTCTCCTCCCGCTCCCTCTCTCTCAACAGGGACAAGGCGCGCCCCTCCCTCGGTAGAGCTGACGGAAAGCTTCACAGTCAGCGGCTTGTCTGTCATATTGAAAAGACGGCAGGGGGCTTCAAAAATGTCTCCCGGCGCGGCAAAGCGCGGCATCGACGCCTCCGTCACAACCTCGCGGTTTATCCGCAGCGCCCTTTCCCCGCTGCCGACGGCGGCGGCGCTCGCAGCCACAGCCATGATGCGCGCGCTGCCGGAGAACTCAGGCAGGTCGAGCGTCACGCGGCATCTGCCGTCGCTTCCGGAGCGCGTCCGCGCCGTTATCGAGAGCATTTTGAAACGCCGCGCCTGTACGGGGCTGAGGCTCGCCCTAAGCATATTGTCGGCCTCCGCCGCGCCGCCTCCGGCGGTCAGCAGCGGCGTCGAACGGTCGGCAAGCCTTATCAGCGCTCCGTAGAGGTCGTAAGTCTCCATTCCCAGCTGACGGCGGTCTGTAAACCAGTTCCATGGGCGCGGCGTCTTGAAGCCAGTCAGCCCCAGAACCGTCTCGTCGACAAGCATCACGGTAACGTCGGCTGCGGCCCCCCTGCCGGCCGCGTCTTTTACCAGCAGCGAAATTTCATTTCTGCCTGGCTTTACATGAGCCGGCGCGTCGATCTCGACATTCAGGCGGCTCGCGCCGTTATCCACCATCAGCGGAGCCGTGCCGAACGCGCGGACAGGCTCGCCGTCTCCGCGCGACGGACGCACGACCTGCGCCGTTATCCACCCGTTTGGCTTCATCGCCTCAGTTACGGTTACGGTGAACTCCGCCTCGCCGCCGACGGCGCGCCCCTCGCTCCACAGCGCGGAGGTCGTCTCCACATCGACGAGAGCCAAACCGGCGAAGGGCGGCTTTATCTTTATTCTGGCCCTGTCGCCGACCTTATATATTTTCTTATCCGTCGTCACCTCGACGATATCCGGGAAAGAGCCGCCATCATCGCCGCCCCCCGCGCCGTAAGCGCGGATAACGGCAGAGGCGCGCGACTTCCCGTCAGCGCTCTCGACGCGAAGCAGATATTCTCCCGCCTCCTGCGTCGTAACGGAGGCCGAGCCTACCCCGTCTTTTATCGTTATCAGACCGTCGCCGCGCGGGATCAGCTCTTCCCTCGTCTCGCGCGTCATTCGCCCGTCGCTGTCAAAGAGCGCGTACTGCCTGACGCGGCGGAAGAGGGAATATTTCAGCTCCTTAACGCCGGCAGGCGCTCCGTCATGAGTGACGGCGGCGGCGCGGAAAGAAATTTTCCTCCCCGGCGCGACCTCGCGCGGGGCCTCTATTCCCGTCATCACCTCCGCGGGATACCACGGAATGTTTATAGTCTGATATGTCCAGCGCCCCGCGTCGTCCATCACACCGGCGCGCACGGATATGTCGGCCATAGAGGGAACGGCCCAACCTCCGCCGTTCAGCTCGCAGCTCGCGCCGCCCTCCTCGCCGAGCTGCCCTGAGCCGATGAAAATGGAATCGGGGACAAATTTCAGCTCCTCATCGCGGAAGCTGAAGCTCTTCCAGCTCTCATGCGCAAAGCTGCGGTCAACGGTGCGAAGCTCCGCCTCCCAGCTCATGCCGGCGGCCGGATTGCCGAAGGTATAGCGCGCGGAGATATTCAGCGTCGCGCTTCCCTCTCCCGTTATAGCCTCCGGCTTTGCCGACGCCTCGACAAAAAGCCGCGGCGCGGCAAATTCCTCAATATATATATCCTTCTGACCGACAGGCGACTCCCCGCCGGGGACGTAAAGCGATATATTCCACAGTCCGGTCGGCGCGTCGGCCGGAATATCCAGCGACGCAGCGAAAACGCCCTCCGCCGTCAGCTTTTCCGTCCGTGAAGTCCACATCTTCCCGCCGGGGGAAAAAAGCTTCATCGTCAGCGGGAAGGGCGACGGCGCTTTGCCGTTTGCCCCGCGCGTCACGGCAAAAAGCGGAATCGTCTCCCCGGGGCGGAATATATCCCTGGGCGTGTAACAGAAGGCGGAATAGCCCTCGCTCAGCCACGCCATGCCGGAGGTGTCAAAGCTGTCGCTGCCGTTATAAAGGCCGTTCGCCAGCCGGATAAAGGCGCAGTCCCCATCCTTTTCAGCCAGCGCGATAACGGGCGCTCCCGCCTCCCCCTCCGTTATGCTTATAGAGGCAAGGCCGCGCGCATCCGTCCGCCCCTCTCCGACGATCTGATTAGACCAGGACCAGAGCGTCACCCGCGCCCCCGCGACAGCGGCGGCTTTGGATATCGAAAGAACGCGCGCCAGCGCCTTTCCTTTCCCCATCTTCAGCGTGAGGCCGAGATCCGTGACGTTGACCAGCTGCTCCGCCTCGCCCCATCTCGCCCCTACTCCGTAAGCGCGAATCAGAAAAACGCCGCGCCCGCCGCCAAGCAGCGGCTTCAGGTCAAGCGCGCGCCGCGCCGTCTCGTTGGGCTTTCCCCTGACGATATACTCCTTTTCAGCAGCCAGCCGCGAAAGGTCGGTGGGGTAATCATCCCACTCGCTGCGCATCGCTAGGGGGATATTATTGCCGTAAAGCTGCCAGACCAAAAGGCGGAGCTTGTCAAAATTAACGCTCTCGATAGGAATCAGCAGGGAATCCGCCGGCGAAAGCACGCGCCCATCCTCCGGGAAGCGTATGCGCGGCTCCGTGTCCGGGAAGATAAAGGCGCGGCTCCAATCTTTCGCAAGCGTCTCGCCGGAAAGCGACGGAAGCCCCTTTTTTACAGTGACCTTCACCCTCTGCTGCGGCGCGAAATCACCGGCAATGGCAAAGCCGTCGCTGCGCGGCTCCACGGTGAACTTCGTCTCGGGAGAAAGCGTAATGAAAGCCGCCGCCTTAGCCAGATCGGCTGGGGCTGTCGTCTCTATCAGAATGCGCCCTCCGTCCATTCCGGAGCTGGCGGAAGAGTCGCGCAGCTCCATCACCCGCACCCCCTCCAGCTTTACATTCACATCCTTCTCCATGACGAGCGGCCCGGCCTCGCAGGGAAGCCCCGCCGCGATAAAAAGCCGCGTCTCCTTATCCGTCCTGTCAAGAAGCGACAGCCGGAGCTTTTTCGACGGCGCGCCCGGCTCTATATAATATTCGAGCCGTCTGCTGCCCTCCATAATATCGAGATAGCCGCGCAGACGTTCCGGCGCGACCGGAAGCGAAAAATCAAGCTCGAATACAGTCCTCCCGCTCTGGGAATTGAAATTTACCTGCTTCGCGCCGTTGAAAACAGGGGCGGGGGTGTTGAAAAAGAACTCCCTCACACGGGCAAGCCGCCTTCCCCTCGCGTCGCGCAGCTCCGGATTGAAAAATACCCTGTACCTTGTAGCCTGAGCGAGCCGCCCGCCGCGCGGCGTAAATACGAAGGTCGAAGCGTCGCTCCAGCGGCCGGAGCCGGAAAGCGGAGGGCTTGTCTCAAATGGAAAAGCCGACGGCGGCAGCTCCATCCCGACGACCTCATCCGAGACGACGGCGCAGTTAAAGCGCGCCGTAAGCTCCGAAATCTCCGAAACAACGCCGGAGGGCGAAAAAGAGCGCAGCTTAAAGCCGGTCAGCCCAGGCGCAAGCAGCAGCGCGGCGGCAGCCGCGACAAAAAGGGCGATTAAAGGCAGGCGATATTTTTTTATATTCATCTTCGCAACCTCCGTCAAAGGAATTTATACATCAAAGAACGCGCCATAAGCATACACCGAAAACAGAGAAAGTTGAAGCTCTCACAAAACGAATCAACATTCCGCGTGGCCTCCCGCCGAGAAACAAAAAAAAGCCCAGGCGGTATTTCCGCCGAAGCCTCTGCGCCGTTTATATCCGGCCGCTTTCTGACAACGGGGGCGCTTCGCGCGCCCCCCTTTTAACCCTCAATATCGATAAGCGAACTCTTCCGCGCCTCGCTCTCTTCCTTTGGGAAGCTGAGCGAAAGCACGCCGTTTTCAAATCTTGCCTTTACATCCTCGCGCCTCACATGGCCGCCGATGAAAATGCTCCGCGAGCCGCGCCCGTAGAAGCGTTCACGGCGTATATATCCGCCCTCGCCCTTTTCCTCGCTCTCATGGCTCCTGCCGGCCGATACCGTGAGGTAGCCGTTGTTCAGCTCTATGGAAATATCTTCCTTCCTGCATCCGGGCAGGTCGATATCCGCGGAATAGCCTTCGCCGCTTTCCCTGATATCCATGCGCATCAGCCCGTTCCACTCGTTCTTCTCCTCGCTCCTGCGGCTGAGCCCGAATGGAGCGCCAAAGGTGAAATCGTCAAAGAAACTGTCAATATTATTCTGTCTGAAAATTTTCGGCAGCATGGTAATAACCTCCTTAAATTTTTCATACTCTCTGAAAAATTCCCGGCCAGGAGATTTTCTGGAGCTATTTATCCTTTACAGCCAGTATTATAGCATTTAGTCAGGGTTTGTCAATAATAATTTTGACCAATTTCTGACCTTTATAAAAAATTTACCATTAACTCTCAGCGCCCCGTCGAGCGTATTTCTCTATCGCCCGCTCCAGCCCCTCGTCTCTGAAAGTCTCCCAAAAGGCGGCGCGTTCGGGCGGGAAGGCCCCGGGAGCGGAAAGGCGCTGCTGCTCCGCCATTATCTCCGCCTTCGGCCTCTCATTTATATTCATCGATTTGGAAAGCTCCGCCAGCATCTTTTCCCCCTTATCGGAAGAGCTCATTATCAGCGATACGCCGAGACTGTCATAAAGCTCCGGCGCGTACTTTTCTATGCCGAAACAGTCTGCGACAGTCATATCCGACGGGCGGCGGAGATCGGCGAAGGGGCAGCGCTCGCAGGAGGGGCGCGAAATCGTCCCCATATATATAAAAAGCTCATAGAAACGGTCGTCCTCGAAAATCTCTTCCGAAGCCTCCATGCGGTAAGCCAGCCCCCCGTTGCTGTTCACCCGCAGCCACGGACGGCGCTTCGAGCGGAAAAAAACTTCCGCAAGCTTCCCGCCCCTCTCCGCCTCCAGCAGCTTTTTATACTCCTCCCAGACCAGCGGGCTTGTGACGCTGTGACAAATCACGTCGCAGAGGAAAAGGCGCGCCGAAAGCGGGCTGCCCTCGAAAAAGGAACGCACCGCGGCGCACTGGCAGGGGGTGCCGCTGAAAAGCGCGCCGCCGGCCTCAAGCGCCTCCCTCAGCCCCTCGTAAAGGCCGCGCATATCGCTCTGCACATACTTTGACAGCCTCATCTCGTCGCGCCCCTCGCGGCTTGAGGCTACGCGGTGGACGACGCGCAGCTTCTCGTCGAAAAGCGCGCCGCAGACAGAGCCGCCGCCCTCCAGCAGGACGTCGGAAAGTGCGGTGAAAGCTCCGCCGGACGTCGATTTCTTCAAAACCTCTTCGGAGCGATGAGTAGCGGCGAAAAAGCGCGGCTCTCCTTCCTCCTTGAAATTCCCCTTCCGCCGCATCGGGCAGAGACGCAGGCAGACCCCGCAGTCAACGCAGCGCTCCCTGTCGATGACCGGATAAAGAAAGCCCTCGCCGTCCGCGCTCATCCTTATCGCGCGCTGCGGACATCTCGCCTCGCAGAGAGCGCAGCCGCAGCACATATCCTTCCTCTTATAAACCGAATCCATAGCTCCTGCCTCCCTCGACCGGCCCCTCGGCCCTCAGATAACGCGAATACTCAAACAGCTGATAAGCCGCCATGAAAATCCACCCCGCCGCGATAGCGACAGCCACGGCCTCCATTCCGAGCGCTCCGGCCAGAAGATAAGCCAGCGCCACGCGCAGCGGAATCTGTACGAGCGTAGCGTAAAATGTAACGTCCATACGCCCCGCCCCGCGGAAAAAGCCCTGAAAGGTATTGCAGCAGGGAGAAAAAAGGTAAAACAGACTCATAATCCTGAGAAAACGCGCCGCCTCCGCGATAGCCGTCTCCTCCCCCGCGTTCAGAAAAAGCGCCGCCAGCCTTTCCGGAACGGCAAAGATAACCGCCGCGCAAAGGGCCGTGACCGCGAAGCTCAGATAATGCGTCTGCATCAGCCCCAGCCTGACGCGATCCTCGCGGCGCGCACCCCTGTTCTGCGAGACAAACATCATAAGGGCGGAGGCCAGACTGTCGCCCGGGGCCATCACAAGGCCGTCGATACGGCTCACGGAATTAAAGGCGGCGATAGCGTCGATACCCAGCGGATTCACCGCCCCCTGCAGCAGAAAAATCCCGATATAAAGCACAGCCTGCTGAATCCCCGACACAGAGGCGTAAGAGAGCGTTTTTTTCAGCAGCTCCCCCTTTATACGCAGAAAATTTCCTTCCGGACGCAGCGCCGGAATCCTGAAAAAAATATATGCCAGACAGAGCAGCGCCGAAAAAGCCTGAGAAATCACCGTGGCCCACGCCGCCCCCTCCACGCCGCCGCCCAGCTTCCCGACAAAAAGCACGGCAAGGGCGATATTAAGCAGCGACGAAAGAATAAGAAAGCACAGCGGCGCGGCGGACTCGCCGACAGCGCGCATAGCCGAAGAAAAGTGATTATAAAAAAAGGCGAAAACAAACCCCAGACAGATAATCCGCAGATAAGCCGCCGCCTGCGGCAGAATCTCAGGCGGAGCCTGAATCAGACGGAGCGCGGGAGCCACAAAAAGAGCGCCGGCGGCGGAAAGCAGCAGCGTGAAGATCAGCCCCGCCGTCATCGCGGTATCCGCCTCATCACGCAGCTTCTTTTCATCGCCCGCGCCGAAATACTCCGCCATCAGCACAGAAGCCCCCATCGTGATACCCACGATCAGAAACATCATAATATTCATCAGAGGAATCGCCGTGCCCGTCGCGGCCAGCGCCTCCTTACCGAGATAACGCCCCACAACGACCGAATTCATCACGCCGTAAAGCTGCTGAAAAACATTTGCCAACATCAGCGGAAAGGAAAAAAGCAGAATCTGCCCCCCAATACTCCCGCGGCTCATATCGCGCATATCGCCGCCTCCTTTTGCTTTTTTATAATCACGAAATCACACGGGTGATTTTCAATAATCATAATAGCTTATATTTGAATATTGTCAAGCAAAAATATTTTTCCATGATTTTTAAAAATCATATATAATAAAGTCGGACAAAAGGGGAGGGAGAGACGACATGGAAAAAATAAACGGGAAAATCGAAGAGCGCGCGGCGGCGGCAAAGCTGACCGAAAACGACAAGCGCGTGCTGGACTTCATAACCGCCAACCGCAGAAGCGCCTGCTACCTCACATCAAACGAAATAGCGGCGCGGCTTGGGGCAAGCCCCTCCTCCGTCGTCCGTCTCTCAAAAAAGCTGGGCTTTGAAAGCTTCGCCGCCTTCCGCCGCCTGATGCAGGAAGAGGCGGCGCAGGCTCAGCCATTCGAGGCGGCCCCCGTCCCTCACGAAAAAATAAAAGAGTATGAAAATCTGCCGGACGGCGAAATCATCAGCATATATACAAACAACGTACTGAAAAACATCTGCGAAGACACAAACGAAGAAAACGGCAGAAAAATAATCGAAGCGGCCGACCTCATAAGCCGCGCCCGCCGCGTATATGTCGTCGGCTTCCGCACCTGCGCCGGCTTTGCCGCCACCGTCGGCGTCATGCTCACCTGCGTGCGGCCGGACGTTATCGTCGTCGGAGACGGCCGCCCGCTCATCGACACGCTGATAGACATGACGCCGGAAGACGCGATGATAGCCATATCCTTCGCGCGCTACTCCAGCGACGCCGCCTTCGCGGCCGCAATGGCGGGCGACGCCGGCTGCCCCGTCATTGCGATGACAGACAGCTACGCCGCCCCAATAGCAAAAAACGCGGCGCAAGTCATAATCAGCTCCGCCGGAAACATGGGCTTCTTCGACTCCTACGTCAGCTTCCTCGCCAACATGGAAAAAATACTCGTCCTAATCAGCAAAAGAAACCGCCCCGGCAACGAAAGCCGCCTCGTAAAAATGGAAAAATATCTGAAAGAGACCGGCCGCTATTAAAAAAACGGACAGGCGCAAAGCAGCGGCGGGCAGAGCGACGGAAATGGCGCTTATTGACAGCTTTTTAATAAACGGCGATAATAACTTTAACGACAGACAACATGAGTGTCCGTCAAAGTGTTGAAGTAAGAGGGTGCGCCGGCAGGCATTCTCCTACGGAGCTTTCGGGAGGGGTTGTACAGCGGAACCTCAAGCCGGCTCAGGCCAAATATGGCTGAAAGAAAATGTACATCGGGGCTCTGCCTGACGGCAGGCTCTATTTTTTCACCGTCAATTGCCAAAGTAAATACCGGTGCGCTGACAGCGCGCTTCCCGTTGACACAAAGAGAAAAAAGTATGATATAATCTCAAAAAGGTTA
>JAUNJZ010000055.1 GCA_030533085.1 Synergistaceae bacterium
GAGCGCGTAGTGGACTTTCACCACCTAGTTGTTGACCATGCCGGGCGCACGAGCAGTACAAGGCGGCGGCAAATATGAAAAATGCCGCCGCCTCTTTGCCCTTCGTTTTTTTTTTTGTGTTTTTTCAGAGTGCGTAGCTCCGCTCCGCCGCGCTCTCCCAGCTCCGCCAGCGTTCTACGGCGCTTTCCGTTTCCGGCAGCAGGCGGCTGTCGTAGTGCTCAAGCTGATAATCCGCCTCTTTAAGGCAGCTGTAAAGCCGGTCGATTTTGTCCATCAGATTCCGGCGCGTCTCCAGCAATATGACCTTGCGCGCCTGCCGCGTGTCTCTGCCGTGCATTGCAAGCTTTACGTAGTTCAGTATCGCGTCGAGCGACATGCCAAGCTCTTTGAATCTCTGAATGAACATTATCCACGCTATCATTTCGTCGCTGTATACGCGGAGTCCGCTGTCCGTCCGCGGAACGGGAGGAATAAGCCCGATCCGCTCGTAATATCTCAGTGTGTCCGCCGTGAGTCCTGTCCTTTCCGCCGCTTCGCCTATCGTCATTTTTCCTCCGCCCCTTCGCCTTTTTGTTTTATTTTTCCGTCGGAGCCGCCTCGCCCCGACTCTTTGATCTCTCTGATGATGTAGTCCAGACAGTCCAGCGACTGCTGCTTCTCGTGGATATCCTCCAGCAGATGGCCGCGCTGTCGTTTCAGGATTCTGACGCGCTCGCCGCCGTCGCCGTTTTCGTCAAGCAGTACGGGATTTCGTTCCAGAACTTCCGCTCCGATTCCGGCTCTGAGCAGAGAATGAATCAGTCCGAGCCGCCGCAGCTCGCGCTCCTGATAGTCAGGGAGCCCCGCCTCGTTCTGCGCGCCTTTCAGCAGGCCGCTTTTTTCGTAGCTTAAAAGCTTCTCTCTGCTTATATGAAAAGACCGGCAGATTTCGTCTATAGTCATTTCCGCCCTCCGTTCGCAATAAAAATTCCTGTAAGCGTTCATCGGAAAAATCTTCTCTCATCGCCGACCGCGCCTATACTATAATTTTCCGGCGGCGATATGTCTAATGCTTATGTTTTACTAATATGTCATGCCCAAAAGGCATTGAATCAGCTCCGACGCGGCAGGAAAAGGGCATAGTCTGCCGCTTTGAGCCCTTTCGCGAAGGGCGAACGATAAGTTGTACTTATCCGCTTCATCGTAAATTGGAATTGCCGATCATTCGCCTTTACCCTAAAATTGAAGAAGGATTTTTATACAGCGTGACAAATCGACATTCAAAACATCAGGGGGTTAAATATCATGAGTGAGAAAAAGAAATTAGTCGCTTACTTCTCAGCTGGCGGCGTGACCGCGCGGGCGGCCGCCGAACTGGCGAAAGCCGCGGAGGCGGATCTGTTCGAGATCGTGCCGGAGCTTCCGTACAAGGAGGCCGACCTGGATTGGATGAATGCGAAAAGCCGCAGCTCCGTGGAGATGAAGAATCCGGCCTCCCGCCCGGCCATCGCCTCAAAGGCAAGCGGCATGGAAGATTACGACGTCGTATATATAGGCTTCCCTATCTGGTGGTATGTGGCTCCGACCATCATCAACACATTTCTGGAAGGTTACGACTTCTCGGGGAAAACGGTTGTGCTCTTCGCTACATCAGGCGGAAGCGGCTTTGGCAATACAGTGAAGGCTTTGCGGGGGAGCGTCGCCTCGTCCGCGAAGCTGATAGAGGGGGCGGTATTCCGCGGGGGCTGGAGCGAAGCGGATTTACAGGCGGTCGCGGCTAAAGGCGGCAGGTAAGGCACAGGAACAAAAACGACAAAAGGAGGCGCACGCGCCTCCTTTTATCACTGCTTTGTCAGGATCTTCTTAAAATGTTCGATAAACCTGCCGGTCGCCAGGCTGAAGGGCTGGCCGCGTTTCCAGGCCAGAACGGAGGTCGCGTACAGTTCCGGAAAGAGCGGCCGGCAGACAAGGCTGGCGCTGTCCAGATATGGGCGCGCACCCTCGATGATTACGGCGCGGCCAAGCCCCTTGCGCACCATTATCGAAGCGTTGGTGCTCATGCTGCTTGTCATGATGATATTATTCCGGTCGAACTCTGGGCCGAACCAGTTTAGCAGCTCGTTCTGCACATTTCCCCTTACCGGCAGTATCACGCGCTCCTCCATAAGCTCTTCGCGCCGCACATATTCCCCGCGCGCAAGCGGGTCGTCGGCGTTCAGAAGCGCCGCCCAGCGCTCTTTCACATCCATACGGATAAATTCATACTTTTCGATGTCTATCGGCTCCAGCAACAGACCGATGTCCGTAAGCCCCCTGTCCATACGCTCCTTCGTGATGTCGGCGCTGGCGGTAAAAAGCTCGAAGCGCATCAGCGGATATCTGGCGCTTGCCGAGCTGATAAGCTCCGCCAGCGTATGCACCGACGCGAGCTCGCCGGCTCCGATGGTCACTGTGCCGTCGATCAGCTCGTCCTGCTCAAGCAGCTCCCGCTCCGTCTTGTCAATGAGGTCTACTATCTCTTCCGCGCGCCGGCGCAGCAGCAGCCCTTCGTTCGTCAGCGTTATCCCGTGCGCGCCGCGGCGAAAGAGCCTGACGCCGACCTCGTCTTCGAGCTGAGCCAGCTGGCGGGAGAGCGTCGGCTGAGTGATGTGCAGCAGCTCCGCCGCGCGTGTGATGTTTTCCTCCCTGACCACGGTCAGAAAATAGCGTAATATTCTGATCTCCATCCGTCGCACCTCCGTCGCGCCTTTGCCCCGCTCATCTTATTATATCAGCCCCGCTTTACGTCTTTAGCTGAAATATCGCCATTTTGCAGCTTTTCCCCGAATCCTGATTTTCGCTTGACTTAAAGCTGGCTCCAACAGTTAAAGTATATGCAAGGAAAAAATTTCAGAAAGGAGGGGAAGGGAATGAAAGCTATATTGGCGCTGGTATGTATGACCGCCCTTTTCGCCGCCATTTCAGCGGCGGAGGCCGCGCCGCGGAGGATAAGGCTGAGCTTTGACGGAAGAGAGGCGCTGGTCGAGCTTTATGACAACGCTACGGCTGAGAGTCTTGAAAAGATGCTTCCGCTGACGCTCGATTTTGAGGATTTCGCGGGCGAAGAGAAGATCGCATACACGCCGGAGAAGCTATCCACGGCTGGAATGCCGGAAAGCTACGCGCCTAAGGCCGGAGAGATGACGGTCTACGCGCCGTGGGGCAATATCGCCATATTTTACAAAGAGCACGGCGCGTCGCGCGGACTTGTGCCGCTGGGGCGTTTCATATCCGGGGCGGAGCAGATTACGCTGATGGGAAAGAATGTGCGCCTCGAAGCCGCGCAATAATAAAAGCAAGCCGCCCTCCCCGACGCGAAGGCGGCTTCTTTTTTCTGTCGCTCCGCTTACTGCCGCGAAATGCCACGCGCGTCCCTATACACTGCGACGGCCACGCCGTCAGCCGCTCCCTGTCCTTCGCGGATTTTTGTACGTTCATATTAGTTATGCTATAATCTCTGAAATATCTGTTTTGTCCGCTTTCATTTCGGCGGCGCGGATATCGGTTTTATGATTACGGCAGTCGGCCTTACAGAAAAGGGGAGCTTACGGAATGACTCTTGGCAAATTATTTATCATCGGCGTAAATGAAAATGAGTGAATCCAATTTCAGCATTGCCGAGCTGTTCAACGAGCTGTCTGAACTTGTTTACGTCTCCGACCCGCTCACATACGAATTATATTTCATCAACGAATCGGCAAAGGCCCTCTTCGGCATAACCGGAGATCCGAGAGGACATAAATGTTACGAGGCGCTGCAAGGGCTGAGCGCCCCATGCCCTTTCTGTACCAACGACAGGCTCGCGCATGACAGATTCTACTCCTGGGAAATATACAACCAGAAGCTTGGGCGGCATTACTTTCTGAAAGATAAGTTCATCTACTGGGAGGGGCGCGAGGCGCGCTTTGAAATCGCCTTCGACATGACGGAGAAGGAAAACCAGCGCGAAATGCTGAAAAACGCTCTGGACGCGGAAGTTATGGTGCTGAACTGCATCAAAAGGCTTAACAGCGAAGAGAACTTCGACAGGGCGATCGACAAGGTGCTGGAAAATATCGCTGTTTTTCTGCGCGCCGAGCGCGCTTACATATTTGAGATTCGGGACGGACTGATGGACAATACCTTTGAATGGTGCGCCCCCGACGTTCTCTCGCAAATCGACAAGCTGCAAAGGCTGCCGATGGAGCTGATAGCCTCCTGGCGCAAATTCTTTGACTCCGGTCTTTGCCGGATCATATATGACCTGGAAAGGGATCTGTCGCCGGATACCGACGAGGAATACGACGTCCTTCGGATGCAGGACGTACACAGCCTTGTCGCCGCGCCGCTCCTGATAAACGGAAAGCTCGCCGGCTATCTCGGCGTGGACAATCCTCCGGCGGAGCGCATTCAGCACATATCCCCGCTGCTCATAACCCTCGCGAACTTCATCGCCGGCAGTATGCAGCGCCGCGACTATCAGCGGCAGCTGGAAGAGATGAGCTTCAAAGATATGCTGACGGGGCTGCGCAACCGCAACGCCTTTATCAGAGACGTGAAAGAGCTGTCGCGCATCGGCTTTAAATCCCTTGGCGTGGTCTATGTGGACGTGAACGGCCTTAAGCGCTGCAACGACCAGCACGGTCACGCGGCCGGCGATACAATGATCATCAACACGGCGAATGCCATACTCTCCGTTTTCAAGGAAGCGGAAGACCGCGCCTACCGTATCGGCGGCGATGAATTTGTCGTCCTTTCCGCGGACTCTGAGAAGGAAAAGTTCTGTCTCAGAGCCGGCGCGCTTAAAAATATGATTTCAGAGAAAGAGGCCTTTTCTCTCAGCTTCTCGCTGGGCTGGCGCTGGGGTTCCTCCGATTACGACGTCAAGCAGCTGCTTACCGAAGCCGACGAAGAGATGTACTCCGATAAAAAGAAATATTACCGCGGCAAAAGTATCCCGAAGCGTTACCGCGTTTGCAGCGACGAGCTGATCAACCTTGGAGATCCGCTCTACCTGCAGCAGCTGCTTGAAGCTGGAAATTTCCTTGTCCACTACCAGCCCAAGGTCTCAATGACAGACCACCGCCCGCTCGGAGCCGAGGCGCTGGCGCGTTTTCTCTCGTCGGACGGCACGCTCATCGCGCCGGGACAGTTTATTCCGCTGCTGGAGGCGAACGGCCTCGTCTGGATGCTCGACTTCTGGGTCTTCGGCGCAGTCTGCCGGCAGCTTCGTCAGTGGCTTGACGATGGGGTCGAGGCGCTGCCCGTCTCCGTCAACTTCTCGCGCGATACCGTATCCGGCGAGAGCTTTGTCAACAGGCTTCTGGAGATTTGGAGCCAGTGGAATGTTCCGAAAGAGCTTATCGAGATAGAGATCACGGAAAACGCGAACTTTGATGAGGATGAAAGCTTCTTCTTCGTGGTCGAGAAGGTCAGAGAGGCCGGCTTCAACATCTCTATAGACGATTTCGGCGCGCGCTATTCCAACCTTTCGCTCTTCGCCACGCTCGCCTTCGACGTGCTGAAAATAGACCGCGGGCTGGTAAAGGCGCTGCCAAACAATCCCACGGCCTTCGCGGTGCTGAAATCCATAACGGACATCTGCAAAAAGAAAAAAATCAGCGTGATAGCCGAAGGCGTGGAGACAGAACAGCAGCTGAACGCGCTGCTAGAAATAGGCTGCGACGGATTACAGGGCTACTGCATCAGCCGGCCTGTTCCCGTAGTCGAATATCAGGAAAAATATCTCAAAACGATATAGAGGCGGCAAAGCGCGAAGGGGCCGCCGGCTTTTGCCTGACGGCCCCGCGGGAGCCGGCGGACGGCCCCGTTATCCAAAAGCGCCGCCTCCTCGCGGAAGTCGTTATTTCGTGAAAAACAAATCGACCGATAGCGAACCGCCCGTCATCCGCCTTTTCGCTCTGACGGCGGCCTTTTACGCTGAAAGGGAAGAGAGAGCCCCGCGCCGCTCCCCGCGGAAAAAACAAAATCCGCCGCTTGACAGTACCGCGAAAAGCTTATATCGTACATTCATGGACGGCTCTATACGCTCGGAGGGTCTTTTTTCTGTCCGCCGCGCCGCGAGACCGCTCAAATTCAAAGCTTTAAGGAGCCGGATAAAAATGCTGGAAGAGAAAACGGAGAGCTATGACAATTCGCTGAACAAAGGTACGCCCCCCCCCTATAAGCTGTAATAAGGTTTATTTCACCTTATTATCGCTCTTACTGCTCATTTCGCTATTTGCCTTCGCCGCGCCGGCGCGGGCGCTGACCCAGAACGCGGAGGGCGTTTACGAGCTTGCCACAAGCCAAGACCTCATTGATTTTCGCGAGGCCGTCAACGCCGGCAGCAACGACATCAGCGCGAAGCTCACCGCAGATATAGACCTCGGCGGCGCGAACTGGAGGCCCATCGCCAACGGCGACCTTCAGTACGCCGGCAAATTCGACGGCGGCGGCCACACAGTCAGCGGCTACACAATAACCTCAAATGACCTCGCTCCATACAGCTACTACGCCGGCCTTTTCGGCCAGATAGCCGCGAGCGGCGACGTGCGCAATCTCACAGTCAGCGGCGATATAAACGTCGGCGGCGAAGACTGGACGTTATACGCGGGCGGCGTCGCGGGGAATAACGACGGAGGCAGGATAACGAACTGCCTGAACGTCGGCGCTGTCACGGCCTCCGGCGGCTACAACTCCGTAGGCGGCGTTGCGGGGAATAACGGCGGGGGCACGATAACGAACTGCCTGAACGTCGGCGCTGTCACGGATTCCAGCTCCGGCGAAAGCTGCGCGGGCGGCGTTGCGGGGAATAACGGCAGGGGCAGGATAACGAATTGCCTGAACGTCGGCGCTGTCACGGCCTCCGGCTCCAGCAACAACATCGCGGGCGGCGTCGCGGGGGCGAACTTCTACGGCGCGATAACGAACTGCGCGAACAACGGCGCTGTCATAGCTTCCGGTGGCGGCCAGAACATCGCGGGCGGCGTCGCGGGGGCGAACAGCGGCACGATAACGAACTGCGCGAGCGCCGGCGTTGTCAGAGCTTCCGGTGGCTCCGATAACTACCCGGGCGGCGTCGCGGGGCGGAGCTACGGCACGATAACGAACTGCGGCTGGCTCAATAACACCGCAAGCGCCGGTGTCGGCTCGGACGGCGGCAGCAGCAGCGCAGTCTCGTTCGACTCAACAAATAATATCGTCACGACAGTTCTCATATCAAGCCGCGACCTGACGATAAGCAGCAATGGCGCGCTCTCGCCGGTATTTGTCTGCTATCCCGGCAGCTCGATGGCCGCGGCGGGCATGGACAGCTATTTCAGAGTCAACTCCTCCGACTGCGCCATTGCCAGCCTCGACGCCGCGGCATGGCCCGGCAGACTGACAGGGATCGCGACAGGCAGAGCGCCGCTGACAGTCAGCGCCGTTATATACGCGACAAACTTCGCCGCCACCAACCTCGCCCCCATAACAACGCCGCTCTCAGCCGACCTGAGCTGCGCGGTAACGGTCAACGGCGTCGCGGTTGACTCCGTAACGGTAAGCTGCGACAAAACAGAACTCGAAATCGGCCGGACAGCAGACCTCACAGCGATAGTCTCACCGGACAACGCGACATTCCCGACAGTGACATGGAGCGTCAGCGGCGACGCTGTAACGCTCTCCGCGACAAGCGGCGACAGCGTTACAGCCACAGCCGCCAACGTCGGCACGGCGACGATAACGGCTACGGCAGACCGCAAAAGCGCGACGCACGTCATAGCGGTAGGCGTGCCATTCGTGCCTGTTGAGTCGGTAGCTCTATCCGAGAGCAGCCTTACCCTGGAGACAGGCGGCACGCACAGCCTCACCGCGACGGTGCTGCCCGCTGACGCGACAAATAAAGCGGTAAGCTGGTCAAGCGACAATACCGCCGTCGCAACGGTGGACGCGAACGGCCGCGTAAGGGCGGCAGCGGCCGGCACGGCGACGATAACGGTAACGACCGTCGACGGCGGCAAAACGGCAACCTGCGCCGTAACGGTAAACGGCGAGCCGACGCCGACTCCGACCCCAACGCCGTCAGGCGGCTCCTCCGGCGGCTGCGCCGCCGGCATAGGGGCAACGGCGTTGCTCGCGCTGCTGCCGTTTGCGCTGCGGAGAAGAAAAAAGTAAGGCAATAAACAAAGAGTAAAAAAACAAGGCCGCCCGAGGTTTTTTCCGCTTCGGGCTGCCTTTTGTGTGCGAGACGAGGGCGACGAGCTTCGCGGGGCTGAAGGTCATATTAGCGACGCTGTTTTTCGCGTGAATCTCGCCGTTATGGACGGCCGCCGCTTCGAGCGCGGAAACGGCCTGTCTTTATCCGAAATTAGCGGGAAGATGAATTATAATTATTGTGCTGTGAATATGCCGCCGGACCAGAGGCGACGATTTTGTTTTATCTGAGAGGGGAACGAATAAACATGCTGATTGATATTCTGACAGGCGCGGCGCGCGAATTTACGGCGGCCCCCGCTAACCATGTCGCGGCGGAGGAGGCGCTGCGTCCCGAGCTGGCGGGGCTGCGGATATATGACGAAGCGCTGTTCGGCGCGGCAGCGGCGGATGATCCGCTCTTTGCGGAGCTGCGCCGCCCCGATGTGCTGCATCCCGAAGCGATGCTTCCCGGAGACTGGCTTCCTGGCGCCCGCTCCGTACTCTCATTCTTTCTTCCTTTTACGGAGGCGGTGAGGAGCGCAAACCGCGTCGACCCAGGAGTACCCTCCGACGAGTGGCTGCACGCGCGCATCGAGGGGCAGATGGCGATCGCCGCGCTTGGCGAATCTCTCTGCGCCATTTTTGAAAAAGAGGGATTTTCGGCGGTATTTCCTACTGCCGACAGCCGCTTCCGAATGCTCGCACCATATGCCTCCAACTGGTCGGAACGCCATGTCGCCCACATCTGCGGCCTCGGCGCCTTCGGACTCTCAAAGGGGCTGATCACCGCGAAGGGGATTGCCGGGCGCTTTGGCAGCATCATCACCGACGCCGTACTGCCTGTAACGGAGCGGAAATATTCAGCCCCATACGATTATTGCACGATGTGCGGCGTATGCCAGCGGCTCTGCCCCGCCGGTGCGATAGACAGATCGAAGGGCGTCGCCTTCGGCAAAGACCATGCTCTCTGCGCCGCCTTCGTCAAGGCTTCGACGCGGCCGCCGCACGGCCCGCACGACCGGGTCCGCTTCGGCTGCGGCAAGTGTCAGGTAAACGTCCCGTGCGAGAGCGGGATACCGCAGGCTCGGCGCAGTTAGCAAACGGCCGCCGGCGCGAAAGGAAGGTTACGAATGGACGGAAAAGTCGAATTTATGATTGTGGTCGATATGCAGAATGATTTTGTGAGCGGCAGCCTGGGCAGCGAAATGGCGCGCGCGATAGTGCCGGAAGTCGCGGCCGCGGTCGAAGGCTTTGTCTCCTCCGGCGGTGCGAAGCGGCTCATCTTCACAAAAGACATTCACGAAGAAAATTACCCTGATACGAACGAGGGGCGTCATCTCCCCGTGCCGCACTGCCTCAGGGGAACGCCTGGGGCGGAGATAATTCCCGAGCTTTGCGGATACGCCTCCCGCGAAGCTACGGCCGTCGTTGAAAAGCCTGCCTTCGGCAGCGTAGAGCTCCCAGGCGTCGTCCGCGCGAGGATAGCCGCTTATGAAAAAGAAAATGGCGCTCCCGTCGCCGACAAGGATATCGTCTTTCACATCATGGGGCTTTGCACCGACATCTGCGTCGTCAGCAACGCGCTGCTGCTCAAGGCGCACTTCCCCGAAGCCGACTTCAAAGTAGACTCCCGCCGCTGCGCCGGAGTAACGCCGGAAAGCCACAGAGCGGCGCTGGAAACGATGAAAATGTGCCACATCGAAATCAGCTGAACCCGATAAAATAAGGCGACGGATTGCTTCCGCCGCCCTTTGTATCTTATTGCCGCCCTATGCCGTGGGGCAGGCTTCGATCCCTCTGCTGCGCCTTCCCTCGCCCTCCGTCCGCGCCGACGGCGCTTTCAGCGCGCGCAGCGCGTTTGCCACGGCGAGGAGGGCCACCCCTACGTCGGCGAATATCGCCAGCCATACCGAGGCGTCGGCGAAGATTGCCAGTAGCATCACCGCGATTTTGAAGCCCAGGGCCATGACGATATTTTCCCAGACAATCCGCTTCGTTTTAACCGCTATCCTGATTGCCGCCGCGACCTTCTCAATTTCATCGGTCATGATTACGACATCCGCCGCCTCTATCGCCGCGTCCGAGCCGATGCCCCCCATCGCGATGCCGATATCGGCGCGTGTCAGCACAGGCGCGTCGTTGATGCCGTCTCCTACGAAAGCGGCCTTCTTTTCCTCGCCGGCCATCAGCAGCTCCAGCTCCGCCATCTTATCATGCGGCAGCAGCTCCGCGCGAAATTCGTCTATCCCTGCCTCCGCCGCCGTTTCCGCCGCGATTGCCGCGTTGTCGCCGGTCAGCATCACCAGACGCGACGCCCCCGCGGCGCGAAGCTCGTTCATCGCCGCGCGTATGCCGGGCTTGAGCTCGTCGGCGATAAGCAGCGTTCCGAGATATTTTCCGTTAAAGGCGACATGTACCGCTGATTTGGCGTATTCCTTCAACCCGTCGACCCCTATGCTTTTCATGAGTCTGGCGTTCCCTGCATGGATCACACCATCTTTTGTGCGGGCCTCGACCCCTTTGCCCGCTATTTCGCGCGTTTCGGCCTTCTCCTGCGGCTCGCCTCCGAAGGCCGCCATTATGGATTTCGCGATAGGGTGATTTGACCGCGCCTCGGCGATCGCCGCGCGGCGCAGCAGCTCCTCCTTTGCGACCCCCTCCGCCGGCAACAGCTCAGCGACCTTGAAAATGCCGCGCGTCAGCGTGCCGGTCTTATCAAAGGCGACTATGCCGATTTTGCTCATAGCTTCCAGATAGGAGCTTCCCTTTATGAGAATGCCGTTTCTGGCCGCGCCGCCGATGCCGCCGAAGAAGCTGAGCGGGATCGAAAGGACAAGGGCGCAGGGACAGGAAATAATCAGAAAGGAAAGCGCCTTATAGAACCAGGAGGAAAAACTTCCGTAACCGGCAAGCGGCGGCAGAAGCGCCACCATTACCGCGAGAGCGACGACGGAGGGCGTGTACCAGCGCGCAAACTTTGTGATGAACTTCTCCGTAACGGACTTTTTGCTCGCCGCGCCGCGCACCAGCTCCAGAATCTTCGCGACGGTGGATTCAGAAAAGGGCTTCGTCACGCGAATTTCAAGCGCTCCGTCCGTGCTGACTGAGCCGGAGAGAACTTCGTCGTTCTGCGCGGCGCGGCGCGGTACTGATTCTCCGGTCAGCGCGCGCGTGTCAAGGAAAGATACGCCGGAGAGCACGACGCCGTCAAGCGGTATCTTCTCGCCGGGGCGAACGGCTATGACCTCGCCCACCCGGACATCTTCGGGAGCCGTCGCGACAATCCTGCCGCCGCGCAGCACATTCGCGCGGTCGCTGCGAAGATCCATGAGGCTTTCAATATTGCGCTTTGACTTCGCCACAGCGGAATCCTGAAGCATCTCCCCTATACCGTAGAAAATCATAACCGCCACAGCCTCCGCCGTCTCCCCAATGGCAAAAGCCCCCAGCGAAGCGATACTCATCAGGAAATTCTCGTCAAAAAGCTCGCCGTGCGATATATTCCGCACAGACGCGAGAAGCACCCGCCAGCCGGCAAGCAGATAAGCCGCCGCGAAGCCCGCGAGCCGCGCATATTGCGGCAGCGGAGCGAAGCCGACTGCCAACGCGAGAGCAAGCGACGCGCATAGCTGTATCAGCGTTCCTTTAACGTCCCCCTCTCCATGCGAATGTCCATGTCCGCAGCCGCAGCAATGACATCCCCCATGCTCATGCTCATGTTCGTGTTCGTGCTCGTGAGAATGACCTTCTTCATGTCCTGTTTTATGAAGCTCTTCCATTACCATAACCCCTTTCATGATACTTATACCCCTATGGGTATAGTTATATCAAAAAAAACCGGATTGTCAAGATGCGAGCCGAGAGGCGAAGTTCAGAGCTTTTCGCAGCGAACTTGCGGCTTTGGGCGGCATATATTAATATTTATCCTGCGCCGCAGGAAACGGAGCTGGCGCTATCTTTACGGAAATCAGGTAATGGGAAATGGCGAAGAAAGAGATAAATATGACAGAGGGAAATCCGTTCCGCAAGATGCTGACCTTCGCCATACCGATAACCGCCGGCGGCCTCCTCCAACAGATGTACAGCATGGCCGACGCGGTTATCGCGGGGCGCTTCATCGGCAGCGACGCGCTTGCCGCGATATCCAACTGCTTTTATATAATCTTCCTCGTAACGATTCTGTTTCTCGGACTTGGCCACGGCGCGTCGATCATTATCTCGCAGATGTACGGCTCTGGCGATGTGAAACGGGTAAGCTGCGCGGTAGATACAAGCGTCGTACTGCTGACGGCGGGCGGGCTGATATGCACCGTCGCGGGGGTCGCCCTTGCCGGCCGGCTGCTTGAGCTGATGTCCACGCCGGCGGAGCTGATGGAGGACTCAGCCGCCTACCTGAGAATAATATTCGCGGGGTCGATACCGTCGCTCGGCTACACCATCATAGCGGCGCTGCTGAACGCCGTCGGCAACTCGCGCACACCTCTTGCGCTGCTGGGAGCCGCCTCGCTCCTGAATATCGCGCTCGACCTGATCTTCGTCCCCCTGCTGGGCATGGGGATAGAGGGGCTTGCGCTGGCCACCGTGATAGCGCAAAGCCTTTCGCTGGCGGGCTGCATCATATATCTTAACCGCAGCGACAGTCTCATATCCCTGCGGCTGCGCGGCTTTCAGTTCAGCTGGAAGATGCTGCTGCTCATCGTCAGACTTGGCCTCCCGACCGGCCTGCAAAACTCTCTGATGGTAATTTCAATGATGGTGCTGCAAAGGGAGATAAACCACTTCGGCATCGCGGTAATGGCCGGGCGCGGGATAGAATCAAAAATAGAAAGCTTCATGCTGATACCGCTCGGCAGCATCGGCACGGCCGTCACGACATTCGTCGGACAGAACACGGGGGCGGGCAAGGAGGAGCGCGTCACGCAGGGACTTAAAAACGGCTTCATAATGGCAGCAGCCCTTTCCCTGCTCTTCTGGCTCGTGCTGGCTCTCTTCTCCGACCCGATACTTTCCCTCTTCTCATCCAATGAAGCGGCGCTCTTTGAAGCGCGGCGCTGCATGGACATTATCGCCCCGACCTACATCTTCTACAGTCTGGCCGTAGCGTGGCAAAGCTTCTTCCGTGGCGTCGGCGATACTGTTTTCCCGCTTATCGTCTCTATCTTCACACAATTCGCCTACCGGATACTGGCCATAGATCAGTTTCTTAAAATCTGGCCCACGCCGTCGGGCATTTGGTATCTTTACGTATCAAGCTGGGCGCTGATGTTCCTGCTCGACAGCGCCTACTACAGAACAGGCATCTGGAAAAAGTACGCCGCCGGCATAAGAAAGGGGCTCTGACGCCGCTCCCCCTGAAAAGGCAAAAAAACGCCCTCCCGCTGCCGGGAGGGCGTTGTCTGGGTTCGCTTAAAGTTAAGCTGAGCGGACGTCAGCCGCGCGCAGCCTCTTGCCGTTCTTGGGATCGGGCTCTACTTCAAAAGTGACCTTCTGTCCCTCTGAAAGAGTCTTAAAACCCTCTGACACGATGGATGAGAAATGCACAAAGATATCCTCGCCGCCGTCGTCATTTGCGATAAAACCAAAGCCCTTTTCCGCGTTGAACCATTTCACTGTACCGTTAGGCAAAATCTGTACCTCCAACATATTATTTTCCGGCTAAAAAATTTCACATGCCTTCCTGCAATTCATTCAACGGGCAAATGACTTACAAAAAAGCATGTGAAATCATATGTTCATCCAGAATTTTCAAGTATTATATTTGAAAAAGCCGAGGCTGTCAACAGATATAAAAATTTTGCCAGAGAAAATGTCACATACTCCTTTCATCTGTGATATTGTCTTCATCAGCTTTATCTGTAAGCAGCTCACGCCATAGGTGGCTAAGGGCGGGCTTGCGAAGCGTCGCGTTGCCTGAATTTTTTATAAATTAACAGTTGACAGATATTCTCTTTCGCGTATCATAAAAAATGATAAACAAACAACTGGAGGAAATGACGATGACAGACGAAATCAGAGATGCGGCGGAAGATTATATCTCTACGGAGCTGGCCGCCGAACTCTCCGGCTATAGCGAAGCGCATCTGCACCGGCTCGCGGCGCTGGGCAAAATTCCGGGCGCTGTAAAAACCGGCAGAAAGCTCGTCGTGCCGCGTGCATGGGCGGAAGAGCTGTATGCCGAGCACAAACGGTCTGTAACTTACTCCGACGCGGCGCGCGCTGCCGGCGTCTCCAGGCAGGCGATTTTCTGCGCCGTGCAGCACGGCGTTCTGACTATGTCAACACGGGGCAGGGTAACGAATGAGAGCCTCGCGGCGTATCTGGAGAAGAGAGCCAACAGCAAAAAATAAATGGAACTCCCGATGACACAGGCGGGCCGATACAATTGTTCTGTGTCTGTCTGTCGGGAATTTTCGCGTAAAAATAAAAAGGACCGGCGTGGGCGCGCCGGCCTTTTCTCTTCGCCGCATTGCTCAAGTGCGGCGTTATCCAGTTGGGAGAGCGGGATAAGCTTATTATTGAACCGCTGATTTCGCTCTATGCGGAAACGGTTTAAATGCAACTTTGTTGCGAGATATATATTACCACTATCTATTTCTGATTTCAAGTACCCTGACGGGAAAAAGTGAGAAAAATCTCAAAGTCTTCCTTTAGTCCTCAAGCATATAGGGATACTTGAAATCATGCGGAGGCAGCAGATTTTCTTTTATAGTCCTCGGCGAGCACCAGCGAATAAGATTAAGCTTGCTGCCGGCCTTGTCGTTCGTGCCGGATGCGCGCGCGCCGCCGAAGGGCTGAAGCCCGATGCTTGCCGCAGTCGTCTTGTCGTTGATATAGAAGTTGCCCGCCGCGTATTTCAGAACGCCTTCGGCCAGATTTATCGCGTCGCGGTTCGTGGCGAATACAGCTCCGGTCAGCGCGTATGGCGACGTGTCATTGCACAGCTGCAGCGTATCGGCGTACTTGTCGTCGTCGTAAACGTACAGTGTGAGGATGGGGCCGAAAATCTCCTCCTCCATCGAACGGAAGTGCGGATTCGTCGTCTTTATGATCGTCGGCTGGACGAAATAGCCGACGCTCTTGTCTCCCGTTCCGCCGAAGAGGATCTCCGCGTCGGGGGCGTTTTTCGCGTATTCGATATACTCCATGCAGTTATCGAAAGAGGCTTCGTCTATGACCGCGTTTACAAAGTTGCGGAAGTCGCGCGGGTCGCCGGTGCGCAGCTCGGACATCATTGCGGTAAATTCCGCTTTCAGCTCCTCCCAGCGGCTGGCGGGGATATAGGCGCGCGAGGTGGCGGAGCATTTCTGACCCTGATACTCGAAAGAGCCTCTGATTATCGCCGCCGCGGCCGCCTTGATATCGGCCGATGAATGGACGAACATGAAATCCTTGCCGCCGGTCTCGCCTACAAGGCGCGGATAGGAGCGATAGATAGAAAGATTTTCCGCGACGCTCTTCCAAAGTCCGTTGAATACCTGCGTCGAGCCTGTGAAATGGATACCGGCCAGATCCTTGCTTTTCAGCACGACCTTGCTGCCGACGGAGCCTGGGCCCGGCATAAAGTTCAGCACGCCCGCGGGAACGCCGGCCTCCATGAATATCTTCATCAGATACCAGCTTGAAAGCAGGGAGGTCGTCGCCGGCTTCCAGACCACCGTGTTTCCCATCATGACGGGAGCCATCGGCAGATTTGCCGCGAGAGCGGTGAAGTTGAAGGGTGATATCGCGTAGACGAAGCCCTCCAGCGGACGGTATTCCAGACGGTTGACGACTCCCTCCTCAGAGGCGGGCTGGTCGCTGTAAAGCTCGTTCATGCAGTGGACGCCGAAGCGGAAATAGTCGATAGTTTCGCTTGCCGCCTCGATCTCCGCCTGCCATACGCTCTTGCTCTGCCCCATCATCGTGGCGGCGTTCAGTATATAGCGATACTTTCTGTCGATAAGCTCGGCGATTTTCAGCACGATCATCGCGCGCTCCGTCCAGGGGAGATTGCTCCACCTGCTGTGGGCGGCGTTCGCCGCTTCGATGGCGCGCTCCATCTCCTCCGCTCCGGCCTTGTGGTAGACTGCGAGCTTATGGCCGTGGTCGTGCGGCATTACGACATTGCCTGTGTTGCCTGTATAGACGAACTCTCCGTTGATTACAAGCGGGATCTCCGCGACTTCAGACTCTATCTGCCTGATAGCTTCGCGAAGCAGCTCTCTCTCCTGGCAGCCCGGCGCGTAGCTGAGCGACGGTTCATTCTCCGGCTTTGCAAATTTGAATAACGAGTTGTTCATGATGTGCCTCCTGTTACGATAATATTAAATGCAACTATATTGCATAAATAAATATTAGCACCAGGCCTAATCTATTTCAAGCATTATAAAGGGGCAAATAGCGAACAAAAACCATAAATATAATGAATAATAATGAGCAAATATGTTATTGTGAATCGATAATTTTACGCGGCGCGTGAATGAGAGGCATGATCGAGTAGGAGGCTACCCATTAGTTGAGCAGCCGACCTCTCACACCACCGTG
>JAUNJZ010000006.1 GCA_030533085.1 Synergistaceae bacterium
TGAACTAAACGCGACTTTGAGAAAATACTACTCGCGGTTACTTTGGCAATTAACAATTTTTAATGCGTTTGCCCTGCATACGGTGTCTTGTAAGAGACTTTAGCTCCGAAATCTGGTATGATTGCGGGGCAGGGTTTGAGTGCATACTCATGAGCAAAGCGGCGATACATTTAGCGTCTGTCTTGTCTGTCTTTGTATTGCGCAGTGAGTGCGACAAGCGCTGGCGCTTCACTGCCAGAGGGTTACAAACGACAGGTTCAAGGCCCTTCTTGCGCAGGAAAGCTACGAGATTCTCGCTGTAATGCCCGGTTGCTTCAAGCCCTGCCTTTACTGTTGTCGTTTCCAAGCTCCCACCGGAACAATCCTCCAGCGCCGCGATAAGCTTAGCGAACCCCGCGCTGTCGTTTGAGAAAGAAAAAATCTTCCTGCGGCAGCTGCCATCTTCCCCCAGTATACAGCAATCGTGCTTATCCTTTGCTACATCAATACCGACATAAATCAAGAGACAACACATCCTTGTCAAGAGAGGTCTGCTGTTAGCTGCGCCACAACCTTTCTGCTCCCGGAACCTTGTTATATATAAACCGTCCAAGCGGTATCTGACTCATCACCGGTAAAACAGAAGGCTGTGGCTGGACTCTCAAGAAAACCGTCAAAGCGGTAGGGAGGTGATACCAGTCCACAGCATCTACTCATATTGTACAAGATTCATGGTTTGTTCCTTCTTCCTGTACAAGCATATTATACAAGGGAAGTGGCAGCCGCATGTTCTTTGCGGCTGACGGAAAGAGTGTTGACCTTCCTCGGTGAGGCAGCTTAAAAACCATAAGGCAAAACCAAAACCAAAAGCAAGGGCAACACTCCCCCAGCACTTCGGGCAGCCCTGATGGGGAAACCAGCCGACTCGCACAAATCAGAAAGGCGCTGATTTGGCTCGCTGGCCGCCTCAGCGAGGGGGCCAAAGGACAAAGACAACACCATTCTCCGCAGGTTTTGCTTGACGTCTTATTTAATCTTAAAAAAGTAAATGCTGTCGCCCTTGCCCAGTTCCTTGAGAACTCTTCCCATTTATTTGTTGTATAATTATCGCGCGGAGAAAAATCGCGGTTTATTGTGCGGGGCTGCTGTTTGCATGCTTTAAGGCTGTGTTTGACCGTTTTTGTCGGTAGCGTCTTGTAGTACTGGAAAAATTATATCTACAATATATGGCTAAAGTAAACAAAATATTGAGGTAAGGAGTGTTTTTGCCATGAATATGATTTCGGAAACTTCAGCTTCTCCTTCCATTGGCGACGACGTGGTACATGTTGCCCTATCACTCTATGACCCTGCCGGTACATATTCCCGTCATGCGGGCGTAGTTATAGCGTCTATTCTGGCGAATACCTCCAACCCTGTATGTTTTCATATACTGCATGATGAAACGCTGACAGTTGAAAACCGTAAAAAACTCGAAGAGACTTACAACGGGAATGTTGCGGAATGCGCCGGATGTCAGTCGCCGGACGTTGCCGGAATCCATTTTGTTGATATGTCGGACATGGAAACGCATAACGATGTCGATTTGGATGAAATGGGTGGGATATTCAGCAGAGGGACGATATATCGGCTATGCATTCCTGAAGTTTTAAATAATATAAAATCAGTCATTTATCTCGACTGTGATCTTGTCGTAAATTTAGATATTGTTGATTTATGGACAAAGACGACATGCGGACAAGATTATATTCTGGCGGGAGTACGTGAGGACAATTCCTCCTCTGAGCCTGACAGCACGGTTCCCAGGGAGCTTATTAAAACAAACAGTGCGGGGCTGACGCTGGAAAGATATATAAATGCTGGCGTACTGATCATGAATCTCGAGAAACTCAGAGATGAATATGCTGAGAAGGGTAACCTGTGCGTGCGTGCTGCCGAATATATCAGACGCAATAAGCCTCAATGTCCGGATCAGGACTTTTTGAATGCAGAATATATAGGAAGAATTTTATTCATTGATAAAATGTATAACACGGTACCGGTTGAAGATTATGAAGACGTCTTTAATGTCAAGATGATCTTCCACTTTTTTTCAAAGGGCAAGCCGTGGAATCTTGTGCGGGGGAGCAACGCGGATATGCTTTACTGGAAATATCTGACGTATACCCCATGGAAAGAAGAACTTATAGAATCTTTTTATAAGGCCGCGACGAATGATGAATTTTATCACAGGCATTCAAATGCTTGTATAAGCAGGCTGAAAAAGCAGTTGAAGAATAATATAAAAAATATAAAAAGAATTTTCCGTAAATCAGATAGTATCTAAGCAGAAAAACACGCCGCCGCCGGCAGGGGCGACAGATGCTTTTGCATTCATCAGCCCTGCCGCGTACCTTAGAATCGCGATCTTTTAAGCTCCGCGCTTACGTCGAGCCGCATTTCCGTTTTGTCGAGCAGCGTTTGCAGGCTTGCGTCGTTCGCTATTTCGGTCACTACCATGCGGCCGTAGGTGTTTCTTATCACGCAGTATTCTGTGACTATCACATCGACTACGCCGCGCCCGGTGAGCGGCAGTCCGCATTTACGCACGAGCTTGCAGCGGCCGTTTTTGTCGAAATGGCGCGTTGCGACGTATACGCGCTTTGCTCCTGCGACTATATCCATTGCGCCGCCCATGCCCGGTACGCGCTGCTGAGGAATCATCCAGTTCGCAAGGCTGCCTTCGCCGTCAACTTCCAAGGCTCCCAGGATCGTGACGTCGATATGGCCGCCGCGCATGACGGCAAAGCTCAGCTCCGAGGATATGAACGCCCCTCCGGGAAGCACGGATACGGGAACGCCGCCGGCGTCTATTATGCGCAGATCCTTTTTTTCGGAGGTCGGCCCCGCGTTTATAACTCCGTTTTCCGTCTGCAATATGAGCCGTATGTTTTGGGGCACGTAGTCCGGCACGAGCTGCGGTATTCCGATGCCGAGGTTGACGAGCGCGCCGTCTTCAAGCTCCGACGCGATTTTTTTCGCTATCCTTTCGCGCGCTCTTTCTTCGCTAAGTTCTGGCAGCATATTCTCCCTCTCCCTTCAACACCAGAGCGTCGATGAATATTCCCGGCGTCACGACGTCGTCCGGCGCTATCGCCCCCAGCGGGAGCACTTCGTCCACCTCCGCCACGACCTTTTCCGCCGCGGTTGCCATTGTCGGGTTGAAGTTTCTGTTTGTCCCGTAATAGACGAGGTTTCCGGCCGCGTCGGCCTTGTAGGCGCGGATGAAGGCGATGTCAGCTTTCAGCGGCTTTTCTATGATGTAGCGCCTGCCGTCAAGTTCTATCGTCTCGCGCCCCTCCTCGTACACCGTATCGACGCCTGTCGGCGTCAATATTCCGCCAAGCCCCGCGCCGCCGGCGCGGATTCGTTCCACGAAGGTCCCCATCGGTATCAGTTCAATTTTCAGTTCGCCCTTTGTGTAAAGCTCCTGAGTCCTTTTGTTGAGGCCGATATGGGAGGCGACGAGCGAACGGAGCCGCCCGTCCGTGACCAGGCGCGCCACGCCGACAGGGCCGGGGACTTTCGTCTGAAAGTAGCTGGTGTCAACGCAGATAAGATCTATATCGCGCGCCTCGCCGCGGCAGAGGGCGTCTATTATCGTATAGGGTGCGCCGCCGTAGTTGAAGCCGCCGACCATGAGCGAGCTTCCCGGCTTTACCATCGCCGCGGCCTCTTCCGGCGATATCAGCGGTTTGATAAAAGGTTTTGCCAACGTGAACATCCTCTCGTAATTTCTGTTACAAGTTTTACAGTCAAAGGCGTGAATGTCAAGAAAAAAAACAAATCCGCCCCTGTTGTGATATTATTTGTCAAAGCTGGAGGCGATGCGTGTGAAAAAAGAGCAACTGTTGTCGATGATTAAGGAGCTTGTCGCTATACCGAGCGTTACCGGCGGCGCGCGCGAGAGCGAGCCGGGGGAATGGCTTATGGCGCGGCTGAAGGAGCTTCCGTATTTCCGCGAGAATCCGCGCGGGCTGCGGCTGGTCGATACGCCGCTTGAAGGCTCTCCGCACAGGCTGCGCTCTCTCGTCGCGCGGGTGGACGCGGCGAGGGAGACGAAGCGGACGATACTGCTGATAGGCCATTATGATGTGGTGGATACTGGCTGTTACGGCGATATCGCGGAATATGCCTTTGATACAGAAGCGCTGGGGCGGATATTCGGCGCGGGAGAGGATACGCTTTACGGGCGCGGCGTGATGGATATGAAATGCGGCGCTGCGATAGAGGCGGCGCTGATAGAGGAATTTGCAGCCGACAGGGAGATGTTTGACGTGAATCTCGTCATGGCTCTTGTCGGCGACGAGGAAAACGCCTCCGCCGGCATGAGGGGCGTGCTGCCGGTTATTGACGAAATGCGGCGCGAGGGGCTGGATTTTATCGCGGCGCTGAACACGGAGCCGGGGGAGGCTGGAAAGTCCGGCCTTGTGGGGCCGATGGTATTTCTCGGCACGCTGGGCAAGCTGATGCCGAGCTTCTATATCCGCGGCCGCGACGCTCATGTGGGAAATTGCTATAACGGCTATTCGGCGCTGCTTGCCGCTTCGCGTCTCGTATGCCTCGCCGAAGGCAATCCGCATCTGGCCGACCCGCTTCACGGCGTCTGTCAGCCGTCGTGGATATGCCTCGATATGAGGGCGCTGCGCGAGAGCTACAGCGTCACTGTCCCCGACAGGGCTTACGCCTATTTTAACTGCTTTACGACAAATAACAGCCCCGCTCTTGTGCTTGAGCAGATGAAGGGGCTCGCCGCCTCCGCGCTGGATGAAAGCTCGCGGCAGATTGCGGAGTCCTGCCGCGCTCTGACGGAGATCGGCTACGAGGGGGCGCAGTTCGTTCCGCCCGCTCCGGCGGTCTATACGCTGGATGAGCTGAAGGCTCTCGCGCGTGCGCGCCGCGGCGAGGCTTTTGAGGCCGAATTGAAAGATTTCATTGAAAATATCCCGCCAGGCGACATGCGCGCGCGCGGGCTGAAGGTCGTGGATTTCATCGCGGACTGCTCAGGCGCGGAGGGGCCGTATATCGTCTGTTTCTTCCTTTCCCCGTGGCTGCCGCCGCGTACAGACTTCACGCAGGATGAGCGCGACATGCGCGTCGTTGAGGCGGCCCGCCGCGTGAAGCGCCTCTGCGCGGAGAGCTGCGGCCTTGATATGGCTGAGGTCGAACTTTTTGCCGGCCTGTGCGACCTCAGCTATGTCGGAGGGATTGTATCGGAGGCGGATGTGGCGGCGCTCTCGTGCAACACTCCCGGCTGGGGCGTGATATATGATATCCCGCTCCGCGAAATGCAGGGGCTGGGGCTTCCGGTGATGAATCTCGGCCCCAGCGGGGAAGCGCCGCACAAAAAGGACGAGCGGCTTCACCTGCGCTATTCGCTTGAGATTCTGCCAGAGCTGCTGAAGAGCGCCATCCGCGAGATAGCCTCTTAAAGAAACGATTACATGCGCCGTTCGCGCCGGTATGGCGCGGCGGCGTATGATCGGCGGACTGCGCATTTATAATTATATATAATCGCCGTTTAATCGGCGCTTCCCTCTGTTGTGTAGTTTTGCTTTTAACATTATACTGTCGCCTTGTGGTACAATTACAAAAAATTTTGCAAGGGAGCACGATAGGCGAAATGTACGACGACGACGTTCGAATACGTTCGGCCCAGCCGGAAGAGGCTGAGGAGCTTACAGACATTGCCTGGAGTTCAAAAGCATACTGGGATTACCCTGTGGACGTGATGAACAGATTCCGCGGGCTGCTCACGATCGAACAGGATTTTATCGAGGACAACCCGACATATCTGATAGAACATGAGGATACGGGAGAAAAGGTCGGCTTTTACGCCCTTGAAAAGAGAGACGGGCGGCTCTGGCTTCGCCATCTCTGGATACTGCCGGATGAGATAGGCAGCGGACTTGGAGGAAAGCTTTTTCTCCACGCCTGCGAGATAGCTGAGACGATGGGTGCGGATGAACTGTATATAATATCCGACCCCAACGCGGAGGAATTTTATCTGCACATGGGGGCGGAGCGAATAGGAGAGGAACCGGCCGAAGGTATGTCAGAGCGTATGCAGCCGGTTCTGCGCATGAAATTATAAGATGCTCTATAAATGGCAGGAAAAGGCGCTCCGTCAGATAGACGGTAAGAACGCGATCCTCTCCGCTCCTACCGGAAGCGGAAAGACGTGGGTAGCGTATATATGGGCGGGGCTGATGGATCATGAGGGAGCCTCGCGGCAGCCGTCGGGGCGAGTGATATTCACCGCCCCGATAAAGGCGCTTTCCAACGAAAGATATCTTGAGCTTAAATCCATGGGCTTCGACGTGGGGCTGGAAACCGGAGATTTCAAGAAAAACGCCGGCGCCGATGTGCTCTGCTGTACGCAGGAGATATACACGCTGAAATACGCGCATCTCCCCGGACAGAAGGTCATCATCGACGAATTTCATTTTATATTCAACGACCCGGATCGTGCACGCGCCTACATCGACGGCCTTCGCCGCACGTCGGATGAGAGCGAGATATTGGTAATGTCCGCGACCTTCGGAAACCCAGAGAGCGTGCGCCTATATCTTGAGGAGATGGCGCTGCGCGACTTCACCCTCTTTGAGACGGATCAGCGTGTCACGAAGCTGGTCTATAAGCAGCGCGGGCTGCGCTTCGGACAGATACGCGACGCGCTGGTATTCGCCTTTTCAAAGAAGGGCGTTGAATGGATTGCGGCGCAGACGGCCAAAACGCGGCGCAAAATCGGTACGGAAAAGCGCGACCGCCTGCGCGAGATAGCGCGGATACTGGGAGTTGAAAAGATTCCCGAAACGATGCTGCGCGGCGTCGGCATGTACTTCGGCTCCATGCTCCCAAAGGAAAAGCTGCTGGTGGAGACGGCATTCCGCGAACGTATAATAGACGTGGTGGCCGGTACCGACGCTCTGTCGCTGGGGGTAAATCTTCCGGCGGAGACCGTCGTCTTTGGGCAGATGGCGAAGTTCATAGACGGGCCGCTCTCGAAAAACGAATTTTTGCAGATGGCCGGGCGCGCCGGACGCAAAGGCTTTTTCAACACCGGCTACGTATCCTACATCCCGCGGAGCAAATGCGAGAATTTCGACTACGATACAGCCATACTCTACCTTGAGACGCTGGACAGGCCGCGCGAGGAGGCCAAAATCAAGCTGCTTCCCGCGATAGGGCGGCTGCTGAAAAAAGAGGTTACGGTCGAGACGGAGGCCATGACGCTCGCTGAATGTTCGATGCCGCGCCGCGATATCCGCTCCGTGACAAAAGAGGTCGAAGATGCGCTGCGCGGGATAACGCAGCTTCTGGCTCAGATAAAGGATCAGAAGGAGCGCAAAAAGGTGCGGCGGATACTCGGCGATATATGGAGCGATGAAATGGAGCGCGACGTGAACATCGCAATCGCCCGCCTTTTCGCCCGAGAGGAGACGCCGGAGGCGATGGAATGCGCCGAGCTTCTGAAAAAAAGCGAAAGAAACTACCTGCAGGCGCTGCTGAAAATAAAGCGCTTCGCTAACCGCCTGCCGGAGCAATACAGATTCGCGCACATGGAAGATATAGACGCCGCAGTCAACGAGATAGACGGCTCCGTATTCGGCTTTGAAGATAAAATACGGCAGATAAAGCTCACCGAAGAATCGCAGGAGGAGTAAAAGGGCGAGCCGGAAAAACGGGAATCGAAACGGCCGTCCGCGCGAGCCTGGACGGCCGCTTTTTCAGTCCACTATAAAAAGTTTGACGCCATTCGGCGAGAAGGAGCGGTGGCGGTTATTTTCGTCGTCCTCTGCGACATAGCCCATCCCCTGCGTCAGCTCCTCGCGGCTGCCGTCCTCCAGCTCTGAAATGACGGAGCCTTCCAGAACGAAAAGCACATGACCGCGCGGACACCAGTGATCCGCCAGATAGCCCGCTCCGTATTCCACGACGCGCGCGCGGATATTGCCCATCTCAAAGCTGCGCCAAAGCGCCTCTCCGCTCGCGCCGCGATGCGGCACGGCCTCGATCTTGTTCCAGTTCACGACCTGATACGGCACGCCCTTTATCTTCAACGCGACGTCACCTCCTGTAATGATTTGCGGCTCATTCTGATTTTAGCAGAAAAGCGGCGGAAAAAGATTGCGTTATTATTCACGTAAATTCGATATTTTTATAGGGAGGTAAAATGAAAGACAAAAGAAATTTAGTGGGCTAAAGGGTAAAAAAAGAAGAAATAAATTCTTTTAGCTAAGCAAAAGGCGCAAAAATTAAAAGATAATTTATTTATATGCCGATACTAACCTGATTCATCTGAAATAACGAAAATTAAATATTTAAAAATCCGATAATATATACCAATAACTCTCATTTTTCATACAATATAAAGTATAGTATTATATTATCGTTTAGTTGTTTTCTCTATATTATCGTTGGGGTAACACTTATGCTGGCTCAAGGAGGGAGAGGGGTCATGGAACTAATCAAGAACCACCCGATACTGGAATACGCGCACGGAGAAGAGGTAACGTTCACCTTCGACGGAAAGGAACTGAAGGGGTACGCGGGAGAGCCGATAGCGATGGCGCTGCACGCGAACGGAGTTCATATTTATCGAGTAACGCCGGAGATGAAGCGCACGCGGGGATTTTTCTGCGCCATAGGCAAGTGCAGCTCCTGCTTCATGGTGGTGGACGGAGTCCCGAACGTCCGCACCTGCGTCACGCCGCTTACGGCGGGGATGAAGGTAGAGACGCAGAAGGACAAGGGGCGAGTCCCCCTGGAAGTATGCTAGGGAGGGATATGTGAGATGAAAAAAGTGTATGAGACAGACCTCCTGGTAATAGGCGGCGGAGCGGCCGGTCTTTGCGCGGCGGCGGAAGCGGCCGGAGCCGGAGCGCAGGTGACGGTGATAGAAAGCGACCTTCATCCCGGCGGACAGCTTGTGAAGCAGACGCATAAGTTTTTCGGTTCCAAAGACGAATATGCTGGTACGCGCGGCTACAAGATAGCGGATATTCTTCTTGACGAGATCAAAGCTCTCGGCGACAAGGTAAAGATCAACTGCAACACGACGGTAACTGGCTGCTATCCCGAAGACGGCGTATACACCGTAATGGAGGGAGAGGAGAACTACTACCGAGTCAAGGCGAAGAAGACGGTAATAGCGACGGGAGCGCAGGAGCGCATGATCCCCTTCCCCAACAACGACCTCCCCGGAGTCTACGGAGCGGGAGCAGTCCAGACGCTGATGAACGTCTACGGAGTAGTTCCCGGCAAGCGGGTCGTCATGGTCGGAGCCGGCAACATCGGCCTCATAGTCAGCTACCAGCTGACCCAGGCGGGAGTCGAAGTCGCGGCGGTAGTGGAAGCCATGCCCAAGATAGGCGGCTACTGGGTTCACGCGGCGAAAATAAGACGCCTTGGCATCCCCATCCTGCTGAGACACACAGTAGTCGAGGCGATAGGCGACAAAGTTCTTGAAGGCGCAGTCATCCAGGGACTTGACGACAAATTCCAGCTTATAGGCGAGCCTCAGACGATAGACTGCGACATCATCTGCATGGCGGTAGGGCTCACCCCGACGACGGAACTCTTCTGGCAGGCCGGCTGCAAAATGCAGTACGTTCCGCAGCTCTGCGGCTACGTTCCCTTCAGAGACGGAGCGATGCGCACCAGCAACCCCGACATCTGGGTAGCCGGAGACGCCTCCGGCATAGAAGAGGCCTCGGCTGCGATGGTAGAGGGGCGCATAGCCGGCCACTCAGCGGCCAAAGCGCTTGGGCTGAAAGTAGAAGACAAGAAATTTGACGAATACTGGACGAGACTCCACCACCTCCGCGCGGGAGAAGTGGGAGAAAAAATCCTGGCCGGAATCAACCAGGTACTCGTCAGCGGATGGGAGGCGTAAAAATGGGCTGCGCATGCAACTGTGAAGACAAAGAGAAACTATTCAACAGCGGAATCCTGGTGGAACACATAGAGGGAGCGATCCTTCCGCCGCGAGAGAAATGGGAAGCTAAAAAAGGCGGATACGTGGTAATAGAATGTCCGAAACGCATCCCCTGCAACCCCTGCTACACCAGCTGCCCGACCGGGGCTGTGCTTCCCTTTGAAGACATAAACGACACGCCGAAAATAGACTACGACAAATGCACCGGCTGCGGGATATGCGTATCGAGATGCCCCGGACTTGCCTGCTTCGTGATAGACCTGAGCTACGCGGCGGACAAGGCTGTAATCAAACTTCCCTACGAGCTTCTTCCGCTGCCGGAAAAGGGCAAGACAGTGAAATGCCTGGACCGCGCCGGAAAAGAGATAGCGGAGGGAGAAGTCCTTGCCGTGACCGAACCGTCGAAAGACAAGACCTACGTGGTAAGCGTCGTGATCCCCAAAGAGCTTGCCGACGATATCCGTGCTGTGAAGGTGGTGTGCTGAGATGGCCAAAGCAAATGTTATTTGCCGCTGTGAAGAGATAGAGATAGACGAAATAAGAAAATGGATAGCGGCCGGTTATACTGAATTTGACGAGCTGAAACGCATACTGCGCGTCGGCATGGGTCCCTGTCAGGGACGCGGTTGCCGCGAGATCATACTGCGCGAGCTGGCCCGCGCCACCGGCAAGCCTCTCGCGGAGGTGCGTTCGGGAGTGATCAGGCCGCCTGTGAAGCCGATAAAGGTGAAGCTCCTTGCGGGCGAAGTGGATTAGGAGGTATAGCCATGACTGTAAAGACTGCTGATGTAATCATAGTTGGCGGCGGCGTGCATGGGGCGTCTACCGCCTATGAGCTCGCAAAGGCCGGCGTCAAGACGGTGCTTTTTGAAAAAGAATATCTTTCCTCCGGCGGCTCCGGCCGTTCGGCGGCGGGTCTGCGCCAGCACTTCGGCACAGAGGTGAATCTGCGCATGGCGAAGTACAACCTCTCCGTATTCCCGACGCTTGAGGAAGAGCTCGATACCGGAATGAAGCTGGAATTCACGCAGTGGGGCTATATGTGGGTAGCCTATTCCGATTCCTGCATGGAACAGCTTAACAAGAATGTAACGCTGCAAAAGAGCCTCGATATCCCCTCGGTGATGATGACCCCCGACGAGATACACGAGCACTGGCCCTATCTGAATCTTGACGGCATACTCGGCGCGGCCTTCTGCGGCGACGACGGCCACATAAATCCGCAGACCCTCACGATGGCCTACGGACATGCCGCGCGCAGACTCGGCGCGGAGGTAAAGACCTATACGCCGGTGGCGAAGCTGCTGGCGGAAAATGGCAGGATAAAGGGCGTAGTCACGGAGAGCGGAGAGGAATGGCACGCGCCGAAGGTGCTGCTGACGGCGGGGCCGTGGTCAACGCCGCTCGCGGCTACCGTCGGCGTGGAGCTTCCGGTCTACCCGGAGCGTCACAATATCCTTATCACTGAGGCTGTCGAGGTCTTCAACTGCCCGATGGTGCTCTGCCTTGACGACGGAGCCTATTTCAAACAGTGCCCGAACGGAACCTTCATGTTCGGCCGCGACGACCAGGGCGAGCCGCACACGGTAGAGGCGGGAAACAGCGCGAAGTTCCTTGAGGGCGTGACGAAGAGCGTCATCAAGAGGATACCGGCGCTGAAAGGCGTTCGCGTCGTGCGCCAGTGGTCAGGCCCTTACGACAATACCCCGGATCACAACGCCATCATCGACTGGACGCCGGTCGAAGGGCTGCTCGTCAACTGCGGATGGAGCGGCCACGGATTGCAGTTCGGCCCGTCAGGCGGCCGCGTCTGCAAGGAGCTGCTGATGGGAGAGACGCCGTTCGTTGACCTGCACAGATTCCGCCTTTCAAGATTCGCGGAAAACGACCTCTTCTTCGAGCCTGCGTTCATCTAAGAAAAAACTATCCTTTCAGAAGCGGGGCGGCGGTCTTTGTACCGCCGCTCTTTTTTTGCGCCGGCGGGAAGCCGCGGCAATTTACGGCGCGCCGTCCGCTGCGCGCGGATGACGGCGCTTCACTAATTTTCGTTAACTGCTGTTATAATATGTGGGAGCGCGCGGCGCTCTTGTATCTGATGGCGGAGGTTTGACGTGAAAGGTAAAATACTCTTTGAATGGTTTTTCTGGATATTGCTCAGCATCTTGATGTTCGCCGCCGGCATGGATATCGCCTTCCTTTCGCCTGCCGTTATTCTGGCGGCTCCAGCGCCGCTGCTGATACTGACCTGCCGTCAGGGGATACGCGAGGGGGCGCTCGGCGCTCTTTTCGGCACGGTATTCGTCTTTGCCTTTATGGGGGCGGCGACGGCTTTTTTATATAGCTGCGAGTTCGCCCTGCTCGGTCTTCTGATGGGAGGGCTGATGCTCAAGGCGAAAAGCGGCGCTGACTATATCCTCTCCGCCGTCGCCGCCTCTGTTGCCGTCAAGATCGTGCTGATGGCGGTCTTTCGTTACGCGGCCGGCGTCAATCCCTTTATGGTCACGCCGGAGGCTGCGGACGCGCTCGTCTCTTCCGTTTCCGGCGCTCTCTCTCAGGGAGGCGTCTCATTATCTCAGGAGGCGGTAAAGAGCTACGCGGAAACGATGGTTCAGACTGTGGCTCTGATGATGCCGTCGATGCTGATTCTTTTCGCCGCGTCGGACAGCATCGTCGGCTATGCGGCGGCGCGGCTTTATTTCAAGCGAATGGGCGGCTTCAAGGTTCCCGCTCTTCCGCAGTTCGCGCACTGGCGCTTCCCGAAAAATATTTTCTGGGCGCTTATGGCCGCCCTTATTCTGGATATGGCCTCAAAGGCCTTTCCCGATGAAGGCGTCTACAGAATGCTTTCTGTGAATCTGATGGAGGTGCTGCGCGGAGTGTTTCTCGTAGAGGGGCTTTCCCTGACGTGGTATTTTATGACCTCGTACAGGGTAAACAGGGCGGTGAAGATCTTTGTTACGATCATCTGCGCGCTCTTTTCGCCGGTCTCCTACATTCTTTCGATGCTCGGCATTTTTGATATATGGTACGATTTACGCAAGCGCGTTAAGTTAAGGAGGAAGGATATATGAAGGTTATTTTAAAACAGGATGTGGCCAGGGTCGGTAAAAAGGGAGAACTGCTCGAGGTCTCCGACGGCTACGGACGCAACTTTCTGATAGGACGCGGGCTGGCTGACGAGGCCACCCCCGGGAGGGTGCGCGAGTATCAGGAGCAGCAGAAGGCCCAGAAGGCGAAGGACGATAAGAGGCAGAAGCTGGCCGAGGAGCTTAAAAAGAAGCTGGGCGGCAAGGTCGTCAGCGTCAGCGTCAGCGCCGGAGAAGGCGGCAGACTCTTTGGAAGCGTCACGTCGGCTCAGGTCGCGGAGGCGCTCGCCGCACAGTTCGGCTGCGATATCGACAAAAAGGATATCCGGCTGGACGATTCCGTCAAGCAGACCGGCTCATTTACATTCAAAATAAAGCTCTATCCTGGGATAGACGCGGAGATGACGCTGAAGGTGGAGAGCGAGTAGCTTTTGGATAACAACTCGCCCGTCGACAGAATACCGCCCTTCAACCTTGAGGCCGAAAGGTCCGTCCTTGGCTCGTGTCTTCTTGACTCTGACGCTCTCAACGCCGTCATAGAGGGGCTGAAGGCGGAGGACTTTTACGACCCGCGCCACCGCAGGGCCTTTGAGGTCATGGCGGCCATGTCCGAAAAAAATCTCGCGGTGGACGCTCTCACTTTCAGGGACGAGATAAAAAAGCTCGGCTTTGAAGAGCGTCTTGGCGGTCTTTCTTTCATAACGTCGCTTACGGAGGCCGTCACCACTACGGCGAATATCGAGTATCATGTCGGCATTGTCCGCGACAAGGCCGTTCACCGCGCCCTTATCGTCGTCGGCAGCGATATATCGAAGCTCGGCTTCAGCGAGGAGATAGAGGTAGACGACGCGCTTGAGACGGCTGAGCAGCGCGTCTTTGAGATATCGCGGACGGGACGCACGACGAATATCCGTTCTACCCGCGAGGTCATCAACACGGCTATGTCTGACATCGAGAAGCGGCTGGCCGGCGGCCTCGCTATAACGGGGACTCCGACCGGCTTCAAGGATTTTGACAGCATGTCCGCCGGGCTTCAGCCGGGGGCGCTCTATATACTCGCAGCCCGTCCTTCGATGGGAAAGACGGCCTTCGCCATCAATATCGGCCAATATGCCGCGATGGAGGAGAATATACCCGTTCTGATATTCAGTCTGGAAATGTCGGCGGAGCAGATTGTGCAGAGAATGCTTTCCTCCGAGGCTAAGGTTAACCTGCGGGAGCTGTTCGAGAGCAGGCGGCAGCACAGCGAGCAGTGGGAGGCGCTGAAAAAGGCCGCCGGCAAAATAGAGAAGAGTCCTGTCTTTATCGACGACAGCTCGCCGCTCAATACGCTTGAGCTGCGCGGACGCTGCCGCCGCTTCTTTTCCCGCTACGGCGAGGGGAAGGGACTTATTATTATTGACTATATGCAGCTGATGCAGTCGGCTCGCCGTATGGAGAACCGCACGCAGGAGGTCTCGGAGATATCGCGGACGCTGAAAAGCATAGCGCGGGAGTTCCGCGTTCCGGTGCTTGCGCTGTCGCAGCTATCCCGCGAGGTCGAAAAGCGCGAGAATAAAAAGCCGCAGCTTTCCGACCTGCGCGAGAGCGGATCTATAGAGCAGGACGCGGATATGGTCATCTTCCTCTACCGTTCCGCCTATTACGCGCAGGAGAAGGATTCCAACGACGCGACCGCCGAGGTGATAATCGCCAAGAACAGAAACGGCCCGACCGGAAAGGTCGATCTGGTGTTCTTCCGCGAGTACGCGCGCTTTGAGAGCGTATACGGATCTAAGTATTAAAAATATGGAAAATCCCTTCGCTGAAAAAGGTGATGCAGGCCATGAAGAGAATAAATGAAAAGAACAGTAAAAAAAACATCCGGAAAGACGGGTGGGGGCTGCTGGGCGATAACCGGCTGCCGCTTGTTCCCGGCTGGATATTTTATCCTCTTATTTTTATCTCCCTTGCGCTGCCAAATCTGATATATTCAGGCGTGAGCTGGTTCGACACGCTCCACATAATGAAATGGGGCTGGACTATGATTCCGGTCGCCTTTATATCGCTTATAGGCGGAGCTATGCTGGCCGTTTATGGGGCGGAGCGCACAGGTTTCCGCCTTGACCTATTCGGCGGCGTCTGGTTCGGACTGCTGGCCTTCGTCTCTGTGCAGCCGCTTTGGGCCGACATTTTCGCCTATTCCACCTACATGAAGGAATGGTTCTTCTTCGCGACGCTGCTTGCCGCGTATATCTTCTGCTACAACCTTTTCACGTCGGAAAGGGCGCTGCGCATCGTGCTCTGGCTGGCAAATCTCAACGCCGCCGTGAATATCGTATTCGCGGAGCTGCTCATAAGGGAGATGAACGGTATCTTCCCGCTGATAATGAACGTGCCCGGCAATTATATCGGCAACACGGGACAGCAGGAGATGTTCGGCCTCTGGATGGCGATGGCGGCGATGAACGGCATATTCCTGCACATGGTCTATTCGTCCATGGAGCGCGAGGAGCCTCGTTACAGAGCGGTGAAGTACGCTAACCTTTTCATGCTGGCCTTTGTCTCATGGGGGCTGTGGAATTCCACGACCCGCGCCGGCGTTCTTTCGCTTATCACAGGTACGATTATCCTTTCTATCATTGTCGTGAACTGCCATAAAAGGGAACTGCTGAAAAAGATAGGCTTCGCCTTCATGGTGGTGTTGCTTATGCTCGTACTCAACCTCTGCACCGGATATTTCGGCTGGAGCCGCGCCTACTCGCTGATCAACAAGACCAGCGACATGTTTATGAATCCCACCAACTTCGGCGCGCGGCGCGAGATATGGATAACGAGCTGGAATGTCTACAAGCTGCATCCAATCGGCGGAGTCGGGCTGGGGCATTATAAATGGCATTACCTTGACGGGCAGAGGGATGCCTTCAAGAGCCATCCGGAGCTGAAATGGCAGTTCACCTACTGGGCGCACAGCGAATATTTGCAGTGGCTGGCGGAATTTGGAATTTTCGGCGCTCTGGCGCTGCTGGCCGCCGGCGTGTGGTGGCTCTGGAGCTTTATCCGCGCGCTGACCTTGAAAAAGGAGCTTTCATATTCCGCGATGTGGGGCTGTTCGCTTATTTTCCTGATATGGTTCGACGCGATATTCAGCCGCCCCTTCCACCGTATCGAAAATGTGATATGGCTCTCTTTGGCGTTTGCTCTGGCCAATCGTCAGCTTCTTCCCGCCGAGAGCAAATGGATGGAGATACGCCACGCTTCGGTCTACCGCATTCTTGGCTTTTTCATGGCAGTGGTCGCCGCTGCCGGAATGGCTTTCTTCTACTCCGGCTGCCGTTCGGACAAATCTCTGCGCGCCGCCTCTATGACGACCAACGCCTCGCTTCAGGCCTACAGGATAAATGAGGCGCGCAAGAGCCTGATGGGACGCGACGACGCGAACGAGCAGCTGGCCTATCACCTGCTGGCTGTCGCTAACGTCACGAAGAAGCCGGAGGATATGGCGGCCGGTATCGAGCAGCTTTACCGCAGCTTCAGAACGAAGCCGCAGGCAAAGCAGCTGATGGAGCTTGTCAACCTCGCCCAGCGCACCGGCAACGCGGATCTTCTTAACAGGCTGCTCCCATATCTCCACCCGAGCGCGTACAGAATAGAAAACAGCGGCGGCGCGGGGGCTGTTTCAAAATAACAGATGAAAAAGGGGCGCGCTTCGGCTTTCACGCTTGTAGAAATATTGCTGGTGGTGGGGCTGGTGGGCATTATCGCCGCAGTGGCTCTCGCGCCGCTCGTATTTACTGTCAGGTCGCTGGAAGATGCGCAGAGCCGCTGGGGAAATCTGCATAACACCGCGTCGGCGGCGGACAAAATATATTCCGACGTTCGCCGCGTGATAGAGAATCCATCATTTTCCGTATTCAGGATAATACATAAAAGCGGCCTCACCACAGAGGCCGACGACCGGCTTGTCATGTGGAGCGCAGCTCCGAAGTACGAGGGGCGGAATGTCGGCGTGGTGATTTACAAGGTCGTCGCCGGCAACTCGCTTAATGGGGCGAAGTCCGGGCTGTACCGCTGGGTGCGCGACAATGTCCCCTCGCGTAACGCCGTCTCCGGCGATCTTTTAAGCCGCGCGGCCTCCGACGACGAGAGCACGCCTATGGATATCGATACGGACAGTCTCGACCCGAAGGATGCGAAGCTGATCCTTGCCGGCGCGGAGGGGGTTCGCTTTTTTGTCCGTCAGGGCAAGAAATGGGAGCAGGAATATGAGGGCAGCCTTCCTCCGATGCTGAAGACGGAGATTGTGCTTAAAGACGAAGTTTACAGCCGCACGGAGAGGTTTCCGAATGCGTCGGGAAAGTAACGGCTTCATTCTCGTCTCCGTGCTGCTGGCCGCGACGATGCTGCTGACCTCCGCGACGGCCTTCGCCTGGTTCGCGCGCACTGAGGCGCGGATAGCTGCGTCGCGCGAAAACATCCTTAAATTCCGCGGCGTGGCGGAGATAGCGGTCAACGCGCTGTCGAAAATGATAAACGACGATAAGAACGGTTACGACAGTATGACTGAAGAGCTGTACGCGCGGACGACGAAACTTTCCGTTGGAAATTATGAGATCAACGCGCAGATACGGCCGCTAAATGATAAAATATCCGTTAGCGGGCTGCTGCTTCCCGACGGCGTAACGATACGCTCGGAGTATGAGACGGCCTGGCAAAGAATCTGGGAGGAACTTGAGCTTCCTGACCTTGCGGCTTCGGTGATAGATTTCATCGACAAGGACGAGAGCCAGAAGCTTGGAGGGGCGGAGCGAGAGAGCAATATAAACAGGCTCGTCTCTGACCTGAACGAGCTGAAAGCGATGGAGGAGATAAATGACGGCGTGCTCTGGGGCACTAAGGAGAGAGCGTGGGGACTCGCGAGATATCTTGACGTGCCCGGAGGGCAGAAGATAAATATCAACGTCGCCCGGCCGGAGATGCTGGCAAAGCTTGACGAAGCTCTCTCGCTTTCACACGCGCAGAATATAGCCTCCTACGCGCTCGTTTCGCCGATAAAGAGCATTGAGGAGCTGAGACGGGTTCCTGGATTCCCCGCCTCGCTGGCGACAAAGCTGGTAAATGTCATTGGATTTGAGAGCACGCACTTCCTGTTGAGCCTCAATGTCAGAGACAAGACAGGAAATCAGCGGAATTACCGGGTCGTCGTGCAGCGCGGCTCTTCCGGGATCTTCAGCTGGGAGGAATAGCCTCCGTGAGCGACCTATGAGAGGAAGATAGACACTGATAAAAAAACCGAAATTGAAACTGAATTTTCCCTTTGCTTCCGGGCGGGGCGTTTCAGCGAAGAGGCTAAAATTTTATTCCCTCTCTTCAGAAAGGAAGGAGGGGCTGTTGGCGGACGAGACGGAGGCTTTCTTCATTCCCTTCCGCACTACGGCGGTTTATCCTTTTTCCTTCCCCTTCGGGCGTAAAGTCAACCTTAAAAACGCGATAGCGCTGAACTTCAAGCCGCTGCTGGGCGAGCGGGAATCAAGCGTGTCGATGATACCTCAGATCACAGATCAGCGTCCGAATCTGACTCGCGGCGCTGCCTGGTTCACGTCGAAAGATGAAATAGAAGAATATGAAGCGCGCCTTGGCGGCAAGGCGCTTTTCATGCCGGCTCCCATGGCCTTTGCCGCCGAGGTGGATGGAACCGGACTGATAGTATGGCACGAGAACGGCGGCTCCGCCGCACTCTGGCTTGAGGAATATACTCCTCAGCTGTACCGTTACGTATCAGACGGCGAGGAGAGTCCTGAGGGGCTGGCGCAGTGGATGCGCGCCTACGCCTCATCGACCGGCGGGGAGATAGCGCCTGAATCCGTGCGTATATTCGAGGGCGGAGAAATATCGAGGGAGGAGCTGCAAAAGGCGGCGGAAGCCTCGATGGAGGCCTCTCCCTGCGCTGCGCGCCTCGACTTTTCAAACAGCGGAGCGACGCTTGCGGAGCAGTACGAGAGCTTCTTCAACGGCGCTTTCCATGCGCTGAAGCTTCTGTCGGCGGCGGGACTCTTCTTTCTCATTCTCGCCTCCGTTCTGCTGGCGCAGAATCTCTATATGCGCGGATCCTTCGCCGCCGCCCCCGGCGAGATATACAGACTGGCGACAGGAGATGAGAGCAGAAGCCCGCTTTCGTCGATTACAAGAGAGCTGCGCGCCCTTTCCGGCGGCGGAGTTCAGCTTACGCTTGAAGGGGTGCTGATAAATATAGCCTCTGCGTGGGAGGAACTTCCCTCCGCTTCCGGCGTGAAGCTGGACGCGATACGCTACGGCAGGGAGCGCACCGAGGTCGAAGGCAACGCCCCAAAGACGGAAAATATCCAGCAGCTTCGGGACGTTCTGTCGAAGAACGGCTTTGAGGTCAGGCTTGGCGACGTTCAGCAGATACCGGGCGGCGGAATGAGATTCAGCCTCTACCTGACGGAAGGGGGGCGGAGACAGTGATATCCCTTGACGAAATGAGAACGATGCCGGAGTTTGCGCGTCTGCGCCGCGCCGTGATAGTCGCCGCCGTGATATGGCTGGCGGTTATAGCGGCGTCGGTCTTCTCCCTATCGCTGATGAGTGAAAATGAAAGACGCCTCTCCGACAGCGAACGGATACTGAACGCGGCGACAACGATAAAATCCTACCCGCAGCGCGGCGCGGTCTCCGGCGCGGAGCCGCTTACGGCGGTATCGGCCATAATCGATAAAGCCGGTTTGCAGAGCAAGGTGTCGCAGCTGTCATCTTCGCCGACCGGCCTCGTTCTTCAGGCCAACCGTCTCTATCCCGGCGAGCTTGGGACATTGGTTGACGAAATGCAGAAAAACAGACTTAACATAAACACGGCGGAGATCCGCGTCCTCTCATCGCAGCGCGACGGGCGGCTGCTTAACGTCTCCATTACGATAGAGGGGGAGCGGGAATGAAAAAGTTCATTCGTTACAGCCTCGCGGCGCTGCTTGGCCTGATATGCGGACTGCTGCTCTTCTTCCCCTGGACGACGCTGGCTGGGACCATCAGCTCCCTGGCGGCGACCGCGGCGGCGGAAAACGGTATATACCTCACGGTAGGCTCTTCGCGCGCCGAGGGGATACTTTTCAAAAAATTCAGCTACAGCGCGATTAACGCCGATTTTCCCGTGCTGCGCGGCAGCCTTCGCGAGCTGACCGTCGCGCCCTCCTTCATATCCTCGCTCTTTTCCGACGAGAAGAGCGCGCGCCTGACCTTCGGGCGCGGCAGCGTCGTTCCGGTCACGCGGCAGGAGCTTAACTGGAACGCTGGAGCCGCCGACGTTATTCTGAAAGCGGAATCGCTTCTGGTGGAAAATATCTCTTTCACAGGAGAAAGCTCCCTATCCGGCTTTGCGGAGCTGTCGCGCTCCGACTTCCGCATTATCCGCGCCAATCTGCTGGTCAAGGTGCCGGCGGAGCTTGACAGAATGCTTGAGATGATGCAAAAGACAAATATGATCCCGCTTACGAAAGTTAAAAGCGGAGAATGGAGGATAGAACGGAAATGACGGCCTCCCTGACAAAAAAGATAAAAGCGGCGCTGCGCCGGGACGGTTCGGACGAGCAGCTCAGAAGCTTCTCCGAATTTGTCAAAGCTCCGTTCGCCCCCGGAAGCGGAGCTGCGCGCCGCTCGCGCTTGACGCTGCCGGCGCTCTTCCTCTGCGGACTTATCGCGGGGCTGTCTTTGTGCGGCGCGGCGAAGGGGATACTGCTCTCCGTAAGGCTTGACGCCGACATATCGGCAGCAGGAAGGATAAGCGGACGCGCCCCCTCCTTCGCCAACGCCGGCAGCGGCGGAGGAGTGGGCGGATTTACAAAGGCAAATCCATTCGGAGCCGATCTGCCGGAGAAAAAGGAAGATAAGCCAGCGGTCAAAACTGCCGCCATATCCTCCTTTACGCTTCACGGCACTCTGCCGAATGTAGGAGCGTGGATAAACAGCGGCTCAGGCGGCATGACGCTTGTGCTGAAGGGACAGGACATCGGAGGCTACACGCTGGACGAGATAAAGTACGGCGAGGCTGTGCTGACGCACGGCGGAGATCGTCATTCGCTCTACCTCATATTCTCCGGCGGAGCGACCGCGAGCCTTCCGCCGCCGCCTCCTCCGCCAAGGCAGCCGCGCGCGCCGGCCAAACCTCAGCTTGATTTTTCGGGAGTGGAGCCTGCCTCCGAGGGACAGGAAGGGGCAGTGCCGCGGGAGCTTGTTGACGCGCTGCTGATGAATCCCTACGACGAGCTTGGAAAAATGCGCATGGTGCCGGCTGAGGACGGCTCCGGCATGAAGCTGGAGCGTCTCGCGCCGGACAGCATATTTGCCCGCGTGGGGGTGGCGCAGGGAGACATCATAAGCGCGGTAAACGGCGTCAGCATCTCCAATGTCGCCGACGCGGCCAACGCGATGAATTCGCTGATGGCCGGCACGCGCTTCGACGTTACGGTCACGCGCGGCGGAAAGCCGCTGGAATTGAAATATCAGGTGAAATAGCCGGTGCGTAAAAGGATTGGCTTCACGCTGGTCGAGGTTATGGTGGCAGTGATGGTTCTGGCTTCGGTCGCAACGGCCGCGATAAAGCTTGTAATACTGGCACAGAACACGCTCGCTGCCACAAAGGACAAGGAAGAGCTGATAAACGCGGCTCAGGAGATCGAGGCCGGGATATCGGCGGAGGATCTGAAAGAGTCGGGAAGCAGCGGGGACTTTCGATGGGAGACGGAGGAGAAGGAGACCGAAATGTTCGGCGAAGATTTTGGCCGTCTTGACTTTGACAGCGAAGCCCCGGACGACTCCGGCGAGCCGATAGAGGTCAGATGGCGGGAGATAACGGTGACGAACGCGAAAAACCAAAGGCTGACTCTCTACATACCATCGAAAGAGAGCGCCGTGAAAGACAGAGCAAGAAGCGTCTCCGGCGACCGGCGGGAAGAGAGAAGAGAATGAGAGCGCATAAACGCCGCGGCGGCTCTCACGGGAATAGAAACTTTTTGTTAATTAGGAGTGATTGCAATGAAGGGTAAAAAGAGGCTTTTTTATACATTATTCATAGCGGTGTCGTTATCGCTGGCCGCATGTACCGCGCAGGGCGCGGAGCCTGATCAGGAGGAGCTGAACCTCATAAAGGCCGCCAACGAAATGCGCGCCTCCGGCCGGGTGCAGCTCAACTTCAAAGATATAGACATGGCGAAATTCATCCGCTTCATGTCGGAGCTGCTGGGCGAAAATATCCTGATCAACCCCGGGATCGCCGGAAAGGTGTCTGTCGTCTCGCCAAAATCCGTGACGCTCAAAGAGGCGCGTCAGGTAATGCTTTCCGTATTGGAGATGAACAACCTGTCGATACAGGACATGGAGGGCTACTCCAAAGTCGTTCCGCTCTCCACCGGAGGCACCGCCAGCAACACCGTGGTAAAGGGAGACCAGAGCGTTGACCCGAGCGACGCCATAATGGTTCAGCTCGTTCCGCTCAGCTACGTTAAGGCGGGCTACGTCGTCTCCCCGCTAAAGACCGCGATACCGAACATTCAGATATCGCCGATAGGAAACGGCAGCTCCGTGCTGCTCGTCGGCAAAGCGGCGCTGCTGAACAGAGCCGCCAGCGTTATACGCGCCCTCGACGCGCCAGACAGCATCCGCGCAATAAAAGTATATCCGCTCACCTTCGCAAACTCCAAGCTTATGGAGACGCAGATGAACGCAATGGGCAAAGACGCTTCGTCAAAGCTGGCCGGCCTCATAGCGGTCGCGGACGAGCGCACGCGCCGCCTGATACTCATAGGCAGCAGCCAGAATCTGCGTGAAGCCGAGCGCATCATGAAAGAACTTGACGTTCCGTCGCGCACAGAAAACTTCCATGTTTACAAGCTGCACAACGCCGACGCCAAGACAGTCGCGGAACAGCTCTCACAGATACTGGGAGTCGCCGCCAAGCTCGCGCCGGACCCCAAAGGGGCGATACCCTCGACCGTCGTTCCAGACCTGCCGACAAACAGCCTGATATTTACGGCCACACAGGAACAGTTTTCCTCTCTCAAATCAATACTTGAACAGCTCGATACGCAGCCCAAGCAGGTGCTGCTGCGCGGCCTAATAGCGGAGGTCAGCCTCAACAAGCTCAACAGCGCGGGAATCGACTGGGCCGCATGGGGCGGAGACATCTTCGGCAGCGTCGTGGGGGCGGGAAACTTTCAGCTCGGCAACACGGGGGTCCCCTCCGACATACAGCAGCTCTACCAGAGCCTCATAACCACCGAAGAGCTTGTTGACAGAAACGGCAGCACCTACTCCGTGACAAATACCCAGGGCGCCGGTCTTGTATACGCATACATAAAGCTGCTCAACAAGTTTGACGCGATCAACGTGCTTTCAATGCCGCGCCTCATGTGTACGGACAACCTTGAAAGCTCGCTGCAGGTCGGTCAGGTTATACCGCAGCTCAAGGGCAGCCTCACGAATCAGGCGAACACCGACTCTGTTACCAACAGCTATGAATATAAAGATGTGGGGCTCATACTCACAGTTACCCCGCATATCAGGAGCGGCAACCTCGTCGCCCTTGAGATCGAACAGCGCATAGAGGATCTGATGACGACGACAAACTCCGTTACGCCGATAACATCAAAGCGAGAGGTCAAGACGAGCGTGCTGGTGGCGAACGGAGAGACCATAGTCATTGGCGGCCTCATAAAAGAGGCGGAAAAGGAGCTGAAAAACCGCGTTCCTCTCTTCTCCTACATCCCGCTTATCGGCAATCTTTTCAAATCGACGGAAAAACAGCGGGAGAAGGTAGACCTGATGATATTCCTCACGCCATACATACTTGAGACCCCGCAGCATGCGTCGAAGATAACTGACGAGATAATCACCGACGGACAGAAGCTCAGCGAGGCGGAGCGCGTGCTGCTGCAGCGCAACAACGAAGATTACCGGAAATCGGTGAAGCAGCAGGGCGTAACAAGAGAGATGCTCGACCCGCACGGAGACTTCGGCCTGTCGGCCTCCGACGACGTGAAGCCGCAGACTGACGCGCAGCCTGCCGTGAAATAAGAGATGAGCGCGAAATCGATCAAAGACTTCAACGTGGAGCCGGAGGGCATCCTTGAACTTATCCCGCAGGGGGTGAGCCTTGACACGCTGCGAGACAAAGGCTTCGTTCCGGTAGCGAAGGAAGAGGGCGTCATCACATTCGCCATCTCCGACTTCTCCTGCGTCGTCAACGCGCAGCTGCTGGCCTCGGCGGCAGGCTCGCGCGCAGCGACCGTGCTTTGCCCCGCCGCTGAGATACAGAGCCTCATACGCAGCCTGTACGACATAAAAAGCGGCGTGGGGCAGGATACCCTGAACGCGATAGAGGCGGTAGACGACCTCTCAGAGCTTGCGCGTCAGGAGGTAATGAGCGACAGTGTTGACGCGCCGGTCGTGCGGCTGGTCAACGGCATACTCATGGAATCGCTGCGCGAACGCGCCACGGACATCCACATAGAGCCATACGAAGACCGCGTTACAGTCCGTTACAGAACTGACGGAGTGCTCAGGGACAAATATTCCCTCTCAAAGGGACATCAGGCCCCAGTCACCAGCCGTATAAAGGTCATGGCCAACATGGACATCGCGGAGCGCTTCGTCCCGCAGGACGGGCGTATCGGCATCAGCCTCGGAGACCGTCTCGTCGATATCCGCGTAAGCTCGCTGCCGACGCAGCACGGCGAACGCCTTGTGCTGCGCCTGCTCGACAAGGCGCGCGGACTGCTGACCCTTGAAGATCTCGGAATGAAAGTATATGAGCGAGAACGTCTTGAAACGCTTATCAGACGCCCTAACGGAATGATACTCTTCACAGGCCCCACAGGCTCCGGCAAAAGCACAAGCCTCTACGCGATATTGCAGGCGCTGGCCCGCCCGCAGGTCAACGTCATCACCGTCGAAGACCCGATAGAATATGACCTCCCCGGAGTGGGGCAGGTGCAGGTCAACGAAAAGGCGGGGCTGACCTTCGCGACCACGCTGCGCTCGATACTGCGCCAGGACCCGGACATAATAATGATAGGAGAAATGCGCGACTTCGACACCGCGCACATCGGCATACAGGCCTCTCTGACGGGACATCTCGTCTTCTCCACGCTGCACACCAACGACTCGGTCAGCGCCGTCACGCGACTGGCCGATATGGGCGTCGAGCCTTATCTGATATCAGGCTCCCTGCTCGGAGTAGTCGCACAGCGCCTCGTGCGCCGCGTATGCGAGCAGTGCAAGGAGGAAATAGCCACCTCCGGCGTAGTGCTTAAAAACGGCATAGAACGCGCCTGGCGCGGCAAGGGCTGCGAAGCGTGCGGCGGCACAGGCTACAGAGGGCGCTTCGGCCTGTACGAGCAGTTTGACGTAACGCCGGAAATACAGGAGGCGATAGCGCGCGGAGCGCAGCCGCATGAGCTGAGGGAGCTGGCGCGCAAGGGCGGCTTCGCTACGCTGCTTGAGCTGGGACTGCAGTCGGTTCGCGCCGGAGAGACGACGCCGGAAGAGATGCTGCGCGTCGTAGGCGAGGCGTAAGGAATGCCGCTCTACAAAGCCGAGGTATACACCGCCTCCGGAGAAAAAAAACAGCTGCGCAAAGAGGCCGCCGGCGAAAACGAGCTGCTGCGCGAGCTGGCCGAGGAACGTTATACCGTCGTCAGCGTAAAAGAAGAAAAGGCGCGAAGCTGGTCCTTCGGCGGAAAGACGCGCAAAAAAAAGCTGCGGCTGGAGGAACAGCATCTGTTCTGCACAACGCTCTCCTCCTTCATGGGCAGCGGCCTGTCGCTGACGGAAGTGCTGAAGCTGCTGCAAAAACAGACGCGCGACAAGAACCTCAGACCGATATATACGGAGCTGCGCGAATCAGTCGAAGCCGGCCGCTCGCTTGCAGGCTCTATGACGGCGCTCGGCGTATTTCGTCCGAGCCTCATCGGTATGGTGGAGTCAGGCGAAAAATCCGCCTCATTGGGGGAAATACTTGAAAAGGCCGGAGAGCTGATACAGAATGAGATATCGCTGCGCAGAAAAATACAATCGTCGCTGACATATCCGATATTGATGCTATTCGTTGGGCTTGGAGTCGTCGTATTCCTGCTCAGCTTCGTCGTGCCGCGCCTCACGGAGCTGGTAGTGGAATCGGGAGCGGAGCTGCCCTTCATCACAAAGCTGCTGATATTCATATCAGACGCCGTCCGAGTCGGCTTCATCCCATTCGTCGCCGTCGCAGCGCTGATAATCTTCTACATGCGCCGCAAAAATAAAAAAATCTCGCTGCCGATGTTCAAAGACGTCCGCGATAACCTCGCCTTTGCGCTCATATTCAGCCAGACAGGAACGCTTCTGCGCACGGGCATCCCGCTCGTGCAGGCGCTCAAACTGACAGAGCCGCTGGACCCCGTCAAAGGACGCCTCTCCGCTGTGGCGGAACAGATAAGACAGGGCTACCGCTTCTCACAGGCGCTGGAAAAAGAAGGCTCCTTCCCGGAGGAAATAGTGACGATAATCCGAGTGGGCGAAAGCGGAGGCAACCTCCCGGACGCCGCCGTAAGACTGGGCGCCAGCTGCTGGGAATACGCCCAATCCGCAATGCAGAAATGGGCTACCCTTGCGGAACCGATGATAATCCTTATAATGGGAGTACTGGTAGGCTTCGTAGTAGTAGCGGTGCTGCTGCCAATATTCGACCTGTCAAGCCTGGCGGGGCGGTAATGTCTTTTGTGAAGAGGTGTGTTTGGTATGGATAACAACGAAATCAAGGTTGTTCTTGCTTTTTGTGACCCTAAGGGCACATATGCCAGACATGGAGCCGTAACTATAACATCAATATTTGCAAATACAACATCTCGCGTTGCTGTATATGTAATACACGATGATACCTTAACAGAATTTAATAAAAATTGCCTGAGAGAGATTGAAAAAGATTTTTTACAAAAAATCGTTTTTATAGACGTTTCTTCTATTTTTGATGAGACAACAGTCGATACATCAAAGCTAGCCCCAGACGGCTCGAAAGGGACTCTTTTTCGATTGCTGATTCCTGATATTATCGATGAAGAAAAGATAATATACCTAGATTGCGATATTATAGTAAATATAGATATTGCTGAACTGTGGGCGATTGATTTAAGCAGCCATGCTTGTGCTTCTATTCCGGATGTGGACTCCCTTGAATACCGTAGCGGGGGTAAATTAAAGATAAGCTGGCAAACATCTTTATCATGGAAATTGCTTGGCATAAAAGAAGATTCATACTTCAATGCAGGCGTAATGCTGATGAACCTTAAAAAAATAAGAGAGGGTTATCATTTTCTGGACGAGGTTTCGTCATTTTATTCGAAGTTTAAAAATTGCATCACTATGGCTGATCAGGATTGCCTGAATCATATTTTTAGAAATGATTGCATGTTGATTGATGAGAGATACAACAGAATACGTTTTGATGAATCAATATTGGATAAAACAATGAATTCCATTTGGCACATGGCTGGAACAAAACCGTGGGAAACCTGTACAAGGCCAGGAGTTGATGACCTTTACTGGCATTATCTGGCAATGACTCCCTATAGCCGGACAAAGGATTCTCTTATTAGAGTGCTACTGCATGATGTGTCATCATCTCATCACCTGCATTCAGCCCAATGCGTAAATCGTCTTAAAAAACAGCTATATGATAATATTTTCCGTTGCCACATTATAAAATTACCGTTTTTGTTTCTTGCGTGGATAAAATCACGGAAAATGTAATGCTAAAAGGCCGATGCTGCTGTATACTAGCGCATAGATGTAGAAGCATAGTAAGCGTAGATGAACTGGAATTATATTATAGCAGCATCTGGTATGACCACTATAAAATAGGAAGTATGCCAGTTGATATTATCATTGAAATATTAATTTACATTAGTTATATGTTTTTTGCTTGGCGATGAAGAAATATAAAATAAATATATGAGAGTTGATCTGCTGATGGAATTAAATAAGCTTGTCATAATGGAAATACTCCCAGAGTTAGATATGGGGGGGGTAGAAGACCATGTGGTCGATTTGTCTAATTATATGGCATCACAAGGGCACGAGGTAATAGTAGTATCCTCAGGCGGCAGACTGGAGAGTGAATTGGACGGCCCGTTACATGTTAAATTGCCGGTCTCGTCGAAAAACCCGCTTTCTATCCTTGCTGCATCGATAAGACTTTCACGAGAAATAAAAAAAAGGAAATGCCAGATACTTCACGCCCATTCTCGTGTGCCGGGATATATTGCCTGGATTTCGTCGAAGCTTACCGGCATCCCATGGATATATAGCGCTCAAGCCTGCTACAGCCATAATATTGGTATATACCCTCTGAAAAAAGCAGACTATTTGGTTTGTGTCAGCAATGCCGTCAAAGAACATCTTGCGGGATACCTGCCAGAAAATAATTGCGTTATTCTTGATGGGGCGCCTGAGACTGACGAAAGATGGAAGCCTGAGAACAATGGGACAATGAAATTTATTTTTGTTGGCAGGCTTACGAAAATCAAAGGTGTTCATACTGTAATAAGTGCGCTGTCACAGATAAAATACGATAATTGGCGTTTTGATATACTTGGTGACGGACCACAGATTAAAGAATTGGAAAAACTCTCATACGAGTTAGGTGTAAACGATAAAGTTGTTTTTCATGGGTATATAAAAGAACCGAATGGCTGGATTGCAAAATCGGATTGTCTTCTGTTTCCTTCAATAACAGAGGGCATGCCTCTGACATTATCGCAAGCTATACAAATAGGTATTCCGGTTTTAGCCTCCGACATTCCGTCTGTTAGAGAGGTTCTTCCTGATGGTGAACTTATAGCGCCAGAAGATGTGCGGGCTTGGGCAGAGGCAATAGAAAAATATCTTTCTACACGCAGACACTCGTACAACGGAAGCCCTCAAATACAGACATTTGCAAAAATGGCGGGAATGATTGAAGATCTGTATTACAAAGTCTCAATGGGACAGAAAACGGATTAATTACGTCAGAAAGAAGGTTTTTATACAAGATGGAAAGAGAGAATTTTCTTCCTTTCGCGCAGCCAGACATAGGAGAAGAGGAAATACGTGAAGTTATCGACTCAATGCGTTCCGGTTGGCTGACCTCTGGACCCAAAACGAAAAAGTTTGAAGAGAATTTTGCATCGTACGTTGGCAATGAAGTAGAAGCGATGGCCGTTAATTCTGCTACGGCAGGGTTGCACTTGGCGTTGGAGGCTTGTGGTGTTGGCGTGGGAGACGAGGTAATCACTTCATCTTATACCTTTACGTCCACAGCTGAGGTTGTAAGATATTTAGGAGCGGATCCTGTTTTTGTCGATATTGATGGCAAGACGATGAATATATCTGTCAGTGCAATAGAAAAGGCAATAAGTGTAAGAACAAAAGCGATAATTCCTGTACATATAGGCGGACTGCCTTGCGATATGGGAGGTATTCTAGAATTAGCTAGAAAATATAATCTCCGGGTCATTGAAGATGCCGCTCATGCGTTTCCTGTCAAATATAACGGGCATATAATAGGCGCATTGGACTCTGATGCGACAGTCTTTAGCTTTTATGCCACGAAAACGATTACTACAGGAGAAGGCGGTATGGTTACAACGAAAGACAGGGAAATTGCTAAACGTATAAAAATAATGCGCCTGCATGGTATCGATCGTGACGCCTTCGATAGATATACATCCCAAAAACCAGCATGGTACTATGAAATTGTTGCTCCTGGGTATAAATATAATATGAGTGACATTATGGCCTCGATGGGTATTCACCAACTGAAAAAGGCAGAAATAATGAAAGAACGCAGACGTGAAATAGCCTTGCAGTATACGGAAGGATTAGCGGATCTGCCTGTGACGCTGCCATACATTCCGGGAACAGATGAAGATCATTCGTGGCATTTATATGCAATCCGTCTGAACGATGATGCTCCGGTAGGTCGAGACGAGTTTATCAGCAGGATGTCTGCTATTGCTAAGATAGGATGCAGTGTACATTTTATCCCCTTGCATATCCAACCGTATTATAAAAAAAAGTATAAATTGTTATCGCAAAGTTTTCCTGCGGCTACAGACGCATTTAAAAGGGAGGTCAGCCTTCCAATATATTCTAAGATGACGCAAGGCGATGTGGAGTATGTCATAACCCAGATTAGAAAAATACTCGGAGCATAAGGAGCGTTTTAGCAATGGAATTAAATATAGAAGAATCCGTGATGACAGCGCCCAAAAGATATGAACGGTATGCGCTGTATAGCTTTATTTTTGCAATATCGTTTACGGTTTTGGGGCCGGTAGTTCATTATACAGGATTGGGAATCACGGCGATTCTATTATTATATGGGCGTGTCAGATATAAAGACAAATTCTTCTTAACGCCGGATAATAAAGCTGATATCAGGATTTATGCTGTTACAGTGGGTGCCCTGATTTGGTCGATGTTTGCCAATGCCTTGAGCGCGACGTCGTTTTATATGTTTGGAAAGTCAGCGACAGTCTCACTGGAAATTCTGATAACTTTGTTATTTGTGCAAAGGCTGTTTAACACGGATGCCGCGCGCGGCAAGTTTTTAAGAATATTTATAGTGACAAACGTGATTATTGCATCAATGTGGGTAGCGAGATTTTTTTGTGGTTTTTACATGCCCAATAAGGCCATGCAGAATGGAAATGCCCTTGCTGTATATGCGTTGCTTTTGATGCCGGTATTCTATTGCTATGCGTTTTACTCAATGCATAATTTGTTTGTAAAGATTCTCCTGTGTGTATCAAGTGCGGCGGTAATATTAATCTCTTTTTCCGCTGGCGCGTGGATAGCGGCGGCGGGACAGGGCGTTGCTTTGCTTTTTTGCCTGATGATGCATAGAAAGGTTAAGTTAAAAAAGGTCTTTGTGGTTTTCTCACTTTCCTGTGTTTTCATAGCCGCAGTATTCTTTTCAAACAACAATTTGCTGATAAGTAATTTTCGCAGGGAAGTAGCCCAATTAAGTTCATTTACAAACACGAGCGTGTTTACCAACCATAGAAGCAGTGCCTGGCTTTCTGCCTTATATTTTATAAAAGAAAAACCCATCATTGGCTATGGCAGAGCTACGTACGAAGATAATTATCGCGAAATGACTACGTTTTTCCGAACAAATGGCATTGTTGATTCCAACAATGAAGAAGTATATTCTCATCCTCATAACATGTTTTTGAATATTGTTTATGATGCTGGAATACCGTCAATAATTATGTTTGCTTGTGCGGTATTCTTATTGCTGAAAAAGCTCTTTGTGTTGCTGAAGGCCGTAGGACTAAAGCCGAAAGAGTATATGTGGGTGTCGTTAGGAATAGCTACTATAATAGGTCAGTTGCTTTGGGGATTGAGCAACGACGTATTTGATGCGAGACGTGATGCCGCAATAATATTTTGGGCAATTTATTCGATTCTGATAATATATCCGTCATCAGATCGAACGAAAACGCTGCGTGATAATTGAATAAGTGTGGCGAAAGTTGCAAGCAGCCATCGGTGTTGTTGCGTTAGAAGCTCTGGGATGTTTAGCCTCTAAAAAAGTCGGTGTGTTCGCAAGACATTAAAACGCGCGATCTTGGAGCGAAATATGTCACTATCAACAAGAAGCGAGACAGAGCAGTTTTTTTTATTTTTGCCTGTCTCGCTTTTTATTGTCTGATTTACTTCTCGTCTCTAAGGCCGGCCTCAAACCTCCACGCGTCGCGGCACATTTCTTCTACTGTTCTTTTGGCCTTCCAGCCCAGCTCACGTTCGGCTTTTTTCGCGTCGGCGTAGCAGACTGCGATGTCTCCAGCGCGCCGGGGCGTTATGCGGTAGGGGATCTTCAGGCTGTTGGCGCGTTCGAAAGCGGTAACAAGCTCAAGGACGGATGTGCCTCTGCCCGTGCCGAGATTATAGACGGAGAATCCGCTCATCTTTTTCAACGCTGCCGCGTGCCCCTCGGCTAGATCCATTACGTGGATGTAGTCGCGCACGCCTGTGCCGTCCGGCGTGTCGTAGTCGTCTCCGAATACGCGCAGCTCCTTTAATTCGCCTTTGGCGACCTTCGTGATGTATGGCATCAGATTATTGGGTATGCCGTTGGGGGCTTCTCCGATAAGTCCGCTCTCGTGCGCCCCCACCGGATTGAAGTAGCGAAGCAGGGTCACGGAAAAGCCTTGATTGGCCGCGGCCGCGTCCGATAGTATCCTTTCGCTTATGACCTTTGTTTCGCCGTATGGATTTGTCGTCGGCAGAAGCGGCATTGTCTCCGTGAAGGGGGCTTTGTTGTCGCCGTAGACGGTGGCCGAGGATGAAAAGACGAAATTCTTCACTCTATGCGACAGGCAGGCCTTCGCCAGCTCTATCGTGCTCACAAGGTTATTGTAATAGTAGGCGAGCGGCTTTTCGACCGATTCGCCTACCGCTTTGAAGCCGGCGAAATGTATAACTCCGTCGATATTGTTTTCTTTGAATATGCCTTCGACGGCAGCCCTGTCTGTAACGTCCGCCTCGCAGAAGACAAAGTCGCGCCCCGTTATTTCGCGTATGCGCTCCAGCGTCCGAGGCCCGCTGTTTGAAAAGTTGTCCGCTATAACGACGGAATAGCCGGCTTCCAGCAGCGCGACGCAGGTATGGGAGCCGATGAAGCCCGCGCCGCCGGTAACAAGGATATTTTTCATTTTTTTATAGATTCTTCCCCAGCTCGTAAGCCTCAAAGAGATATTTGCGTCCTTTTTCGGCCATGTCCGTTTTGGGATACATGTCTGGCGCGCAGATCATTCCGGCGACTGTCCAGCTCGTGAAGCCGCAGGCGAGACGGAATGAGGCTTTCAGCCCGTCGAAGCAGCTTATTTCCGTATCCCCGGCCGTCGCCAGAAGAACGGCCCGCTTGTCTTTTACGTTGACCTTGGCGTCCGAGGCGAAGAATGGCAGCAGCCTGTCCCATACCGGCTTTATCTGCGCGCTCCAGGAATAAAAATAGAGCGGGGATGCGAATACGACGACCTCTGCCGCAGTGATGTCTTCGTATACCGAAGCCATATCGTCCCGCTGAATGCACGGCTCTCCGCCGCTCCAGCATTTGCGGCAGTCGAGGCAGCCGTTCAGCTTTTTACCGGCAAGGCGAACCTTGCGCACCTCATAACCCTTTTCTTCCGCTCCCTTCGCGAGAGAGTCTGCGAGCTGTTCGCTGTTGCCGTCTTTGCGCGGGCTTCCCAACAATATCGTCATCACTTTTTTATCGGCCATAGTTTTTTCCTCCATATCAGTGTTATGATTTCTTATATCTATTATATTCTTATTGGCCGAAATAGGCCAATAAATAAGCGGCAGGTGTTACAATTCTATACGGATTTAGCCGCGCACGGGAGGAATGTATGGATGGGGCTGACCGCTAAAAAGGTTTTATTTTTAAGATTTTCTTCTCTGGGAGATGTGATAATAGCCAACTATACGGCGATGAAGATAAAGGAAGCTCATCCCGACTGGCATTTGACCTGGCTCACGGAAAATGTATATGCTGATATAGTTATCGCCCAGCCATGGGTTGATTCTGTAATTGCATGGGACAGAAAAAACGGAGGACAGCGCGAATATCTGAAAATTATAAAAGAAGTCCGCCGCGCCCAATTCGATATATTGATTGATATGCATTCCACCGACAGAAGCAGCCTTTTTTCTCTTTTATCCGGTATATCTGTGCGCTATGGCTGCGAAAGACATTACCCTTTCGTCCATACTACTTTTGATTTTAGAGCGTTTGCCGGAGACGAGATCTGTATCGGAGACTGCCCGAAATATCTTTATTCCGACGCTGTTCTTCCTGAGGAATTTTCTTTTCTGTCAGATAAGAGCAGAAAGACTTTGGCGCTCCCAATCGGCGCCAGTTACGCAAAAAAACAGTGGGGCGTCAAAAGGTGGACCGAATTTTGTTCGTTCTGCGCGGATAATGGCTTGAGGATGATTCTCCTTGGCAGCGGGGAAGAAGAGGCAGAGACGGCTCGAAAAATAGAATCCTCTGTGCGCTCTCATCTTCTGGTCAATCTCGTTGGCAAGCTTTCGCTGAAGGAGCTCGTACAGCTTATAGACCAGACAGACGCGGTCGTTTCCGCCGATACCGGCGCGGCTCATATCGCCAGAGCGCTAGGTATTCCGACGGTAGTGATGTTCGGCCCCACAGTTATTGAGGAACGGTCTTATATGGCAAGTCTGAAAAACATATTCAAAACGACGTGCCCCGATGTCGGCTGCAAGCGTTTCGACTGTCCAAAGCCATGCATGGAAACTATAGAGGCGGCGTCTGTGATGGACTGTGTGAAAAAAATAATTTCAGAGAGGTGAATGCCCGTTGGCGTTTAATACTTTTTGCGAACAGAGCCTGATTCATGCGAGGAAGCTTCTTCAGGACGGTTTTTACGGGCCTCCTGTTATCGTCGTCGGCGATTTCATGCTTGACCGGTATCTTTGCGGTGAGGTTTTCCGCATTTCTCCAGAGGCGCCTGTTCCAGTTGTGAAGATACTTGAAGAGAGGCTGATCGCCGGAGGAGCGGGAAATGTCGCGGCAAATCTTGCCGGGCTGGGGGTATCTTCGGCTGTTATCGGAAGGGCCGGGAATGACTCGCAAGGCAGCGCGCTGCTTTCCCTGCCGTTGTTTAAGGATATTGACAGCTCTGGAATGTGCATAAACGGACAGACGACTGTGAAGACCCGTATCCTTGGCTCCGGTCGCCAGCAGATGTTGCGTCTGGATCAGGAGGATGTGAAAGCGCCTTCTGACGAGGAGATAGCCGCTGTGCTTTCAAAGATAAGCCATAGCGCGGAATCCGGAGTCAAACTGATTATCATTTCTGATTACGGCAAGGGCTTCTGTTCCCCTGAGCTTTGCCGCAAGATTATCGCTCTTGCCCGAGAGAGGTCTGTCAATGTCTGGGCTGACCCTAAAAAAACTGACTGGGAGTGTTATCGCGGCGCTTTCATTGTCACTCCCAATATCCGTGAGCTGAGCGATGCCGTTGGGCGCGCTGTTAAGAATGACGACGAGGATATAACTGCCGCCGCCATTGGCCTGATGGAAAAATATGATATTGAAAATATGCTTGTGACCCGCTCCGATAAAGGGGCAACTCTGATAGAGGGCGGAATTGCCGCGCACATGCCCGTGGGAGCGGTGGAGGTTTATGACGTTTCCGGCGCAGGAGATACAATGATAGCCGTTGCCGCCGCCTTTGCGGCGGAGGGGCTGCCGCTGCGCGACGCGGTGAGGCTGGCGAATGCGGCCTCTCAGGTCGTCATAGGTAAGATAGGGACATATCCAATAAGCGCGCCGGAGCTGTTAGAGGCCATATCGGAAAAGAGCGGCTCTGCTCATCAGAAGGTAATGTCGGCGGACGATGCAGCGGCGCTTTGCGGCAAATGGCGTGATGCCGGGGAGCGAGTGGTATTTACAAACGGCTGCTTTGACATATTGCATGCCGGCCACATTGATTCGCTGAATGCGGCGAGAGCTCTCGGCGACAGACTGATCGTGGGGTTGAACTCCGACGGATCGGTTTGCAGGCTCAAAGGAGAATCTCGACCGATTAACGGCGCTGAGGCCCGCGCGAAGCTGCTTGCCGCCCTTGAAGCTGTGAGCGCGGTAGTGATCTTTGAAGAGGATACCCCTGCGGAGCTGCTTTCGCGGCTGCGCCCTGACGTTATCGCAAAGGGAGGAGATTACCGGCCGGAGGAGGTCGCGGGGCGCGAATTCGCCGCTGAGGTCGTCATTATACCGTTGACGGAGGGGTTTTCCACAACGTCAATCATAGAGAGGCTGCATGAGGAATGATGCGCTGGATAATCCTTGACCGCGACGGCACGCTTATAAGAGAAAAGAACTACCTGCACGAGCCTGAAGAGGCAGAGCTTGTGCCCGGTGCTGCCGAGGGACTGCGCCTGTTGGCGGAGGCGGGCTACCGTTTTGCCGTTGTGACAAATCAGTCCGGTATAGGCAGGGGCTACTACACGGAAAAGGATATGTGCGCAGTGCATAAGCGGATAGAGGAAATGCTGGCGGAACATGGAGTGCGGGTAGAAGGCTGGTTTCACTGTCCGCACGTTCCCGAGGAAAATTGCGGCTGCCGCAAACCGGAGCGCGGTCTTGTTGACAGAGCCTCCGCGGCATTGGGCTTTGAGCTTTCAGAAATAGCGGCTGTAATTGGGGACAAGGAGTGCGACATCATGCTGGCGAAGACGCTGGAAGTGCCGTCGGTGCTTGTCATGTCAGGCTACGGGCGCGCGGAATATGCGAAAGGCGCTCGCGGCGATCTGAACTGTGAGGATATGAGAGAAGCCGCGCGGCAGATAATAGAGAGGGGGATAAGATGTTGCAAAAAAGCGAAATATTCAGAGGCAACGTAAAGGGGCATCTTGATACGGCCTCCCGTATGGCGGAGCTTGAAGGCGAGGTCTGCGCCGCGGCTGAGAGGATAATTTCCGCTCTCGGCGATGGGGGCCGTCTTTTTCTTTGCGGCAACGGCGGTTCGGCGGCTGACGCGCAGCATATAGCGGCGGAGCTGTCCGGGCGCTATCTGAAGGAGCGCCGCGCGCTGGACGCCGCGGCGCTTTCGTGCAACAGCTCCGTCTTGACGGCTCTGGGCAACGATTACGGCTACTACGAAGTTTTTTCTCGCCAGATAGAGGCGCATGGCAGAAGGGGAGATGTGCTGCTGGCCATATCGACCAGCGGCAACAGCGAAAATATCCTCCGCGCGGTATCCAGCGCGAAAAAACTGGGCGTTTTCACGATAGCTTTGACCGGAGCGGGAGGCGGAAGGCTGCGTGAATCAGCTGATATGACGATATGCGTTCCGTCGTCGTTCACGCCGAGGATACAGGAGATGCATATACTCATTGGTCATACGCTCTGCGAAATGGTTGAGACTGCCTTTTTCGGCTGACCGCAGCGGCGTTGGCGTGGTAGAATAAAGCAACTAAAAGGATCTGGAGGGAAGCTGACATGCTGCTGTGCCGGGAGTTTAAGTTTGATGCGGCGCATAACCTTATACATTATCATGGCAAGTGCGAGCGTCTGCACGGCCATACTTACCGTCTGCGGGTCACTCTTGAGGGAGAGCCGGATGCGGAGGGGATGATTTTTGACTTCGCAGAGCTTAAAAAGGCTGTGAACGAGCTTGTGCTTTCCAGGCTCGACCACTCTTATATCAACGACATCATGCCGCAGCCTACGGCGGAGTATATCGCCGTATGGATATTCAGGGAGCTTGACGGGAAGCTTTCCCGCGGCAGCTGCCGGCTTCACGAGGTACGGCTATGGGAGACGGAAAGCTCTTTCGTTATCTGCCGCCGCGAGGATGTAAAAGATGCGTGACGTGCAGAATGAGAGGGACGACAGAAATATGGCGATAGACCGGGTCGGAGTCAGCGATATTTCGTGGCCCATCTCCGTGCCGGACAGGACGAACGGCACGCAGGAGACTGTGGCGCGGGTCAGCCTCTCCGTCTCGCTGCCGAGGGATTACCGCGGAACGCATATGAGCCGTTTTATCGAACTGCTCGGGGCGCAGGAAAGGCGCGTTACCTTTCACAATATGGAGGGGCTGCTGCTGAATCTTCAGCAGCGTCTTGACGCTCGCGACGCGCACGCGCTTTTTGATTTCCCATATTTCATCACAAAGGCCGCGCCGGTCAGCGGCGCGCAGGGACGTATGCGCTGCGACGTTCAGTTTGACGCGGCGCTGCGCGGAGAGCTTTTCGACCTTATCACAACGGTTGTGGTTCCCGTACAGACGCTCTGCCCCTGTTCAAAGGAGATATCGGAGTTTGGTGCGCATAATCAGCGCGCTCACGCCTCCATTTCTGTGCGCCTTTCCAATTTTGTCTGGCTGGAGGAATTTATCCAGATGGCCGACGACTGTGCCTCCGCCCCTGTTTACAGCCTGCTCAAGCGCGAGGATGAGAAGTATGTGACGGAACGCGCCTATTCCAACCCGCGTTTCGTCGAGGATTCTGTGCGTGAGCTTGCGCTGGCCATGCAGGCCGATGAGCGCGTCCTCTGGTACAGAGTTTCGGTCGCCAGCCATGAAAGTATTCACAATCACGACGCCTTTGCCGTGATAGAAAGGGATAAACGCTGATGGCTTCTGTAAAAAAACAGCTGCGCCGCGCGCTGCTCAATGACAGCGGACTTGAACGTATAAAGCGCCGTCACCCGTGGATTTTTCGCGGAAACCTTGTACAGGCTCCGCTCTGCGCGCCGGGAGATCTTGTGGCCGTCGCGGATAGAAGGGGAGTTGTGTCTGGCTGGGGGCTGTGGAGTGAAAGCGCCCTCTGCCTGAGAATGCTTACATTCGGAAGCCATGAGCCGGATCAGATGGAGCTGCTGCGCAGGCGCGTTGAGCGCGCCCTTGATGTGCGCAGGCTGTGGTGCGCCGGCGAGGAGGCTTTCCGCTGGGTGCACGGCGAGGGAGACGGGCTGCCTGGGGTCACTGCCGACCTTTACGGCGACGTGCTTTCGCTGCAGCTGTCGGCAATCGGCTGGTATCGCCACGCCGATGAGGTGGCGAAGATATTCAGAAAGGTGAAGAAGCTCTCCGCCATCGTGCTGCGCAACGACACGAAGCATCTGGAAAAAGAGGGGATTCCGCGCGAGATAAAGCCGCTGCTTGGAGATATGCCAGACGCGCCGCTTCGTCTGCGCATAGGGGAGAGCGTCGAGCTGGTGGACATAGCGGGAGGTCAGAAGACCGGAGCGTATCTTGACGTTCGCCGTCTTCCGGCGCTGCTTGACCCGCTTTACAAAGATGCCAGGGTGCTCGACTGTTTTTCATATCAGGGACATTTCACGCTGCGCGCGCTGAAAATGGGGGCGGCTGAGGCGACGGCGATAGACCAGTCGCAGGCGGCTCTTGACCGCGCGCGGGAGAATATATCCCTCAACGGCCTCTCTGATTCAAATGTAAATTTCCGCTGCGGCAACGCCTTTGACATATTGCGCGAGATCGACGCGGAGCGGAGGCGTTACGACCTTGTGATTATGGATCCGCCGCCCTTTTCGCCGGCGCGCGGGCAGCTTGACTCGGCGCGCCGCGGCTATAAGGAGCTTGCGCTGCGCGGCTTCCGCCGGCTGGAGAGCGGGGGACATATGCTTTTCCTCTCGTGCAGCAACGCATTCACCCGCGACATGCTGCTCGATACGCTGCACGAAGCGGCGCGCGACGCTGGAAGCGTATGCCGCCTGCTGAACGAGATACATCAGCCCCCGGATCATCCGGCGCTGCTCGGAGTGCCTGAGACAGATTATCTCAAGGGCTTTGTGATGGGAGTGGAAGAATGACGATAGCCGCAAAGGCCGTTATCTTTGACTTTGATATGACACTGGCAGACAGCAGCTACGCTATACACCGCTGCTCGAATCTTCTCGCGCGCCGTTTCGGTCTCAGAGAGATCACGCGCGAGGAGACGCTTGCCGGCATAGGGCTGCCGCTGGAGGAATGCTGGCGGCAATACTGGGGAGATTTCAGGGATGAGTGGACGGACTACTACAGAACTGAATTTCGCGCTCTGGAGCAGGCCGAGATACGTCTCTTCCCGAATACGCTCTCCGTCCTTGAAAGTCTGCGGGAAGCCGGCATAAGGACGGGCGTTGTCTCGAACCGCCGCTTTGCGCGCAGGGTGGTTGATATGATGGAGCTCACGCATTACATGGATGTGGTCGTCGGCCTTGAGGATGTTACGAAGGCGAAGCCGGATCCGGAGGCGCTATTCAAAGCTATCGCGGCGCTTCGCGTCGAGGCGGCTGAAAGCGTATATGTCGGCGACACTGATATCGACATGAAAACGTCGGTCGCCGCCGGAACGCGCGGCGTCGGCATGACGACGGGGCATTTTGGGGAAGAGGGGCTGACGGCGGCGGGCGCGTGGCGTGTCTGCTCGGATCTCATAGAGCTGCCGGGGCTTCTCGGCGTAAAGTAGGAACGGCCGGATGGTAAGGCGCTACACACCGGAGGAGAAGAAGAGGGGCTTTCGCGTTACCTACTGGCTCGGCGTGGTTGTCATCATCATAATCTGGGTGTGGGCCTTCAAGCTCTATTTTGACCGCTATGAATATCTTCACCCTGAGATAACATGGGCGACCCCCGGCATAGACAGGCAGATTGTAAAAGTTCGCGGCGCGCTGCTGTGGAAGGAGAATGTTATACAGTCTCCGGCCGCAGGAAACTGCCTCTATCCGTTGGGCAAGGGGCCTGTGCGCGTAGCCCGCGGGGCGGTAGTGGCCCGCGTCGGCGGGCGGGACGTCAAGGCTTATCAGCAGGGCTATTTCGTTGCCGGAGGCGACGGGGAGGAATCGCGCTGGCGCTATTCCTCTATATGGCCGCTTGAGGCCGCGCAGCTTGGCGCAGAGCGTAAGTTACAGTTTTTCAGCGATAACGGAGCGGTCACGCGGGGGCAGATGATAGGCAAGCTCATCGAGCAGCCGCAGGAGCTGCGCTTCATCGGTTATGCGCCGATGCGCGGCGACATTGAGGAGCAGATGAAAAAGAAAAGGCTGCGCGTGAAGATAGACATGGAGGATACGGTCTCCGTGGCGAGAGTAAGGGTAACGCAGAAGGCGGGGGGGCTGACGAAGTTCGCCCTTTCCATGCCGTGGTTCCCGCCGGAGCTGCTGCTTTCGCGGAGCTATGAGCTTATCATCGACGCGGGGCAGACAGAAGGAGCGCTCGTTCCGCAGAGCGCGATTGTTGAAAAAGAGGGCAAAAGCGGTATATATATGATTCGCGGAGCGCGGGTGGTATTTGTGCCGGTCAGTGGCAGAAAGCTCGCTAACGATAAGTTTCTCGTCACGAGCGGCATATCTGTGGGAGACGCCGTCGTTGAGGACGCCTCCGCCGCGCGGGAGGGAAGGATACAGCTATGGTGACGGATATCAGAAAAAATATCGCGGCGGTAAGGGAAAAGATAGCCGCTGCCGCCGCCTCCGCGGGGCGCGACCCTTCGGAGGTCAGATTGATGGGGGTGACAAAATATCATCCTGTCGAGATGATGGCGGAGGCTGCGCCATATCTTGACCTCATCGGGGAGAACAAGGTGCAGGAGGCGGCGGAGAAGCGCGGGCTGTGGCCTTGCGGCGCCGCCTCCTGTCCGTGGCATCTGATAGGTCATTTGCAGAGAAACAAAGTTCGCCGCGCGCTTGAAAGCTTCGACCTTGTGGAGAGCATCGACGCGCCGCAGACCGCCGCCGCGATGGAGCGTCTGCTGCGCGAAAAGGGAGCGCGCCGTTTTCCGGTATTCATCGAGGTCAACATGTCCCGCGAAGCGGCAAAGCACGGCGTTGCGCCGGAGGAGGCGGAGCGGCTTCTCGATAATATAATGAAGGAAGCCCCGTCGCTGTCCGTCGAAGGACTGATGACCGTCGCCGCGGACAGCGACGATGAAAGGCTGCTCCGCGAGACATTCGCCGGACTGCGCGAGCTGAGAGAGAGGCTGCGCCGCGCCTCCGGCCTGCCGCTGCCGGAGCTTTCAATGGGGATGAGCGGCGACTTCGTCACGGCGGTTGAAGAGGGAAGCACGATCGTCAGAGTTGGAAGCGCAATATTCGGCCCCAGGATTTATAATTAAACAGATCATCATATAAAGGAGCAGAGACAATGTCCGAACTTTTGACCTCGCTTGATATTGTGAACCAGTCGTTCAAAAAAAGCCTCAGAGGCTACGACCCGACAGAGGTTGACGAGTTTCTCGACCATGTGGCGGAGACGCTTCAAAATTACAACGCGAGAAACAAGGAACTTGAGCGCGAGCTGACCGCAAAAGAGGAAAGCCTTGCGGAATACGACCGGATGAAGGACGTGCTTCACGAGGCGTTGCTGATGGCGCAGAAAAGCGCGGACGAGCGCGTGAAAAGCGCCCGCGCGCAGGCGGATAAGATACTTTCCGACGCGAAGGCGCAGGCTGACGATATCTGCCGCGAAGCCGCGGCCGAAGCTGAGCGCCTTCGCGTCGGAGTTCAGCAGATACGCAACATACGCGACCTCTACGCGCAGGAATTTCGCGGCATACTGGCGAAGTTTGACACGCAGCTCAACCAGGCGCTCAACTCGTCGCTGGGCGGCGCGGTAGAAAGCGTCCTCGAAGGGCTGGAAACGCCGCCGGCGAAAGAAAGCGCCGCCGAAGAGAGCGACGAAGTAGAGCTGAAAGCGGACAAAAAGGATTTTGAGGCCGCCTGCGGCATCCTCGGGGTAGACCCCAGAGACATACTCGGCGCGAAGTAGTCGGCTGCCTCTTAGTGGAAAATAAGCTTTCCAGTCCTCTCTCCGTCCTCAAAGGAGCGGGGCCGCGCAGATGTGCCCTGCTGGAAAAGCTCGGCCTGCGCACAGTTCAGGATCTGCTCTGGTTCTTCCCCAGAAGATACGAGGATCACAGGGATATAAGAAAAATATCAGAGCTTGTCCCCGGAGCCTCATCCGTAGTGTTCGCCTCCGTGATGAGCTGCGAGGCGCGCTCATTGGCGGGAGGCGGCCGCCGTATGATCCGCTGCCGTCTGTCAGACGGCAGCGGCGAGCTTGAGGCGCTCTGGTTCAACCGCAAAGGGCTGGAGCATATATTAAAAGAAGCCGTCCCCGTCCTACTCTGCGGAATTCCGACGCTGCGCTCCGGCACATTTGAAATGACCGAGCCGGACTTTGAAATAGTAAAGGGCGACTGGCGTGAAAGCTCCTTTCTTGGAATAATCCCCGTCTATCCGTCAACGGAGGGGCTGCCGAAGAGGTGGTTCCGCGAAACGGCTCTGGCCGCTGTAAGGGAATATTCACCTCTGCTCGAAGATATCCTTCCTCCATCTCTTATAGAAAAAAACAGGCTGCTCCCGCTTTCAGAAGCCGTCCGTCAGATGCACGCGCCTGACGCCCCGGAAAGCTGGAAGGAGGCGCGCCGCCGCGTCGTATATGAAGAGCTCTTCACATTACAGCTATCGCTGGCCGCCGCCAGAGAAAAAAATTCACGCGGCTCCGCCCCGCCGACGCAGAAAGGGGCGCTCTTTGCGGCGATGCTGGAACGCCTCCCCTTCACGCTGACGGAATCCCAGAAAAAGGTGATAGACGAGCTGATATCCGAAGGGGCGAAAGGGCAGCCGCTGGCGCGCCTGATACAGGGGGACGTCGGCTGCGGCAAAACAGCCGTTGCGGCGGCCCTTGCGGCGGCGGTATGCGACGGCGGCGCGCAGTGCGCGATACTCGCCCCCACGGAGGTGCTGGCGGAACAGCTCAGAGAGCAGATGAAAAAATATCTGCCGCTCACAGAGGCGGAATGCGCGCTGCTCAAAGCCTCGCTGCCCGCCCGTGAGCGCAGGAGCGTGCTGAAAGGGCTTGAAGATGGAAGCGTGAAAATAGTCGCTGGGACGCAGGCTCTGCTTTCGGAGGGGATTTCCTTCCGGAGGCTCGGCGCGCTGATAATAGACGAACAGCAGCGCTTCGGCGTGCGCCAGCGCGCGCGGCTGCTGCAAAAAGAGGAAAGCCCGCACCTTATAATGATGAGCGCCACGCCGATACCGCGGACAATGGCCCTCACCCTGTACGGCGACCTCGACATATCGCTGATAGAGGGGTGTCCCTCCGGCCGCCCACCGGTGGAGACGCGGATAATCGGCGGGGAACAGCTTGAAAAGCTGCTTCGCTTTATCGCGGAAGAGACGCTCTCCGGCGGACGCGTCTACTGGATATGTCCGCGCGTGGAGGAAGATGGGCCTTCTTGCCTGCCGGCGGCGGTAAAACGCTTCCAGTGGCTGAGAAAAAAGCTGCCGCCGGTGCGGACTGCCCTGATACACGGACAGATGGAAAGCGGAGAAAAGGAGGCCGCGATCAGCGCCTTTCGCGATGGAAAGGCGTCGATACTTGTCGGAACGACCGTGCTGGAAGTAGGCGTCGACGTTCCTGAGGCGACTGTGATCGTGATAGAAGCGCCGGAACGCTACGGCCTTTCGCAGCTCCACCAGCTCAGAGGAAGAATCGGACGCGGAAAGCGCCGCGGGGTCTGTCTCCTGCTGTCGCGGCAGCCGGAGGACGCGGAACGGCTGAAAATATTCGCCGCCACAAACGACGGCTTCGAGATAGCCCGCTCCGACCTAGAACTGCGCGGCGCGGGAGAGCTGGCCGGAACGGCGCAGCACGGCTCCGCGCGCTTCAAAGCGGCGGATCTTCGCCGCGACTGGCGGCTGGCCGAACTGGCGGCGAAGGAGGCTCGTGAATTCCTGGCCGCGGAAGGTCTAGCCGCGCTGCACCCCTCGCTGCGCGAAAAAATAGACAAGGAAGAGCAAACAACCATATCCTGAAAAGAGGCGCCCTTCGCCGATTGTATCTGCCGGCCGCTAAACAGACTTTCTGAGATCCACGCGCCGCGCGGCATGTGGGGATATGGGAGTATACGGCTTTGCAGTCTCCGGCTTTCCCGCCGGCGGGCTTCTCTTTATCTTTTTCAGGTAATTCTTGCCTCTCTTTGCGCAAACAACTTTTATTTAAAAGAGAAATATATCATTTTTGCAGAAATATGGTAATCTATTATCAGTAAAGGAGGCGGTCGCGTGGGTTGTTTTTACGGTTTACACAGAAAGTATTGCACGGCTTTCGCGATTACGGCTTTCTATGTCGTTATGCAGCTTTTCCTGCTGCTCTGCTGCGGCGGCCCTTCCTCCGCCAGCTTGCAGGATCGCGGCAGCATCCATGTGATGGAGGCTGTGAAGAGCCTCTCTTCTACCTCGCCTGTGCAGCGCGCTATCGAAAAGGCGCGCCTTTTGTCGTTCTCCATAAAAACGCTTGCCGTTTCGCGCGCTCTCTCGGAGGCCTTTTCCGAGGGGCTGAGCCTTACCGCGCGCCGCGCCAGCAGCTGGCTTCTCTGGGAGCTTTTTGTCGGCGACGAACAGGAATCTCATCCTTCCTCCGATATGGTCGCGAGGAAATAACAGCTTTCCCTTTTTCTGATTAAAGGCGGATATATTGGAGCCGTCGCCGTCAGGCGCGGCCGGCCGGTTTTCTCGGTGCGCCTCTTCCGCGTTGAAGAGGCTGCGCCGTTGGCTTTTTTATCTATGGAATCAGGGGGAGCTGCGATGGAATTACTTCACGCGGGGCTTGATATAGGTTCTACGACGGCAAAGGCCGTCGTCCTGGACCAGTATGACAGAATCGTGTTTTATCGATACAGCCGTCATTTCGCGGATATACGCACGGCGGTCGAAAGACTGGTCGGCGACATAAAGGAAAGCTTTTCAGGCGCGAGACTGACGCTGGCTATGGCCGGCTCGGGGGCGCTGGAAATAGCGCGGGGGATGAATGTTCCCTTCACTCAGGAGCAGATAGCGTGCAGCGCGAGCATCGCCCGTTTTCTTCCGGGGGTGGACGTTTGCATTGAGCTTGGCGGCGAGGACGCGAAGATAACCTTTTTTGACGCCGCGGGGGCGGAACAGAGGATGAACGAGACCTGCGCCGGCGGCACAGGGGCCTTTCTTGACCAGATGGCGACGCTGTTCGGCACGGACGCGGCGGGGCTTAACGAGATGGCGAAGGGCTATAAGACGCTCTATCCGGTCGCATCTCGCTGCGGCGTTTTCGCGAAGACAGACGTGCAGGCGCTTCTTAACGACGGCGCGCCGCGTTCTGATGTGGCCGCCTCTATCTTTCAGGCTATAGTCAACCAGACGATAGGAGGGCTGGCCTGCGGCAGAAGCATTACGGGGAGGGTAGCCTTTCTCGGAGGCCCGCTTTATTTCCTCTCAGAGCTGCGCAAACGCTTTTCGGAAACGCTGAGGCTGTCGCCGGAGCGCTGCATATTCCCGGAGAATCCGCATCTTTTTGTAGCTATGGGGGCGGCTATCAGCGCAAAGAAGTTCGGAGCCGAGGCCGCCGACGTTTTCAAGCGGCGCGCCGAGCGCTTTTTCATTTCGCACGGCGACGATAAGCGCGCCGCGCTGCCGCCGCTCTTCGGAGAAACGGCGGAGCTGTCTTCTTTCAGAGAGCGCCATTCGCGCTGCGCCGTGAGGCGCGCGGAGCTGGCGGATTATCGCGGCGCGGCCTATCTTGGCGTGGACGTAGGCTCGACGACGACCAAGGCGGCGCTTATCGGCTCCGAGGGAGAGCTTTTATTCTCCCGCTATAAAATGACAGGCGTCGGCGAGCCGCTGAAAACGGTGCGCGAGGTTCTTTCCGAGCTGTATTCCATGTTGCCGGAGGGGGTCTATATAGCGGGGAGCGGAGTCACCGGCTACGGCGAAAAGCTGATACGCGCCGCTTTCGCAATGGACTGCGGAGAGGTCGAGACCGTGGCCCACGCGCGCGCCGCCGCTTTCGTGCTGCCCGGGGCGGATTTCGTGATAGATATCGGCGGGCAGGATATGAAATGTTTAAGGATCAGGAATGGCGTTATTGACGGAGTCTTTCTCAACGAGGCCTGCTCCTCCGGCTGCGGCTCTTTCCTGCAAAGCTTCGCCGGCTCGCTCAATATGGATATGGATGAGTTCGCGCGCGCGGCGGAGAGGTCGGCGTCTCCCGTGGATCTCGGCTCGCGCTGCACCGTCTTTATGAATTCGCGGGTGCGTCAGGCGCAGAAGGAGGGGGCGGCTATCGAGGACATTTCGGCCGGACTTGTCTACGCGGTGGTGAAGAACGCCCTTTATAAGGTGCTGAAGATTAAGGACCCGTCGGAGCTGGGCGAGCGTATCGTCGTGCAGGGCGGGGCCTTCCGCAATGACGCGCTTCTGCGCGCCTTTGAGCTTGTGACCGGGCGCGAGGTCGTGCGCCCCGATATTTCAGAGCTGATGGGGGCTTTTGGCGCGGCGCTGATAGCGCGGGAGCGCGCCTCAGCCGGCGGCAGCACGCTCGCGGGGGCGCGCGAGCTGGAAAATTTCAGCGCCTCCGCTTCAACGCGGAACTGCTGCGGCTGCGGAAACAGATGTCTGCTGACGCTGACGCGCTTTTCCGACGGCAGGAGCTATATATCTGGCAACCGCTGCGAAAGGGGGGCTTCCGACAGCGAAAATGGGGAGCGTCTGCCCGACCTCTTTGAACGCAAATACAGGCGGCTCTTTGATTATTACAGACCGCGCTGCGCGAAGGAAGCTCCGCGCGGCGTTGTCGGAATACCGCGCGTTCTCAATATATACGAAGATTATCCCTTCTGGTTTACGCTGCTGACGGAGCTGGGCTTCCGCGTCGAGCTTTCTTCCGCGTCGCCGGACGAGAAGCTGGGCATAGAGACAGTTCCATCGCAGACCGTATGTTACCCGGCGAAGCTGGCGCACCGTCATATAGCGGAGCTGCTGGAGCGCGGGATAAAGAATATATTCTATCCTATCCTGCTGCGCGAGAGAAAGGAATTCGACGCGGCGCGCAATAATTACAACTGCCCGGTGGTTACAGGCTATCCCGATGTGGCGCGCCTCAACATGGAAGCTCTGCGCGGCGGCGAAACGCGCTATATGACGCCGGAGCTGGCGATAGAGTCTGACGGCAGCGTCGTCCGCGCTATGGGAAAGACGCTCGCCCCCTTTGGCGTAAAGAGGGGCGAAATTGTCCGCGCCCTTGCGCGCGCCCGCTCTGAAATGGAGAGTTATAAGGCTGATGTGGAGAGCTTCGGCCGCGAGGCGCTGGAACGGCTCAGAGAGAGCGGCGGCATTGGCGTCGTGCTGGCCGGACATCCCTATCATCTCAGCCCGGAGGTCAATCACGGCATTCCGGAGCTGATAAACAGCTACGGCGTTACAGTATTCACGGAGGATTCCATCTGCGCGCTCGCGCGCGGACTGGAGCGGGAGGGCGATGTGGAATCGGTGGATCAGTGGGTCTATCATTCGCGTCTCTACCGCGCTGCGATAGCGCTCGCGCGTCATCCCGCGCTGAAGAATGTCGAGCTGGTGCAGCTCAATTCCTTCGGCTGCGGGCTGGACGCCGTGAGCGCGGAGCAGACGGCGGAGATTTTGACGCGCGCCGGAAAGCTGCACACCCTGATAAAGATCGACGAGGGGAAGAATAACGGCGCTGTGAAAATCAGAATACGTTCGCTGCTCGCCGCTATGAAGATGAAAAAAGAAGATTGCGGCGCGCCGCGCGGCGATGGGACGCAAAGCGCGCGCCGCCCGGCAGTATCGGAGAGGCGCGGGCGCACGCTGCTCTGTCCTCCGCTTTCTCAGTTTCACTTCCAGTTCATGGAGACCGCCTTCTCCGCCGCGGATATAAATCTCAAAGTTCTGCCGGAGGGCGGACGCGAAACGGCGGAGCTTGGGCTGCGCTATGTGAACAACGACCTGTGCTATCCGGCCATGATGGTGGTGGGGCAGTTCATCGAGGCGCTGAGAAGCGGCCTTTACGACCCGGAGCGCACGGACTGCCTCTACGCTCAGACAGGCGGGGCGTGCCGCGCCAGCAATTATGTGCATCTGCTGCGCCGCGCCCTTGACGCGGCCGGCTTTAGGCAGGTGCGGCTGCTCGCGCTTAACAGCCAGGGGGGCGGCGAAGCTGAAAGCTTTAAGGTGCCGCCGCGCATAGGACGGCGGGCGCTGCTTGGGATGCTTTACGGCGATCTGATGATGCGGTTGCTGCTGCGCAGCCGCCCGTACGAAAAAGAAAAAGGGGCGAGCGAAAGCCTTTATGAGAGCTGGAAAAAACGGGCGGAAGAGAATGTCCGCGACGGAAGGCTGGGGAGCTTTAGAGAGAACGCGCGCCTGATGGTGCGGGATTTCGCCGCGCTGCCGCTCGACCCGACGCCGCGTCCGCGAGTGGGCATTGTCGGCGAGATACTTGTAAAATACCACGCGAACGCGAATGACCGGCTGATAGAGCTGATAGAGGATGAGGGCGGAGAGGCCGTCGTGCCTGATATGGCGAATTTCCTCGCCTATTGCCTATTCGACAAGGTTCACGCGCATAAGAAGCTGGCCGGAGCGCTGCTGCCGAGGCTGGCGGGCGAGGCGGGAATATGGCTGCTGGAGCGGCTGCGCGCGCCGCTTTTCTCCGCCCTTGACGGGACGCGCTTCGGCAGGCCACATTCAATAAAGGAGCTTTCGCGGCTGGGCGCATCTGTCGTTTCGCAGTCCAACCAGGCCGGCGAGGGCTGGCTGCTCACAGCGGAGATGCTGGCGCTTATTGAAAGCGGGGTAAAAAATGTGCTCTGCGTACAGCCTTTCGCCTGCCTGCCAAACCATATCACTGGAAAGGGCGTCGTCAAGGAGCTGAAGAGACGCTGCGGAGAGGCGAATATCCTTCCGCTGGATTACGACGCCAGCGTGAGCGCCGCAAACCGGCTGAACAGAATAAAGCTGCTGATGGCCACAGCCAGGGCGTAAGAGGCGAACAAAAGAAGGGGACGCCGCGCGGAGACTCTCTCATCCTCTTGCGCGGCGTCGCTTCTTATCTTTGAAGGGCCTTTGCATATATTTGCATATAAATATTGCAAGCGCCCCTCTGGCGGCTATATCTCCTGCCAGTTTGACGGATAGACGAAGTAGGCGTACCTTGCCGTGGACGGCGTCTGAAAATGAATATGGCTGCCCTTAGGGATGTAGACGATGTCGCCCGGCTTTGCCGTCAGCACGCGCCCGTCCGCCTCTATCTCCAGCACTCCGTCGAATACTACGTCGTACTCGTCGTAGCTCAGCGTCCATTCAAAGCTGGTGTGATCCAGCTCCATTATACCGGCTCCGATGTTTGGGGCCTCTTCCGGCGTCACTACGTCGCGCACGAGCACCCCCTCCTCGCCCTGAAAAGGCTCGCACTTCACAGTAGCGCTTTTTATCAGGATTATTCCGCTCGGATCGACGATTTTCTCAAAGGGCGGCAGCGGCTGCGCCTCTTTGGCGGCCATTTCTCGCACCACACCTTCGACTATATGCTTCAAAAGCTCTTCGCTGACGTTCAGCGCCATTGTTTCAACCTCCCTTATTTCTTTCATCTTTCAGGCGGCTGCGGAGAGCCGCCCGAAAGCCCCTTCCATTATCAAGGAAACGCTGATCAAATCAGCGGCAGACTAACTTTTCGAGCTTTCTATCTTTGACAGCAGCATCGGAGCGAGGAAGTTTGCGAGGATGACCGCAGTGATACCGGCGACGAGTTTTCCGACGACTACAGGGAATATCATCTCCGGGTTTGCCCCGGCCGTGAAGCCGAGATGATCTCCGAAGACGAAGGCCGCCGACACCGTGAAGGCGACATTGAGCAGCTTGCCTTTGGGGTTCATCTTGTCAAAGATGTTAAACATAGCAATGTTGTTCGCAAGGTTGGCGACCATTCCAGCCGCCCCCTCTTCATTCATTCCGAGTCTCCGTCCCACCGCCTCAAGCGCGCCGCCGAAGGTGCGGGTTATCCATTTGACCATGGGGAAGGCTCCTATCAGCACAGTGGCGATCTGCCCGCATATCAGCAGCCCGTCTTCAAGCGGTACTGTCCCGCCGTCCTCTGAGGGCAGCACCATCATGTCAAAGAGCGGGAAGAGTATGCCGGTCTGATATTCAAAAACGGCTATTGCGGTCACTATTGTGATGAGGATCGTCACAGCGCTGCCGAAGACGTTGAAGCCGTTTATCATCTGCTGCGGGCGGAACCAGAGGCCGATACATATCAGTCCGGCGATAATGATGACCGGTATCAGATTAACAAGTATCGTCGAGAGATCTATCTTATACGGGGTCATATTCATCAGCAGCCCTCCGGCGATGCAGCCGAGCGGTATCGTTATCATCCCCGCGAGGACGCCCGCGCCGAGGTACGGGCGGTCCTGCACCTTTATTATCGAGAGCGCGACAGGTATCGTAAAGACGACGGTCGGCCCCATCATCGTGCCGAGTATCAGCCCGGAGAAGTTGCCTATAGATTCATTGGCGGCAAGCTTCATCGCAAGCGGATAGCCGCCCATGTCGCAGGCGAGCAGCGTCGTCGCGAACATTGAGGCGTCGGAGCCTACCATGCCGTAAATGGGGACGACTATCGGCTTCAATATGATAGCGAGTACGGGTGCGGCGGCGACGACTCCGGCCATTGCTACGGCTAGAGAGCCCATCGCGTTGAAGCCGTTGTCGAATTCTTCTCCGTAGCCCCATTTGTTGCCGCGTATCTTGTCAATAGCGCCGAGCAGCATGAATATCATCATAACGAATATGATGACGGAATTGACAGAAAGGCCGCCAAGCCATGCGTGCAGACTGCCGGTGAATACCTGAGTGTCGGAAAGCTTGCCCATCAGTTCATCAAACATTGTTATTCCCTCTTTCATCTCGTTTTATTTTTTCACTTCGGCGCGAGAGGCTGCCGCCTGTTCGCGCCGAAGTCTTATATCAGCTTTTGCACAAGTTGCGGAGACGGCCTCGGTATTACTGTAGAGTTCACGAAAAGCTCCTCTTCGAGCGAGGCCGCGGCGACGGCCGCGCGCACGGAGCCAACGTCGCCGGTAAGTGTGACGAAGCCTTTGCCTCCGATCGCGAATCCGATGCGTATCTCGATCAGCGTCACGTTGGCGGCTTTTACGGCAACGTCGGCCGCCATTATCGCGGCGGCGACGGAAAAATATTCAAGCACGCCGACGGCGCCTATTGGATCGGGCCTCGTCGTCATCATTATCGCGGGGCATATCTGCGGGTCTATGTTGGGTATTAGCAGGCTGTCTACGACGTACTCCGCGGCCGCTGCCATACCCTCCTTCATAGCCGCCCGCGCCGCCCCTACGCCGCCGTGGACTATCGCTATATATTTTCCGGGGCAGACGGAGGAGGCGTGAATCAGCTCGACATTCGCGGCCTTCGCCATAACGTCGGCCGTATTTATCCCCGCCGCTATGCTGGAAAGCTCTATCATCGCTATCGCGTTTCCCATTTTAATTTTCCACCTCGCTGACGATACGCGCTCCCTGCGCGTTTATTTCTTTGATTATTCCGTCGATAGAGGCGTGGACGTTTGAAGATATCCCCTCCGCCGCCCTGCCTATCAGCTCTCCGCGGCTCACCCGCGCCCCGGCTTCCGCCACGGGCGACGCGGCGCGGCCTATTCCCTGCCGCATTGGGATGTAGACCTCCTTCGGGCTGTACCTTACGCAGCGGTCGGCGTGGAGCGGATAGTATTTGAGTAAATCAAGTCTCGCCGCAAGACGCTCCGTCGGTATGAGCCGCTGGCTGAAAGAGCTGCGCGCCTTTGGGTGCGGGTTCGGCTTCTGGTCCAGGCCGCGCGCGCGGAGCACTCCTTTGAAGTATTCATTGACGCGGCGCGGCGACAGCCCCATCGGGCAGGCGTACAGCTCGCATATACCGCAGCCGCAGCAGTTGAGCGCGTCGCCGAAGGCTCTGACGAATTCCTCGCTGTTTTTTATCTGTCCCTCGCACCAGAGGCCGCGCATTACGACGTGAGGCTCCATCTCGTGGCCGATGAGCCAGCGCGGGCACAGATCCGTGCAGTAGCGGCACTGTATGCAGGCGCTGCGGGATTGCAGCCTGATCCTCGCCATTTTCAGCTGCGAGCGTTTTATCAGATAGTGATCCGGCGGCAGCACGAGGATATTTCCCGTCGTCTTCGTCACCACCGCCTTGTCTATCCTCTCCGGCTCCGCGAGCGTCAGCCCCATCATCGGGCCGCCGTTGATTACGGCGTAATCCGTGAGCGACGGGGCGGCGAGCGCGACGCATTCACGAAAGGAGGTCCCTATCGGAGTCTCTATCATCAGCGGTTCTCCGACCTCTCCCGTTACGGAGAGATATTTATCTGTGACGGGGCTGCCGAGCAGCGCCTCGTAAACGCTGCGCACTGTGCCGACATTGTCAACCACGCAGCCTACGTCCAGCGGCAGGCCGCGGGCGGGGACGCAGCGTCCCGTGACGTAGTAGACCATCACCTGCTCGTCTCCCGCCGGATAGAAGGAGGGCATAGTCACTATCTCGATTTTCGCCTCTAGCTCCCTTATCGCCTCTTTGAGCGCCGCTATCTCGCGTTCGTACTTCGCCTTTGTCGCGATGACCACGCGCTCCGCCCCCACCTGGGCGGCGGCGGCCGCCGCTCCGGCCGCTATCTGGCGCGGGAATGTGCGCATGAGATATTTATCCGTCTCTATCAGCGGTTCGCACTCCGCGGCGTTGACTATGTAGCATTCAGCCTTGCCGCGCAGCTTTGCCCATGTGGGAAAGCCCGCGCCGCCCTCGCCTACCACCCCCGCCTGAAAGACGGCCTCCAGCAGCCCGGTCACGGAGTTAGTCCCCTTCTCCGAGCTCGAAGTTGTCAACGATGGCGACGACGGTGGCGTCTACCGGTATCGACATGTTTCCGGCGGCGCTGCGCGCGGAGCTGCCGCCTACGATCAGGACGGTCTCGCCGAAGCCGGCTCCTATCAGGTCTGCCGCGACTATAGGCGCGCCGTCCGCCTTTCCGGTCGTGATATCGACGCACTGCAATATCAGGAGAGTCAGCCCCGACAGCCTGGCGTCCTTGCGCGTCGCCCATATATTTCCTATCACTCTGGCAACTTTCATGCTATATCTTTTCTCCTATCCGCGTATTATCTCCACTCCGTGATTCGCGGCGTACTCTTTGGCCATATCTGTGACTATCGCGCGCTGTGGGATCGATACGCTTCCCGCTCCGCCGCAGTAAGCGGCGTTGATGTCGCGCTCCGTTACGACCCTCTTTTCTATCCGGGCGCAGCCCGCGCGCGGCTGCGGCTCCGGCCGCGGCGCTGAGGTGAGCTCCAGCAGCAGCGGCAAAAGCTCATCGTAGCCGCATATCGTGACGTTGGAGCGCTGCAAAAATTCCAGCTTTTTCAGCATCATCTCATAGTAGGGCTGCGGGGCGGTCATCATATAGCCGTATATCTCCACCGCCTCTTTCGGCAGCCAGAGCTTTTTTCCCAGCAGTATCGCGCGGACGGCCGCCTCTGTGTAGGGGGTGTCCTCTATCCCCGACGCTATCTTCGCCAGAGAGCCGCAGTCCATGTTGAAGAGGACGACGGCGGAATATTCCCTGATATCGCCGGCGTATTGCTGCGAAAAAGAGCTCTCCACGTCGTAGCGTTCAAGCAGCGCGGGGGCGCTTCTGAATTGCTGGCAGAGGGGGCCGTCCTCGCGCGCCAGTACAAGCAGTCTGGCTTTTCCGGGGCGTGAGGCCGCGCTTCCGTTCAGCTCCTGATTTTGCAATTTATCGCTCACTCTGTTGACTATCTCAAGAACAAGGTCGTCATAATTCATCTTTTTCCCTCCTTCGCGGAAAATTTTTCAGCCGCCGTCAGATTTTACAGTTCATCGCTATGCCGGCGGGGGTGACGAGGAAAGGGTCGTCGGGCTTGATAGTCTTTATTCCCGTGACCTTCTCGAATATTCCCTCTATGCCTGTGAGACAGCTTGTGCCGCCGCAGAGGTATATGCTTTCTGTCTCCTCTTTTTTTATATTCCGCGCAACTATCGTGGCCATCTTTTCAATTACGGGGCGCACTATCGGCAGTATCTCCGCGTGTCGGCCGTAGTCCTGCTTTATCGCCTCGGCCTGCGCGAAGGATATATGATAATTTCCGGCCAGCACGAGCGAGAGGTGTGTCCCTCCGGTCGGTTCGTCGTAAATTTTTTCGATGCGCCCATCTCTGAGTACGGCGAGGCCGGTCGTTCCGCCGCCGATATCAACGACGACGCCGTTGTCTATCCGGTATACGGAATTGGCGGCTGTCGGCTCGTCCAGTATATCCGTAACCTCCAGGCCGGCCCCCTCCGCTATGTATTGATGCGTGCGCGCGCTGCTTTCCGTACCGGCCGGCATAGCTATGGCGCAGCTTGTCAGCTCGCGCTCCAGCCGCTTTTCAAGCTGCGCCTTCAGCCTGCGCACGACGGTAAGCGCACCGTGATAATCGACTACCACTCCGTCTTTGAGCACGCCGGCCGCCTCTTTCACACAGGCGACAGGGTTGTCGTTCTCGTCCAGTACGGCCAGAACGATATAGGCTGTGCCGAGGTCGAGCCCGGTCTTTAGCTTGTCCCCCGCGGGGCGAAAGCTCTTTTTCTCCGAGGCGGCGACGCGCGCCATGTAGTCGTTGACCCTCTTCAGCTCCATCACAATATCGGCCTCTGTCTGATTATCTGTCCAAGCGTGAAGCCGCTGACGTTGGCGGCGTTGGCCTCGTCAAAGTCGATGTGCATACGATAGCTGTATTTGTCGCTCACGCGCAGCACGACGTCCTGCAATATGACGGGCCTGTCTGTGAAGAGCTGTACGCTGACTATCTCATTATCATGAAAGCCGAGAGTCTGCGCTGTAGAGAGCGGCACATGGACGTGGCGCTGCGCCACTATCACTCCCTGCTCTATCGTGACGGAGCCCTTCGGCCCCTCTATCGTGATGCGTCCGCTGCCGTCAAGGTGCCCTGACTCGCGCAGCGGCGCCTGAACGCCGAGAGCTATGCAGTCGCTCCGTGAAAGCTCTACCTGCGTCTCGCCGCGAAATGGGCCTAGGACTGCGACGCGCTCCATCCGCCCCTTTGGCGTTATCAGATTCACGCGCTCCTCCGAGAGGTACTGTCCGGGCTGAGAGAGCGGCCTTTTAGGCGTCAGATCCCCATTTGTATCCCCGAAGAGTATCTCCCAGTCTTTTTTTGAAAGATGTACGTGACGCGCCGAGACCTCTACCTCGACAAAGCCGGCGTCTGCGACGGCTTCGAGGACGCGGCTCACTATTTCGGCGGTCAGCGCTTTGGAGGCCGCCGTCATAGCTTATGCTCCTCCAGATAGAGGCACATCATGATATGAACGGCGCTCGACAGGCGGTTGAATATCTCAAGGATATCCGGCCTTTCATATTCGCGCCCATTTTTGAAGGCGTTCACGGCGGCCACCTCCGCCTCGCGCGCCGCCGCGCGCAGCTGGTTCAGCAGGGCGTAGGCCAGCCCCATTTTGTAATCGGGCAGACGCATGTACTGCACGTGATAATATTTCATCGGCGCGTGGGAGCGCTCGCGCAGCTCCGCCGGCGTGAGGCCGATTATCTTTTCTATGCGCAGAGGCTCGTTGAGCGCGTCGCAGCGCATTATTTCGCGCAGTACGGAGAGTATTTCACCGAGGCCGGCTATCGTCTTTTCGTTGCCTCCGCGTTCGCTGAGCAGCGCCTGATCGACGACGATGAGCGCCTGAAGGCTGTCCAGCTTGCCGCGAAAGGCTATCCGCGGGTTGTTCTTAACTACGAGAACGTCGTCAAAGAGCTGGGTCATATATTCCGGCTTCTCCGCGTAGAGCGCCCCCGTTTCGTAATCTCTGTATTTAGCTGTTATCTGCATCGTTCCACTCAACACACCTTCGGCGGGGGGCGCGCTCTGCGGCTGCGGAGCCGCGGGGGCGCTCCCCTTGCATATCTTTATTTTTTTCTGCTGCAAATACTCGCGCGCCGCGGGAGAGAGCATCTTGCCCTCCGGTACGTAATATTCCCCGGCCTCGCTGTGTCTCAGCTCGTCGCGCAGCATCGCTTCCGTAATTACTTTCAATGGGATCAACTCCTCCCGGCGCCCTTTTTATTTTTTCAGTGTCGGAAGCAGGTAATCCACCTCGTCAGCCGGACGCGGTATCACATGTACGGAAAGCAGCTCTCCGACCCTCTCCGCCGCCGCCGCGCCTGCGTCCGTCGCGGCCTTGACCGCTCCGACGTCGCCGCGTACCATAACGGTGACGAGACCGCCGCCGACATATACGTCGCCCGTCAGATTTACATTGGCGGCTTTGACCATAGCGTCCGCTGCCTCTATCGCCGGTACTAGCCCTCTTGTCTCTATCATTCCAAGCGCCTGCTGGTCGGCCATATCTCACTCATCCCTTTCTCTTCCGTCTCTTCGGCCGCCCGCACCGGCGGACGGCCCCTTGCGCTGCAGCTGCTATTCCTGTATCGAGGCCGGTATCTTCAGGCTGGGAAGGAGGTAATCGACCTCTTCCGCCGGACGCGGTATCACATGAACGGAAAGCAGCTCTCCGACCCTCTCCGCCGCCGCCGCGCCTGCGTCCGTCGCGGCCTTGACCGCTCCGACGTCGCCGCGCACCATAACGGTGACGAGACCGCCGCCCACCTGGACTTTCCCTATCAGGTTGACGTTCGCCGCCTTGACCATAGCGTCCGCCGCCTCTATCGCCGGTACCAGTCCCTTTGTCTCTATCATTCCAAGCGCCTGCTGATTCATCATTTTTTTATCCTCCTGTTTCTTATTGATTTACCGTTTGCCGTCAAGGCTCAAAATGCTTTGAGCCGCTTCAATATCTCCGCCACGACCATATCTACGTCCACGTTAGCCATGGAGGGGGTTCCGAGGCTGCTTTCGCATATTCCGTCCGGGCATTCCGGCATCGAAGCCTTTATCTCCGCCAGAGTGCGTATCGGATAGGCGACAAAGCGCCTGTTTATCAGATTCAGCGGCCCTACGTTGTCGGAGGTCGAGCTTCCCCCCTCCGCTCCGCAGCCAAGTGTCAGCGCAGGAGGCAGCCCCGTCGTCGCGCCGATACCGCCGAATGTGCTGCCGGTGTTTACTATGATGCGCGTCGCCGGTATGCGGCGGGCGAAGTAGCTCACTATTTCCTCGTTCTGCGTGTGGATGGAGAAGGTGTGTCCTGCCCCTTCGTAGTGCAGTATCTCTTCGCATTTTTCGCAGACCGCTTTGCAGTCCGGCGCGGTGAAGAAGGCCAGTATCGGGGCAAGCTTTTCGTTTGAATAGGGATGTCCCCGCCCCACGCCGTCTTCCATAGCGACGATTATCTTTGTGCCGTTCGGTATGGAAATATTCGCAAGCCCCGCGATGACCTGCGCGTTTCTGCCGACGATCTCCGGGTTCATCGTGCCGTTCGCGCGCAGGATATATTTGCCGAGCTGTTCGCGCTCCTCCGCGTTGAGGAAATAGCAGCCCTGGCTTTCCATTTCGGCCTTTACCTGCGCGAAGTAGTCGTCCGTGCATATTATTGACTGCTCCGAGGCGCATACCGTGCCGTTGTCGAATGTCTTTGAGGCGACTATCTGCCGCACCGCGAGTTTAAGATCCGCCGACTGCTCGATGAAAGATGGGCCGTTGCCGGGGCCGACGCCTATCGCCGGAGTTCCCGATGAGTAGGCGGCGCGCACCATGGCCGCTCCGCCTGTGGCCAGTATCAGCGCCACATCTGTGTGGCGCATCAGCGAATCTGTCGCCTCTATCGTCGGCGTTGTGATGCAGCAGACGAGATTTTCATCTCCGCCGGCTTCGCTTATCGCCTGGCGTATCACTTTGACCGATTCCAGAATGCATCTTTTTGCCTGCGGGTGCGGCGAGAATACTATCGCGTTGCCCGCTTTGATCGATATCAGAGCCTTGTAAAAGGCTGTTGACGTGGGATTTGTGGAGGGGATAAGCCCCGCTATCACTCCAAGCGGCACAGCGATGGTACGCAGCCTTTTTTCAGGCTCCCAGCCTATCACGCCGACCGTTTTCAGCTCTTTGATGTATTCGTAGACGCTGCGGCTCGCGAATACGTTTTTTATCTTCTTGTCCGCCGGGACGCCGAAGCCAGTCTCTTCCCAGGCCATCACGCCCAGTCGCTCGGCGTTGCGCACTCCCGCGCGGGCTATCGATTTGCAGAGACGATCGACATATTCCTGATCCTTCTCTGCAAGGGTGGCCTGCGCCTCTTTCGCTGCGCCGACCAGTTCGCGCACCTCCTGTACGGACAGAAGGTCTTTATCACGCAGCTGCATTTTATCTCTCCTCTTCTCTCATGATCGCATCTATCAGCGTCGCCTTTGAAAGCTTCCTGATCTTCTCCGCGTTCATTCCGGGAATGTTCATCTGGCGGACGAAGGCGCGCAGCTCCTTGAGCGTCATCGCTTCAAGCTCTTCTCTGGCCGCGCGCTCCTCACGCGCCAGCTCTTTTTCTATCTCCTCAAGCGCTCCTGGGCTGCCGCCGGCTCCGCTCTCCGCTATCATCGGCAGAGAGGCGGAGGCCGGGCCTTTATCAGCGTGCGGGGGCTTCGGAGCGCTCAGCGGAGAGCGTGGGGATTCTTCGAGAAGCCACGCCAGCTGAGCGGCGGGACGAGGTATCAGCGAGGATGAGAGCAGCGCACTCCCCATCGACCCGCGCACGGCGGAGAGTGCGGCGGATACGGCTCCGACGCCGCCGGTGACAAAGACGGAGACGAGGCCGCCGCCGTTCAGCGAACAGCTTTGCAGCGAAACGTCGGCCGCCTTGAGAGCGATGTCGAGCGCGTCTATCGCCGGCACGTAGCCGTAAAACTCCATCAGTCCCAGCGCGTTCATCTTTTATGCCCTTGGGTTGTCCGCCACGTATTCAACGGCGGCGGCGAAGGCCTCGCAGGCCGCCTTGCAGGCTGACTGGCTGCCTGTCAGCAGCCCGCCGCCGAAGTTCGTCTCCGACGGCGGCGCGTAGAATACGCACATGCGCACGTCAGCCGCCTTTATTGCCGCGTCGAGGCCGTAGACGGCCTCAAGAGGCGGCGCGATAAGATAGGCAAGCGGCTCCCCCTCCGGTATCCCGGCGGCTTTTGAAAGATAAGAGCCGGTGCGCGAGATGCAGAAGGCGTAATATGGGACAGAATCGTCGTCGTTCGCCGATACGAAATGCGCCACATTTTCTATCATCTCCACAGCGGCGGAGAGGCCGCTTTTGACCTCGGCGGGGTTCGGCCCCGCGAGGATTCCTATTATCTCTCCGGCGAACTTCGTCGTCGCGTTCGGCGCGCCGGCATAGAAGCTTTTCGCGTAGACCACTTCAACGTCGGCCGCCTTTGTCGCCTCGTCAAGCGCCGTGTATGTAACGTCGTCCGAGTCCGCCGTTATCAGCGCCAGCGAGCGCATTCCGGGCGACAGCCCCAGGTCCTTCGCCAGAGAGGGATCGACGTTGGGTATTATTTTCGTTGCCAGTACATTTGCCTTTAAGGGATCTCTTTTCATAACCCGTGCCTCCTCGACTACAGTTTCAGATCTGTTCCGCTGGCCTTCTTTTCCAGCATTATCTTTATCACTTCGGCGATGTGCGCCCCTGCCTCTACCGGCGGGGTCCCGTCGCCATGGATATTGGAGATGACAGTGCGGCGCGCCTCCGGCATTCCGACAGTTCCCTTGTAGGTGATGTAGGCTGACATGGAGCCGGCCGTTATCAGACCGGGACGCTCGCCTATCAGCACGCAGGTCACTGTGGAGTTAAGCAGCTCCGTCACCTCATCTTCCACTCCTACGCGGCCGTATTCGACGAAGAAGGGGGTGCCCACGTCGATGCCGAAGCTTTGGAGTCCCTGCATAACGGCCGGAAGCAGGTCGGCGATGTTTTCCGTAACGGCAGCAGAGCTGAGGCCGTCGGATACGTAAACCTCGACTGTGGGGTTCATCCGGCACTTTTCCTTTATCTCTTTGACCGCTTCAGGGCTGAGCTTTCTGCCGAGGTCGGGGCGCGTGAGATATTCGTCCTTGTCCTTGCACATTGTGCGCACGATGAAGAGCTTCATCTTTTCGATGAACTCAATGTCGATGCCGGAAAAGACCGCGTCCTGCGCCGCGGAGTGGGCGGCGCGGAATTCCAGCAGCGGCAGCGTTTTGTAGCGCGCTCCCGCTCTGCCTATTCCAAGACGCGCCGGAGAATGCTGCTTGAGATCCATATATGCTTCGCCGTTGCGCGGATTCTCCACCAGATATTGCTTGCGCAGGTCAACCGCGCTGACGTCGGGAGCGAAGCCCTCGTCTACAACCGTCTCCGTCGTCATGCCGTCGGGGTTTGTCGACGAGTTTTCCATGATCCTCTCCGCCGCGCCGCCCTGAAAGGCGCTCCCCAGATTCATCTCCGAAAGTACCTGCTCTATCACCGCTTTGAGAGCGTTCTGATCTACCATTTTCAAACCTCCTGTCTGTCGAGGAATACCGAGGCGTCTCCCGCCAGCGGCGTCAGATGTCCGTCTTTGAGGAAGCCCATCTTTTCCATCCATTCCTCAAAGGGCTTTATCGGCGAAAGGCCGAATATCTCGCGCAGCGTCTGCGGCTCGTGGTAGCCTGTGCACTGGTACATCAGCATACAGTCGTCGCCCTGCGGCACTCCCATAATGTAGTTGCAGCCGGCCGCTACGAGCAGCGCCGCGAGATTTTCTATGTCATTCTGGTCGGCCTTCATGTGGTTCGTGTAGCAGGCGTCGCAGCCCATCGGAACGCCGGACAGCTTGCCCATGAAATGATCCTCAAGCCCCGCGCGCGTCACCTGCTTCGCGTCGTAGAGATATTCCGGCCCGATAAAGCCGACGACCGTGTTGACAAGAAACGGCTTGTAATGCTTGCCAAAGCCGTAGCAGCGTGCCTCCATCGTCAGCTGATCCCAGCCGTTGTGCGCGTTCGACGAAAGCTCGGAACCTTGCCCTGTCTCGAAATACATCACGTTGGGGCCGGTCGATGTGCCGCGGTGGAGCATCATGTCGCGCCCCTCCTCAAGCATCGCGGCGGTAAGGCCGAATGCCTCGTTCCCCTTCTGAGAGCCGGCTATCGACTGGAACATCAGGTCTATCGGCGCGTTGAATTTGCGTACTGCCTCCGTTTGCGTCGTGACGTGGGCAAGTACGCATATCTGCGTCGGGACCTGCCATTTGTTTTTGAAGTCCTCGAAAAGCTTCAGAATTCGCGCAACAGATTCCACACTGTCGTCAACGGGATTAAGCCCCAGCACTGCGTCTCCGCAGCCAAGGCTGAAGCCCTCCATCAGCGACGCGGCGATCCCCTTTGGGTCGTCCGTGGTGTGATTCGGCTGCAAGCGAGACGAAAAGGTCCCCGGCAGCCCTATCGTCGTGTTGCAGTGCGCCGTGACCGGTATCTTTTTCGCGCAGTAGATAAGGTCGAGATTACTCATCAGCTTGCAGACGGCGGAGACCATCTCCGATGTGAGGCCGCGCGAGGCGCGATGGATCATATCTGTGGTTGTCGCCTCTTCCAGCAGCCATTCGCGGAATTCGGCCACAGTCTGGTTCTTGTGTTCGTCGTAGATACGCTCGTTCACGTCGTCCTGAATGATGCGCGTCACCTCGTCCTCCTCATACGGGACGGCAGGGTTGTTGCGCAGCTCGGCCAGCGTTACGTCGGCCAGCACGACCTTGGCCGCCACCCGCTCCTCCGCCGTTTCCGCGGCTATGCCGGCCAGCTTGTCGCCGGACTTTTCCTCATTCGCCTTGGCCATCACCTCTCGCAGCGACTTAAACTCATAGTTATGGCCAAAAAGTTTTGTCTTCAGTTTCATGCAGCTATCACCTCTCCAATCAGGAATTAAAGATCAGCGTCTTTATCACTACCGGCAAGACATGCCCGCCGAACACAGGCTCGCCGATATCTATATAATCGCCGCTCGCCGCGTGTATCCCGTCTATGCAGACGACCGGCTTTTTACCCTTGAGCTTCACGTTGAGCGCGTTTCCGAGCGCCTTTCCAATGTCCGCCTCCACCACGACGATGAGCGGGAAGGGGCCTGCTATAACCGCCGCCGCCCCCGATATCAATGCCTGCGCCAGCTCCTGCACCGCAGCGAAGGACTTATAGCCCTCCCCGCTCAGCGATATCGCCGCCTGTTCGATATTTCCATCCTCCATATAGAGCGGGATTTGAAATTTCACCGAGGCTTCAACGGCGGCGGGGCTTCTCTCATCATCATCCGGCACCTTCACTATGGGAATATTTTTTATCGGCAGCAGCCCTTGGGCATAAGATATCGTGCTGCCGCTTATCTCCGTCGTGCAGGTGCCCGCTCCGACGACAGTGGCGCGTATCGTCTCAAGCGGAGTGTAGAGCTTCACGCCGGCAAAGGCGGGATGATTCTTTATCTCATATCCGAGAAGCACACCTATATCGCCGTAACGAAAGAGGTCTACCTGTGAGACGTTGTAGATAAAATCCGCGACGCCGCCGGAAAAGGTTAGCCCTTCGAGCCGCGGAAGGTCGGGGGGAAGTCCTGCGCCGTCGTTCGTGTAGAGATAGCGGCACTCGTCGGACTGGGGCAGAAGGCCGGCAGCCTCCGCCAGATAACCGGCCATCAGCCGGCAGAGCTTTCTCAAACTCTCAACATCCGCAGCCTCGCCGGCTCTGATGTTTAGGCCGTGAGCGGCGGCCAGCTTTTCTATCTTTGAATAGACGTAGCTGATTCGCCCTCCCTCCACCTTTACCAGACGGCCGCCGATATCGAGACAGGCGACGCCGCGCAGCTTTCCCTTCTCAAAAAAGGCGAGATTGCTCGTGCCGCCGCCGACGTCGATATTAGCCGCGGCGATGCGCTCCTCCTCTGAAATTCTGTCAGTTCCGGCTCCGCGGGCGGATAAGACCGATTCCAGATCCGGCCCGGCCGTGGCGACCACGAAATCGCCGCACAGCTCCGAAAGCGCCTCCAGAAGCTGATTGGCGTTTTTCTTGCGCGCAGTCTCGCCAGTAATGATGATCGCGCCGGTGTTGACCAGCTCCGGCGCCATATTCGCGTTGGCGTACTCGTTCATTACTATCTTCTTAACTGCTTCAGCGTCTATCTCAGTCGGCGATAGCAGCGGCGTGAAATATATGCGGCTGCGGTAAAAGACCTCTTTGTCAACTATGACGATACGCGGCGCCGTGTAAGCGCTTGCGCGGTTCTCTATGATTATTTTGCTGAATATCAGCTGGGTCGTCGAAGTTCCGACATCTATGCCGACGCTCGTGATGATCTCTCCGCCCAACCGCTCCGCCCCCTCTCATTCAATGAACTGACGTAATTTACAAACTCTTCCACTCCGCGCCCCGTGTACGCGCTGGTGACAAATACCGGCGAGGCTCCGGCACGGCGCAGAAAACCCTCCGCGCGCGCGATCTCCTCCGGCGCGGCGATATCGGCTTTTGTCACCACACCGACGACCGCTTTGGAGAACATCGAAGCGAAAGCCGGAGGAAAATAGCTGACCGCCGCGGGAGCGCTCTGCAAAAGGACGACCACATCCGCCTCCGCCGAAGCCACGGCCAGAGCGCCGCGCATACCGCCGCGCTCCAGATATTCTCCCGGCGTGTCGATGATAAAGCCCCCCTCCACGCTCAGAGTCTGCGTCTTACGATAGCGCAGCTCATCTTTCAATATCGCCTGCGTCAGCGTCGTCTTTCCGGCCGCCGACGCTCCGATGAAAATAAGCCGTACCGCGCCCCCGCCGCTCATGTTCGCGTAATCCTCGCGGGGGCGAAATTCATCATCCCGCAGAGGACGTCCATTACCTCACGCATGGAGGCTTCCACAGCCGAAACGCCGCCGGTTATCAGCAAAGAGCCGTTGAAGCGGTCAACATAGCCGATAGCCACATCTGCGGCCTTTGAGGCGATATCGGCGGCTATCATCGCACCTTCGCTGGGAGTTATCGTGAATATCCCTATAGCTCCGCCCGTCTCGAAAAGCCCCAGCTTGCCGTACAGCTCAGGCACCGGATGCGCTATGACATGCGCCAAAGTGACCTGCTTGCCGGGGACGAACTCCTGGATTATCCTCTGCTTGTTTTCGAAGTCGCTCATAATTCTTTCCGCACGAAAGCGGCACTTACGGCAGCTTTCCGTTATAGGCGTTTATGAATACCTGCCTTATCTCCGCCTTATCGCAGGGCCGCGGATTGGTGGAAAGACAGCTGTCGGCGTAGGCGTCCTCCGTCATCTCGCCGAGATATGCGTAAAAATCGCCCTCGCTCACCCCCGCCTCCTTTATCGAAGAGGGAACGCCCATCTTCCTGTCCCACGAGCGTATGGTGCGGATGACGTTCAGCGCGCTCTGACGCACGCTTGAGGTAGAAATATCGCAGAGACGGGCTATCTTTGCGTAGCGAGCCGCCGCAGCTGTCAGCGTAGTGGCGCAGCCCGCGTTAAAGCTCATCACGTAGGGCAGCAGCATCGCGTTCGCGCGGCCGTGGGCGATGTGAAACTTTGCCCCGAGCGTATGCGCCATCGCGTGATTAAGGCCTAGCCCCGCGTTGGAAAAGGCTATCCCCGCCATACATGAGGCGTTATGCACGCGGCGGCGCGCCTCGTAATTTTCCGGTTCGCGGTAGACAGTAAGCAGATAGCGGTAGATGAGCCTTATCGCCTTTTCCGCCATCGCGTCGGTAAAATCCGTGCGCTGCGTGGAGACGAACGCCTCTATCGAATGAGTCAGCACGTCAAGGCCGGCGTCCGCCGTCACCCTGGGCGGCACGCTCATCACAAGCTCCGCGTTAAGCACCGCCGCGTCGGGCAGCAGGCTCTCATCAACCAGCGGATATTTGACATTCTTCCTGTGATCCGTTATCACGGCGAAGCTGCTCACCTCAGAGCCGGTGCCGCTTGTTGTTGGAATTGCTATGAAAGGGCAGTCTCCGAGGCCGCCCTGCCTGCGCGCGAAATAAACGACGGCCTTCGCCGCGTCTATAGGCGAGCCGCCGCCCATAACTACCACATGATCCGGACGAAACTCCAATATCCGCGCCATTCCGGCCGCCACCGTTTCGATATCGGGGTCGGACTCCACATCGGAAAAGATCGTGTACTGAATATCATTTTCTTCAAGATAATTCGTCACATACTCTATCTTGCCGCTGGAGACCATGAAAGGGTCGGTGACGACGAATACCCTGGAAGCCTCCGTCAGCGCAGAGGCAAGGGCGTCTCTGCCCATATATATCGTGGTAATCGAAGAAAATTTTTCCATGACCGCCCTCCTTGCCGCCTTTTATTTTTTCCGGCTCTCTTGTCATGCGGCTTCAAGTATAAAAATCAGGTAAAAGCTTCGCCACGGCTTATCTACACAAAAAGGATTACGTAAAGAGAGCAATCGGAAATATATAAAAAACAAGTGTAATCACAGAATAAAAAACAGGCAAAAACCGCGCCCGCCGGCTGCCTGCCGCTTACGGTGATGCGGCCGGCCGGATAGCCCCGCCGCGCGAAGCTCCTTTTCCCGCCATACTTATCAGAGCTTGTCTTATAGCCGCGCTATCATGGAACAGAGGCAATTATATTGATTACAGCTTGACAATAACAATAAGCTAAAGTACTATCAACTCAATCAACAGGCATCACGCGCTTATCTGCGAAAAAAATACAAGAAGCGCCGTTATCAGCAGACATGGCGCTGGGTATAGGTTAGGATACGTCCTGTAGTTTTTTGTTTCAACGAGCCAAAGGCAAAGCCGTCTAAAGACGGCGGCGCAAAGCTAAAGGGTCTTCTTCGCAAAAGCGAAATGACAGCCAGCCGCCTCGAAAATCTATCTTCATGCGCGCGGACGCATGAAGCGGAGCAGGCGGTTGGGAGGCATTTTTTTATTGCAGAAAGGATGCAGAAAATGGTAAAAAGGATTTACGTCATGTTCCTTATATGCTGCTTGATAGTATCGTCAACCGCCGCCGCCTTTGCCGCTAACGGCATGGCGGACGAAGAGCTTTCGCGCGCGCGCAAGCTCAGTAAATCAGTGAATGCCTTCGCATTCGACCTCTATAAAGAGATTGCGAAAGAAGAAAAAGGCAATATCTTTTTCTCGCCGCTCAGCATCTCGATGGCCCTTGCTCTGGCATACGAGGGTGCGGCTGGCGAGACGCGCGAGGAGATGCGGCGGGTTTTGCATTATGAGGGCAATATCGGCGAACAGTTTCGCGCTTATCTTGAGCTTTTAAGCAAAAGGCCGAAAGAATCCGGAGAATTTTTATCTGCGACTGCCGTCTGGCCTGACATAAATTCAGCAATCCGCCGCGGATATCTTGAATTAGTAAAAAATTACTATCATAGCGAAGTCAAAGCTCTTGATTTTTCTAAACCGAGGCAAGCATCTCAAACAGTGAATAATTGGGTAAAGAGCAAGACGAAAGGAAAAATCAGAGCCTTTATCTCAGATGACAGAGATATAGAAGATATATGTCTGATGCTGAGTAACGCGCTTTACTTTAAGGGAGAATGGGACGAGAAGTTCAACAAAAGAGAGACGAAAATGCTGACCTTTTTTCATGCGGAAAAGAAAAGCAGTGAGACGCTCTTTATGTTTCGCAGCGGGAATAATATTGATTATTTTGAAAATGAGAAGCTACAAAGTATTCGATTGAATTTTAAAAATGGCCTTTACTCCTATATCGTGCTGCTGCCGCAAAGACAAAACAGCTGGACAGATACCGAATTATCCCAGGGATTACTTGACGAAGTACTTACAGGAATGAAGCCGCGCAGCAATATGACAATATATCTGCCAAAGTTCAAAACAGAAAGCAGTTTCGAGCTTAACATGATATTAGAGGGCATGGGAATAAAAAAAGCTTTTATAAAAGGTGAAGCTGATTTTTATAACATTTTTTTACCGAAGGGCATATTTGGAAAAGATACGGTTTCATATTATATCAGTAAGGTAATGCATAAGGTAGCATTTGAAATCAATGAAAACCATACAGAGGCGGCAGCCGCAACTGTCGTGACTATGAGAACGTCAAAGATACTGAACAGGCCTGTTGAATTTAAGGCTGATCGCCCATATATATACATCATTGCCGACAACAGAAGCGGCGCGATTCTCTTAATGGGACGGTATTGCTGAAAAGAGAAGAGCCGCAATATCCGGATGCGGTGAAGGCAGACAGGAGGACTTATTCAAATATGAGCCGTCGCGGCTGCTTGCCTTTTGCCTGCGGCTTCTGACAGCGCCGGTCTGATTGCATTGCAGCGCGCAAATTCTTTTCCTGTCGTCATTATCGGCTATTGTATCATAACGGCATTATCACATGACAATAACGGAGCTGAACGAATGAGGCGCGTTGTGCTATACTGATATGCGCTGTTAATTTATTGGTATTGTTGAATGCGGATGGTGGATTCAAATGATTGATATAGAAGATTTTGCCGCTGAGTTGGTCTGTGGGCGCGATACGCTGATGCTGGGGGGCAGCCGGCAGAAGGAAGGGAGCTTCCGCCGAATTGTTGAGCTGTGGCGCGATGTCCGTCCGGAGCGCGCGCTGGTGGTGTTCGACTATTCAGGGAGGCTTTACGAGCGCTTTGACGGCGAGCCGCTGCTTGCGGACTTTTCAAGCGGCGGCTCGCTGATACCGGATATGATAGAGCCGTTCGTGCTGAACGAAAACATCGGCTCTGACAGCCGGAATATCGCGTACTCGATAAGGCAGGCCGCCTATCAGGAGATAAAATCACGCGACGCGAATGATAAGTTTTTCGACGATTTAGGCAAGCTGTTGACTGACAGAATGTTCGTCTATATGCTTGAGACTGAAAAAAACGTCCTGCGTAATCTTGCCTCCGGTTTGAAGGGCGGCGGGGAGGCAATGCTGGAGAGCGCCGCGGCGCGTAATTTGTTCACTATTTTCTGCCGCCAGCATCAATATGTCGAGTCGCTGATGACGAAGGCGATAGGCGGAGAGTCAGGCGCGCTTCCCGTCAGGCAGCGGCTTATCGAGGCCGAGGCGAGAAGTCCTTTTCTGACCAGGGAGGAGGCTCTTGCCGCCTATATCCTGCGCCATGAGCTGAGGTTCCAGAAAAACGGCGACCGAGACGCGCCGGTCCCCTTTGCCGACCTGCTTTTTACAAACTCTGACAATACAAACACGCAGCGCTGCATCAAAATGCAGGCCGACGCCAGTACGGCGGATTTCCGCGCTCTGGTCTCTCTGGTGGTGAACAACGCCGCGTCGCTGTGCTCCCTGCCGACGCTCAAGCTGGGGGGCTATCTCGCCGCCCCGCAGGGGAGGCCGCTTTTCGTCTGTTCGAGCGGCAGCAGCTCTGTGGACCGCGGCTTCGCGCCTCTGCTCATAGCGGCGCTTGGCGCGGCGGCTCAGAACGAAAAGCACGGCGCGGTGATACTTATCCCGGAGCTTGACCGCTGGGGGCTGATAAATTATCTTGACAAATTCCGCCAGAGCTGGCGGCGGCTCAGCTTTACCTTCGGCTACGATAATTTCTCGCGCCTCTCGCTCGACAGCCGCGCGGAGGAGGGGCAGCTTATAGAAAGCCTTTACTCGTCAAGCAGCCGCCGGATATGGCACGCGACAAAGGAGGAGCGGCTGAACAAGGCCTTCGCCTCCTATGTCTCCGAGGCGGATGTGATATACCGCCCCGATGACCTTGACGAAGATATACGCGCAGTGGAAGAGGAAGGGCATGTGCGCTATGTTTCCCTTGAAGAGCGGCCTGCTGGAAAGCCGCTGCGCGGCCGCGTCAGGCTGAGCCGCGAGGGAGGAGCTTCATCTCTTTGGCTGACGAAGGGGGCGGCGCGGCGGGAGAAGCTTACGCTGGAATCGCTGCTTGAGGATGGTGATAGGCTATGAACGAAAAGAGAAAAAAGCTGCCGCCTCTTTGCGCGAAATACGGGCATCCGCTTAACGGCAGCACGCGTGGAGTAGAGCAGATCCTTGAGGATTACGGCGCGCTGGATCGCATCGCGGTCGCGCTCGCCTCGCAGGAGCAGAATAACGTCGCCCTCACAGGGCCGGCCGGTTGCGGCAAGACCTCCACAGTCAGAAAGCTGGCTGCGCTGATAGAGGAGGGGCGCTACGCGCGCCTCGCAGGGCGGCGCGTGGTGGAGCTGAATATAGACCTGATAAATCAGGAGCGCGACAAGAGAGATCTGCGTTTCAAGCATATACTTGACGAGGCGGAATATTACAACATTATAATCTACGTGGACGAGGCTCACAGGCTGAGCGAAAATTCCGGCCCGACGAATCTGCTCAACACGCTGAAGCCGTATATCGCGAGCGGCGGCATCAGTATGCTCATATCGACGACGTCGGAGGAATTTCGCCGTTATATCGCAAAGGACAGGGCGATGGAGCGGCGCTTCCAGCCGGTGGAGCTGAAAGAGCCGGATTACGAACGGCTGTTGCTGATATTGGAGCGCGTCGCGCGCGTGCGCTACCCCGATACGGAGATAACCCGCGCGGCGATAGAGGAGACGGCGCGGCTCGCCGCCCTCTGCGCGCCGGAGCGCTCTGAACCGGCGCGTTCGCTTGAGCTGCTGCACTACGAAGTTTCGGCGGCGCAGATAAAGCTGCCGCCGGGGGAGAATGTAAAGCTGATAACGGAGCGCGAGGCGCGCCGCGCGGCGGCGCTGAAGACCGACAACGCTGTTGGGGGCTGTGACTGACCATGCTGAAAGCCACATTGAAAATATATGACAGATACAATATAGAGGACAGGAAGAGGAACGCTGAGCTGGCGAAAAAGACGCTTGAGCAGATATACCGCGAATATCTTGAAAGGCTTTTCACTGCCGCCTGCCGCCACCGTTTCGATATATGGGACTTCGCGCAGAAGTTCGCCTCGTCGGATTTTTCTCTGTCGCTCGACAGACCGGAAGAGCTGCTGAAAATGGAGCCGGACGAGCTTTTCCGCGACTTCATGATACGCTGCGCGGCCGATGGAACAGAGATAGAGTCCGTAGCCGACAAAAAGGGGGGCATGTCCGCATTTCGCGTCATATCGCCGGAAGGGGCGTGGCTTGCCGGGCTATATTCAAAATGGCACGCGAAAACGGGCGAAGCCATCTGCGAGATAGCCGAGCGCGCCCCGGCCTCTCTGCTGAAAAGGATACACAGAAAGGCGATGACGCACCCTGCCGCCGAAATAATCGAGCTGCTGCTGGAAAATTCCGCCGCCGAAGCTCTGATAACGTCAAAGGATTACGATCTGCTTGAGGCGAAGGCGCGGCAGAGCGGAGAAGCTTCGTAGGGCTGATATAAGATGAAGAAATTTATTTTTGTCATTTGTATGCTCGCGGCGCTGTGCCGTTCAGGCGGCGCGGAGGCGGCGGAGAGCTCCGGCGCGGCTTTCGCCGTACCGGCCGGCGCTGATGTCGTCTATCTGGAAGTGAATGCCGTTTGCGGCAGGGATTTTGAGATAACGCTGGAGGCGAACGCTACCACGGGCTACGAGTGGAACATTTCCGGCGAGCTTCCGGCCGCGCTCTCTTTCGTCGCGCGCGCCTATGAGGCCCCAGCCGGGGAATTGTCAGGAGCGGGCGGCAGGGAGCGTTTCCGCTGTCACGCGAGGGCCGCGGGAGAATTCGTCGTCGTTCTGGAATATGCCCGTCCGTGGGAAGATGAGCCGGCAGCGTGGGCTATGTGCCGCGTATATGTCGCTCCGCCGCGGTAGGCGCGGTAGGTAAAGAAGAGGACGCCCTGAAGCTGAATAGCCGGGGCGTCCTTTTTATGGAAAGTAGTTTTACATGGAGAGCTTTGTCAGTTACAGGTAATTTTCTTTTGTCAGCGTCTCTTTTACCTTTTCTTCGTTGCGCTTTGCAAATTTTATGACGGGGCCGGTGCAGCCCATCGAAGACTCGGCGTAGATACCGGCCTTCCAGAGCGCCTTGACGGCGTTTTCTATTTCGAGCACGTCTACGCCGTGGATCTCTTCGTCTGTCGGCTCCGCCGCCGGAGCCTTGATTTCTTCCGCCTCTGCCGTCTCTTTCTTCGGCTGCATAGCTTCGATCAGCTCGTCAAGGCCTGCCGCTCTGGCCGCCGCCAGCTCTTTCGCCACTATCGCGGGGAGGCCGTTTTTCGCGGCGTTCGCGTTGAGCGAGATCGCGGAGGCTATGACCGGCGCGCCGGATGCGCGCGAAATTATCGATATGACTTTGCTCCAGCCTTCTCCGGCGGAGGGGCCGTAGCCCCAGCCCATCGCCTCGTAGTTGCCGCCGGTTGTCCAGGCTCCGAAGAGCTTCATCAGCACGTTGCCGGTCAGCGTGTCTGTAACGCAGACGTCGGCCGCTCCGGCAAGCAGGTCGTTGCCGCGCAGTATCGCGCCGCCGTCTTTTCTGACGCTCTCGGCAAAGCTTATTCCGTAGCCGTTGTCCTTCAGCTTCTGGAGGGCGCGCAATACTGTCTGCGCTCCGTCGAGGTTAAGGACGCCCACTGTCGGCTCGGCCACTCCGGCGGACTTCGCCACAGCGACGCCGTAGATGGCGTTGCGAAGCATAGCCTCAGTCCTGACCGAAGAGGATGTTCCCGTAGATGAGGCTACGAAGCAGGGCTTTCCCTTAGCGGGGGTGAAAACCTTTCCTATCGTGGTCACGCCGACGGGGAAGGGATAGTGCAGGGCTACGGCGCCTTCGATGATTCCGTCGCCGAGCGCCTTTTCCATCGCAGCGGATATCTCCTGTTCGTTCGCCGCCGTCTCTATCCAATTAAGATCCTCAAAGCCCGCGAGCTTTGGGCCGATGCAGAATACTTTGACTGACGGGTCGTTCTGCATTGCGAGGCGCGCGCCGCGGCACAGCTCCTCCTGGCCAAGCTCGCTGCCGTATGCCATAAGGCCGACCTTTGTCTTTTTGCCGCCGCCATCTCTGGCTTCGTCTATTATTTCGCCCAGTATCTCGCCGATAAGGGCCTTTACAGATGCGTTATCTGTCATCTTTTTTCCCCTTACTTCCTGAGACTCGCGGCAAGCTCTCCGAGGCTCTCAAGGATGAGCTCGCGTATCTCCTCTTTGCTGACGGAGGCTTCCGCCTTTTTGGGCTGCGGCTTCTCGATGAGGAAGGAGGCTCCGTCGGCGAGGTTGGTGAGCCTTCCGAGGAAGAGGCTGCCCTTGCCTATAATCATCGCGCGCGTCATTTTGCCGGCGTTGATAGCGTCCGCTGCATGTCCGATGAAGGGAACGCCTGACGGAATGTGCCCCTGAGTATGGACAAAGCCGGTCATGCCGCGCTCTTTCGTAAATTTAAGCATGTCTGCCTTTTCGATGGCCTTCTTCATCACAGCGAGCGCGGCTATCATCTTAAAGTTTGCCGTCGGCACGTCTCCCGCTCCGGCCGGAAGCGTGATCTCCGGGTTGTGAAGCTCCGGCGAGAATTTATCGACGTCGGAGAAGGTGAGGCCGACCCTCTGTAACGGTTCATAGGTGAGAACGGAGGTGACTGTCTGCGGCGAAGCGCCCGCGCCGACGGTGTGCTTGCCGATAGCGTCAAGGCGTATCACAGGCAGAGTTCCGTCGTCGGGAACGAGAAGCACGCCGAAGGAGCCTATGCAGTTCTCAAGGGCCGGAAGCTGCTTCTTCACGTGGTCGCGGGCATTCATATAGAGCTTTGGAATAGCGCCTCCGGCAATGACCGCAACATTTTTGCGCGTTCCCGCCGCCACCATCGAAGCTCCGGCAAGAATAGCGTTGACCGGCCCGGCGCAGAAGCCGCGGACGTCGCAGCCGGAGGCGTTGACGCAGCCCGCTATCTCGGCGATAGCCTTTGCGAAGTTGCCGCCGCCGCGCTGGTTCATGTCGCCGGCCGCCTCTTCGGAGCATTCGACAACGAAGTCTATATCCTCAGGCTTCATGCCGCTGTTCTTGATAAGGTGGAGCAGCGAAAGGACGGCGCTCGCCTTGCAGGTGATGTTTACGAGCAGCTCGTAGGCGGTGAGGTTCGGGTCTACCTCGTGACCGCGCCGCGCGCAGCCGATGACCTTGCCGTCTATATAGAGAGGAAGCGCCCCCGCCGTATTTATCTCATTTTCTATTTCGGCCGCGTCGTGCCCGGCTTCCAGCCGTCCGACGATATCCGCGCGCATCAGCGGATGAGCAGCCAGCTTTTCCTTCATCGCGGCTGCGAAATCCTTTTCCAGCCAGATCAGGTCGAAAACGTCGCAGATATCTATGAAGGCGATAGTCTCCTCCTCCGGCATAATTTCGCCGTAACGGCCGAAGCGGATTTCCTCCGGTTCGAGCTTCTCATACCACGGCTGAGGGCGTTTTTCAAAATCTTCTATCTCCATCGCGCCGATATATGTGAGGTTGGGGGCATAGCTGGCCGCCTCATGGTAATTTTGCTGATATTTGGGAAGTTCTTTGAGGAATTCTGAATCGGGATGCGTTTCCCTCTCGACGAAGGGAGTGTTGCCGTACCAGAGAGCCAGCTCCGGCGTGTGGTTTAGCGAATAGGCTGATGCCTTGACTGCTGCGTTGGGCATTTTGTTTTATTCCTCCTGTTTTATGTTTATGGTCTTATTTATCAAATAAGCCTTAGGGCTTTATTTTCATCTTTCTTTTATAATTATAAAATCAGCGCTCTGATTGGTCTTTGTTCATACGAATAAGAATAATGCTATTTTTTTATAATGGATAAGTCAACAGACACAGTAATCTATGCGAAAACAAAAGGCGGGGGAGAGAGCGGTAAAGAACCGCCCTCTCCCATCGCGCCGGTTAAAACACTGTCTGTTCCGATATCGGAGTCTGGAGCGCCCTCATTGATTTTTCCAGAATCGCGCGGCGAATCTGTTTTTCTTCTTCGGGGCTCTTGCTGATGTCTCCGAGCGGGTAGGGGATTGCGACCGCCGGAACTATGCGGTTCGCCCCTACCGTCTGTGAAATAGGCACTATCGTGCAGATATGTACCACGGGGATTCCGAATGCCTCTATCGCCTTTACCATCGTTGCGCCGCAACGAGTGCAGGTGCCTCAGGTGGAGGTGAGGATCACGGCGTCAACTCCGTCTTTCTTGAGCTGCTCGCCGATGGCGGTGCCGAATTTTTTAGCGTTTGCGATTGAGGTTCCGTTTCCTACGGTCGATGAGAAGTAGTTATAGAGCTTTTTGAAGACTCCCTCTTTCTCCATATCGCGCAGCACGTCTACCGGCAGCACGCGGTTCGGGTCGCTGTTCGCGTAGGTCGGGTCGTAGCCGCCGTGCGCCGTCGCGTAATGCTCCGCGTCGGCCGTCTGAACGCCGCTGATGTCGTATGTGCCGAACTTCATCGCGCTGGAGGCCTCGATGTGGTCAGGATTTCCCTTTGGCACGATACCGCCGGAGGTGACGAGCGCTATCGTAGCGTTTTTCAGATCTTTGACGGCTTCACCGGGGGCGACGCGGTCAAAGCTTGGCATCGGGTATTCCGTTTCAAAGCCTTCGTTGTTGAGCTTTTTGACAAGCATTTCGACGGCGCGGTCCGCTCCCGGCTTTTCGCGGAAGAAGTTGACGCGCACTCCGCGCGGGATGTATCCTGCTTCCTCAGGAGAACCGGGGTTGCCGTTCGTCTCGATGAGCTTGAGGACGAGCTTCGCCATCGCGGGTACGGCGCTCTTTATTCCGCGCGCGCTGTCAGCCGTGGGGACGATGAAGACCGATTTTCTGAACATGTCAGCGCCGGGGTTTTCTTCGTACATGCCGGAGACTGCCGGAATGCCGAGCTTCTTCTGCACCGCGTCAGCCACTCCGCCCGCCGCCGTGCCGTAGCGTCCGGCGTTGAAGGCCGGCCCCGTAACTACCGCGTCCGGCTCAAAGGCCGCGATGAGCTTTAATATTTCTTCCGTCGCCGACTCCATATTCTCCGCGTAGTAGCCGTCGCCGCAGATTACCGTGCCGACGACCTCAGCGGCGCCGCCCAGCTCATGGGCGAGGGCCATTCCGGGGCCGACCGCTCCGGTGCGCGACTCCGGCCTTGTGTCGGCCTTCTCTTCTCCGCCTATTCCGGCAAAGAACTGGTTTATATAGTGTACTATCCTTTTCTTGGTCATTGTTCCGCTTCCTCCTACCATGTTTTGGCGCTGAGCGGGTTGAAGCCCAGCTCGCATGTCGCGCCCGTGATGGCCTGAAGCTCGACTTCGATCGAGCCGTCGGCTCTCAGCGAGCCGTCAAAGCCGCCCGCGATAACATCCGTGTAATCCGCGAAACCGATCAGCTTATCCATTGGCGGCAGCACTACGATCATATTGGCGTTGCCGGCCGTTACGACCGCGTCGGCCTCCTTCGTCGCGTCCGCCAGCGACTGGCTCGCGCCGTCGCGTCCGGCGTACTCGTCTGTGATAAGCACTGTTCTGATTCCGGCCTGCTCCGCCTTGCGGCAGTTCATGATGAGGTCGGCGTCCGGGTTGCCGAAGCCCTCTTCGCTGATCACCACGCCGTCGACGCCCAGCATCGAGGCGAGCTTCACGGCGTATGATGAGCTTCTCTGCTTGTCCATCAGCGTCACGTTCTCGTTCGTGATGATGACGCCGATGAAGTTGATATCTTTTCCGTGGCGCTCGTAGAGGCTGCGGATGACGGGGTTGTTCTGATGGACGAAGGTGCTGTTCTTGTCGCAGGCTGAGACGCAGTTGCCGGAAACAATGGCGCCGTCCATCGTCTCATTGGGATGAATGAGAGTCGGGAGTATCTTCTTCGCGTCAACGCCGTAGACATAGGTGTCGTGCAGCAGCCCTTGAGTTTGCAGCATATAGATATAGGCGACCTTCGGCAGCTCCGGGAAAGCCTTCATGCTCTCTGAGAATGGGGGCAGATCGTACAGCTCCGTCTCGTCGACTTTAGCTCCTGCCTTCCAGGCGGCCTCCGCGATATAGAGAGCCGCGCGGAAACCGGCGAGGCGGCAGGCCTTTTCATATTCGTGCGCTTCAAGGCCGTCAGCCGGTTCAAAGACCAGCACTGCGTTCATCGTCTTTGAGAAGGGGGTGTATTTTGCTCCCTCTCCGCTCATATCGACAATGCCCTCCTGAAAGCCTACGATGCGTCCGCAGGTGATCACAGCCGCTCCGTCAAGGACGAACGTTTTTCCGCTGCCTACGGTATCGACGCCGCTCACCATTCCGGGAAATTCCTGCCCTGCCCCCTCCGTCTTGTAGCGGGGCTGAATGGCGTCCTTCACCGGGCAGATGCGTACCGACTCGCCGGGGCGGGCCAGGTCTGCGCTAAGCGTCTTGAAATGTTCGGGGTCCGCGGCGGCCGCCAGCAGCTCCTCCTTGTTGATCTCAAGGGTGCCGTCGGGCAGAAGCGCCGTCTTTTCCCCCCACGCGATATTTTTTACCTTTGACCTTTGCAGTTCCAGTTTCATGATGTGCCTCCTTGTATGATTTTTGACAGGGATTGCATACGCCGCGCTTTTAGCCGTTTACCACCTCCGTACAGCTTTCTGTTGAAGAGGCCAGAACAGAATAACGGTGAAAGGTCTCTTCCAGCAGCATAAAGTCCAGATATCGGAAATCATTGTCGATACTCTCCGGCAGTTCCCCGGGGAGCATCAATCTGTGCGAGCTGCTGTAGACGACTATCGCGCTTTCGATGAGATCAAGCGACAGCATATCTACTGAACCTTCCCGCCCCTTTTTCAGCAGCAACGATCGGTAGGGCTGCTGATTCGGCTTAAAATTCCCGTAGAGCGGATCGGCAAGCAGCTCCCAGCCCAGATGGATGAGGTCGCGTCCGGCGCGCAGCACATCCATTGCTCCGCCGTCAAGATATTCGAGCGAACGAAGCTGCCCGTTGAGACTTGGATTGTTTGAGATGCAGAGATACGAAAACGAGGACAAAACGACAGGACACCGCCTTTCTGGCTAAATATCCTCTGTTTTCGTCCTCGCCGTCATTAACGAGTTCAGAGTGTTGTCCGGCGGCAATCCTGTTGCCTGAGAGTTTCAGCCGTTAAGCCTTGCCCCTTCGGCGTCCCTGAAAAACTGAACGGGACTCTCTTGCCGCTTTCAACCAACCTGCGCTAAGTATATCAGCGGCAATTTTCATGTCAACAGCTTTTTAACGGCGTTGATGAGAAATCGCGGCTGATAATGTTATGTTTTTTGTGCTATGACATAAAAAATCGTCTCTTTTATCATAAAAGAGACGATTTTTTTATTTTTCAGACTAACGGAAAATTCACCGTCACCATTTCAGGCCGTTGATGAAGATCAGGGCGATGCAGAGCGGCGCTATTACGCGGCAGATCCAAAGCCACGCCGTGTAATATTTGAAATTCAGTTCGCCGTTGTTGGTGACTTCGTCCGTAGCGCCTTTTGTCCAGAACCAGCCGACAAAGAGGGCGATGAGCATTCCGCCCAGCGGCATAACAACGTTGTTGGTGACGAAGTCCGCCGCGTCAAGGAAGTCCTTGCCGAATATCTGAGGAATGTGTCCTCCGACTGAAAGGGCGGAGGGGACGCCGAGCAGCGTTATCGCAAGCCCCATGACTATCGCGGATTTCGCGCGCGACCAGTGCAGTTCGTCGATGCTGTAGGTGACGACGACTTCAAAGAGCGAGATCGCCGATGTGAAGGCGGCGATGAAGAGCAGCGCGAAAAAGGCGAATGAGAAGAATCCCCCCATCGGCATTTTCGAGAAGACTATCGGAAGCGTGACGAAGGTCAGCCCCGGGCCGGCTCCGGCGTCAACGCCGAATGCGAATACGGCGGGGAATATCACAAGTCCGGCCATGATAGCCACAGCTGTGTCAAGACAGACGATAATGCGCGTCATGTGCGGCATATTTTCATGGTTGCCGAGGTAGCTGCCGTATGTGATCATTATCCCCATTCCGAGAGAGAGTGAGAAGAAGCCCTGACCGACGGCAGCGAGCACTCCTTCGCCGCTGACCTTGGAAAAGTCGGGAAGGAGGTAGAAGCGCAGCCCCTCTGTAGCTCCGGGAAGCGTCACTGAGCGGATTATCAGTATAATCAATATGCCGAAGAGGGCCGGCATAAGCACCTTGCAGCTTTTTTCAATGCCGCCGCTGATACCGCGGTAGACAACGCCGATAACCACCGCCATTACCACGCAGAGATAGACGACCGTCAGCACCGGGTCGGAGACGAAAGCCCCGAATACGTCTCCCGCTTTACCGGCCGCGGCTTCGCCCATGAGGCCGCCAAAAGACTTGAACATGTAGGCCATCGTCCATCCGGCTATGACGGCGTAATACGAAAGGATCACAAATCCGCAGAAGAAGCCCATCCATCCGACGATCGGCCACGCACCGCCCATGAGCTTCCTGAAAGAGCCAACCGCGTCCAGCTTCGCCTTGCGCCCTATCGCAAGCTCCGCGAGCATTACGGACATGCCTATGACGACTACGACGGCAAGATAGATGAGGACGAAGGCCGCCCCTCCGTATTTGCCCGTGATGTACGGGAAACGCCATACGTTGCCCAGCCCGACGGCCGATCCGGCCGCCGCCATGATAAATCCAAAACGGCTGCCCCACTGATCTCGTGCGCCCGGCATGGTCAACAACCAGGTGGTGAAAGTCCACTACGCGCTCGGT
>JAUNJZ010000007.1 GCA_030533085.1 Synergistaceae bacterium
GATTGCAACAGCTTACAGCGCGGATTCCTGGGCTTAACTGCAAAAGTCAGGAAAACAGAGCAAGGCCGCCGTGGGCTATGTCGCTCCGGCGGCCTTGCCTGTACATCGCGAAAGCGGCTCTATATGAAAAGGTCGGTAATAAGCCCTGTAAGAGCGGCGAAAAGCATGACAAAGAGCAGATAAAGGCAGAAATTTTTCGCCCCGAGCACTATCTTTAGCGCGCCGAGATTCGTCACCTTCGTCGCGGGGCCGGTTATCATAAAAGCCGCGGCGGCTCCGAGGCTCATACCCCTTTGCAGCCATTCCGCAAGCAGCGGTATCGTTCCTCCGCCGCAGAAATAGAGCGGCACGCCGACAGTCGCCGCCATAACTACGCCGAAACGATTATCCGCGCCGAAAAGCTCCGCTATCGCGGCGGAGGGAATGAGGCGCATAAAAAGCGCTGCCAGCGCGACGCCGGCGAGAAACCAGAGGCCGGTGGCGCGGATGTTGCGCAGAATGTTTTTTATAAAGCGCGCCGCCATATTCGTGGCAGTGTCCCGATTTTCCGGCTCCTCAAAGCCGTCGAAGCGAAAGATGGTGCCGCCGCTGCAGAGATAACGCACGCAAAGCCCCGCCGCCGCTCCGCATAGAAAGGCGGAAATAGTTCTGACGGCGAGAGCCGTATTGCCCAGCGCCGCGCTGTAAATCATCAGCTGCGGATTAAGCAGGACGGAGCTCATCATAAAAGCGGCGAGCCAGTCGTCGCTCATCCCCTTTTTCGAGAGAGAGGCCGCTATCGGTATAGTGCCGTACATGCAAAGCGGCGACGCTACGCCGAGCAGGCTCGCCGGGATAACGCCCAGCGCCCCCAGCCGCGCCCCGCTCATGCCGCTGAGCAGGCCGTAAATGCGCTCCTTCGCGAATACCGATATCGCCGAGCCGATGAAGATGCCCAGCGCCCAGAAGGGCGCTATATCCAGGAAAAGCATACGAAAATGGCGGCAGAAATAGACAAATTCGCGTTCCATACCTTTAACCGCCGCCTCCTTGAGTCTTTCAGATAATCAGGCATTTTAAGCCTTAGAGCCGGCTCTAAGTCAAGAGAGCCGCAGAGAAAAGTCCGCGGCAAGCCAGGCTAAAAGGAGTGAAGCTTAATTCTTTCCAGACATTTTTTGTTTATAATACCAGTAGAATTACTTACATTTGCGGATATTTGTTTATAAACTGCATTATGATATAATTTTAACAAACGTCGCAGCATCAGACGGAAAAATCCTGAGGAGGTAGTTTTATGCGTAAGTTTGTCAGTTTCAGTGTTTTGTTGGTAATGCTCTTCGCTCTCCCCGCTTTTGCCGCCAATCCGATCAAAATCGGTGAGATCGCTACGGTCACGGGCGACTTTGCCGCTTACGGCGTGGCCGAAGTGGAAGCCGTGAAGATGGCCGTCAGCGAGATCAACGCTAAAGGCGGAGTCCTCGGCAGGCCGCTTGAAGTGGTAATGTACGACTGCCGCACGCGCAACGAAGACATGGTGAATGCGGCGCGCCGCCTCGTCCAGCAGGACAAGGTAGTGGCCGTCATCGGCCCCAGCGGCTCCGGCCTCTGCATCGCCGCCTCTCCGATATTCAACAGCGGCAAGGTGGCTCATATCGGTACGCTTCCGACCAACCCGAAGGTGACTGTGGACGAGAAGGGCAAGGTGAAGCCGTATAATTTCCGTATATGCTTCCTCGATCCCTATCAGGGAAAGATACTCGCCGTCTTTGCCGCTCAGGATTTGAAGGCGAAAAACGCGGCGATACTCTACGACATATCCAGCGACTATTCGCACGGTCTGCGCGAGTTCTTCATTGAGAGCTTCAAGGCGGCCGGAGGAAAAATAGTCGCAGATGAAGGGCATCGCGGAGAAGACGTCGATTTCCGCGCCCAGATTACGAAGATCAAGCAGGCCAACCCCGACGTGCTTGTTCTGCCGACAATGGGCAAATGCACCCCGCTCGCGGTCAAACAGGCCCGCGAAATGGGAATTAACGTCCCGATTATCGGCGGCGACGGCTACGGAGACTTCATGTGGGAAATAGCCGGCAAAGAGGCTATGGCCAACACCTACTGGGTGAGCCACGTCGCGAAGGAAGACCCCGCGCTCCAGGAATTCTTCGAGAAGTACAGAAAACAGACAGCTACAGAGTGCCAGGAATTTATGAACGCAGTAATGGCCTATGACTCCGTCTACTGGCTTGCCGACGCCATCAAACGCGCCGGAAGCGACGACCCTGTGAAGGTGCGCGACGAGCTGGAAAAGACGAAAGACTTGCAGCTCATGCATACGAGGCTCACAATGGACAAGTTCCACGATCCGATGAACAAGGACGGCTTCGTACTCGAGGCAAAGGACGGCAAGGCGGTATTCTTCAAGAAGATCCGCCCCGAGAATTAAGCGCTTCCGCGGTCTTACGGAAGAGGCTTTCGGTAAAAAAGAGCTGACGCGCCGCAATTCGGCGCTGCGCAGAGGTATTGAATCAGAAAGGCCGGGAGCTTTTAGCCCGGCCTTTTAGAAGCCGCCGGTAAAATAACGCTTGCGGCTCCTTTATATCCGCAAGAGAGGACGAAAGAGGGGACAGCTGTTGGAAAGCGCGACTCATCTGGTATTGTTTGTATCGGTGCTTCTGCTCTTCTGCATCGCATTCAGCCGTTTTTTGTCGAAGGTCGGAATACCGGTGCTGGTATTCTTCATTCTGGCCGGAATGCTGATGGGTTCCGACGGCGTGGGAGGCATATATTTTGACGACGCGGCGGCGGCCAGCGTTATAGGAAATTTCGCGATATGCTATATTCTCTTTGCGGGCGGTATGGCGACGAAATGGAAATCCGTGCGCCCAGTGCTGCTTCCCGGCGCTCTTCTCGCTACAGTCGGCGTTCTGATGACGGCTCTCTTTGTCGGTGTGCTGGCTCATTTCCTCGTCGGCCTCCCCTGGCTGCAAGGGCTTCTGCTCGGCTCCGTAGTCTCCTGCACGGACGCGGCCTCAGTCTTTTCTATCCTTCGCTCAAAGAATATGAATCTGAAGGGCGATCTCGCTCCGCTGCTTGAGCTGGAGAGCAGCAGCAACGACCCAACTGCCTATATGCTGACTATTTCCGTAGTCAGCCTGATGCAGACGCCGGAGAGCGGCATGCTGCGCTTCGCGGAAATATTTCTGCTGCAATTCGCGATCGGCGCCCTTTTGGGATACCTTTTCGGCCATATCGGCGCGCGGCTCATGAACCGCATGACGCTGAACAGCGACGGCATGTACCCCGTCGTTGCGGTGACGCTCGCCGCCCTCATATATACTGCCATCCAGACGCTGCACGGCAACGGATTCCTCGGGATCTATATCGCCGGCGTGGTGATGGGCAATGTTAAGCTGGTACAAAAGGGAGTGCTGGTGCGCTTTTTCGACGGTCTGTCGTGGTTGATGCAGATACTGGTCTTCGTCACGCTGGGGCTGCTGGTCTTTCCCTCGCAGCTGCCCTCCGTCTGGCTTCCGGCGATGGCCGTCTCTCTGCTGCTGATGTTCGTCATCCGCCCCGCTGCCGTATTCCTCACACTGCATCCCTTCAATTATTCAACAAAGGCGAAGCTGCTCGTCTCGTGGGTAGGCTTCCGCGGGGCCTCCTCCATAGTCTTCGCCACCTACGCGCTCACATATGATTTGCCTCAGGGCAATGTCATCTTCAATATGGTATTTTTCATATCGCTGACATCAGTCATATTGCAGGGGTCTATGCTGGCGCCGCTCGCCGCGATGCTGAATCAGCTCGATAACGACGCCTCGGCGCCCGTCGCGCGCAGCATCACCGATTTCGACGATGAAATGCAGGGAAACTTCTACGAGCTGACGGCGGGGGATGGCTCAAAGGCAGTTGGACTTACTGTCAGGGATTTGAATTTCCCAGGCGGAGTGCGCATTGTTCTTATACGCCGCGGCGAGGCTATGCTGACCCCCGGCGGGGAAACTAAGGTCGAGGCGGGAGACGTTTTTATGGTCTCCTGCGACGACCCGCTGAAGCTGCCGGAAATAAAGGAACGCCTGTCGCTGGCCTGACCGCCGGCGGATAACGCCCCGCGCCTGTAATCGGAGGCCGCTAATCTCCTGCGGCCTTGCTTATCAGCGCCTCCAGATATCTTGATTTAAGCTGAGCCTGCGCGAAAGACCTTTGCAAGCCGGGGAGCTTCAGCACCGCTCCCAGCACTCCGCCGAGCAGACGGTGGCTGTAAAGGACCTTATTGTCGAATATAAGCTCCTGCAGCTGGCCGCGCTCCGTCGCCATCGCGACGACCTTATGCGTGGTGTCCAGCGGCGTTATCATTCTGTTCGGACGCGCCTCCAGGCGCAGCGCCTTTGTCGGACAGTGCCTGACGCATACGCCGCAGCCGATGCATTTTTCCGGCGTCACACGCGCCTTTTTCACGCCATTTTCCTCCGTCATCTCTATTGCGCCGACGGGGCATATATTTTTGCATTTTCCGCAGCCCACGCATTTTTCCGCCGCTATTTCGGATATAAAGTTGGAACAGATCGTCTGGGCGACGCCGAAGCGCTTTATCGCGAGCAGCGCCTCGCAGCAGCATGAGCAGCAGTTGCAGATGAAGTTGACGCGTCGGCGGACATTCTCGCCGAACTGCACCAGATTGTGGTCGTAGGCCTGAGCCAGCAGGTCGCGGCATTCGGCGGCGTCCACCTGACGGGCGTGGCCGTGCTTTATCAGCGTGGCGGCCGTGGTGTTGAATGTCATGCAGATATCCATCGGAGCGTCGCATACCGTTCCGGCGTGCAGCGCCTTGTGCCGGCAGTAGCACATGCTTATCCCGATATGCGAGGCCGTGTCGATGACATTTGTCGCACGTTCGTAATCGAGCACATGCAGCGCGTACTCGTCCGGTATCTGCGGCTCCTGCGGGAATATGCGCCCCATCTGTATATCGCCGCCGCATACCAGGTCGCGCATGAAATCCTCCTCTACCGTAATATACTGGTAAAAGAGCTCGCTGAGCGTCTTCTGGTCTATATCCTCCCGCACGCGCATCATCGAAAATTCAAAAAAGCCGGCCATAGGCGGCGGCACAGCGTAAATCTGCCTGCCCTCCTGCTCTATATCGACGATTATCGCGCGGCGCGCCAGTTCGTCGAGCGCCTTTTGCGCCTCAGCCTCCGACATCTTCCAAATAGAGGCCGCCTGAGCGGTGTTAAAGGGCTTTATCGGAAGCTGGGCCATCAGCCCCGCCTCTTTTTCAGTCATAAGGACTTTCAATATATCGTAGAGCAGCTTTGACTCAGGCGCTCCCTGCGGAAAGCGGTTAAGCCTTTCTATCAGTCTGGAATAGGGGGAGCCGTGCGTGTGATTGTGCGCCATGATTATTACCTCCGATCATCGAACTTCTTGATAATTATACGCCCATAAAGTCAGGGCGGCGCGGCGTTTTTTGCCTGTTATGGAAAATTTTTATTATTCACGCCGAATTTTTGCCCTGTCGATATTTTATTCAATGCCGCAGGGCTCTTATATGCTAAAATATTCCTCATATTATTTTCTGGGCGAAAGATGTGAATGAAATGGCAGAGATATTAAAGGGCAAAGCGGTAGTTGATTCATTGAATCTCCAGCTGAAAAGACGCGCGGAAGAGCTGCGCGCCGCCGGCGTAGCGCCGACGCTGGCTATAATCCGGGTCGGCGACAGCGGGGACGACATAGCATACGAAAGAAGCGCGGCGAAATGCTGCGAAGCTGCGGGGGTAGATGTTCGCCCGCGCCACTTCCCGGCTTCGGCAGGCGAAGACGAGATCATTGAATATGTGCGGAGTCTCAACTCGGACGATTCAGTTCACGGCGTGCTTATACTGCGCCCGCTGCCCGCGCATATAGACGACCGCGCCGTATGCCGCGCCCTTGCGCCGGAGAAGGATATAGACGGCATCACGGAATATTCTATGGCCGGCCTCTACTCGGGGAAGAAAATAGGCTTCGCCCCCTGCACTGCTGAGGCAAGCATCGACATGCTGAAGCATTACGGCATAGAAATAGAGGGAAAACACGCCGTCGTCGTCGGGCGCAGCTTCGTCGTAGGCAAGCCCGTCGCGATGATGCTGCTGCAGCGCAACGCAACGGTCACCATCTGCCATACAAAGACGGCCGGGCTTCCGGCAATCTGCCGCAGTGCGGATATACTCGTCGTAGCGGTGGGACAGGCGAAGCTGGTGACGGAAGAGTATCTCTCCCCAGGGCAGGTCATAATAGATATAGGAATAAATTTTGACGAAAACGGCAATATGTGCGGCGACGTGGACTATCAGGCCGCGCTCGGACGCTCCGGCGCAGTGACTCCGGTTCCCGGCGGCATAGGCAGGGTGACGACGGCGGTACTTGCCAAACATGTAGTAGAGGCCTGCTCGCGCCTTGCCGGATTATGATTAAAAACCTCCGATATTTCTATATTATATAATTAAAATTCTTACATTCAGATTATAAGATAAATTACAGGAAAATAACCAATATGCCTTGCGCTCTCGCCATTAAGGTATATAATTTCTAATGGTTTTGAAATAAGTGAAATAACAGACTAACTGCACGCAGAAGGTCTGGAGCTTTACCGACAGGGATATTTTTCGCGGAGCGGCTTCGCTGTTTACGGGAGGCGTCGTCGCGCCGGGAAATAATATAACGGGGATAACCCGAAAAAAATGTGAGGAGGCAACACAATGAAAAAATTTTTTGCGGCTGCACTACTGGTTTCAATGATTTTTGTGTCGAGCGCGGCGATGGCGGCGGAGAAACTGACCGTCTACACCTCGATGAAGGACTCCCTTATCGGAGCGCTGAAGGACGAATTCCTCAAGCAGCACCCAGACATAGAGTTTGACGCCTATGTCGCAGGCGCCGGCAAGCTGATGGCGAAGATAGCCGCCGAACGCGAAGCCGGAAAGCTCGTCGTTGACGTTCTCTGGCACAGCGAAGTTCCCGACTTCTATCAGCTCAAGAAGGAGGGCGTCCTGCAGGCCTACAAATCGCCCAACGCGAAATTTGTTGACAGCCCCGTTGAAGACCCCGACGGATATTTCACTCCCGCCCGTAACGGGACGCTCGGCATAGTCTACAACACCCGCTTCATCAAGACGGCTCCCAAATCATGGAAAGACGTGCTCGGAGCGGACTATAAGGACGCCTTCGGCATCGCCGACCCCGCCCTTTCCGGCACTGCCTACGGAAGCGTCGCGGCCCTCGCGAAGATCTACGGCTGGGAATATTTTGAGAATATCCAGAAAAACGGCGGTATCCTCGGCAAAGGCTCCGGCCAGGTCATCGACGACACTGCGATGGGCGACCTCGTAGCCTGCATCGGCGTCGACTACATCACAATGGGAAAGATAAAGAAGGGCGCTACCCTCGCCATGGCCTATCCGAAAGAGACGATAGTACTTCCCAGCCCGGTAGCCATCATCAAAGGAACGCCGAATCTTTCCGCCGCCCAGAAATTTGTTGATTTCCTCCTTTCAAAGGAAGGGCAGCAGATCATTGCCAACAACTACACGCTTCCTGTCAGAGACGACGTGACTATGCCCGCCGACAGCCCGCTGCCGAAGCCGCATGACGCGGTCGTCAACGCGATAAAACTCGATTTCGAGAATATGAGCTCGCAGAAAGAAGCCACGATAAAGCAATTCAAGGACATAATGCGCCCAGGCAAATAGTTCCGGGCCGGAATAGCTTCACAGCTGGGAAGGCCCCTCGGCCTTCCCATATCTTTTCATGAAAGGAGTTGTTTTTGTTTGGCTGAAGTTAAACTCGAACACATACGCAAAGCTTACGGTAAAAAAGTAGTTTACAAAGACCTCAACCTGACGATAAACGACGGCGAATGCTTCACACTTCTCGGCCCCTCCGGCTGCGGCAAGACGGTCATGCTGCGCATGATAGCCGGATTTGAATCTCCCGACGCGGGAACGATAAAAATAGGAGGGGCAACACAGTCCTCCCCCTCGGAAAAAATAATGGTTCCTCCGGACGAGCGCTCTCTTGGAGTCGTCTTCCAGGATTACGCGGTATGGCCCCACATGACGGTCAAAGAGAATATAATTTATCCGCTGAAGATACAGAAAATAGATAAAGAAAAGGCGGAAAGCCGGACGCAGGAGGCTATCAACAGCGTGAACCTCACCGGCCTGGAAAACCGCCTCCCCTCTCAGCTTTCCGGAGGACAGCAGCAGCGCGTCGCCCTCGCAAGGGCGCTTGTCGCTGAGCCGAAAATAATGCTGCTCGACGAACCGCTGACAAACCTCGACGCCAACCTGAGAGAGGAAATGCGCTTTGAAATAAGGGCGCTGCAAAAGAGGACGGGCGTTACCGTTCTTTACGTCACGCACGACCAGGAGATAGCCCTCGCGATTTCGGACCGTCTGGCCGTTCTCGACCAGCACGGCAACATCTGCCAGATAGGCGCTCCTGCGGAGGTCTTTGAAAATCCTGCGAACGCCTTCGTATTCAGATTCATGGGAGTCTCAAATATGGTTCCCGTCGATCTGCGCGGCGGCAAGATATATGTCCGCGGAACGAACGAAATCCTCTCGGACAAAATCATCGGGGAAGTTCCGAATAATCCGATACTCGGCTGCCGCCCCTCCGATGTGGATCTCATCCGCGACCCGGAGCCGGGAATGCCGGCCGCCGTCGTAAAGCGCGTTAATCTGCTCGGCCCGATAGTAGACCAGCGTCTGGACTTTGCCGGCATGGAGCTGCGCTCGCAGATTGAAACGCACAAGGCTGTTGACGGAAATCTTATCTTCAACGAGGGCGACCGCGTCGGCATAAAGCTTGCGAACCAGCTGCTTTTCGATTCGGCGACAATGGAAGGAGTGGTCGAAAATGACTAGCGCCGGCGGCAAAAAGTTCGGAATGGCGGAATTCATATTCCTGCTCTCCGTTCTGATACTCGTTGTAATAGTGGCCCTTCCTGTAATCCTCATATTCTGGACATCCTTCATCGTTGACGGACATCTCAACATGAAAGCGGTCATGGATACCATCATGCAGGAGGAGACCTTCCAGGCGCTGAAAATGTCCATCATGATAGCGGCCTGCGTCACAGTCACCTGCACATTCGTCGGCACCCTCTTCGCCTGGCTTGTGACGAGAACGGACCTCCCCTTCAAGGAGACGATGAAGGTCCTCTTCACAGTTCCGTTCATGCTCCCCGCCTTCATCGGGGCGCTGGCGTGGAAGATGCTCCTCTCGCCGCGCGCCGGATATATAAACCAGCTCTGGATGGCCATTACCGGGACGCGCTCCGCGCTCTTCAACATCTATGGATTCTGGGGCATCGTCATCATCGAGACGATGTACCTCTTCCCATTCGTGTTCATTCAGGTCAGCGGCGCGCTCGAACGCATGGATCCGACGCTTGAGGAATCGGCCCGCATCTCCGGCGCCGGCCTCTTCACCATCACCAGAAAAATAACGATACCGCTCATAATGCCCGCCGTCGTGGCAGGAGCGCTGCTCGTCTGCCTCTACTCGCTCTCGCACTTCGGCACACCGGCCATTCTGGGCACCGAGGTCGGGATATACACCATACCGACGATGATATACGAGCTCATCCACCAGAGCGCGGGCAGCTTCACGGCGATACGCGCCGCAACGGTGCTGTCGGTCGTGCTCGTTCTCTCCGCGGCGATAATCCTCTACGCGCAGAACAGAGTCATAAAATCCGGCCGCTTCCAGATAATAGCGGGAAAGAGCGTCCGCCCCACAGTGCTGAAGCTGCGCGGGCTGAGAATGCCGCTTTTCATCCTCTGCTGCGTCTACCTGCTCATCACTGTCGTCATGCCGACTGTGACGATATTCCTCGTCGGCTTCCTCAACACCTACGGTCTGCCGCTGGCGTTGGAAAACATGTCGTGGGAGAATTACCGCTACGTCCTCTTTGAGTGGAAGCTCACGAAAGACGCTATCTGGAATTCCGCCTACCTCTCGCTCTCCGCGGCCTTCGTGACGATGATCGCCGGAGGAATAATCTCCTACGTCCTCGTCAAGCTCAAGGTGCGCGGCAAGTGGTTCCTTGAATTCCTCGGAATGCTGCCCTTCTCGCTTCCCGGCACGGTCATCGCCCTCGGCGTGATCCTTACCTGGAGCGGACGCTTCGGAGTCAACCTCTACAACACCGCGTGGATAATCTTCGTCGCCTACATCGCGCGCTACATGGCCTTCTCGCTGAAGTCCAACAGCGCCGCGCTGGAGCAGGTGCATGACTCGCTGGTGGAAGCGAGCCGCGCCAGCGGCGCGACGCCGTGGCAGTCTCTGCGCGACGTGGTCATTCCCCTCATCCGCCCCGGCATGGTGGCGGCCTTCTTCCTCATCTTCCTGCCGGCGCTCCGCGAGCTGACGACCTCCGTCCTGCTCTACGGCCCGACGACAAGAACGATAGGCGTCGCTATATACACGCTGAACGAGGACGGGGAGACGGTCTACGCCTGTGCGCTCGCTGGAATCGCTCTGCTGCTGATAGTCGGCGGAGAGATACTTATCAAGCGCTTCTTTGAAAAGAAACGCCGCGTCGATAACGGAGGTGCTTAAAGATGGCCTATGTCGAACTCAGAGATGTGACAAAACTTTTTGGAGAGGTGCGCGCCGTCGACAAGCTCAATCTTTCGATAGAAAAGGGCGAATGCTTCTCATTCCTCGGCCCCTCCGGCTGCGGAAAAACCACGACGCTGCGCATGGTGGCCGGCTTTGAAGATCTTGACGAGGGAGAGATAGAAGTAGGAGGCAAGATAATATCCTCAAAGGCTAAAAACTTCTACATCCCGCCGGAAAACCGCGGCTTTGGAATGGTCTTCCAGGCCTTCGCCGTCTGGCCTCACATGACCGTATATGACAACGTCGCCTTCCCGCTCAAGATAAAGAGAATGCCGCGCGCGGAGATAGAGGAGCGCACAAAACAGGCGCTTGCCAACACGAACCTGACGAAACAGGCTCAGCTCTATCCCAACGACCTATCCGGCGGAGAAAAGCAGCGCATAGCGCTCGCTCGCGCCCTCTCGATCAACCCCGGACTGCTGCTGCTCGACGAGCCGCTCTCAAACCTCGACCCGCACCTCCGCGAAGAGATGCGCTTCGAGATAAAAGACCTGCAGCGCAAATATGACTTCTCGATCATATTTGTAACGCACGACCAGTCAGAGGCGATGGCGCTCTCCAACCGCATCATGGTAATGCGCGACGGAAAGACGATGCAGATAGACACGCCGCTGAACATCTACGCGAAGCCGAAGAATCAGTTTGTATTCAGCTTCATCGGCCTCTCCAACTTCATCAAAGTGAAGCTGGACGGCGGACGCGCCATAATAGAGAGCGCTCCCTCTGCCGGCGCGCTCAGCGCGGAGATCCCTGCCGAATTTGCCGCCGCCGGAAAGGCCACTCTGGCCTGCCGCCCCTCGGAGGTCAACTTCGTCCCCGACGGTGAGGGGGTAAAGGGAGTCATATCGCGCATGGCCTATCTGGGAGAGATAGTCGACTACATCGTTAAAATCGGCGACCAGGAGATACGCGTCCAGAAAGGACGGCGCGAGCCTCGCCTTGACGTGGGGCAGAGCTGCGACGTCGCCTTCCCCGGAGTCGTCTGGTACGAATAGCGCCAAATCGCAGGATATTTGAAAACAGGCGGCGTCTCGTGAGGGACGCCGCCTTATATATTCAGAAAATCGAAAAAATAAGCGCCGCGAGCAAAAGTCCCTGCGTAACGACTGTCAGAACAAGCGGCAGATTTCTGTAAAGCGGCGAAGCGCCTCGCGCCGCGCGGCGGCAGCGCAGAGAAAGCCATATACAGAGCGCCAGCGCGAGCGGGCTGACAAGAGCCGCCAGCGAAGCTGCCGCAAGTATTGGATAGCCCGCGCGGAAAAAGAAGGCGGTGGCGAAGCCGCCGCCGTAAGAGGCAGCCAGCGCGGCGGCGGAGAGAAGCATAAGCGCCGCGCAAAGCAGAGAATATAACGTGGGAATCAAAAAATCAGGAGACAGAAATTTTTTCATCTGATAAAAAAGCGCGGGACTGCCGGAAAAGCAAGCCCCGCGGAAAAATTTATTTTCAACCGGCGCTTGCCTAATCCATCCAGCGCGCCTGATTGAGCAGGAAAAGACGCTGCAAATGCTGAGCCACCGGGCCGGGGCGGCCGCCGCCTATCGTCTGGCTTCCGACGCGCACGACGGGAAGGACCTCCTTCACAGTGCCGGTGATAAAAGCCTCGTCCGCCTCCGCAAGCTCGCTCTCGAGCGGGCAGCGCTCGTCGACCTGAAAGCCGTTTTCACGCGCCAGCGTAATGATGATCTCCCGCGTGACCCCGCGCAGCACGCTGCCGACCGGGGCAGTTATTATCCTGCCGCCCTTGCAGAGGAAAAAGCTGCTGCTCATCGCCTCCGTGATCTCCCCATCCGGCGTGATATAGAGAGTTTCAAAATTCGTCTTCTGCGCCTTTGAAAGAGGGATAAGCCCGAAAAGGTAATTAGTGCTCTTTATAAGCGGGAAAGGACGGGCGACGCGGTTCGGCTCCAGCGTGATGCCGCTTTTTCGCTCCTCCTCCGTCGGCTTGTGGACCTCGTCGAAGATGACGAAAAATCTGGGGGCTGGAAAAGAGCCCTTGTTATTTATATCGCCGCCGGTGATATAGGGCTTCACAAGGCCGTCAAACTTTCCGTTTTCAAGCCGGGACAGCCCGTCGCGAATGACGCAGGGAAGCTTTTTTATTATCTCTCCCGCCTCTATGCCGGAGCCTTCGACGCTGCCCTCCAGCCTTTCAAGATGCTGCTTCATCGCGAAAGGAGTTCCCTCATATATTCTTATCGATTCAAAGGCTCCTACGCCGCGCTGTATGGCGAGATCCGTCATAGGCAGAGCGCATTCCTCAAGCGGAACGAATTTTTCGTTATAGTAACAGAGCGCCACTCTTATACTCCCTCTTTCAAAAAATATTTATCATACAACCTGAAAGTATAACGCTAATCGCCAGATAAACAAGCCGGATTTTTGTCATACGCCCCCTGCGGGAGCGGGAGATTATGATGTGAAACGCGGGGGAATAGCGCCGCGGCAGCATACAGCGAAAAGCGGAAGGAAAGCCGCCTGCTTCCCTCCTGCTTTTCCCGTCTCCGTCAGCGGGCGGAACGCCCTTCTACGGCAGCTTTACATTCAGATTGCAGATTACATATCTCAGCGGCGCTTCGTCACCCGGGCGTTCGTATTTGAATATCATACGGTTGCGGCCGCTGGTTATCGCGTGATAGCGGCGGCGCTCAATCAGCGTCGGCGGCTCCTCCGGAGACGGCGCGGGCTTCGTCTCCCTGCTGACGGAGACAAGCGAGACTCCCGGCGGCAGAGAATTGTAATTGCTCCACGTATATCCCGGCAGCTCCGGCGCTTCCAGAACCACCTCAAAATCTCCGTTCAGCCTCGTCTCCGCGCTGATCGTCCTGATATCGGTGCTGGCCGTCGCAGGCAGAGGCCTGTCCGCCCCGTGGCGTCTCCTTGACGCGCTCGCGCTGTCAGCCGCGCTGAAAAAAAGCAGCGCCGCCATTGTCAGAATAATGATCTTCTTCATCCTTATCGCCTCCGTATCGGCTTATTTCTTTTGCCGTAAATGCTTTCCTTATTCCGTCCAGCTTCCAAAGCGGAGCACGGAAGGATCAAAAGCGCCGCGCTCCCCCTTTTCCTCTCCCTTGCGGCCGATCACGGCGACGCCGGCTATTTCAACGCCGCGCGGCAGCCTGAGAAATTCGCGCAGCTGCGGCTCCTTGGCAGGGCGCGCGTAAACTCCGTACCAGAGCGAGCCTAATCCCAGCTCCTCCGCAGCAATCAGCATGTTTTCCATCGCGGCGGCGCTGTCCTCAAGCCACGCCATGCCGGAGGAATAACCTCTTGTATCGGCGCAGACGGCGACTGCCCACTGCCCCTCGAGAAAAGGAGTTTTCTGCTCTATCTTTTCCGCCAGCGCAGCCATCTCCGACTTATTCAGCAGAATGAAGCGGACGGGGCGCAGATTCATCGCGCTCGGCGCGGCGGCCCCAGCTTCGACTATTTTCATCGCCGTCTCGCGCGGTACTGCTTCCTCCGTGAATCTTCTGACGCTTCTGCGTTTCATTATAGCTTCCAGTGCGCTCATCTTTCTTCGTCTCCTTTTTCTCTTCCATATTATATCCGAATAGCGTCGCTCGCGAAAAGCCGAACGGCTGTTCTCATCCTCCGCCGTTAAGGAAGCTCATACGAAAGCCCCCGCCGCGGTCAGCTGAAAGGGCGGATACTTCCGTCCGGCGCTATCATCTTTTTCGCATATTCTATGAAGCGGCGGCAGGCTGGGGATGCCTCCGAAAAAGAGGGGAGGCACAGCCCCAGCTCGCGGCAGACCTCCGGCTCAAGCGGGAGCGCAACCCCCCTGCCGGCGTAGCTGCGCATGACAAGCTCCGGCAGAATACTCAGGCCAAGGCCGTTTTCCACCATCGAAAAGACAGTATGATCGTCGTGCGACGTGAACTTTATCACAGGCGTGATTGAATATTCCTTCAGCAGCCTGTTAGTGTCATAGTCAAAGCCGTGAGTGACCAGAATAAAATCCTGACCGTTGAAAGCTTCGAGGGGAAAACTTTTTTCTCCCTCCATCGGATGCCCCTTGGGCAGAATCGCGAGAAAAGGATCCTTCTTCAGAATAATGCGGTCAAACTCGCGGCCGGGCTGCACGCTCATGAAGGTAAGATCGACCGTTCCCTCCTCAAGCGCGCTCTCCAGGCTGTGAATACCCCCTTCCGTGATATCGATGCTGATATTCGGATAATCCTGCTGAAAGCGGCGGATGATCATGGGCAGCCAGTGTATCGCGATGCTGGTAAAAGAGCCTATGCGCAGCACGCCGCTGATAAGCCCGTTAATGGCGCTGACAGTCTGCCCCAGGCTCTCATTCCAGTGGGCGATCTCGCGCAGGATAGGGACGACGCGCGCCCCCTCCGGCGTAAGGCTCACGCCGCTGCGCCCTCGCAGAAATATCCGGAAGCCGAACTCATCTTCAACCCCCTTTATCATGTGGCTGACGCCCGACTGCGTGTAGCCGAAAGCCTCGCCCGCTCTGGTGAGATTTCCGCATTCGGCCGCTTTGATGATGACTTCATATTTTCTGGTATCCACGGCGTCCCCCTCCGTCTCCTTCAACCTCTTTGCCTGTATAATAATAACAGCTCAGAGACGGAAGGCGGTTGTATTATGATGAAATCCTGCGGAAAATATTTTTTGCTCTTTATATTCGCCTTTATACTCACACTTGCGGCAGATATGGCCTGCGCCGCCGCTCTTTCTGAAATACGCGAAGAGCTTGCGGGCTATCAGACAGACCCGCTTGCCCGCGCCGCTCAGCTTACAAGGGATCTGAGCCGCGTGCGCGGCGTGGAAAACGGACTGGCGCGGCAGTACGACATCCCCGCCTCGGAAGTGCTGGCCTACGAATACGAGCTGGAGAAAATAATCAACTGCTGCTACAGCATATACTTTCTTCAAAAACGCACAGACTCCGACAGCAATTTCATCCTCGACGACAACAGAATGAGAGAGCTGGCGGAGGCGAAGGCCCCCTATTCATTTATATTCTATCTTGACGTCATAGAGGACATAGCCAACTGCCGCCGCTCCCTCGCCGCCCTTAATGATATGATCGCCTCCTCACGGGAAAATCTTCAGCGGATAAGCGCGCATAAAAACGACGTAGAAAGCGAATATCGCCTATGCCGCGAGAAAAGCTCCCTCTCGACGGAAAACCGCCTTCGCTACAACTTCGAGCTGATGCTCATCAGGGCGAGACTGGAGCTTTGCTACGCGGAATACACCTTCTACGAAATCTCTCTGAAATCCGCAGCACAGCAGTCCTCGGAGCTGCAAGAGAAGCTGGAGGCGCTGGAGCCGGTGCTGCAAAACGTCCGCGCGAACATCGACTTCACAGGCGACGGTTACAATATGCTGGATTCCGAGGTCTATTCAAGAGTGAGACAGCTGCAAAGCACCATAACCATGCTCAACTACAAATTTGACGAGCTTGACGAGCAGCGCCGGCGCGCCGAACGGCAGACAGACTTCGCCCGCTACTGGATACCGACGGAACAGAAGCTGGTGGAGGATGAAACGCTGCTCGTCCTCGACCTCGTAGAGCTGTGGGGGGCGACGCGGCTTACATGGCGCGTAATGGACGACCTCTTCTCCGGGCGGCTCTCGCTGAAAGAGCGCCGCAATCTGCTTTCGGATACAAGGGGAGTCGTCGGGCAGTGCCGCCATAACCTGAAATACGCGAACGACGCCCTGCAATATCTGCGTTACGTAAATCAGGAGGCCGCGCGGCGCTTCGGCAACGGCAGCTCCCTCAGAACAGAAGAAGAGCGCCGGATGCTGGCCGACTTTCTAACGAACATCGAGGCCAGAAAAAACCGCTACCTCTCATACCTGATCATGCTCGGCGAAATGTCCAGCCAGTTTGAGATCCTGCTGGCCGAGACAGAGCGCGTCATCGGCGAAGCGAACACGGACGACAAAATAGAAAGCCTCTGGCGCGACAACGTCGGCGGCATAATGAACATGGAAATATGGAGCATAGACGACTACCCGATCACAGTGAAAAAGCTGGCGCTTGCCCTTGCGATCTTTCTCTTCGGAATGCTCGTCACACATTACGCCGTACTGCTGACGAAAAAACACTTCGAGGCAAGCGGACACGTCAGCCGCCACAGCGCGCTGCTCATACAGAACATCGTCTTCTATCTCGGGCTTGTTATCTCATTCCTTATCACCCTCTGGATGCTCCACATCCCGCTGACCGCCTTCGCCTTCATGGGAGGCGCGGCGGCGATCGCCATAGGTCTCGGCACGCAGAAAATAATGGGAGACACGCTCTCAGGAATCCTGCTGCTCTTCCAGAAAAAGCTGCGCATAGGCGACGAAGTCGTGATAGGCGACACACACGGAATAGTCGTCGAAATAACGCTGCAAAACACCGTGCTCGTCTGCCAGCAGTCGCGCCACCTGATAATCCCAAACAGCAAAGTGCTCGACAGCCCCGTGCTCAACCTCACGCTGAACAACTCGCTCTCCCGCACCGAAGTAAACGTCTCGATAGCCTACGACAGCGACGTAAATCAGGCCATGTCGCTGATACGCGCCGTCCTCAGCGAAAACCCGCACGTCCTCAAAACGCCCCCCTTCCGCATAATCCTCTCGGAATTTGAAGACAGCGCGATAAAATTTACAGCCTACTTCTTCATAGACCTCAGCAAAGTATTTGAATCAAACGTACAAAGCGCCGTGCGCGTGAGCATCCTCGACGCCTTCCGCGAGCATGGAATAGAAATACCCTTCCCGCAGACGGAGGTGCGCATGAAAGACAAATAACGAAAAAACACGCCGTTATTTATCGGAATAGTCCGCTCAGTCTTATAAACAGATTTTATTTTTATTATAAACAATATCCATAAGTTGTATAAAAGCCGCCGCTCTGCTAAAATAAATACGCTCATATTTTTTAAGGGAGGGACGGCGGGATGAAAATAGGCAAAATGGTTGCGGCGGTAGATTCCCACACCTGCGGAGAGCCTACTCGCATAGTGATAGGAGGCGCGCCCATACTGCGCGGCGAAACAATGGCGGAAAAATGGGTGGACTTCCGTCTCAACCACAACGACTTCAGAAACTTCATCATGACAGAGCCGCGCGGACATTCAGACATGTTCGGAGCCATCATGGTGTCTCCCGCCAACGCGGAAGCAGACACCGGCGTCATCTTCTGCGACACAGGCGGCAGCCTCTCGATGTGCGGCCACGGCTCTATAGGGCTTGCGTCTGCGATGGTCAACCTGCATATGGTGGAAGTCATAGAACCTTACACATACGTGAAACTCGACACCCCAGCCGGACTGGTGACGCTCAAAGTAGAAGTGCGACACGGAGAGGCCGCCAGCGTTACATTGCAGAATGTCCCCGCATTCGTCTTCGCGCGCGACCGCGAACTATATCTCCCGTCGCTCGGCCGTTCCGTAAGATTCGACATCTGCTTCGGAGGCAGCTTCTTCGCGATACTCGGCGCGGAAGATTTCGGATTTGAACTGACGCCGCAGGAATCCTCGCGGATCACAAAGCTCGGACTGGAAGTAATGGAAGAGGCCAACCGCCAGCACACGGTACAGCATCCGCTCATCCCTACGAACAACAAAATACTGCTTGCGGAATTTGGCCTCCACCGCGCCGGAGAGGCGGCGCGCAACTGCGTCGTATTCGGCGCGGGCAACGTAGACCGTTCCCCCTGCGGCACCGGCACCTGCGCAAAAATGGCGCTGCTCGCCGCGCGCGGCGAGCTTGCCCCGGGAGAAGCCTTCCCTCATGAAAGCATCCTCGGGACGCGCTTCGAGGGCAGCTACGAAGAGGGGCCGATGGTAGGCGACATTCCCTCCATCATTCCATACATAAAAGGCAGCGCCAACATCATAGGCTTCAACTGGCTCATAAGCCACGACAGCGACCCGCTGCTGCCCGGCTTCCTGCTGAATTGATTCCGCGGGGGCTTTACGCCGCCGGAGAAAGCGCTAACTCCGGCGGCCTTTTGGATTTTGCCTCAAATGTTCCCCTATTCATTAAATAAATACCTCTTGTATTGATTTATCGCATATATCAAAGCTCCAAGAGAGGGCAAAAAGCGCCGAAGCGGCTCTGTGAGCGGATAAATTCGTCTGCGTAATACTACCTGGAAAAACCCGAATACAGAAATGACTTGCTTTACTAATCTATCCCCGCTTTTTATACTCAAACAAAAGAAAAGAATAGAGGGAGGAATTGAAATGCCGTTCGGAGAAATAATGCTGCTGAGCGTAATGGGAATCACCGCCGCCGTCTCCACAGTTTTTTCAATATACATGCTGAAAGTAACAATGTGGGACGCCCCCGATGATACAAAAAAGACAGCCGCGGAAACAGTCCGCGCAGGCTGCTGACACAGGAAAAAAGATTACATAAAAAAATGCGGCGCAAGCCGCATTTTTTTACTTTTGTTTTCTTGATAATGGTTGCGTGAGACTAAGCTGCCGCGCCGCATAATCTCATGTAAAGGCCATTGGGATGACTGACAGCGAGGAGTGGAGAAGCGGTAATCGCCCACACCCGCCGACGATAATGTCGCTTATCTGGAGTTGTAATGATAGCGGCATGAGAGAATTATGATTTGATCGTCTCTCAAGGCGTAGATCAGGCGATGCTCTTCATCAATACGTCTGCTCCAATAGCCGCTAAAGTTGCCTTTGAGCGGCTCGGCTTTGCCCATGCCTTCATGACCGTTACGTTCTATGTCGCGGAGCAGGGTGTTAATGCGTTTTAGGATTCGCCTGTCTTCTCCCTGCCAATAGATGTAGTCCTCCCACGCTTCAGTGCCCCATGACTTAATCATCGGGGAGCAACTCGTGTTCGGTCAGCTTCCCTGCTTCCGCTTCTGTGATGGCGCGCTTGAGGTGCGCCAGGTTTGCGCCGCTGAAAAATTTATCGTCGTCTATTGCCGGACGGCCGCGTGATACGCGGAACGGAAGTTCTCCGGCGTTAATGGTGGCTTTCATGAACATGTTGATGGCTACTGAGGTGTTCATGCCTACTTCAGAGCAGAATTCGTCAAAGCGTTTTTTTGTCCCCGCGTCGGTGCGGATCGTTATAGTTGTCTGTGGCATTTTTGTTGTCCCTCCTGACGAGCCTTTGTTTTATATTGTAATAACGGTGTTAGTACATGTCAATGTTTTTATGGTGATTTGTTGTTATTATGTAATAATGTAATGATAGTAAAGAAAGGTGATAGCATTATCAGAGCGCGGCGTGGATTCGCCGCGCTCTCGCAAATCTATTTCGTCTCCAACTCGTATATTGTCCAGCGCAGAGACTCCGCTTTGCGGCACTCTTTATAATCCCCTTTGAGATAGAGATCCTTAAAGACGGCCTCTTCTCCCGGCTCTATGATTGTTTTTTCTATGTAGACGTCGCCGATCTCCTGACGCCTGTTGTTGAGGAACGCAAGCGCGGCGTTGAATACGACGGCTTTGTCTCCTCTGTTTCTAAGGATAATGCTGACGCCGCTTTCCGCAACTCTCAGCCCGCGGTAGGATAGCGGGTCGCCCTCTGGGATATATCCCTTCTTGCTAAAGGCCGCGAAAGAGGCTGTGGCAAAGCAAAGTATTATAAGCAACGCTGCGGTGAATTTTTTCATCGGCTTTCCCCCATATTCAATATTTTTCAGCTTCTTTATTATAACGGAATTTTCCAATTCAGCATATCGCGCCGCAAGAGAACAACGGCATAAATGCCGGGGCAAAATCGGCAAAAGAACGCCGCTCGGCGCTAGTGCGTTTTATACATAAGTAAAGCCCGAGCGTAACGCTCGGGCTTTACTGCCATAGTGATTGTTTACTGGCCTTTCGCCAGTTCGTCCAGCCTTGCCTGTATTGTCGCTATCTCATTGTTGATGGCGGCGAGCCTTGCCTCTTCTTCGGCCTTGTCTTTGCGGAGCTTTTCCAGACGTTTGAGCAGGCGGTCTGTTTCAAGCCTTGCTCCGGTGGCTCCGGTGTACAGCCTCGCAGGATCGTCATTCTTTATATCCCAGAAGAATCTTGGTGAGCGCCCATTTAACAAAGAACTGAGTCCAGAACTTAACTCTACGGTAACTCTGTCCTTGCCGTCAAGGAGATCTTTCCCAGTTTTTTCGTCGAATCTTCTGAAATATACAAGCCCTTCTTTTTTGCCCTGAAATTTGAAATTGAGACGTTTATCATAATCCGCAGGGTGATAAGACTTGTTCCCAACTTTCATCTCTATCATCTTGTCGAAAGGCCCCGGATAGATAGTTGGACCGTTATTTTCAAATTCAACGTTAATCGGAATCATTTCATTCAATTGCAGTGACTGTAGATAGTTATATTTAAATGTCTCCGTTTCATCCTTTGTCCACAGATTTTTTTCCGCTTCGGACTGTATGAATGCCTCAATATACTCGGAAGAATAGTACGTAAGAGATATCGTAAGGTTTCCATCCATATCGTTATAGACATTTGTCTTTCTCCAGCGCTTTAAGATATTGTCAAAAGGTGATGCTTCGATTGCTGAGACAAAAACTGTCAGAGTCAACAATATAAGGGATAGCGTTACCCACCTTTTCAGCCATATGTCTTTCATATAAAATTCCTCCAATCAGAAATGAATAGATACGCTGCTTAAAAAAAGAGAGACCCACAAAGGGTCTCTCTTTACATCAGCCGATAACTGAATTAGAAGTTGACGACTGTACGGAAAAGCACTACGCTTTCTTTGCCATTATACTTATTGTTAGTAGCCTCACCGAAATCAATAGCGTTGTACGCAAGCCAGAATTTGATAGCCGGCGTGTACTGATAGCCGATTCCAACCATGTACTGCTTTGTATCGTCATGTCCGGTTACATCCCAATCAGTTGTCATGTACTGCAGGAAGCTGCTCCACTTGTCATTCCACCGCTGCTCCGCAGTGATGAGCCATGTTTTGTTCGTTCCATCATTCGTGATGCCAGGCGCATTCTGAGCGGAACCGTAAACTGCGGGATAAACGCCAGCAGCCCTTGGTCCTACGAAAGCGTTATCCTGAGCGACATACTGCACATAGAGAGAGGTGAACTTGAGCAGATCCTGTTTGATATCGAGCATTGCGCTCCACGCCTTGGGGCTGTCGTCAAACGCATTCCAGTCTTTGCCAAGATCCTGCCAGTAGTAATATCCTCTCAGCGCAACCGCCGGTGTGAAAGCAAAAGAGGCGTATGCGCCGTACTGCTGAAGCTTATACTCGCCATCAACGTTATCGGGATCGAAGTAAATGCCCATCAGTCCAGCATAGAACTTCTCTGTGAAATTACCCTGAAGTTTCAGTCCATAGGTCATTCCATAATTGTTGTCCGCAGCTACAGCACCACCTATAGAACTCTTATCATTGAAATTGTCGTTGCGGCCGATAAGGAGTTCGGCGTCAACCTTGCCCCAGCTCTTCTGGAAGTTGAATCCGTCATATTTGAAGTCCTTCCAGAGACCGCCTTCATTATCACCCATTACACTGTGATAGAGTCCGGCATCGCCTTCCCAGTCGGAGTACTGACGACCGAAGCGGAAGTTGATATCATAGGGCAGCTTCGTGTTGACGAAGAAACGATCCGACCACCAGTTGCTGAGGTCTCCCTGGCCGTCGGCGCGGAAACGCCAGAAGAAGTATGTGTTGTCATCGATGTACTTAGTGAACATGATACGCGCATAAGCCATCGTGAACTCATTCTTCGCATTATTGCTGTTATATGTGTTCACACTATTATCCGCATCGCTGGCGAATTTCGCGTCGAACCACATATTTCCGTTAATCTTCCATCCGCCGAGACGATTCTCAATAACCGCGACTCTCTTGTCGATTTTGTCAACCTTCACGCCGAGCGCGTCGAGTTCGTCTTTGAATTCCATGACGAGCTTCTTCAGCAGTTCGAGATCCTGCTTGCTGGCCTTGCTGGCGTCGATATCAACGAGAGCGCGGGCTACAACTGACGCTACTTCATAACGGGTAGCAGGCTGTGCACCCTTGAATGCGCCATCAGGATATCCTGATACGATTCCGCGGGAAGCGAGAAGACCTACCGCGTCATAGGCCCAATGGCCCTGGGGTACGTCCATGAACGGGTTTGTTGCTGCGAGTGCCGGAGCTGCGAAAGCGACTACGGCTACCATTGCGAGTACTGCCATAAACTTTTTCATTACTTGTACAACCCCCTTGGTTGTTTTTTAGTTTTTTTTATTACGCAGAAGCTCTGCCTGTGGGGTTGCCGGCATCCGTACTCAAGTCTCCAAAGTTTCCTTGCTCTTCGTTTGCCGTCAGCCTTTTTAAGCTCTGCCGCTGCCTTAAAAATCTGCTCTCCTTTATTGGCGGGGGTTGGTTTTCACCTCTCTTTCTTGCCGTCCAGGGTCGTCGCAGAATTCCAAGCTATTTGGGGTCCAGATTGTCAAGTTGCTGTCAGAGACAGAATTTTCCTTTCCGCTCATCCAATAAGGATTATAGCTACAATCATTCTCTGGCGTATAGGCCAATAGACCTATATTTACAAAATTCCCGCGCTGTCGGTCTGCTTTTCGTTATATTTTCTTATTTCGTTACACATATATTATACAACTCGGGGAGGATTTACTATGACTTCGCTTCATCTTACTCAGTCGGTTTGCAACAGGGCGATTCCTGGCGATAAGCGTTATGACCTGCGGGATTCTTTTGTGCGAGGGCTTTTTCTTCGTGTCGAGGTTTCGGGGAGGAAGACGTGGTATTTATGTTACCGCACGCCGTCGCCTGAGAGGCGGCTCAGGAATAAGAAGCTTGTTTCCGCTGCTGTCGTTCCGCTTGAGGCTGCGCGCAGGGTCGCGAGGGATTGTCTCGCAAAGCTTTTTCTTGAGGGGGTCGACCCGGCGGATTTGCTTTCCCGCAGGCGGCGCGCCGAGGGGCTGACGCTAGGCGCGCTGATAGAAGCATACGAGCCGTGGGTCTGTTCGCATCAGAAGAGCGGCGATGTTACGATTCGTATGCTGCGGCTTTTCACGGAGTTTATGGATATGCCGGCCGCCGCGCTGGATAAGGCGGCGGTGGAGAGGTGGCGGACGGAGAATCTGGGGCGTATCAGGCGCGCGACTATTAACCGCCGCGTCGCTGCTTTGCAGGCGTTATGCGCGTGGGGGGTGAAGCAAGGGCTTATCGAGGGGACTCCTTTTAAGCTTCACAGGCTGCCGCAAACTGATTCAAGGACTGTTACGCGTTTTCTGACGAAGGATGAGCGGGAGCGGCTGATGTGCGAGCTGACGGCGCGGGAGAATAGGCTGGGGCGCGATTATTTGAAGCCGGCGGTTATCCTAAGCCTGAATACCGGTATCCGAAAGGGTACGCTGCTGGGGCTGAAGTGGGAGGATGTGGATTTTAATTCTCGGACGCTGACGCTTCGGGCCGCAATCATGAAGGGAGGCAAGGATGCGGTCATTCCCCTGAATAAAATGGCGTATGACGTTCTGGCAGACTGGCGCGATTACAGCGTAGGCGCGGCGGGTTTTATTTTTCCGGCGCGGGACGGAAACCGCCGCAAGGATACGGCGCGCGCTTTTATGCTGGTGGCGGCGCGCGCGAGGATAGGTAATTTCTCGTGGCACTGTCTGAGGCATGATTTTGCCAGTCAGCTTGCGATGGAGGGGGTGCCGCTGCATATCATTCAAAAGCTGTTGTGTCACGGTTCGATTACAATGACCCAGCGGTACGCGCATCTCTCTCCCAATTCTCTGGAGGCGGCGGTAAAGCTTCTCGTTCACTGATTATCTTTCTGTTACACAAATTTTAAAAACAGCGTTTGAGAGCTGACGCCTGCTGTCAGGGCTGCGCATTCAAGGGTGCACAGCCTGCTACCCGTTATGAAGTAGCGTCAGTTGTAGCCCGCGCTCTCGTTGATATCGACGCCAGCAAGGCCAGCAAGCAGGATCTCGAACTGCTGAAGAAGCTCGTCATGGAATTCAAAGACGAACTCGACGCGCTCGGCGTTAAGGTTGACAAAATCGACAAGAGAGTCGCGGTTCTCGAAGACGGCATCGGCGGATGGAAGATTCGCGGAACGTTCCGCTTTGACGCGAAGTTCTCCAGCGACACCGACAACGGGGTGTATTACTACAACGAGAACAATCTCAAGAACGACTTTGAAAAAGAGCGTTTCCGTCTGTTCCTGACAAAGCAGATCAGCGAGAACACCTATTTCTACGCTCAGTATCGTACCGGCGCTGACGGAGCTGGGAAATACAACGACCTTAACGATGGTCGCGGTGACCTTCAGCACATGCGCTGGTCACATCTCTTCGTGAACACGAAGCTTCCCTATGACATCGACCTTCGCGTAGGACGCTTCACAGTTGACTTTGAAGATGACTATGGTCTCTACATTGACAACGACGCTCTCTTCGGTGACTTCCGCACAGACGGTTTCCGTCTCAGCAAAAAGTGGAACAACTTCAAAGCCACGGCTGTCGTGAGCCGTAATGATGGTTGGGAGTTCGCTGGTAAAACAGTCGGTGACAATGAAGGCAATATGATGAACTATACTCTCGACCTGAACTATTCTGTTGAGAGATGGTTCCTCGGTGCGACCGGCTACTGGTTCCAGTATGACGGCAGATCCGATCTTTCCCTCAATACCAATACCTATGGAATCTACGGCGGATTTAGCTTCACCCCGGCTGTAGCGCTGAAGGGTATTTACTACATGCAGGACTTTGATGAAGGTTATGGAAAGGGCACCAATGACGATCCTAAGGCGTGGAAAGCCATCCTTGACATCAAACAGGATCTTCTCAAGTTCACATCCCTCTGGATCGAATACTCACAGCAGGATAATACCTTTGTTGGATACAACGATCGTTATTCAATCGGCGGCGGCGCCTATGACTACGTAGGACGCAATATGGGTGTAGCAGCTGCTGGTGGAACCTCTAAGTGGTGGTTTGTAAAGGCTGAGCAGAAGTGGAATGACAAATGGAGTTCCTTCATCCGCTTTGCGAACGTTGATTATGACACAGCTGGACTTGACGACGCGACAGAATGGGGTCTCGGTGTAGGCTATCAGTACACGCCGGCTCTCTACTTTGAACTCGCTTACGACCAGGTTGACCACGGTGATTCTTGGAATGGCCTGCCCGGTGGTCTGCACAACAACGGCGGTACATATGGCAAAGACCACGTTATCCGCTTCCGTACCAACGTCAACTTCTAAGCTGACTGTTTAACTCAAAACAGAGACCCGAAAGGGTCTCTGTTTTTTAGAAATCGGCTTTATTTTGCAGCAGCTGTTTTTGTTGTCTTTATTGCTTCTGCATGCAATAAATCAGAAAATCTTCTCTCAGGAGGCATTCAGTTGAAAAAAATATCTTTACTATTGCTGTTCGCGCTGTTTCTCTCGTTAGTGGTGGTCGGAGTATCTTCCGCGGATACTTTCGACCAGGTTCTTCAGCGCTGGACCAAATCGCTCAAACATGTGGACGAAGACGGCGGCAATCTGGAAGTCCGCGCAACTTATTACTCTGCGGAGTTCATAGAGGCGCTGGTTCAGAAAGAGGCGAAAGATAATCTTTGGACGCAACAGGAGGCTGACGACTATAAATATAAGTTCCTCTCCACGCTCCGGCTGGAGGAGATGATTCCGATACAGGTGGAATTCATCAACAACGGCCCGACAATGCACATGGGACCTTTCGATATCATGGTGAAGCTAAGGATTGGGAGCAAAACCTATAAGCCTGCTGATTACGACAGGCGGCTGAACTTCAAATTTCAGGGCAAAAAAGAGGGGCTGATTTTCTTCCCAAGATACGATGAGAAAACGGGAAGAGATTTGCTGAAAGATGTAAAGAGCGTTCGCCTCGAATTTGCCCCTGCAATAAGCCCGTTATTAGAGGGCAGGGAAATATCGTTCATCTGGGATGTGGCAAGGGACGACCCCAATAAGCTCTACCAGGGCACAACAGCGGCCAGAATAGAAACAGACCGCCTGCTCAAACGTCTGGAAAAGCTCCGCAAAGACAAGGCCGAAGAAGAGGCAAAGCTGGCTGCCATCAACGACGAGATAGCGACAATACAGGCAAGGCTGGACGAACTGGCGACGCAATAAGTCGCTTTTCACCAGAGGAAAAATAAAAAAAACGCCGGTTTGACCGTATGACTGCGGTTAAGCCGGCGTTTTTGATTTCATGAGAAAATTTATAAAAAATTTTAAGATGAAACGCAAAGATTTTTCTCTAAAATCTGAATCAGGCAAATTTTATTGACGGCAATTTTGTCTTATCGGCATAATCTTCGCCGCCGCATATAGAGTCGTACTCATGCCGATAATTATTATATCTTCAAGCTTGTGCCGTATATTACAGTGGCTTGTTCGTCTCGGTTCCGCGATATTCTTGATTTTTTTACAATGTTTTTATTTTCATTCTTTTAGTTTCTCTCTAAATTCACAAAAAGTAAATGCTGTCGCCCTGTTTTATTCGCTGTTCCATGATGAAAAAATTTTCTCTATGGTGTAAAATTTATGTTGATGTATTTTTCACCTGACTTGCATTATACTAAAGCGTAAATATCGGGGGTGGCGCGCTGTGGCTGAGGATAATTCATCCGTAATTTACCGCTCGTTGTATCGTGGAGACTTTGACGCCGGAGATTTTCTGAAACGCATGAGCGAATTATTCTCAAATGTCGTTACATCGGAAAGCTGGATACGCTCCGGCCAGCGTATTCCGGCAGGCTTCAGAGATACGATATCCTCCTACAGGCTGCTCGGGCGGCATCTGCCCCGGCTTGGGGAGGGACGTGTGGATTTCCTTCAGCTGAAGCTGAAGCCGGGAGTTTCCCTCGAATCGGCGGAGAAAGATTCTTTGGACTTTCTAAAGGGCTATATGCCGTCCGAGCATTCCGACGCGGTCTTTGCAGCCGTGACCTCCTCCGCGGAGGGGCTTTGTCTGCTGCTCTTCATGCGTTCTCCGGCCTTGAAGGGCATAACGATACCGGCGGAGATACTTGACTTCCTCTGCACCGAAGGAATAAAAAACTACCTCCATAAAAGCTGCGCCCTCAGCCGCGCGGCGCTGGACGGCTATTTTTCACGCGGCCTCGTCCTTTTCGACGATACCGTGATAGCGCGCGACGCCGTGAAGATCGACGCGGCGCTGGCCTCGATATCATTCTGCGACGTCGCGGCGGGCGGCGGGGAAATAGTTATGGCCTTTATCGAAAAGCTGGCCTCGGCGCGGGAGGGGCTTAACAAATATATCGGCGCGGGGGATAGGGATCGCGAGCGATTTGTACGGGAATTTATACGCGATTCGCTCTATCTCACCGACTGCAACGCGGCTGCGCCGGATATAATCCGTGCGGCGCTTAAACTGAGATACAACGGCGTCGAAACAGATGACGAGCATTTTGTATGGGGCAGTCTTTTGATTGATAGGATTTTCGTTGACAGAAAATTCGACCTGATAATTTCAAATCCTCCGCACATGCGAGGCGAGCAGTTTTTCCCGATAAAAGAGCTGCTGTGCGGTTATTCCTCAGCCAGATTCGGAGCCGACCTGTATTGCTATTATGTCGAGAAGGCGGCGTCAATGCTGTCGGAGCTCGGCAGCGCGGTGATGCTGCTGTCAAACAGGTGGATGAAGTCAAAGTACGGCGAAGGGCTGCGCGAGTTTTTCATATACAATCCCCCTTCAAAAATCGTCGATCTGGGCAGCGTGCCGCAGCTCACAGGCTCCGCCACGCCGCTCTCTGTCATCTCTTTTTACCGCGAGCCGTTAAGGGACGGCAAGCTGCGCTATATGGAGGCGGATCTCTCCGACAACATGGAGGCTCTTTCGGAATCCGAAGCAAAAATTTTCGCGAAAGAAAAGCTGACGGCTTCGCCATGGAATTTCAGCGCGGACGAAAGCGGAGAATTTGTCAGAAAGCTTCGGGAAAAAAGCCTGCCGCTCTCGCTTTATAGCGACGGAAAAATATACAGAGGCATCCTTACCGGCCTCAACGAAGCCTTTGTTGTAGACGCTGAGAGGGCGCTGGAGCTGTCCGAGGGAGAGCCGCAGACAGAAAAGCTGCTGGCCCCCTTTTACTCGGGGCGCGACGTTAAACGTTACCATCTACCGCCGGTGAAAAAGTATCTCATCTTTATTCCGAAAGGCTACACTGACAGAATGCGCAGACTGGAAGATGCCCCTCAATGGTTTGCCGGGACGCACCGCCGCCTTGCCTCGCACCTCGCCGCCTATGAGGGAAAAGCCGCGAAAAGACGCGACAGGGGAGATTACTGGTGGGAGCTGCGCGCCTGCGGCTACAGAGATGTATTCGAGGGGGCGAAGATAGTTCTTCCCAGCATCGCAAAAAGGCTCTCCGCCGTATTGGTGAAAGAGCGCGCCTACTTTAACGACAAATGCTGCGTAATAGCAGGCGGAGACAGCTTCCTGCTCGCGCTGCTCAACTCGAGGCTCATGGACTACATCTTCCGTTCGCTCTCCTCGCCTTTGCTCAACGGATATTACGAGCTGCGCCCGTCAGTGCTTGCGCAGCTTCCTATAATGGACGGAGCTGCGGAATCTCAGCCGCGCCGCAGGCTCAAAGAGGAAATAGCCGCCGCCGGAGAGAGCCTTTCGCGTATCTTCCGCGACAATCCTCCGCGCAAATACGCAAAGGCGCCGGAGGAGGCCGCGGCGGTCGAAAGGGCCTTGAACAGAGCCGTCTACAGGCTCTATGACCTTTCTCCGAAAGAAATAAATATGGTCGAAAATAACTGAATAGAGTATAATCTTTCGCGCGCGCCCTGCGCGCAAAAATTTTTTCCGGTTGGGGATAAATATGATCAACAGACGAACGACCTCTATACTACTGCTCCTTACAGCGTCGCTGATATGGGGGACATCTTTCGTCGCGCAGATACTCGGCATGGAGCACATCGGTCCCATGACCTTCTGCTTCTCGCGTTATATCGTCAGCTTTCTCTTTCTGATGCCCTTTTCGCTGATAATCGACGGCAGGCGCTCTCATCTCCGCTGCGGCGGCGCGGAAAGGATACTTTCACAATGGAAAAACTGTATATCCAGCGGCGTCATCTGCGGAGCGGCGCTATTCACAGCCTCGTCATTGCAGCAGGTGGGGCTGCTTTATACATCGGCGGGCAAAGCCGCCTTCATCACGGCCATGTACATCGTTATAGTTCCGTTATACGGACTTTTCATGAAGAAGATACCTTCGCGCCTCACAATATGCGCTATCTTACTGAGCACGGCCGGACTCTATCTGCTGTCGGTGAAAAGCGGCTTCACTATGGAGGCGGGGGACGCGCTTATATTCGCAAGCGCCTTCTTCTGGGCGGCGCACATAATGGCCTGTTACCGCTTTTCAAAGAGCCATGACCCGCTGAAGCTGTCCGCCGTACAGTTTGCGACAGTCGCTCTGCTGTCGGCGGCAGCGATGTTTTTATTTGAGAGCCCGCGGTGGGGCGATATATATTCGTCTCTGCTGCCCATACTTTACGCCGGATTTTTCTGTACCTGCGTCGCCTACACGCTGCAAATGATGGCGCAGAGATATGTCAGCCCGGTAGCCACCTGCATCATCCTCAGCGCCGAAGCGCTCTTCGCCGCCTTCTTCGGCTGCCTCATACTTGGCGAGACACTGACGGCAAGAGAGCTGATCGGCTGCGCGGTACTATTTTCCGCTACGTTGCTGGCGCAGGTCGAAGAGGTCAGAAACGGAGGCTGAAAGCGCGGAAGATAAGAGAGATATTGAAACTGATTGCCATTTCTCAGAAGTTAATGTCGCTGTGACGACAATGACGATTGCGGTTACTTTGGCAATTAACACTTTTCAAAAAAAGTAAATGTTGTCGCCCTGCGCGTTGTTTCTTCGTGTGTTGACAAAAGCGGCGCGGCGCGGTATAAACGTAGAGTTGAATCTGATATATGAGGCGATGAAGGGGAGAGTAGAAGTCTCGCCGCGTCACAGAGAGAGAGCCGCGCCTTTGCGCTGCTGAAAGGCTCTCGGCGCTGGAACTTTGAAGACCACCCCAGAGCGGATGCCGAAGCCCGCTGGGATAAGGTATCAGGGTGCGCCCTGTACAGCGCGCAAGAGGGCCTTGCAGGCCAAATTGGAGTGGAACCGCGGATGATATGGCCGCCTCCTGGATGATTTCAGGGGGCGGCCTCTTTGATTATTAATAAGGAGGAGTAAAATATGGCACGTTTTTTTACAGCGGAGGGGAAAAGTTACGAGGCGGAAAGCGCGACGGTACGTCAGCTGCTTGACATATGGCATTTGAAAAAGGCGATAGGTGCGGCCGTCGACGGAGAGCCTGTGGACTGTGACAGGGTATTCACGGAGGATACGCTCTTTACGCCGCTTTTCCCGGACAGCGAAGAGGGGCTGCATCTGCTGCGCCACTCGACGGCGCATCTTCTCGCGCACGCTGTGCTGCGTCTCTGGCCGGAGGCGAAATTCGGGATAGGGCCTGCGATAAAAGACGGCTTTTATTATGATATCCGTTTCCCCAAAGCGATATCGGAAGAGGAGCTGCCGAAGATAGAGGCGGAGATGCGCAGGATAGCTCAGGAAAAGATTCCCCTTGTGCGCGGCGAGCTTTCAAAAGATGAGGCCGTGGAAAAATTTTCCGCGATGGGCGAGGATCTCAAGGTGGAGCTGATAGAGGGAATCGATGGCGAAACGCTTTCCGTCTACTCGGAGGGGGATTTTGTCGATTTCTGCCGCGGGCCGCATGTGCCGCATACCGGCTGCTGCAAATTTTTCAAGCTGCTTTCGCTCGCGGGCGCTTACTGGCACGGGGATGAAAAGAACGAGATGCTGACGCGCATATACGGCACCGCCTTCGGTTCTGAGGATGAGCTGAAGGGCTATCTGCGCCGGCTTGAGGAGGCGAAGGCGCGCGACCACCGCAAGCTGGGGAAGGAGCTTGATCTTTTCAGCCTGCACAACGAGGGGCCCGGCTTCCCCTTCTTCCATCCGAAGGGCATGGTCATCATGAACACCTTGCAGGCCTTCTGGCGCAAAGAGCACACAAAGCGCGGCTATGTGGAGATAAAGACTCCGATGATACTTGACCGTTCGCTCTGGCTCCAGTCCGGCCACTGGGATCACTATAAGGAAAATATGTACTTTACGGAGATAGACGAAGCGCCCTTTGCCGTCAAGCCGATGAACTGCCCGGGCGGTATTCTGGTCTATAAAAATGACATTCACAGCTACCGCGAGCTGCCGCTGCGCATGGCTGAGCTTGGTTTCGTCCACCGTCACGAGCGTTCGGGAGCGCTGCACGGCCTTATGCGCGTGCGCGCCTTCACGCAGGACGACGCGCACATCTACTGCACGCCGGAGCAGATAAAGGACGAGATTAAGGCCATTATGGAGCTTGACCGCTATGTCTATCAGGATGTCTTCGGCTTCAAATATCATGTCGAGCTGTCGACGCGCCCTGAAGATTCGATGGGCGATCCTAAGCTCTGGGATCTTGCGGAGCAGTGTCTGAAAGAGGCGCTGGAGGAGACTGATACTCCCTACAAGCTTAACCCCGGAGACGGCGCCTTCTACGGGCCGAAGATAGACTTCCATCTTGAGGACTGCATCGGACGCACATGGCAGTGCGGCACGATTCAGCTCGACTTCCAGATGCCGGAAAAGTTCGACATGAGCTATATCGGCAGCGACGGCGCGGAACACAGGCCGGTCATGCTCCACAGGACCGTCCTCGGCAGCCTCGAGCGCTTCATGGGAATACTGATAGAGAACTACGCGGGGGCTTTTCCTTACTGGCTGGCTCCGGTACAGGCGAAGCTGCTTCCCGTCGCCTCCGACTATCTGCCCTGCGCCGAGGAGATGGCGAAACGGCTTAAAGAGCGGAATATCCGCGTAGAGATCGACGCGAGGGATGAAAAGCTCGGCAAAAAAATACGCGACGCGCAGCTGCAAAAGATTCCCTACATGCTCGTGATAGGCGCTAAGGAGGCCGAAAACGGAACGCTCGCAGTCCGCGAGCGCTCAAAGGGCGACCTGGGCGCGATGAGCTTCGAGGAATTCCTCGCGCAGACAGAGACGGAGTTTGACCCGCTGTAAGGAGCCTCTGTAAAATATCTGTTCCATAAAAAATCAGAGCTGGCAAAAAAGGAGCCGGAGGGGGCAACTCCTTAGGCTCCTTGGCTTATCCAAAAAGCGCAATATAATGTATTGAAGGCAAAAGAGACTTGCGGCATGATAAAATATAGGCGGTGAAGCTGTCGAAGCATAAATTATATAAGGCTGGGAGGCGAAGCGCAATGACATATAAAATCATGGTACTTAACACCGGCTCGACCTCGACAAAAATGGCGGTTTATTTTGACGACAAGAAGGTTTTGCAGAAGGAATTCGAGCATACGAAAGAATTTCTGGAAAAATATCCGTATATGTCGGATCAGCTTCCGATGCGTCAGGAGCTGGCGGATGAATTTACGCGGGAGGCGTCGGAGGAATATGGCGGCTTTGATGCGATCGTCGCCCGGGGCGGAATCCTTCCGCCGCTGCACGCCGGCGGCTACGAGATAAATGACGTTATGGTGGACTATCTGCTTAACGTCTGCGCCGAGGAGCACGCCTCTAATGTCGCAGCCTGCATCGCCTTCGAGCTGCGGCGAAAGTACGGCATTCCCCACGCCTACATCTACGACGGCATCTCCACAGACGAACTGGAGCCGGTCGCCCGCGTCAGCGGAATCCCGGATATGCCGCGCGTCTCCGTCACACACTGCCTTAACATGCGCGCTACGGCGCACCGCGCCGCCTCCGATATTGGGAAAAGCTACGCGGAATGTACCTTCATCGTCGCCCATCTTGGCGGCGGCATATCTATGTCTCTGCACAAAAACGGACTTATCACCGACGTCGTAGGCGACGACGAAGGGCCTTTTTCCCCCGAACGCGCCGGCGGCCAGCAGGTTATTCAGCTGATAAAATATCTTGTTCGTAAAAACAAAACCGATATGCGCGACAAGCTGCGTGTCATGCGCGGCGACAGCGGCCTCTTCGGCTATTTCGGCACAAGCGACGCGCGCAGGGTGGAAAAGATGATAGCCGCTGGCGATGAGAGGGCGCGGCTTGTCTATGAGGCGATGGCGCTGCAAATAGCGAAATACATCGCGGGGCTGGCCGCCTCAGTCCGCGGCAGAGCCGACGCGATAATCCTGACCGGCGGCCTCGCGCACTCAAAGCTGCTGACGGAGGAAATAATCAGCCGAATCGGCTTCATCGCTCCTGTAAGGCTCTACCCGGGCGAAAACGAAATGGAATCGCTGGCGCACGGCGCGCTGCGTATATTGAAAGGGGAGGAGTCCGCGCGGAGCTTCCGGTATGACGGATAAGGGCTATAAAAAATAAAAATCAGTTGCGCCGATTTGAAAAACATTATAGGATAGATAAAAATTTATAACGGACAGGGGACATCCATGAAAGCATCGCTTATACAGTTGGAGATAAAAGAGAATGAGAGCAGCGAGGAACTCATAAACAGAGTATTCGGGCTGATCGACAGCTGCCGGGGTTCCGACATTATCGTGCTGCCTGAGCTGTGGCACATCGGGATACTCAGCTACCGGACGATCTGGAATTTCGCGGAGGAAAGAGACGGGCCGCTCATGAGACGTATTTCAGCGAAGGCGCGGGAGCTGGGGGCCTTCATACACTGCGGAAGCTTTGTACACAAGGAGGGGGACAGGATATTCAACACCAGCATCCTCTTTGACCGCAAAGGCACGGATATCGCCGAATACCGCAAGATACATCTCTTCTCCTGCTACGGGCGCGAGGCCGATTCCTTCACGCACGGGACGAAAGCCGTGGTGGTCGACACGGAGTTCGGGCGGCTCGGACTTGCCATCTGCTATGACATAAGATTCCCGGAGCTTTTTCGCATGATGACGCTTGGTATGGGGGCGGAAATATTCATCGTTCCCGCCGCCTGGCCTTATCCCCGCGCCGAGGCCTTTCGCTGTCTGAACAAGGTGCGCGCGATGGAGAACTCCGCTTACCTGCTCTCCTGCAACCTGGCAGGCCCCTACAAGCATCTGACCATGGTGGGGGAAAGCGGAATAATCGACCCTTGGGGAGAGATGCTCACTGAGGCGGCGGAGGGCGAGGGGATTGTTCACGGCGAGGCTTCGGCGGAGACCGTGCGGCAGATGCGGCGGGAATTTCCCGTCTTTGACGACGTCAGACTTGTTGATTCTATATTATGACAGGGCGCGCGTCCAAATGAAAAGAGCGGCGCGGCAGGCAATCCCCGCCCCGCTGTTCCTGGGCGGGGATTGCCTGCCGCGTTATTCCGGCTAATCCTGAAGCGCCCTGTCTAAAAGAGCCTCTGATATCTTTTCGCGCACAAGACGCTGAATGCCGCGCACGCCGTCGCCGCCGGCAGCAAGCGGCCGGAGGGAGCCGCGCAGCTCTTTTTCGGAGATCATCTTTCTTTCATCCTCGCTCAGCGCGGCTATCGCCTCGCGGCAGCTCTTTTCAAGCACGGCCTCCAGAGCCTCGTCCGTGAGCGGCTGGAATTCGATCACCGCGTCGAAGCGCGCGAAAAGCGGAGCGCCGAGGCGCTCTCGCGCTTCTTCAGCCGAAGCGTAGTTCGAGGTGCAGATTATGACGGCCTCCTTCACCTCGGCGCGGTAATTTCTGTCTTCATATATCCCTTCGTCGAAGAGCTGGTAAAAGGCGCTGTGAAAGAGCGGATTCGGCTTATCAAATTCGTCGAAGAGTATGACCGATGATTCGCGTTCCATCAGATCCTTCGCGAGCGAGTCGCCGGTATGGCGGCCGCCGAAGAGATATGGGGCGAACTCGTTGCTGTGAAACATCGAAAACTGCCTGCGAAACAGCTTCTGCCCGACCACGTCGCTGATGTACTTCGCCGTCTCCGACTTGCCGACGCCTGTCGGGCCGTAAAAGAGCAGCACCAGAGGTTTTGACATTTTTTTTGCCGCCAGCGGATAGAGAGCCGTCAGCAGCCGCCGCTTCACATCCTCCTGACCGAAGATCACATGCGGATACTCGCGGTTTATCCTTCTGAGCCCTTCCATCTCCAGCGTCTTATATTCATGCCTGATGACCCTCACCCTGCTGTGCGAGTTGAGAAACTGCGCCGCGAGCTGCGCGGGAGGATTTTGCAGGTAAAGCGACTCTATATCGAATTGGTCTATGAAGCTCAGAAAAGAATGCAGCGCGCTCTCGCTGATAGCGGCGTATTGTTCTGAATAGGCGACGAGGCAGGGGACGACGGGTTTTTCCTCCGGCTTCTCCGCCGCGTCGTTGGCGCGCCTGCTCTGTATCTTAAAGGTATGCTCGCGCATCTTCCTGTCGCTGTATATCGCCAGCTCGCTGATGGTGGTCAGCGCCGTGTTTCTCGGAAGGCGGCGTTTGAAATTGTATTTTGGCCCGTAGAAAAAAACTATCTTTTTTAACATTCTGATCAGCCCTTCTGTGAAATAGTCATTAAAACTAAAATCCAGTATATTGACAAATATATTTAGTTTAGTCGAAGTAATCTGAATATTAACTTGACAATATCACTAACTAGTGTTATTCTAACGCTTGTGAGGGATAAGTCAATCCATTGACAATTAAATAAGGGTGAGGGGTTTGAGATGGACTCCAAAGACAGACTGAACGGCAAACTCGTCATCGCGCTTGGAAGGACCTATCGCAACGCGCATAGAAGTTCGTATGAGCTGTTTCGTGAGAAAGGGCTGACGTTATCGCAGTTTACCGTACTTGAGCTGCTATACAACAGAGGAGAGCAGACGATACAGCAGATAATTGACAAAGTGCTCTCAAGCAGCGGCAATATTACGGTGGTGGTAAGGAATCTGGAGCAGCTGGGGCTTGTGATCCGCAGGGATAATCCGGAAGACAGACGCTCTTATCTCATCGGGATAACTCAAAAGGGCAGGGAGCTGATGGACGAAACATTTGCAAAACATATGTCCAACCTTGCCGAGGCTTTTTCAAAACTGACGACTGAAGAGAAAGAGCAGGTCGTCTCTATATTGAAAAAACTGAAATAGAGGAGATTTTGGCCGCTTGACTGTTTTTGTTTGATTGATTATCACTAATTAGTGATAGTTCTGCCCTTATGGGCTGATTTAAAAGCTATGAGAAGGGGAGAGGTGATGCCCTGTCACAGAAATTTTATTGCAGCAACAAATGAATTTTTTCACAAAAGCAAGAAAAACCACACACACACATCGAAAGAGCGTCACCGCAACTGCAACAAAAAGGAAACATCTTTTTATTTGAACGGAGGGTAACTATGTTAGAACATTGGACAGCTTATCAACCCGAACTTGCAAAGTCTTACGAAGAGAAGGGCTACTGGAAGAAAGAGAATTTCTCACAGGTTTTCGATAATATCGCGGAGCGCTTCTGGGAACGCGAAGCTCTCGTAGGCGGAGATCAGCGCTTCACCTACGGAGAGCTCAAAAAAGGTTCGGACCGCCTTGCCCTGCACTTTCTGAAGATGGGGCTTAAGCATGAAGATCGTGTCGTCATTCAGCTGACAAACATACCCGAGTTTGTTTTTATCTACCTCGCCATGCAGAAGATCGGCGTTATCCCCGTCATGTGCTTGCCCCAGCACAGGTATACGGAGATATCGCAGATCGCGGCAAGGGCAGAGGCGGTCGGATATATTATACCTGGTTTTGCGAAAAAATATAACTATGTGGAATTAGTTGATCAGGTTGCGGCGGATCTGCCGTACATGAAATACAAGATGATAGCCGGCCTCGACCAGGAAATACCGGAAGGCTATTCCTATATCAACGACCTTCTCGCGACTCCCATCGAGGGAGAAGACGATCCCGCGCTTCTCAAAAAGTATCTGCCCGATCCGCACGACGTCTGCATACTGCTGCTCTCCGGCGGCACGACCGGCATTCCGAAGCTTATCCCGCGCGAATATAACGCTTATCGTTACGTCGCAGAGGAATCGAGCCGTGAGCTTGGCTACAACATGTACACGGTGCAGCTGGCAGTGGCGCCGGTAGCCCATAACATGGTCCTCGCGGCCCCCGGCATACAGGGAGCCTTCAGCTTCGGCGGCAAGGTCATCATGAGCACATCGCCGCGCACGGAAGATATCTGCAAGCTCATCGAAAAAGAAAAGATAACCCACATCCCGATGGTTCCGGCAATGGTGATAAACATGCTGAACTTTGAGGACAGAGGCAAGTATGACCTTTCATCATGGGAAATCGTAATCAACGGCGGTTCCAAGATTGAGCCGGTCGTTGCTGCCCGCGTCTATCCCGAGCTTGGCTGCCGTCTGATATCGCAGTTCGGCATGTCGGAGGGTACCATCACGCAGACGAGCCTCTTTGACGACGACGAAGTCACCTACAATACGATAGGACTTCCCGTCTCTCCCGCCGACGAATGGAAGATCGTCGATAAGGATACCGGAGAAATCATCGCCGAGAGCGTACACGACGGCAGCGCCCGCTTCCGCGGCGAGACAGAGCGCCCCGGAGAGCTTCTCTTCCGCGGCCCCTACACGATACGCGGCTATTACAACGCCTACGACCACAACAAGAAAGCATTCTCAGAAGATGGCTTCTATCGTTCCGGCGACCTCGGCGCGATGCACAGCAGCGGCAAGGGCTTCGTCATCATGGGACGCATCAAGGACGCTATCAACCGCGGCGGCGAGAAGTTCAGCTGCGAAGAGGTCGAGAACCTGGTTCTGAAACATGAGCTGGTCCACGACGCGGCGCTCGTCCCGATGCCGGATCCGGTGCTCGGCGAGAAGGCATGTCTCTTCATTTCCATGAGGGCCCCCGGAGATACCATCACGCTGGAGGAGATCGTCAAATTCCTTGAGGGCAAGCTTGCGAAGTTCAAGCTGCCGGAACGCCTCGAGATCCGCGACGACCTGCCGCATACGAACATCGGCAAGGTCAAGAAGGAAGAGCTTCGCGCCGAAATCTACGCGATAATGGAAGAAGAGGCAAAAAATAAGGCGTAACCCGAACACTTCCCTGTTCGGCCATCCATAATACGCGTGAAGGGCTTTACGCCCTTCACACCCCTTAAATAAGAATGTGTGGAGGAATACTTCAATGAAAATATTAGAACCCGTAAAATTCAGGAATCTCGAACTCAAAAACCGTCTCGTATGGCTTCCCGCCGTTACCTGCCTTGCCGACGAGGTCGGCTTTGTCACAGACGCACTTATCGAACGCCATGTGGCGCGCGCGAAGGGCGGCTTCGGCCTCATCGACGTAGAGGCCTGCGGCGTGCTCGACAGGAAGAGCCCGAACCTTCTTCGTATCTGCGACGATAAGTTCATCCCCGGACTCAAGGAAATGACCGACGCGGTTCACGCCGAGGGCTGCAAAATGACCGTTCAGCTCATCCATTATGTGAAGCAGTCTGTTCGTACCGGCTGGAAGCAGGCGGTCGAAGATCTCACCTATGAAGAAATCGAAGAGTGCAAGCGTCAGTTCATCGACAGCACGATAAGGGCGAGGAAGGCCGGCTTTGACGGCGTAGAGCTGCACGTGGCGCACGGCTACACGCTCTCTTCCTTTATATCGCTGCTCAACAAGCGCACAGATAAATACGGACGCAATACAGAGGGACGCTGCCGCATCGTTACGGAAATCATGGAAGGAATCCGCAAGGAAGTCGGCGACGACTATTGCGTAGGCTGCCGCATCTCCGGCGAAGAGTTTGTCATGGGCGGCAATACGCTTGTGCAGACGACGGAGATAGCGCAGATATTCGCGCGCGCCGGTATGGACTTCATCAGCGTATCCGCCGGCGGCAAGACGGAGGACGGCCCATGGTACACCGGATACAGCGGAAGCCGCTGCATGGCGACGGCCAATCTGCCTTACGGCTGCCACGTCTATCTCTCAGCCGGAATCAAAAACGCCCTGCGCGAAATAGGCTCCGACATTCCCGTCGTCGTCTCCGGCAAGGTCAAAGACCTCAAGCACGGCGAAGAAATATTCGAAGCCGGCAAGGCCGACCTTATCGGCGTATGCCGTCCGGCGCTCGCCGACCCCGAATGGATCAAGAAGCAGGTCGAGGGACGCGAAAAAGAGATCATCGAGTGCATCTACTGCAACGGCTGCCTTGTGCGCGACCAGAAGCACGAGCCTGTCAACTGCGTGATAGCCGATAAAATCGCCGAGCGCAAAGCCGCGCAGCAGCAGTAAGAGCGCCGCTGTTATTCCCGCGAAAGCGCGGCGATAAGATGTATTTTGACGGTTTTAATATGAGATATAACGGAAGCGTGAAGATGGGAAGGGGGACGTTGAGTGGATATTCTGGGTAAGGTCAATAAGGTTCCCGGCGGCATAATGGTGGTTCCCATGATTATCACGGCGATAATCAACACATTTATACCTGCCGTGCTCAAGATAGGAGGCCCGACGACGGCTGCTTTCAGCGGCGCCGGAGCTATGGCCACTATCGGTATGCTGCTGTTTGTCGCTGGAAGCCAAACCAGATACAGCGACCTTGGCGCGGTCTGCGCCAGAGGCGGCCTGCTGGTTATAGTCCGTCTGGCCGTTGCCTTCACCGGCGCGTGGCTGACGCTGAAATATTTCGGAATCGGCGGCATCTGCGGCGCTTCGGCGCTGGCTATCACCATTTCGCTCGCCAGCTGCAACCCCGGAGTTTACGCAGGACTGATGCAGTCCTACGGAGATAATGTGGACAAGGCGGCGATGGGCGTCCTCAACCTGATAGCCGTTCCCGCCACGCCGCTTGTTATACTCGGCGTTGCCGACGGCACGGGCTTTGATTACATGAGCGCCGTTTCCACGCTTGTTCCCTTTGTCCTTGGCATGGTGCTTGCCAACAGCGACGAGAAGATACGCAAGCTCTTTTCCACCGCTACGCCGGTAGTCCTCTTTTTCCTGGGCTGCTGCCTTGGCGCGAGCATAAACCTGATGGCCCTTTCTCAGGCCGGCTTTGCCAATCTCGTGCTTATTGGGCTGATCGTCTGTATCTTCCTGCCAATAATGGTAACGGTGGACAGAGCGATTTTGAAGCGCCCTGGATACGCGGCGGTCGGAGCGACATGTCTTGGCGGACTGTCGGTCGTCGCCCCGCGCGTCATCGGAGAGCGTCTGCCGCAGTACCAGCCCTATGTTGAGTCCGCGACGGCGCAGATGGCGGTAACGCTTGTATTCTGCATCTTCGTTTTCCCCTACATTACCAAGTTTGTGGTCGATAAATTCGGCGGCGGCGCGCAGGCGGAAAACAATTAATTAACGATTCTGGTTTTCCGCCGCCATGCGCGGCGGAAAACCGTATGAGAAAGCGCGAGGTGAGAATGGTGAGCAAAGCGATTTCGTCCGTTGCGGCAATATCACTAATTAGAGATAATATGACTGTAGGAATAGGCGGCTTCGGCGGCTTTTCCGCGCCTGATGAAATATTGCGCGAGATTGCGAAATCTTTCGAGGAGAGCGGCCGCCCGCGCGGATTAAACGTCGTCTCGGGGATATCGCCGGGAGATCTCCGCGAGGATGGCTACGGTCTCAGCATTATCAGAACTCCAGGCATCATTGCTTCTATTTATGCCTCTCATGTGGGAATGTCTCCCGCTATAGGGCGAGCCGTAAGCGACAATAAAATCGCCGGCTATACCGTTCCGCTCGGCGTTTACGGACATCTCTTAAAGGCGATAGCCGGCGGCCGCCCCGGCGTTGTGACGAAGGTCGGGCTTCATACCTTCTGCGACCCCCGCATCGAGGGCTGCCGGGTGAACGAGCTTGCCGCCTCATCGGGGCGTCAGGTCGTTTCGCTGATCGATTTTGAGGGCGAGGAATATCTGTTTTACAGAAGTTTTCCGATCGACCTCTGCATTATCCGCGGCACTTACGCGGATGAGTACGGAAACATTTCGCTGGAGGAGGAGGCTCTTCACAGCGAGCAGGCGGCGATGGCGGCGGCCGTTCACAACAGCGGCGGAACCGTTATCGTGCAGGTGAAGAATATTTTCGGGCGCGGCCTGCTTGACCCCAGGCGTGTTGCGATCCCCGGCGCGCTTGTTGATTACGTCGTGCAGGCGAGGCCGGAGAATCATCCGCAGTGCTATTCCGAGCCTTTCCGTCCGGAGCTTATCGGCGACGTCAGGATGCGGCTCGATATGATTCAGCCGATGCCGCTCAACCTGCGCAAGGTGTGCGGGCGGCGCGCGGCGATGGAGCTGAAGGCCGGCGGTCTTGTCAACCTCGGAATCGGGATGCCGGACAGCGTCGCGAGCGTCGCCAATGAAGAGGGACTGAGCCATCAGGTGACCTTTTCAATCGAGACCGGCGTCTACGGCGGCGTGCCTTTGAGCGGCGTGGCTCTCGGAGCCTCCGTCAACCCGGACGCTATCCTCCAGATAACCGATAACTTTGACATATACGACGGCGGGGCGCTTGACGCTGCCGTCCTCGGCATGGGGGAGGCAGACGAGGAGGGGAATGTGAATGTCTCCAAATTCGGCTCGCGCTGCACTGGGCCGGGGGGCTTCATCAATATCACTCAGAGCACGAAGAAGCTCTGCTTCATGGGAAGCTTCATGGCCGGGGAGATGGAGTGCCGTATCGGCGACGGACGGCTCACGATCGAAAAGGACGCCCCGCGCGCCAAGTTTAAGCGGCGTGTGCAGCAGGTGACTTTCTCTTCACGCTGTGCGGCGGAGATGGGGCAGCAGGTGCTTTATATAACGGAACGGGCCGTCTTCCGGCTTGAGCGTGATGGCGTTACTTTGACGGAGATAGCGCCGGGCGTCGATCTTGAGAGAGACATTCTGGAGAAGATGGAATTCCGACCGCGCGTATCGGATGATCTGCGGCTGATGGACGAACGGATATTCCGCGACGAAAAAATGAAAATAAGCTTTGCAGAGCAATGAGGCTGAATTATAGAAAAAATGACGAAAGGGGTAATATGAATGGCTGAAGAGAGAAAACATACCACACTTTCTGGATATGAACTCAAGAGGGTTTATACCGAAGAGGACGTCAAGGGCAAAGATATGAGGGAGCAGCTCGGCGAACCGGGACATTTCCCGTTCACGCGCGGCATTCGCGAGGAGATGTACCGTGACGGCCGCCTCTGGACGATGGGGCAGTACGCCGGCTTCGCATCCGCGGAGGAGGCCAACAAGCGCTTTCGTTATATAATCGAGCAGGGCGGCACAGGCTTTTCCGTCGCTCTCGACCTGCCTACCCAGATGGGTTACGACTCGGACGATCCAATGTCAGAGGGCGAGGTCGGCAAGGTTGGGGTCGCGATAGATTCGCTTGCCGATATAGAGGCGCTCTTTGCAGGCATTCCTTTTGAAAAGGTGCGTCAGATACGCACGACGGCGAATGCGAACTCAATCATCATGCTTGCCTTCTACGTCGCCTTCGCGAGAAAGAACAATATAGACCCGAATTCTATCGGCTTTTTCCTTCAGAACGATATCTTGAAGGAGTATATGTGCCGCGGAACCTACATCTTCCCGCCGGCGGCAGGCGTCAAGCTTTCCGTCGATGTGCTTGAATACTGCGGCAAGCATCTTCCCCATTGGACGCCGATCGCCGTCTCCGGCTACCACATCAGAGACGCAGGCGCGACGGCGGCGATGGAGCTGGCCTTCACGCTGGCGGATATGATCGAGTATTACGACGCCGCCGTGGCGCGCGGAGTGGACATCGTATCGGCCACGCGCAACAGCTATTTCTTCCTTGGCGCGCAGATGGACTTCCTGGAGGAGGTCGCGAAGTACCGCGCCGCCCGCCGTCTCTACGCGCGGATTATGAAAGAGCGCTATCACGTGACGGAGGAAGAGCCGCAGCGGCTGAAGATATTCGCCTTCACGAGCGGCTCCGCCCTGACTGCGGAGCAGCCCATAAACAACATCGTCCGCGTCGCTATTCAGACTATGGCGGCGGCGGCGGGCGGAATTCAGACCTTCCACGCCTCCTCCTATGACGAAGCGATATCTCTGCCCACACAGCAGGCGGTAACTGTCTCGCTGAGAACGCAGCAGATCGTGGGCTATGAGTCGGGTCTGACGGAGACGGTAGATCCCCTCGGAGGCTCCTACGCCGTCGAAGCCCTCACGAACGCGATGGAAGAGGAAGTCCTTGCCCTGCTTGATACGATAGAGAAAAAGGGCGGAGCCATGAAGTGCATCGAAGAAGGCTTCCAGCAGAAGATGCTGGCGGACAACGCCTACAAATATCAGAAGAGCGTAGACAACAAGGAGCGTATCGTCGTCGGCGTCAACGAGTTTAAAGACGGCAAGCCCATAGAGCCGGCGCAGTTCACGGTTTCCGAGGATGTCGCCATCAGGCAGACGGAGAAACTCAACAAGCTGAAAGCGGAGCGCGACAACGACCGTGTGCAGCGCGCCCTCGCTGCTGTGGAAGAGGCGGCGCGGAACAACGAGAATCTTGGGGACTATATGATCGAAGCTGTGAGCGCCTACGCGACGCTCGGCGAAATATGCGGCGTACTCAAAAAGGTTTACGGCAAGTATACGCCTATGAAAATTTATTAAATGGAAAAGGAGGCGTCGTTATGGTAAAAGTTCTCATCTCAAAACCGGGCCTTGACGGCCATGATCGCGGAGCGAAGGTTGTCGCGCGCGCCTTTGAAGAGGCGGGGGCGGAGGTCATCTACACGGGACTTCAGGCCACGCCGGACGAAATCGCGGAGATAGCCGCGAAAGAAAAGGTAGACGTCGTCGGCGTAAGTCTGCTCTCCGGCGCGCACAACACGCTGATGCCGAAGGTCGTCGACAAGGTGAAGGCTAAAGAGGGAATGGAGAATACAGTATTCATTCTCGGCGGCATCATCCCCCAGCAGGATATACCGGGGCTGCTCGAAAAGGGTGTCAGCGGCGTATTCGGCCCCGGCTCCCGGCTTGACGAAGTTACAGAGTTCACCTTTGAGCAGGTGGCGCTCGCGAAGGCCGAGGATATGGCGGAGCAGGCGCTGACGAATATGGCTAACAAAGCTTCAAATATATAAAAATAATCAAGGAGGCATTTACATGGCGGGAATACTTGAAGGTGTAAAGGTACTTGGCCTTGAGCAGCAGGTTGCAGGTCCGACCTGTACGATGATGCTCGCGGATCAGGGAGCTGAGGTCATAAAGGTTGAACGGCCCGGAAGCGGAGATACGGCGCGCGAAATGGCGCCTATGCTCAAAAATGACCAGGGCGGCGCGCAGAGCGGCTACTTCGCGCGCTTCAACCGCGGCAAAAAAAGCGTGACGATAGACATGCAGTCCCCAGAGGGGCAGGCTGTGCTCTGGGATCTTATCAAAGACACGGAGATAATCATCGAAAATCTGAAGCCCGGACTTATGGACAAGCTTGGCTTTACCTATGAAAAGATAAAAGAAATCAACCCCGGCGTGATATATGTCGCTATCAGCGGCTTCGGACGCTCAAAGAAGTTTGAAGGGCCATACGCGAAGAGGCTGGCCTACGACATCATCGCGCAGGCGATGGCTGGGCTGATGTACACCTGCGGCAGCGACGCGCAGGGGCCGCCGACATGGCTCGGCTTCGCGCTCGGCGACTCAGGCACCGGCGTCTACGCCGCCTACGCCGCCATGCTGGGATATATCAATAAGCTGCGCAGCGGCAAAGGCGAATACTTCGACGTTTCGATGTACGACTGCATGGTGGCGCTCGCCGAACGCTCGCACAACGTTTACGCCTTCACCGGCAACGTCGTAACCAGAGGCCCGGACAAGCTCATCGCGCCGTGGGGACCCTTCAAATGCAAAGACGGTTATGTGGCGATTATCGTTCCGACAGAATCTATGTGGAAAAAGTTCCTCACAGCCATCGGACACCTTGAGCTGCTTGAGAATCCCGACATTCAGTCCGGCCCGGGGCGCGGCGCTCACATGGAGACGCTCATCCGTCCCATCATCAACGAATGGCTCTCCGACAAGACGAAGACAGAGGCCTGCGAGATATTCATGGCTCAGGGACTTCCCTGCGGCCCCGTTCAGAACGCGGAAGACGTCGCCAATGACGAACATACCAAAAAGCGTGAGATGCTCGTTAAAATTCCGGATCCGGTTGTCGGAGAGCTCACGGTAGTCGGCTGCCCGATAAAGATGGAGGCGCACGAAGCCTCGTACAAACCGCTGCCCAACCTCGGCGCGGATACAGACGAGATCTTGAAGAAGCTCGGCTACTCGGAGGAACGGCTGGCGGAACTTCACGACAAAAAGGTCATATAGAAAGCTTTACTATTATAAAAAGGAATGGTGAAATATAAGATGGAAAAGGTAGTCATAGTTTCAGCTGTACGTACACCCTTTGATAAATTCGGCGGTCTTATGAAGGGCGAAAACACCGTCGCACTCGGCTCCTTCGTCGTAAAAGAGGCGATGGAGCGCGCCGCCGTCGATCCGGCGGATGTTGAAGAGACCTATATCGGCATAAACATGCCGACGGCGAACCGTTCAATAGCGCGCCAGATATCGCTTGCCTCCGGAATGCCCCCCGAAGCCAACTCCACCACGGTAGACCGCGCCTGCTGCTCCTCGATGGTCGCAATCGCGATGGCCAAGCGCGCCATCGAGCTCGGCGACGCGAAGGTGACTGTCGGCGGCGGCTCGGAGAATATGAGCAATGTCCCGTACTTTGTTGAAGACCTTCGCTGGGGAAAGCGCCTCGGCGACATCGTCCTCAAAGATATCATGGTAGTTTCATGCCCCTACACCGGCGAACCGCGCGCGAAGCAGGCCGGAGAGGTGGCGCTCCAGTACGGCATCAGCCGCGAAATGCAGGACGAATGGGCCTACCGCAGCCAGATGCTCTATCAGGATGCCTTCAAAGCCGGTAAATTTAAGGAAGAGATTAAGCCTTACACCATACACACCAAGAAGGGCGACGTCGTAATCTCGGAAGATCAGTCGCCGCGCCCCGACACGACGCTTGAAGGGCTTGCGAAGCTCAAGACCGTCAACCAGAGCCCGACCGTCACTGCGGGCAACGCCCCCGGACTCAATACCGGCGCCAGCGCGCTCGTACTGATGAGCGAAAGCGAAGCGTCCCGCCGCGGGCTGAAGCCGCTTGCTACGATAGTGGCGCACGCTCAGGCCTCCGGACATCCCAAGTACATAGCGACCATCCCCGCCTTTGCCGCGCAGAAGGCGCTCGCGAAGGTGAACATGACCATCGACCAGATGGACGTCATCGAAATCAACGAAGCCTTTGCCGTAATGCCGCTCGCTTCGACTATACTTCTCGGAGAGGAAGATCCAGCGAAGGTCGAGGCGATCCGCGCGAAGACCAATATCAACGGCGGCGCGATAGCGATAGGGCATCCGACAGGGGCTACGGGCGGACGCCTTGTAATGACGCTGGCCTACGAATTGCAGCGCCGCGGCGGCGGATATGGAATCTGCACTATCTGCGGCGGCGTCGGCGAAAGCGAAGCATTCATACTTAAGGTATAATTGCCTGCCGGCGAGCCGCGCCGAAAGATCGGAAGCGGCCGCCGGCATTTCAAGAGGGAGGTCGAGATAAGTTGGAATTTCAGGATATACTGTACGAGAAATATAATAACCGGGCGAAAATCACCATTAACAGAGCCGACAATATGAATATGTTCACCAACCGCACTCTGAATGAAATGATCACCGCCTTTCAGAGCGCGTGGACGGACAAAGAGGTTGGCGCAGTTATACTGACTGCGGCGGGAAACCGCGCCTTTACGATCGGCGGCACGCCGGAAGCGGTGGACGCCGACGCGCAGCCCCTTGAAAAGCTGCCGATGCCCAGCCTTTTCGCCCAGCTTCTGCACACCATCCGCACGATTCCCAAGCCGGTTGTGGCGGCCGTCAACGGCTACGCCATAGGCGGCGGCCATGTCATTCAGGTGGTCTGCGACCTTACCATCGCCTCCTCTACAGCGAAATTCGGCCAGGTCGGCCCAAAGGTCGGAAGCTTTGACGCCGGATACGGCAGCGCCTACCTCGCGCGCATAGTCGGCGAGAAGAAGGCCAGGGAATTCTGGTATCTGTGCAAAAAATACAGCGCGGAAGAATGCCTGCAAATGGGACTGATCAACGCAGTCGTCCCGCCGGAGGAGCTGATGGCCGAGACGGACAGATGGGTGGACAGCATTGTTAAATCCAGCCCAACGTCGCTTGCCGCGCTGAAAATGTCCTTCAACGCCGACAGCGCCTCAGTCTGGGGCATTCAGTCAATGGCCGGCGTCGCGCTGGGCATGTACTTCAACACGGACGAGGCGAAGGAATGCGGCAAAGCCTTCCGCGAAAAGCGGGATCCCGACGTCGCCCAATACCGTTAATTTTGGAAGGAGAGAAATGAATCATGGCTAAAGCTCAGGAAGACAGAACGCCAAAGAGCCTTGAAGAAAGAGGCTTTCACATTATCGACGTGCACGCGCATCCCTTTGTTAAGGGGGGATATCCGCCGGCAATGAAGGCCATGCTGGCCTCCAGAAAATACACGCAGCCCAACTGGGTCGGAAAGTCCGGAAAGGGAACGCTGGACGATCTGAAAGCGGAGTTTGACGAGACAGGGCCCGAAGTGATGGCGAACGACGCCCTTACCCACGGCGTGAAGATGCAGCCTGTCGGCTGGGATGCGACGAGCGGCATGGGCGAACCGCCCACCAGCAACGATTTTGTTTACGGTCTGTGGCAGAAATTTCCCGACGCATTTTTCGGCGCGTGGGGCTCGGTCGACCCGTGGCAGGGACAGAACGCCCTGCTTGAAGCGGAGAGAGCCATCACGGAGCTGAAGCTGATCGGCTTGAAGTTCCAGCAGTGCACTCAGAAATTCCGCGTCAACGACAGACGCTTCTATCCGCTCTGGGATCTCTGCCAGCAGCTTGAAGCGCCGGTTCAGTTCCACATCGGCTATACCGGCATGGGCAGCGGCGCTCCCGGAGGCGACGGGCTTTACAGCATGACTTACTGCCAGCCGCTCGACGTCGACGAAATCGCCGCGGATTTCCCGCGCCTGAAGATAATCGCGCTGCATGTCGGCGAGCCGTGGCCGGAAGTTATCAACCACGTCGCGATGCACAAGACGAACGTAATGCGCGAGACATCCGGCATGTGGCCCAAATATTTCCCGCAGTGCATGACCTATGACATGAATCGCCGCTTGCAGGACAAATTCATCTTCGGCTCCGAGTGGGGCGTCTTCAAGCTCAGCGAAACGCTGAAGCAGTGGGAAGAGCTGGATCTCAGACCCGGCGTTATGGAAAAGGTCATGTATAAGAACGCGCTGAACTTCCTCGGCGAAAGATTTGAAAAATGCGGACTGGATTTGAGTCCGTGGAAGGGCTTATACTAAAAATCAGCTGACCTTCCCGTGAACGCGGCATTTCCTGCGCTGGGCCGGACATTTCCGGCGTCCGCGCGAAGGACGCGGCGGGATTCTTTAAAGGGCTTTCCATTCAGGGAAGTCCGCAAAAATAAATTGTTTACCGCGCGGAGCGTGAATTTTAAAGCAGCCTTTCCGCTCCGCGCGGTCTCAGTGAAGTCAGGGAGGATGGTCGTATGAATCAGAAGCTTCAAACCATGCTTGATAAAAAAGCGCACATTCTGCTTCAGGGCGGGCAAGAAAGAATTAACAAGCAGCATTCCAAAGGCAAGCTGACGGCGCGCGAGAGAATAGACCTGCTGTTTGATCCCGGAAGCTTTGTGGAGTACAACATGTTCGTAAAACCCAGGGCGACGCGCTTCGGAATGGATAAGGTCGACGCGCCGGCGGACGGAATAGTGACCGGACACGGGCTTATCAACGGCAGGAAGGCTTTTGCCTACTCGCAGGACGCAACCGTTCTGGGAGGCTCGATGGGTGAAATGCATGGATTGAAGCTCGCCAGAATGCAGGAGCTTGCGCTGGAAGTCGGAGTTCCGCTCATCGGGCTTAACGATTCCGGCGGAGGCAGATTGCAGGAGGGGCCGGGAGCCTCTGTCTACGGAACGATCTTCTACAACAACGTAAACGCCTCCGGAGTCATTCCGCAGATTTCCGCCCTTATGGGCAGCTGCGCCGGCGGCGCCTCTTATTCGCCTGCGCTCAACGACTTTATCGTCATGGTCGACAAGAGCAGCAAAGCCTTTATCACAGGTCCGGCCGTCATCAAAGAAGTTACCGGCGAGGTAGTGGACTTTGAAACGCTGGGCGGCGCGATGACGCACAGCACGAAATCAGGCCTTTCCCATCTGATGGCGAGGGACGACTATGACTGCATCGAACAGATTAAATGCCTGCTGAGCTTTTTCCCCGATAACTGCCGGCAGCTTCCGCCGGTAACGCCGAACAGCGATGACATTTCCCGCAGGATAGAAGAGCTTAACGACATCATTCCGGATAGTAAGCGCAAAGCCTACGATATGAAGACGATTATCACAAAAATCGCCGACAACAACTTCTTTTTTGAAATATCTCCGCTCTACGCCCGCAATATCGTGGTCGGCTTTATCCGCATGGGCGGCATGCCTGTCGGAGTCGTCGCGAATCAGACCAGCTGTATGGCCGGATGTCTCGATATAAACGCCTCCTGCAAGGCGGCGCGCTTTATCAGAACCTGCGACGCCTTTAATATCCCGCTTTTGTCGATTGTAGACGTTCCGGGCTATCTGCCGGGGGTCAATCAGGAACACGACGGCATCATAAGGCATGGGGCGAAGCTGCTCTACGCATGGGCGGAGGCTACGGTTCCCAAAATAATCATGCCTATCAGAAAATCTTACGGAGGCGCTACGCCGGCGATGTGCAGTATCGACATGAAGGCAGATTTCGTCATTGCCTGGCCGAGCTGCGAGCGCGCCGTTGTCGGCGCCGACGCCGCGGTGGAAGTGCTTTATAAAAACGAAATAGAGCAGGCCGCCGACCCGGCAGCCGCCAGAGAGATGTACAAACAGGCTTACGAAACGGAGTTTTTAAACCCCTATCGCTCAGCCGAGCTTGGAAAATTTGAAGATGTGATAGAGCCTGCCGAATCGAGAATAAAAATCATCCAGACGCTGCGCATGTTCTGGGGCAGAAAAAAAGAACGCCCGGCGCGCAAGCACGGGAATATACCTCTTTAAGCAGCTGAGTTTGTAGTATAAAGCGATATCTGTTCAGAGCCTCATATATGGCCGCGCCGCTTTCGTTAATCCGCCGCGCGGCCTTTGTTATCGGCGCGCATGTCCATAAACGGCCTGATGTAAATTTTTATCTTCCTCCCGCATAAAAACATTGCCAAAAATTTCTGCTCGGATACCATAAAGCTATGGCTCAATATTGAATCTCGTGGTACGATATTAAATTGGAGGGGAGTTGTATTAATGGCCGAAGCCGAAAAAAAGAAGGTAAATGTACAGAGACATAGAGGGAAAAAAGCTGATCTTACTCTTTGCCCGTTGGGCGGTATGGGGGAGATAGGCAAGAACCTTACAGTATTCGGCTATGGAGACGACTTTATCATAGTTGACTGCGGATTGAAATTTCCTGAGGAAGATATGCTCGGCATCGATTTTGTCATACCGGATATCGAGTATCTTATGGAAAACAAGGCGAAAATCAGGGGGATATTCATCACCCACGGTCACGAGGATCATATCGGCGCGCTGCCTTTCGTACTGCCGCGGCTGGATGTTCCCGTCTATTGCACAAGGCTGGCCGGAGGGCTGATAGATAATAAAATGGCGGACGCGAAGACCGGATATGTCCCAGACTATCATTATGTTTCTCCGGGAGAGAGGGTATCGGCAGGCTGCTTTGAGGTCGAATTCATACCGGTCTGTCATTCTATTCCCGACGCCAACGCCCTTGCTATTCGCACGCCGTCCGGCGTGGTGGTTCACAGCGGAGATTTTAAGTTCGACCCAACGCCGATCGACGGCAACAGAACGGATTACAGCACTCTGGCGCGCCTTGGGGACGAGGGTGTGCTGCTGCTCATGTCTGATTCCACAAATATTGAAAAGCAGGGCTCGACGCCGTCTGAAAAGACTATAGGGCAGACCTTTGAGAGGCTCTTCCGCCTCTATAAGGATCGACGTATCGTTATAGCCACCTTTGCCAGCAATCTGAACCGCACGCGGATGATCATCGCGACCGCCGTCCGCTTTAACCGCAAGGTGGTGCTGGTCGGACGCAGCATGATAGCCAACGTGGAGCTGGCGGAAAAGCTTGGGCTTATCGACGTTCCCGAAGGGGTGATAATATCGCCGCAGGAGGCGGAGCATCTGCCTGACAACAGAGTCGTCGTGCTTACGACAGGCAGTCAGGGAGAGCCTTTCTCCGGCCTTGTGCTGATGAGCCGCGGAACGCACCGCCAGGTGCATCTCGGCCCGAAGGATCTCGTCATCATCTCGGCGACGCCTATTCCCGGAAATGAAAAGCTTGTGAGCCAGACCGTGAACCGGCTTTTCGGCTGCGGAGCGGAGGTCATTTACGAGCGTGACGAAAAGATTCACGTCTCCGGCCACGCCTCGCGCGACGAGCTGATGCTGATGCTGAGCCTGACGCGTCCAAAATTTTTCGTCCCCTGCCACGGAGAGTACCGTCATCTGGTGCGCCACGCGCAGCTGGCCAAGGAGATGGGCGTCGCCGCAAAAAATATATTCATACTGCAAAACGGCGATATTCTGAAATTCAGCGGCAGTTCAAAGGCTGAGATAGCGGGGCGCGTACAGGCGGGGCCGATTCTCATTGACGGAGTCGTGCTCGGCGAGTTCGAGGGGAGCATACTGCGCGAGCGCCGCGAGATGGCAGAGAACGGCCTTGTCGTTGTATCTGTAACGCTGGACGACAATATGCGTCTGGCAGCGCCGATTCAGATTCAGACGCGCGGCAGCGTCTATTCCGCCGACGACGGGAGCACATTCAGGGAGCTTGAGAACGCGGTAAAGTCCGCGTTGGCTCAGTTTGTCCGTATGCCGGGGGCGAAGCGCGAGACGCTTCCGACGGAGATACGAAAGAGGATCAGGGATGTATTTGGACGCAGCTCGCGCAACTATCCCACGATAATTCCTCTGATAACATATATTTGATTTTGATTTATGCGGCTTTTACGCCGCATAAAAATTGGGGAGAGATAGGTATATGTCTGTTACCGCTGTTTTGCAGGTCTTTGCCGGTGTAGGTATTCTCATTTACGGCATTATCATTATGGGAGAGTCCCTTCAGATAATCGCCGGGGATCGCTTGAGAAAGCTTATAGCTTCGCTGACCGGCACTCCCGTCAAGGGGCTTATGGTGGGAACGCTGGTCACTTCGATCCTGCAAAGCAGCAGCGCCACGACTGTTATGGTCGTCAGCTTTGTCGACGTCGGCTTTATGACGCTGACTCAGGCCATCGGCGTGATTCTCGGCGCGAACATCGGTACGACGGTCACAGGGCAGCTTATCGCCTTTGACATTACGAACGTCGCCTATCTCTGCGCGCTGGCCGGAGCCGCTGTCTGCATTCTGTGCCACAAGAAGCGCCGCAAGCAGATAGGCGTGGGAATAATCGGCTTCGCGCTGCTTTTCATCGGTATGAATATGATGCAGGAGCCGCTGAGCTTTCTGAAAGAGCGCCCCGATCTGCTGACGGCATTCGGCAGCCACCCGATACTGGCCTTTCTCGCGGGGCTTGCCATAACGCTGATAGTGCAGTCCAGCTCGGCCACGGTCGGTCTCACGATGGCGGTCGCATCTCAGGGGGTCATCCCGTTACAGACCGCTATCGTTATCATTCTTGGCGACAATATAGGCACGACGATTACAGCCGTCATCGCGTCGCTTGGGGCTAACCGCTCCGCGAAGCAGGCGGCGGCGGCTCATGTGATGATAAAGGTTCTCGGAACGGTCGCCATTCTGATAATTCTGCCGATGTATACCACGCTTATCGAGCTGACGGCGACGACAATAACGCGCCAGGTGGCTAACGCCCATACGATTTTCAATATCATCATAGCCCTTGCCTTCCTCCCGTTTGTTTCGCAGTACGCCAGATTCATCCGCCTCATCATACCTGACGATAAAAACGCCGCGGTTACCGGTACGATCTATCTGAACCCCGCGCTGATTACAGCCTCGCGCGCGGCGGCGGTGGACGCGGTGCGCAGGGAGATGATTCACCTTGCTACGATTACGCTGCAAATGATAGACAACTGCCGCAGTATTCTTATAGAAAACAACGAGAGGCTTGTCGACGAGGTCGGGCGCGCTGAGAGCAATGTCAACGAGATGACGCACGAGATTGTGCGCTACTCCACAGAGACGGGGCAGACGGGACTTTCCTCGGATCTTTCTCTGCTGCTCAATTCATGTACCAACGCTGTCGGCGACGTTGAAAGGATCGGCGACCACGCTACGAATCTTGTTGAGATGTATCAATACCTTCAGGATCACAAGCTCAAGCTATCGCGTGTCGCTCTGGACGAGGGAAACGAGATGTTCGAGCTGGTCATTTCGGCGCTGAAAAAGAGCATTCAGGCTCTGGAGGAGGAGAACCCCGAGCTGGCTAAAGAGGCGCTGGCTCTTGAGGATCGCATCGATTACATGGAAAAGACTCTCCGCTCGCAGCATATTGCGCGCCTGAACGCAGGCGGCTGCTCGCCGGGGGCGGGGGTTATTTTTATAGATATACTGAGCAATCTTGAACGTGTGGGCGACCACGCAAACAATCTGGCGATGGTGGTCTTTGATATTGAAAGACTCCACCACAGCACGAAAACGGTAAAGGCGTGAGGTGCGGATTATGGATTTTGACGTGATATTTCTCGGGTTTGTACAGGGTTTTACTGAATTTCTGCCGGTGAGCAGCTCCGGTCATCTGGCGCTTGCGAAAATATTTCTGGGTGTGGAGCTTCCGCCTTTGAATTATGATCTTGTGCTGCATCTTTCTACGACGCTGGCTACGATACTATTTTTCAGCGCGGATATTATCACCTTTCTCTCGCAGTGGTGCGCCGGCTTTTTCAACGCTGAGGCGCGCAAAAAGCCGGGCTGGAGCATTGGCTGGGCGGTGCTGCTCGGAACGGTGATAACGGGGCTTATAGGATTTTCCATAAAGGGCTTCGCGGAGGAAGCCTCGCTCAACTCGTTTATGGTTGGCGTCGGGCTTATAGTTACTGGCATACTGCTCGTCGTCTCCCGCTGGATAAGAGCGGGTTTTGGCAAGGTATCGCTGATGGACGGCGTATATGTCGGCATAGCGCAGGGCATAGCGGTAATGCCCGGGATATCGCGTTCCGGCATGACCATTATCGCGGGGCTTTCGGCGGGTCTTTCCAAGGAATCGGCCTTTCGTTTCTCCTTTCTGCTTTCAATACCTGCCATAGTGGGAGCCACGCTGATACAGGCGCTGGAAATAGGCGGCTGGCATAATTTTTCCTCCACGCTGCCGCGGGGCTGGTATCTTGGCGCTATTGCGGCCTTTTCCAGCGGGCTGCTATCGCTCTTTCTGCTTAAAAGGCTGGTCATCGCCTCAAAATGGTGGTATTTCGGAATCTACTGCCTGCTGATGGGGCTTTCAGCGATAATCGTCACATATATGGGGGTATGGTAAAAAATGTCTTTTATAAAAAGTTCCTCCGTCCGCTGGGGGGTAATTCTGCTCTGTATGATACTGGGCACATGGCTGGGGCTTTTCTTTCAGAGATTCCCCGCCACGGAGGCGCTCTTTTCCAATGTGGTGGATTTTACGATTGATATCAGGCAGATAGATCTGATTATGATACGCGCCGGCCTCCTCTTTGCCATGAAGATCAATCTGGGAACGCTGATAGGCGCGATCACAGGGATAGTGATAACGAGATGACGGAAGATATCATCCTTGCCTCCGCCAGCCCAAGACGGCGCGAACTGCTTGCCGCTCTCGGCTGGAAATTTTCCGTGGAGCCGCCGCGCGTCGAAGAGAAGATGATCTGCGGCGAGAATCCGCGGGAGCTTGCGGCGCGGCTCGCCGCAGAGAAGGCCGACGAGGTGGCGGGGCGTTTTCCCGGAAAGTGGGTTGTCGGCGCGGATACGGTTGTGGCTGTCGACGGCCGGGCGCTGGGAAAGCCGCGCGACGAGGCCGAAGCCGCCGCGATGCTGAGGCTGCTGTCCGGACGCGCTCACTCCGTCTTTACCGGCGTCGCGCTGGTAGCTCCCGACGGAGGCAAAAGGGCGGGCTGCGAGGAGACAAAAGTTCACTTTCGCCGCCTGACCGACGATGAGATAGCCGACTATATAGCGCAGGGGGAGAGCATGGATAAGGCCGGAGCGTACGCCGTTCAGGGAAGCGGCGCGCTGCTGGCTGACAGGATAGAGGGCTGCTACTTCAACATCGTCGGACTGCCGCTCTTCCGTCTTAGCGCGCTCTTTGAGGAATTGGGACTGCCTCTCGCGGAGCAATGGAGGGTCGAAAGATGAAAAGGATAAACAGAAGGCTTCTTCTCTGCGCGGCGCTGCTGCTGGCCGCGCTTCTCGCGCTGGCCGGACTGACGGCGCGCCTGCGCGCGGAAATGTCAAACAAGACGGTCGCTTTCGTCTCGGAATACAGGGAGCTAGCCTCCCTCTCATACCAGAGCGGGGAGGATAGCGGCGAGATATGGAAGCGGCTCAACGCGCTTGGGCTGATGGGAGTCGCCGTATCAGAATTTACAGGCGAGGAGCTTGCCATCTATTCCCCGCTGGCTGTGCGCCTGGGGGCCGCCGCGGATATGCTGGGCGAAGAGGCCGCCGGCGCGCCGAACCGCGCTGTGCTCAGAATCAAAAAGGGGCTGCCATATACGCGGCTGCTTATCGACTATATAAATAAGAAGCTTCCTGCGTCGCGGCTGATTGACGGCGCTGCGGACTATGACTATATACTGCTTCCCGGGACTATAGACGAGTTTAAAATATCCGCCTTTATCCCTGACTTCTCGGCTCTTGAGTTCTGCCGCGCCAATAACGTGCCGGCGCTCTTCCGCCCCGGCCCCTGCACTCCGGCCTCAGGCTCGAATGTCGCCGACTCTTTTGTCTTCCTGCTTGACAATTATCCTCAAATAAGGAACCTGCTTCCGGCGGGGCTTATAGCCCCCGGCTATCCGGAGCTTGCCCCTTTGGCCTCGGTCATGAAGGAGCGCGGGATTACCCTCTCTCAGGTAGAGTTCGTCAGGCAGATAGGCGTTTCGAGGCTCGCCGCCATGACCGGCCGCCTTGTGATTCCGATGCACAGCCTCACGCGCGACGAGATAATATCGCGGAATATAAATCGCCGCTCTATCGCGGAGCGTTTCGTCAGAGCCGTCCACGAGCGTTCGATAAGGCTGCTGATGGTGCACCCCTACGACCTTCAGATGGGAGGACGGCTTGAAATATTTGCGGACGACCTTTCAATCTGCAAGGAGGCGCTGGAGGCCCGCGGCTACAATATGGGCTGGCCGGAGCCGATACCCTCGTGGCCCGCTCCCGCCGCAGGAGCCGCCGCATGCGGCCTTGTCCTTGTCTTCACGCTCTGGTTCTATATTTCGCGGATGCGCGGAAGCGAAGACGGCTCCGTATCGCTTATGACGGCGCTGACGCTCTTCGCCCTCTCGCTCGCTGTTGGGCTGGCCGTCTGGAAGCTCCCCCCCGCCGCCAGACTGCTGGGCGGGCTGTGCGGCGCGCTGGCCGCGGCTGAAGCGTCTCTGACCGCGCTGGAAAGCTCCTACAACCGCCCGCGCGGCGCGCTGTTGGGGCTTCTGATAGTGATTACCGGAGGGCTTTCGATCGCCTCCTTCTACGGCACCTCGGCGGCCGCGCTTCGCCTTACCCCATTCTCCGGCGTAAAGCTGACGCTGCTGCTGCCGCCTCTGCTTATCGTCATACACGATTTGACGCGCCGCGTTCATCCGGAGGGATTCTGCGAGATACTGCGCAGGCCGGCGATATGGGGAGAGCTTGCGCTGGCCGGCGTTATGCTGCTGGCTCTGCTTGTCGTGGCGCTGCGCAGCGACAATGTATCGAACGTCCCCGCGCTGGAAGTCGCCTTCCGTGATTTCATGGAGCGCGTGATGCTCGTGCGCCCACGCACCAAAGAATTTCTTATCGGATATCCGGCGCTGGTGCTCTACTGGTATGTCGTGCGCAGCGGCCTGATACCGCAATACCGCGAGGTGCTGCGCCTTGCCGCCGCGCTCGCCTTCTGCTCGGCCGTCAATACCTTCTGCCACTTCCACACGCTGCTCTACCTCAGCGTCATCCGCGTCCTGAACGGCTGGTGGCTCGGTCTGCTGCTGGGGGCGGCGGGAGTCCTTCTGCTCGGCCATATCCTGCTGCCGCTGCGGCGCAGGCTGTCGCGCGGAGCCTGAGAGGGCGAAGCGTGGAGAGAGAGTTTGACGTTCTCCTTCTGGGCTATTACGGCTTCGGCAATCTGGGGGACGAACTGCTGGCGGAGGCCGCCGTCTCGCTTCTTGAGAGCGGCGGCGTAAAGAGGGAAAGGATTGCCCTTCTCTCTGCGAAAGCTGCCGAGAGCGAGAAAAAATTCGGCCTCCGCGCCTTTGACCGCTGGAGCCTCGCGGCGCTGCGGCGCGGCTGCGTGAGCAGCCGAACGCTGCTGCTGGGCGGCGGAGGGCTCTTTCAGGATAGCAGCAGCCTTCGTTCATGCCTCTACTATTACGGCGTGATGCGCCTGGCTAAAAGCTGCGGCTGCCGCCTCTGGGCGGAGGGACAGTCTGTAGGGCCGCTTCATTCCGCCGCCGCCCGTTCTGTCACGCGCCGCGCCCTTTCCCTCTGCTCTCGCATCAGCGTGCGCGACGAAAACTCCGCTGAGCTGTTGTCCTCGCTGGGGCTCGATTCCTCCTTTATCCCAGATCTTGTCCTCTCTCTGCCTATGCCGAAAGGCGGCGGGGATGGAAATTATATTCTCTTCAACGCGCGCCCCGGTTATGAAAAGCTCTCGCGCCGTGCCGCCGAAAGCGCCGATGCTTTCGCCCGCGAAAGCGGCCGGGAAATAATCGGCGTCGCGCTCGCCGACGAGGACGAAAAAGAGCTGGAACGGCTGGAAGCTCTCCGCTATATTAAATTAAGGGATATAATTACTGTGCGCGGAGCGGGCGATTTCTCAGAGGCCGCCGCCGCTGCCTCCGGCGCGGTCGGTATGAGGCTTCACTTTCTGATCCTCTCATTCCTGAGCGGAATACCGCTTGCAGGATGCGCCTACGACCCAAAAGTCTCGGGCTTCTGCCGGCGCTATGGTATAGCCGCGCTCGACGGCGGGGCGCTTCGCCTGACGACTCCTGACGAAAGCGCCGCGAAAGAGGCCGCCGAAGCAGTCCGCGCAGAATTTGCCGCAGCAGTGCGGCTTTTGACTGGTGATATCGATGGATGACAGAAGAATAGAAGAACTGAAAGCTATATCGGCCGAGGTACAGAAGGATACTCTGCGCATGGTCGGCCTTGCGCGCTCCGCCCCCTTCGACATGGCGATCGCCGCGGCGAATCTGCTTGTATATCTCTACTGGGAAGAGCTGATACTTATCCCTTCGGAGCCTGGGCGCGAAGACAGGGACCGTTTTATCATAGACATACCATCCGCTGCGCCCGCCCTATACGCCGTACTGGCGCGGCGCGGCTTCTTTGAAAGGGAACATCTCTGGCACTACCGGCGTCTTGGAGCTATGCTGCCCGCGCTGCCGGAATTTGGGCGTACACCCGGAATAGACGCCCCCTCCCTTACAGTACAGCCGTCGGCCGCCCTGGCCGCCTCGCTTGCGGAAGAGCTGGCAAAAAGGGCGGATAAGCCGCGCGTTGTGCTGCTGACCTCGGAGCGGCAGCTCGCGTCGGAAGATTTTATTCAGGAGGCGCGCCGCGCCGGCGGCGCTGAGATCCCCAACCTGCTGATGATAGTCGTCTCGCGCGGAGATGGGAAAGATCCGGCCTCCGCGTCGGAGGGCGAAGGTATGAAAATGCTCTCGCAGATGGGATGGAGCGTGCGGCGCGCTAATTCGGAAGATTTTCAGTCGCTTGAAGAGGGCTGCGCTTCGTTTGACTTTACGGCGGGAGCGCCCAAGGCGCTTTTTGTATCCGCCAGCGGAGACGCGGGGCTTTCATTCCTCGACCACGGACAGGCGGAGAACCCCCATTCGCTGAGCATGGGAGAGCTGGATCAGGCATTGGAAGAACTGGAGGTAAAATCCAATGGACGTTAATAACATGCAGTCCACATTCGACGCCTTCTGCGAGCTCATCGCGGAATACGCGCGTGACGACGGCGATTTTGTACTGCTCTCGACAGGGCAGGCTGCCGAGAACGAATTGCTGGATAAAATTCCCGAAGGAAAATTTATAAAGACGGACTCATCAGCCCCAAATGTGCTGCTGAGGGCGGCGGGGCTGGCTCTCGCGGGGAAAAAGCCCTGGCTGCTCGGCGGCGTGGCCGAACTTGCTGGCGGCGGCTACCGGCATATCCGCGAGGCGATAGCGATGGCGAAGCTGCCGGTCAGGATAGCCGCGGCCGACGGCGGGCTTTCGTGCTCGTCGGCGGGAGCCGCCTCGCAGCTGCTTTGCGACATAGCCCTGATACGCACGATACCTGAAATAAACTTATTCGTCCCCTCCGACAGAAGCTCGCTCAAGGGGATAATAGCGCGCGCGGCGAACTCCTCCGCCCCCTTCTACATGCGGTTGGGACGCACCCCCGTATCCGACCTTGACGACTCCGCGGGAGAAAATTTCAGACTTGGCGGAGCTAGAATACTGCGTCCGGGAACTGGCGTAACTATATGCGCCTGTGGTATCATGGTACGACAGGCGTTAGCGGCGGGGGAGCAGTTGGAGCGTCAGAACATCAGCGCTGAGGTTATAGATTGCTATTGCCTGAAGCCTTTTCCCGAACAGGCGCTGCTCTCTTCGGTGAGAAAGACAGGTTGCTGCGTAGTCGCCGAAGAGCATGGCGGCGCGGGCGGGCTTTTCGGTCTGGCCTCGGAATGCCTGGGAGCCGCATGTCCGGTTCCTCTGCGTTCGGTGGCCGCCCCCGACGAATTTATCAACAGCGGCACGCCTGAGGAGCTGCGTGAATATTACGGCCTGACATGGAAAGAGATAGTCGACGCGGCGGCGCAGGCGTGGGTTTTACGCAGGAGGTAACAGCTGAATGGATATAAAATTTTCCGGCGTATCAAAAATATTTGAGCCGGATATAGTAGCTTTAGAGGACGTCTATCTGAATATAGGCAGAGGAGAGTTCGTCTACCTGGTGGGGGAGACCGGCTCCGGCAAGACGACGCTCATGCGCTGCATCTTCCGCGAAGTAATACCGTCTCGCGGACATATCAGCGTCGGAGGCCATGTGCTGCGCAAAATGGGGCGCTTTGAGCTGGCGCTCTTCCGGCGCGACATCGGCGTGATCTTTCAGGATTTCAGCCTGCTGCCCAACCTCACGGCCTTTGAAAACGTGGCCTTCGTGCTGGAAGTCATGGGCGTGCCGGTGAGAGAGATAAACGATCGGGTCACTGACGCGCTGAAAACCGTCGGAATATGGAGACGGAGAATGCTCTATCCCCAGCAGATGTCCGGCGGGGAACAGCAGCGCCTCGCAATCGCGCGCGCGATAGTCAACGAGCCGTCGCTGATACTGGCCGATGAGCCGACCGGAAATCTTGACAACCACACCGCCGACGAGATAATGCAGCTGCTGCTGGACATCAACGCGGCGGGGGCCACAGTGCTGATGGCGACTCACAATCAGCTCCTCGTGGACAGCTACCGCCACCGCGTGATAGAGATACGCCGCGGACGGGTAGTCAGAGATGAGAAGCAGGGAGGCTACGAGGCGGATGGCGCGTATTAAATATATCTTCCGCGACGGCTGGAGGCTGATATGGCGTCATTTCGGCATGAGCCTCCTGACGATATTCACGGCGATGGCGGTATTCTTCGTCATCGGCTCGACAATGCTCTTCATACTCAATATCCGCAACATCATAGGCACGATGGAAAACCAACTCTCGATACAGGCGTACCTGAAGGCGGATTCGGACATCGAGGCCGCGGCCAAAAGCGTCAGGGCGATGAGCGGAGTACAGAGCGTAAACATAATAACAAAAGAGACCGCCCTTGAGAGGCTGCGCGCCCGCTTGGGGAATCAGGCGAACGCTGTGACGCTGCTGGGAGATAATCCGCTCCCGTCAAGCCTTGAGGTGCGCGTCGAAAGGGCGGCGCAGGTCGCGGACATAGCCCGCCGCCTGATAACGCTCTCCGCCGTTGAGGACATCGTCTACGCCGGCCATGTGGCGGAGAAGCTGACGCGCCTCTCCAGATTCGTAGAGCATTTTTCCGTAGTGATGCTGATAATGGCGCTGGCTGCAAGCGGCGTCGTGCTCTTCAACACGATCAGGATATCGGTCTACTCCCGCGCGGATGAAATAGATGTAATGATGAAGGTAGGGGCCACATCGACCTATGTCGCCTTCCCCTTCGTCATTCAGGGTTTCATCCTTGGCCTGTTGGGGGCTGTCACCGCCTCGGCCGCGCTGGGCTACGCGTACTTCAGCGCCCTTGTGCCGCTGAGGGAAATGCTGCCCTTCATCCCCTTCATAGAATCGAAGCGGCTGCTCTTCACGCTGAGCCTCGTGCTCATCTGCTGCGGCGCGGTAGTCAGCTTATTTGCCAGCCTCGTCGCCGTAGAGAAATTCATCAGAAAGGCGGCGAAGCCGCTGTGAGCGCACTCCGCCCTATGATCGCTGCGCCCTCTCGCGGCGGAAAAATCAGAGCTGCGATTCTTCTCGCGGCCGCGGCGGCGCTCATGGCCGCCTCGGCATCCTTCGCCGCTCCCGCCTCGGATATCGACGCGCAGATAAAGCAGCAGGAAAAGGAATTTCAGAGAATACAGCAGCAGATATCGCGCAACAGAAAAAAGCTGGACGAGACGAAACGAAAGGAAAAGGACGTTTCAAGACAGCTGAACCTTCTGAGCCAGAAGATAACGGTAACGCAGCAAAAGGTGAACGTCGTCAGCCTCAAGATGAAAAAAGTCCAGAACAACATCGTGACGCTCTCCGACAATATAAAAAAGCTGAACAAAGACATTGCCGCCGCTCAGGATATATTGCGCAAAAGAATGGTGAACATCTATAAATACGGCGGCGTGGCGGAATTCAACCTGCTGATGTCGTCGCAGGGGGCGGAGGACGCCCTCGCGAACGGCTATCTGCTGGGAAAGATAGCGGAGCAGGACCAGAAGCTGATCAACTACCTTGTGGAGCAGCGCCGCCGCCTCACAATGACCCAGGCGGAGCTGAAAAAAGAACAGCTCAGCCTTAAAAACCAGGACAGCGACCTGAAAAAACAAAATCAGGAGCTGAAAGGCGCGGCAAGCGAGCGAAACGCGATACTTGCCAAGGTGAGAAAAGACAAGGCGCTCTTCATGGCGGAACAGGAAGAGCTGAAAAAGGCTTCACAGGAAATGCAGTCGGCTATCAAGCGGCTGCTCGCGGAGAAGAAACGGCTGCGCGACGAGGCGAACAGAAAAGTAGGCAAGCCGGTAACGCCCCCGACCGCCTACTACAAAGGCGGACGTCTGGCATGGCCGACGCAGGGGACGATAACAAGCCAGTTCGGAACGCGCGTGCATCCGGTCTTCAAGACCAAAGTCACCCACACGGGGCTTGACATCAGCGCCCCCAAAGGGACCGCGGTCAGAGCCGCCGACGCGGGGGAAGTGCTCTATACCGGATGGATGCGCGGATACGGACAGGTCGTCATCATCGACCACGGGGCGAATCTGACGACGGTATACGCCCACCTGTCAAAGATAGAGACCGCGGAAGACGCGAAGGTAACGCGCGGCGCGGTAATAGGGCGCGTAGGCTCCACCGGAGTGGCCACCGGCAACCACCTGCACTTTGAGGTGCGGGTGAACGGAGACGCCGTCAACCCAATGAAATACTTAAAGTAACAAGGCCGCATATTCAGAAGGACAGGTGATTGATTTGAAATCCAGGATACTGCATATCCTATCGGGAATATTCATCGGAGCCATGCTCTGCGTCTCGTTTTGCGTTATACCGCAGGCTACGGGGGCGGACTGGGAGCGCAGCCTTCCATTCACGCCGCAGCAGCTCGCTATAATAAAGCAGGTCAAGCTGGCCCTCTCCACCTACCAGGTGGACGGCGATAAAAAAGATACTATCGACGACACGAAAATGTACTACGGGGCGCTGAAGGGGCTTGTTGCCTCGGTCGGCGACCCATACACGAGATTTGTCGAGCCGAAAATGCTGGAAGAGGAAAATCTGGAAATGGAAGGCGAATACGGCGGACTCGGCATATACATGACCTCCCGCGACGGACGCACCATCGTAATAGCGCCGATAGAGGACACCCCCGCCGACCGCGCCGGAATAAAGCCTCTTGACGAAATAATCAAGGTCGACGACAAAAATGTCCTGGGAATGGACAGCGACGAAGTCGTGAAAATGCTGCGCGGCCCCGCCGGCAAACCTGTGACGCTGCAAATACGCCGTAAAGACGTTGAAAAGCTGATACCGGTAAAGATGGTCCGCGAGATAATAAAAATAAAAACAGTGCGCCTTGAAATGCTTGGCGACGGCATTGCCTACATCAAACTCAACCACTTCAACCTCAAGACAGATGAAGAGCTGCGCGCCGCGCTTGAAACGGCCTTCTCCAAAAAGGCGAAAGGCGTGATCATGGATCTGCGCAACAACCCGGGCGGACTGCTCGACGTCTGCGTGGACGTAACGTCGCAGTTCATAGACGGCGGAGTAGTCGTCGGAATGAAGGGACGCTTCGACAAGGCGAACGAAACGCTCTACGCGAAAGAGGGACGCGCCAACGACCTGCCGCTGGTAGTGCTTGTAAACGAGGGCAGCGCCAGCGCGGCTGAAATATTCGCCGGCGCGGTCAAAGACCACAAGCGCGGTACTATAGTCGGGGCGAAAACCTTCGGAAAAGGCTCCGTGCAGACGCTCTTCAACCTGCCGGACGGCTCCGGCATCTACGTGACGATAGCGCGCTACCACACACCATCCGGCTTCGTCCTCGACCATAAGGGACTACAGCCAGACATAGCGGTAGCCGGCGAGCCTAAAAAGGAAAAGAAAGAAGACGCTCAGCTCCAGAAGGCGCTTGGCGTGCTGAGACAGAAAATAAAAGAGAAAAAATAAGAGGACGCCCCAATGGGGAAACACTTTAGAAAAAAGGGAAGCAAAAGCTCCCGGATACTTAAACTGGCGCTCGTCGTAATAATCGCCGCCGCCGCGCTCTACGCCGCCGCCTCTCACGACTACGGGGCAAAAACGCCGGAGAGCGCGACTGTGACGCCGCAAACGGAAACGCGGAAGAAAGAAGAGCCGCAATCGCAAGACCAAGGCGGAGAGGCGAAAATCCCCTCCGCGCCGGTCAGCGCCGATGAAAAACGTCCGCGCGGCGACCTCCCGCGCCTTGCCGTCATAGTCGACGACGGAGGCGGACAGATGGAATACGCGAAAAGAGTCGCGGCGCTGGAGCTTCCGCTGACATGGGCGATACTGCCATATCAGAGATATTCAAAAGAGACGGCGGCGCTCGCCGATTCAAAATTCATTCCCTGCCTGCTCCACATGCCGATGCAGGCGGAAGTGGATAAAGAGCCGTCAAAATATATAATCGGCAAGGGAATGAGCGCCGCCGAAATCACAAAAAAAATCTCCGACGCGCTGAACTCCCTCCCCGGCGCGATAGGGCTCAACAACCACAGAGGCTCCCTCGCCACCGCGGACGAAAAGCTGATGGAGCCTGTAATGGCGGAGCTTAAACGGCGCGGGCTGATATTCGTGGACAGCCGCACATCGGCAAAAAGCGTCGCATACCGGAAGGCGAAAGAGGCCGGATTACAGGCGCTTCAAAACGGGGGCTTCCTAGACAACACGGCTGACAAAAACGCGATAGCCGCCCGCTTCAAAGAAATAGTGAAAAACGCGGAAAAACGCGGCGCTCTAGTGGTAATATGCCACTTCCGCCCCTCCACCGTGAGCTTCCTCGAAGAGCTGAACGGAAAATACAAAAGCCTGCCGGTACAAATGGTAACAGTGCCCGAAATGCTCAGCCTCCTTTCAGGAGGCGCGGAAATCGAGAAATAATGACGCCGGCGGAAAACAACGTCATCGCTGGACTGCAATGGGGCAGCGAGTCGAAAAACAGGATAATGGACTTCTTCGCCAACCGCTCCGAAGTAATAGTGCGCTTCAACGGCGTTGGAAACGGCGGACATCGGATATCGGCGGGAGAAGAGCGCTTCATCCTGAACTACCTCCCCTGCGGCATACACCACGACGGAAAACTCTGCATAATGACCTCCGGCGTCGCCCTTGACCTGGAAAGACTCTCCGACGAAATAGCGGCGCTCAAAAGCGCCGGCGTCCTCCGCGCGCGCCTCAGAATAAGCCGCCGCTGCCCGCTGATACTGGACTACCACAAACTGCTTGAAATCCTTGACGGGCGGCTGCTGGGCAGTCCGCACGACAGAGCGCCGCGGGATCGCGGATACGGCAGCGCCCTCGCGGACGAGGCGCGCCGCCTCAGCGTCAGAGCGGGAGACCTGCTCTGCCCGGAACAGCTGCGCGAAAAAATAAAGCTCAACCTGACGCTGAAAAACGAATATCTGACAAAAATACACAAAGCAAAAGCTCTGGACGCGGAAAAACTCTGCGAAAAAATATTAAGGGAGGGACAGCGCCTCGCCCCCTACATAGCTCCGGTATCGGAACTTGTGTCGCAAGCCGTCGAAAGCAACATAGGGACCCTCTTTGAAGGCTGCGGCGGCGCGCTCAACGACCCCGCCGTCGGGATATGGCCGGATACGGAGGCGGGAGCCGCGGCAGCGCCGGCAGCCTTCCTGCACTCCGGCCTCAGACACAACGCTCCGATAAAAATAATCGGCGTGGCGAAGGCATACTGCACGAGAAGCGACGGCGGCCCCTTCATCACCGAAGACAAAGGGGCAATAAGCGCCTTCATACGCGCAAGAGGAAACGAATACGACGAAACCACGCGCGAGCCGCGCCGTATAGGCTGGCTCGACCTCCCCGCGCTGGCGCACGCCGCGCGCGCCAGCGGCGCGGACATGCTCGCCGTGACAAAGCTGGACATCCTGACCGGAATAGACGAACTGAAAATATGCACAGCCTACCGCCTGCGCGGAAAAGAAATACGGAGCTGCGAGCTGACCGCCGAAGAGGCGCGCGAAGCGGAGCCGGTATATACGACGCTGGAAGGCTGGCACGACGAAATATCGCTTAACAGCATGGACTTCTACCACCTTCCGGCGCAGACGCAGTCCTACCTGCGCATAATAGAGGAATACACCGGCCTGAAAGTGATATGGGTCGGAATCGGCGCGAGATGGGGCGCCGCGCTCTACAAAATCCTCTGAAAAGCCGCCGCCCACAGCCCGCGCGCCGCTGATCGCCCTGCCGCGCGCCCCTCTGAACAGCTAAAAAAGCGGCTGCGGCAGGGGATGGCGCGTCGGCTCCGCCACCTGAATAGTCCAGGAGGCGAGCCTTGTGCCGTAGCCCACAGCCTCGGCCAGAGAAAAGCCCCTTATCATCGCCGCCGCAGCGCCGGAAAAGAAGGCGTCCCCCGCGCCGCTCGAATCCGCGACAACAGTGGGAATAGCAGGCACAAAACCTCCGTCGGCGGAAAATGCGTCGTAATATACAGAGCCGCGCTCCCCAAGCGTGACCACCATCGAACGCGGCCCCCGCTCCCTCACATAACGCTCCACCATACAAAGCGCCCTCTCCGGCTCATCAGCCGGAAACTCGCACTCAAAAAGCCGCCCAGCCTCCGTCTCATTGCAGATATAACATTCCAGCTCAGCGAGAAAATGCCTGTTGCGCAAAACGACCTCCATATTCCCCGTAATGCCGTAAACCTTCTTTGAATACCTCTTCGCCAGCTCCAGCAGCCGCGACGAAATAAAATCGTTAAGATCAAGCTCAAGAATAATATTCCGCGCGCCGCGCACGATATCCTCTCCCTCTTCGCGGATAATGTCCTCCATAATAGAGAGATCCGGCATCTGCGAAATAGATGCCGCAAGCTCTCCCCGCTCGTCCATCACCGCGAGCCATAGCCCCATACCGGCGGAGGGGGCGCGCCTGACATGACTTACATCCACACCCTCGCCGCTGAGCCGCGAAAGCACCTCGCCCCCCAGCCCGCTATCGTCCACCGAAGAGACGAAAGCGGCCCTCTCTCCGAGCGAGGCGAGATTCTCCGCGACATTCCTGCCTACGCCGCCGTGAATAAACCTCACGGAGCCGACATTCCTGCCAAGCGGATCATATCTGTAAGCGGCAAAGCCCTTGCAATCCATAAAGACAGTTCCAAAGACGACAGTATCGGCCGACATCATACATCGCAATCCTTCCGTAATAAAATCGCGGCATTAATATTAACACAGTGAAAAATAAAAACAAACTGCGGCTCAAAAAAATCTACGCGGCCGGTTGACATCTATTGAAAAAAACGTATAATAATCAACGTTGTCGCTGGCGCGGTACGACTGGAATCAATGTCGGGGGCGGATAGCTCAGCGGGAGAGCACCTGCCTTACACGCAGGGGGTCGTAGGTTCGAAACCTATTCCGCCCACCATCTGGCGCAACGGGAGTGGAGCTGTAGCTCAATTGGTTAGAGCGCCGGCCTGTCACGCCGGAGGTCGCGGGTTCAAGTCCCGTCAGCTCCGCCACTCTTGGATATTTTCGTCAGAGAGATGGCGGGATAGCTCAGTAGGTAGAGCAACGGACTGAAAATCCGTGTGTCCCCAGTTCAACTCTGGGTCCCGCCACCAAACGAAGATATCGAAAAAACGCGGAAGTAGCTCAGGGGTAGAGCACAACCTTGCCAAGGTTGGGGTCGCGGGTTCGAATCCCGTCTTCCGCTCCATTTTTTGCCTGAAAGGGCAGCGCGGTAAAAAGTGGAGCTGTAGCTCAATTGGTTAGAGCGCCGGCCTGTCACGCCGGAGGTCGCGGGTTCAAGTCCCGTCAGCTCCGCCACTCTTGGATATTTTCGTCAGAGAGATGGCGGGATAGCTCAGTAGGTAGAGCAACGGACTGAAAATCCGTGTGTCCCCAGTTCAACTCTGGGTCCCGCCACCAAACGAAGATATCGAAAAAACGCGGAAGTAGCTCAGGGGTAGAGCACAACCTTGCCAAGGTTGGGGTCGCGGGTTCGAATCCCGTCTTCCGCTCCATTTTTTTACCCAGCCGCAAGATTTACTAAAAGCATCCATACAACTATAATTGACAGACAAAAGAGGCGCCGCGGGAAAAAAGCCGCCAACGCGCATATAGGATTAAAAGCTGAAAATGGAATGGGGGAACAAGCCGTGAAAAAAATAATACTGCTCATATTCTGCGCCGCATTCGCCGCGCTTCCGGCCATAGCCTGCACCGACTGCTCAGCCGCGGGCAAAAAGGCGGAAAATGAAGGCGAGGCGCGCGGCGAAGCCCTTGCGCTGATACGCGTCGCCGAAAACATCAGAGCCGCGGAGGGGGCCAAAGAGCGAAACGAACTCTTTGCCGCGCTCTGCCGTGAAATCGCGGAGAAAGCAGGGGCGGAAATAGTCTACATCTCGCCGGTATACGACGACTCCGAAAGCGGCGTAGCTCACTTCAAATCACGCCTCGCCACAGAAGAGATAATAAAAAGACTGAAAGAAGAGCCGCGCGTCATAGGAGCGTCGCCGAACCGCCTGACAAAACTCAGTCAGCCGGCAAAATAATTCTCAAAACGCTAAAAAAACAGGGGAAGCCGCGCGCGGCCTCCCCTGTCCTGTATTATATCGCCCTATACTCCGCGCTACAGCCTCTTTGCCAGCTCGGAACAGCCGCGCCCAAGCAGAATAAGACTTATCCCGCCGAAAATCAGGTCAATACCCAATATGATCCCGATCACTGCCGCGCCGCTGAAAAAATTCTTCCACATCATAAAAGCCAGCGCGATCCCCAGCAGACCGGAAAAAAGCATCCAGACAGAGCCGCCGATAGAACGCAGGCGGAAATACTCGAAAATCTTCGCGATTCCGTCAACGAGAAAATAAAAGGCCAGCAAAACGCTGAGCGTCATCACCCCCGCCAACGGATGCGTCAGGAAAATAAAGCCCGCCGCGATGGAAATAACGGCCATAAAAGCCTGCTGCCACGGACTGTCGCCGGAACGCGCCGCCGAAAAAGCGCCGAAGGCGTTGCAGAAGCCGACCGCCAGCAGAAAAAAGCCCAGCAGCGTTTCAATCGCGAAAGAGGCCAGCATCGGCATCGAAACCGAAACAAAGCCGATAAAAAGCATGACCCCGCCGACAAGATAAAACCTCTTTTTATTCCTGATAAGCTCATCCCTTGACATATTTCCCGTGAAAAACATAGCAGCGCCCTCCATTCGCCGGTAAAAGACCGCCGGCCTCATTTTACGGCGCGAACCGCCGTATACAGGCAAGTATATCATAACGGCAGCCCCGCCGCCTCCACGAAGCGGCTATTCAAAAAAAACAGCCTTCATGCTATCCTTAAAAGAATATGGAACGCCGTAAAAATCAAAAGCCGCGGAAAACTCGCGGAAAGGGCGTCCTGACGGAAGGAGCGGTGATCAAGATAAAAATACTGGTAAGCGCCTGCCTCCTTGGAATAAACTGCCGCTACTGCGGCGGGGGAGCGCTCCATCCGCGCGTCGCCGCGCTCGCTGAAAAGCACTGTCTCATACCGCTCTGCCCGGAACAGCTCGGCGGGCTGCCGACGCCGCGTTTGCCGTGCGAGCTGCGCGGCCGCCGCGTGATAGACAAAAGCGGTGCGGACAAAACGGAAGCGTTCGAGAGGGGAGCCGCCGAAGCTCTGAAACTGGCCCGGCTGCTGAACTGCCGCCTCGCCATATTGAAAGAACGAAGCCCCTCCTGCGGCTCCTCCGTCATCTACGACGGGAGCTTCAGCGGAAGCCGTATCGCCGGTGCTGGAATAACCGCCGCGCTGCTGGCGGATAACGGCGTAGAAATATTCAGCGAAGAAAATATCGAAAAACTGGAAGGAAGAATCTGAATGTCCACAGTCAATATCGAAATAAAACGCAAAGACGAACTGACGCAGAAGAAATGGAGCGGCGGAGTTACGACCCAGCTTGCTATATGGCCGCGGGAAGCCGACTACGCCGCGCGGAGCTTTGACTGGCGCGTCAGCACTGCCGTCATAGAAGAAGACAGCTCCATATTCACCCCCCTCCCCGGGATACACCGTCATCTGATGCTGCTTAAAGGCGGAATAGAGCTTACCCACAAGGGAAAAGAAAGCCGCCTGATGCTCCCGCTCGCAGACGTGGAAGAATTTGAGGGAGACTGGGAAACCAGCTCGGCGGGACGCTGCGTCGATTTCAACCTGATGACCGCCGAAGGCTACGGCGGAAAACTGTCAGCCCTCGCGGCAAACAAAAAAATAACGCTGCCAACGCCGCGCGCCTCAGCCTGCTGGTACGCCCTCTACGCCGTCGCCGGCCTCACCGCCGAGCTGCGTAAAGATGGGCGCTTCGCGCGCGCCGCGCTGGAAGCGGGAGACTTCATCCTCATATCCTACGACCCATCGGAAAAATCGGAAATAGAGCTGGCGCTGAACCGCGCCGCGGCGGACATCCCCGCCGTCTGCGCGGCAGTGTGGCGGGAATGCTGAAAATGCCGCGCCCCCTTGCCTTCCGCGGCGGCATAGAAAAGCTGCAATTCGCGCCGGCGCGGCGCTGGGAAGAAAATCTGACAGTCACCCCCGGAAGCCCTCCCGCGGCGCTGCCGGAATGGCTCGCCGGCTTCAGCGACGGCGAGCTTGGAATAGAAGCCTTCTTTCAAATGGAAGAAAAAGAGCTGACCGCCCCCGCCTTTGTCGGACTGCGCCTTCCCTTCTCGGCGGAAACGGCGGCCGCCGCCGCCGAGCTTCAGGCGCTCCTTACCGGCTGCGCGCCCTCCGCGGAAGACTTTTGCCTCTTCTGGGAGAGGAAGCTTTCACTGCGCCTCTTCGACCGGCTCCCCGACTTTATGGAGCTTGGCCTCGTCAACCTGTGGAACTCCTTCGGCCCGCTGAAATTCTGGCATGGCGGCGGCGCGCCGGAGGCCGCCCTTGCGGAGGCGCTCTCCGCCGACCCACGCTACCTGCAAAAGCTCTCCGCCCCTCCCGCGATAGAGGCCGGATACAGCCGCCCTATCCCGCACTGGTTGGGAATCATCTTCGCCGCCCCAATCGGCGGCGGAAACTTCCTCCTGGACAGAGAAGCCGCCAATAGCTGCCTGAAAAAGACGGCGTTCAGCCGGAAAACAGACTGAAAAGCGCATACGGCAGAAGACTTCGCACCAGACTTTGATTTTTCCCTTGACTTTGCCTTTCTTCCTTTCTTCCTTTCCCTTTCCCTCTCGCCCGAAAAAAAATAAAATCCGCCGCTTGACAGTAGCCCCAAAAGATTATATTGTACTTCTGTGGATGACTTTATGCGCGGGGCGGGCGGTTTTTTTCTCTGCGCCGCGCCGTGAGGCCGGCCAAATTTAGAATCGTAAGGAGCCATAAAAATGTTCATGGAAAAAGAAATCTGCAATGATGCTTTGATGAACAACGGTACGCCCCCCCCCCATAAGCTGTAATAAGGTTCATTTCGCCTTATTATCGCTCTTTCTGCTCATCTCACTATTTGCCTTCGCCGCGCCGGCGCGGGCCGTACCGGCAAAAATCGGCGACGTATACCAGATAGCCACAAGCGGCGACCTCACATGGTTCCGCGATAGCATAAACAGCGAAACTATCCCTGCCTCATCTGACGCGAAGCTAACCGCCGATATAGACCTCGGCGGCGGCAATTGGATTCCCATTGCCAACGGCAGCCTTGAGTACGCCGGAACATTCGACGGCGGCGGCTATAGAGTCAATTACGGAATAAACGGCGCCCCGGTGACCGCCGGTTTCTTTGGCCAGATAGACGGCGGCGGCGTCGTGCGCGACCTCACCGTCAGCTGCGATATAAATGTGAACGGCAATGTCACCGGCGTCGGCGACCACTGTGTCGGCGGCGTCGCGGGGTCGAACGGAGGCACAATATCGAACTGCGAGAGCCTCGGCAGAATCAGTTCCAACGTCAACAGCGCCTCCAATAACTATGTCGGCGGCGTCGTGGGGTATAACAACTACTACGGCACGATATCGAACTGCGAGAACAGCGCCAGCGTCAGCTCCGCCGGCGGTGCTCTACGCTTTGTCGGCGGCGTCGCGGGGTCGAACGGAGGCACAATATCGAACAGCGCGAACAGCGGCGGCGTCAGCGGCAGTGGTGATAGTTATGCCGGCGGCGTCGCGGGGTATAACCGCGAAGGCACAATATTGAACAGCGCGAACAGCGGCGGCGTCGTCAACAGCGGCAGTGATTATTATGCAGGCGGCGTCGTGGGGTATAACTTCATAGGCACGATATCGAACTGTGCGAATATCGGCGGCGTCGTCAACAGCGGCAGTAGTTATTATGCAGGCGGCGTCGCGGGAGCTAACTCACCTAACAGTAGTATAACGAACAGCGCGAACAGCGGCGGCGTCAGCGGCAGTGGTAATAGTTATGTCGGCGGCGTCGTGGGGCAGAACGCCGGCGCGATAACGAACTGCGGCTGGCTCAATAGCACGGCAAACGCCGCTGTCGGCTGGAACACCGGCGGCAGCAGCAGCGACGTAGTATCGCTCGCCTCAACGGATAATATCGTCACGACAGTTCTCATATCAAGCCGCGACCTGACGATAAACGGCAATGGCACGCTCTCGCCGGTATTTGTCTGCTATCCCGACATGTCGGCGCTTGCTGTGAGCGGCGGCTGCTTAACGGTCAGCTCTTATGACTGCGCAGTCGCGGCGCTCAGCGGCGACAGCCTGACAGGAATCGCGGCAGGCAAAGCGCCGCTGACAGTCAGCGCCGTTATAACGGCGAAAAAATTCGGCAGCGCCGACGTGTCGCCGCGCTCAGCCGACCTGAGCTGCGCCGTGACAGTAACAGAGCGCCTCGACAACGCGGTCGTCACAATAGCCTCCGCCGACCTCACCTACAGCGGCACGGCAAAAGAACCGACCGTAACGGTGCGGGTAAACGGCAATGACGTAGACCCCTCCGGCTACATGGTAAGCTATGCCAACAACATAAACGCGGGAACGGCCGCGGTAACAATAACAGGCCGGGGCTACTGCATCGGCACGGCAAGCGCGAACTTCACCATCCAGAAAAAGAACGTGACGATAAAAGCCAACCCCCAGACCGTCACCTACGGCACGCCCATCAGTCAGGGAACGAGCTATGTAACGGCAAGCGGCCTCAACGACGGAGCGAGCGTCACAGCCATAACGCTGACCCAGAACAGAATAAATGCCGGAACAGGCATAATAACGCCATCCGCCGCGACGATAAAGGCAAACAATAGCGACGTAACAGCCAACTACAATATAAGCTACGACACAGGCTCGCTTACAATCGCAGCCAAAGCCGTGACAATAACGCCGGATGCGGGACAGGAAAAAGTCTACGGCGCGGCAGAGCCGACACTCAGCTACAGGTCAAGCGAAAGCGGCC